>NZ_JBXWPN010000001.1:0-604986 GCF_059611885.1 Ruegeria sp. CDSA193 | reverse complement strand
TGGTAGCCCGTAGGGGAATCGAACCCCTCTTTCCAGGTTGAAAACCTGGCGTCCTAACCGATAGACGAACGGGCCACGCTAGCTTGTGGGGGGCCTTTTACGGTTTCACTCTGACCCCCGCAAGCCGAAAAACGCAGGGTTGTGAAAGTTTTTTGGCGGTGGCGAATGCGGCCTTAGATCGCCTCGGCGGCATCTTCCAATCTGAGTTGTACGGTTTGCCGTCCACCCCATGTGTTTACCTCAAGTCGTCCGGCGAAATGAAAGCGCGCGCCGCCGTGATTGGTCAGCCGTTCCCCCATTGGTCCGTCAAAGGCGCCAAACGCAATGGCATCCAACCCGGCACCCACCCCGTCCGATAGCGACAGCTTCAGATGGGAGTCGCCGACCCGCTTGGCAAAGCGCACCTGTAAGTCCGGAAAGGCATACCGCGGAGCCGGAGCACTGGCGCCGAAAGGCCCTGCTTTTTCAATCTGTTCAATCAGATCGACAGTGGCCGCGCCGGGCATAAGTGTGCCTTCCAGTTTCAGGTCAGCAGGGCCGGTTTGACCTGCCCCTTGTTTTGCCAGCAATTCGCTGAGCCGTTCCATCGCCGGTTCCAGCTGATCACGCATGACCGTCAGGCCAGCCGCCATCTTGTGGCCGCCGCCCTTGACCAGCAGACCTTCCGCCGCCAGCCGCTGAATCGAGGCACCCAGATCGACACCGGTCACTGATCGGCCCGATCCTTTGCCCTCATCCCCGTCCAGACCGATGACGATGGCCGGGCGGTTGGCGGTTTCTTTGAGGCGCGACGCGACGATGCCGACAACGCCCGGATGCCAGCCTTCCCCGGCCGCCCAGACCAAGGGCGCATCAAGGCCCCGTTCTTCGGCCTGTTCCATGGCGGCTGCCCGAACCGCATTTTCAATATCGCGCCGCTCGGTGTTCAACTCGTCCAGCCGTTGGGACAGAGCCTCTGCTTCATGGGTTGAATCGGTGCTGAGCAGCCGGGCACCCAGATCGGCCTGGCCGATCCGGCCCCCTGCGTTGACGCGCGGGCCCAGCATGAACCCCAGATGATAACTGTTGGGCGCGGAATCCATCCGCGCCACATCCGACAGCGCCACCAACCCCGGTCTTTGTCGTTGCGCCATGACCTTCAGCCCCTGACGCACAAGCGCGCGGTTTGCACCGATCAACGGGGCCACGTCCGCCACCGTGGCCAGCGCCACAAGGTCTAGCATTGCAATCAGGTCAGGCCCTTTTGCACCCGCTTCGCGCAGTTGCCGTCCGGCCTCGACCAGCATCAGGAACACGACGGCGGCGGCACAAAAATAGCCAAGATCGCCGCTTTCGTCCTGTCTGTTCGGGTTCACCACGGCCACGCAATCGGGCAAAGTTTCACCACCAAGGTGGTGGTCCAGGACGATGACATCGGCCCCCTTTGCGGCGGCGATGGGTTCATGGCTGAGGGTTCCGCAATCGACGCAGATAATCAGATCATGCGCGGCGGCCAGTTCCTGCATCGCCGGGACATTGGGGCCATAGCCCTCATCAATCCGGTCAGGCACATAGAGCGTCGCCTGCAGGCCCATCTGACGCAACCACGTGAGTAGCAGAGCAGCCGAGCTGCCGCCATCCACGTCATAATCGGCAAAGATCGCAATGCGCTGCTTTAGACGGACCGCAGTCAGAAATCGCGTTGCAGCGGTTTCCATGTCTTTCATCGCGCGCGGATCGGGCAATAGCTCTTTCAGTTTGGGTTCTAGAAATCCCGGAGCTTCCATTGCCGGAACACCGCGCCGGGCCAGAACCTGACAGACGGCCCGAGGCAATCCGGCTTGTTGTACCAGCATCTCGGTCGCGCGCTCTACATCCGCCGAGGGGCCGACCCAGCGACGTGCTGACAGTGAATGTTCAACCCCAAGAAAGCTCATGTCCTGCCCCTGATGTGCCAAGGCCGGACCCTCGCGGACCCGGCCTTATCATTTCTATGGATAGCCCTGCACGATGGTCAGGCGCAAGAAATTAGCCGTCGCTATGCGACCACGTCGGCGTGCGGTAGGACATGCGCCGAACCGACCCGGTTTTCGACCGCATCAGCAGAGTGGTGGTTTCAACCCAGCCCGGCTCGCGCTTGATACGCGGCAGCAAAGAGCCGCCGGTGACGCCGGTTGCGGCAAAGATCACATCTGCGGTTACCATCTCATCGCGCGAATAGATGCGGTCCAGATCGGTGATGCCCGCTTTGGCGGCGCGGCCGCGTTCGTCATCATTGCGGAACAGCAGGCGGCCAAAAATCTGCCCGCCCATACATTTCAGCGCTGCGGCGGCCAGAACACCTTCGGGTGCGCCGCCTTGGCCCATATACATGTCGATCCCGGTGACTTCGCTTTCGGCGCAGTGCATGACGCCAGCAACATCACCATCGGTGATCAGGCGGATAGATGCACCGGTTTCGCGAACTTCGGCAATCATAGCCTCATGCCGAGGGCGTTCCAGAATGCAGACGGTAATGTCGGCAGGCTCGCAATCCTTGGCCTTGGCCAGCGCTTCGACACGCTCGCGCGGGCTCATGTCCAGGCTGACAACGCCTTCGGGGAAGCCTGGGCCAACGGCCAGTTTGTCCATATAGACGTCCGGCGCATGCAGCATTGATCCGCGCGGACCCATCGCAATGACAGTCAACGCGTTGGGCATGTCCTTGGCGGTCAGCGTGGTGCCTTCCAGCGGGTCCAGCGCGATGTCGACGCCGGGACCATTGCCGGACCCGACCTCTTCGCCAATGTACAGCATCGGCGCTTCGTCGCGCTCGCCTTCACCGATCACGACAACACCGGCGATATCCAGCAGGTTCAACTGTTCGCGCATGGCATTCACAGCAGCCTGGTCAGCGGCCTTTTCATCGCCCCGTCCAACCAGCGACGCCGAAGCAAGCGCAGCCTGTTCCGCAACCCTCGCCAGGCCCAGAGACAACAGGCGGTCATTGAAATCGATCTTGGCAGCACTCATTTTCACTATCCTCAGGTCAGTATCGGCGTCTTGTCCGGCATAGCCTGCGTATCGTGCAGGCCGCAAGGGTCAAACCTCTTCAATCCGCAAAGCAACCGGTGTGCCCGAAACAACATCGGTCTCGTGCAGGCCCAGCAAGGCGACATCCAGCGTGGCACGGGTGGTTTTGTGGGTAACTATCAGAACCGGCGCGGTGCTTTCCGCATGGGCGTATTGGCGCATGCGATCAATCGAGACCCCGGCATCGCCCAGGATGGCCGCAATTTTGGCCAAGGCGCCGGGTTTGTCCAGCAGACCCAGACGCAGATAATAGGGGGCAGGGCGGCCAGTCAGCGCTGGCACTGCGTCCTGCAACGAACTGGCAGGGCGGCCGAAGGTCGGAATCTGAAGCCCACGTGCCAGATCGCAGACATCGCCCATCACCGCGCTGGCCGTTGGCCCTTCGCCAGCTCCGGGGCCACGCAGAACAACCTGCTCGACCGCGTCGCCTTCGATCACCACCATATTGGTGCCGCCTTCAAGCTGGCCCAGGGGCGAGTCACTGGGCACCAGACACGGCTGCATCCGCTGTTCAAGCCCCCGTGCCGTGCGCTGAGCCACGCCCAACAGTTTGATCCGGTATCCCATGTCATGGGCCTGGTCGATGTCATCCAGACTGATCTGCTGAATGCCTTCGATCTCGATCCCGTCGAAATTCGGTTTGGTGCCGAATGCGATTGAGGCAAGCAGCGCCAGTTTATGGGCGGCGTCTATCCCGCCCACATCCAGATTTGGATCGGCTTCAAGGTAACCCAGCTGCGCGCATTCGTCGAACAGGGCGTTATATCCCTGCCGCTGCGATTGCATCCGGGTCAGGATATAGTTGCATGTGCCATTCATCACCCCCATGACGCGGGTGATTTCGTTACCCGCAAGTCCTTCGGTCAGGGATTTGATCACTGGAATGCCGCCAGCCACGGCCGCTTCGAAGCGGATCACACGGCCCGCGGCTTCGGCCATTTCGGCCAGTTCCTGACCGTGAATGGCCAACAGGGCCTTGTTGGCGGTGACGACATCCTTACCACTGGCTAGCGCCGCTTCGACCGAGGCTTTGGCAGGTCCGTTTTCCCCGCCCATCAGTTCAACAAAAACATCAATATCGTCGCGCTGCGCCAATGCGACAGGGTCAGTTTCCCAAGCATAATCCGACAGGTTCACACCGCGATCCTTGCCAGCGTCACGCGCGGAAACCGCTGTGATCTGGATGGGACGACCCGTTCGTGCCTGCAGCAGGTCGGCATGGCGGCGCACGATCCTGACGACACCCACACCAACAGTTCCCAAGCCCGCAATTCCAAGCCGCAGCGCCTGTGTCATCCTGTGGGTTCCTTTCCGCTCGAATATCCTAAACTGGGGTGTTTCCCCGTTCCCGCTGCCTTAGCGGGTTCGGCGCCGAGGCGCAATCCGCGACACCCATGCTGGGCGGCAGAAAACCTGAGGATTAATTGGTCTGAGCGTTTTGCAATGCCGTTGCCTTTTTCTTCAACGCCTTGCTGCGGTCGGTCAGTTCACTTTCGACCTCTGCCGCTTCGTACAGCGGGTCAACAGGCACAGCGAAAACATCTGCCAGTGGGGTTAATTTGGGGTAGGGGGCCGATTGCACATTTGGCCCTTCGCGGTCTTTCAGCTCGGGAAAATTGGTGCATCCTAGGCAGAGCAAAACTAGGGGCAGAAGAAGAAGGGGCTTCATGATGAAACCTTATTGTGGCAACTGGCATCCGTGATGCACTTTTTGTCCGGTCGTTTCAAGCGGGCTTCTATCTGAACATCCGTTCAGATATGGTGGATACATGGCACGTACACAAGGCTCACACTCGGACATTACCGGCCCGCGTATCCGGCAGGCAGCGCTTCGGCTTTTCGCGCGCCATGGGTATGCTGCTGTTTCTATGCGGAAAATTGCGGGCGAGGTTGGGGTGCAGGCCGGGGCATTGTACAATTACACCCCGGATAAGCAGAGCCTTCTGTTCCGTTTGATGCGCGACCATATGCAGGATTTGTTGTCCGCCTATGGCGAGCAAAAGCAAACTGGCGATCCGCAGGATGCTTTGCGTCGGTTTGTCGGATTTCACATCCGGTTCCACCTGCAGCGCCCTGACGAGGTATTCATCGCCTATATGGAACTTCGGAACCTCACGCCCGAAAACTTCGCCGAAATAGAGGATCTGCGCCGCAAGTATGAAGACGGGCTTGAGGCCATTTTGCGCGAAGGTCAGCGGGCGGGTATCTTTGCGGTCGCGGATACGAAGATTGCGACATTGGCGGTCATCGCCATGCTGAACGGCGTCATGACGTGGTATCGCGCCGGTGGGAGGCTTTCGCTGGACGAGGTTGAAGCCGTCTATTGGGACATGGTCCGAAAGGCGATGACTGCTTAAGGGGCAGTCAATGTGCCGGCCGAATAAACGTCCCGTTGCGCAATTCGCGAAAAGCCTGTTCCAGCTCGGTCCGGGTGTTCATGACGATGGGGCCGTGCCAAGCGACCGGCTCATTGATCGGTGCGCCGGAAATCAGCAGGAACCGGACACCCTCCGGACCTGCCTGAACGGTCACTTCGTCACCACTCCCAAACCGAACCAGTGTTCGGTCTCCCGACATGTCACGAATGTTCACCTCTTGGCCGTCAACTTCTTTTTCCAAAAGGACCCCCGCAGGCCGCGAGGCATCAGCAAAGGCGCCCGCGCCTTCGAATACATATGCAAATGCGCGACGGTAGGTGTCTATGGGGAAGGTCTTCTTCACGCCTGCCGGAATTTGGATGTCCAGATACTGAGGGTCGGCGGCGATGCCGTCGACTGGGCCTGTCTTGCCCCAAAACGTCCCCACGATCACGCGGACAACGGTTCCGTCATCGTCTGTGATTTCAGGGATCTCTTTGCGCGGCACGTCCTGATATCGCGGTGTTGTCATCTTTTGGGCCGCGGGTAGATTGCCCCACAGCTGAAACCCGTGCATTTGGCCGGTTTGGCTCCCCTTGGGCATTTCCTGATGCAGGATTCCGGACCCTGCCGTCATCCACTGCACATCACCCGCGCCAAGTGTTCCGTTATTGCCAAGTGAATCCGAATGCTCAACCGAGCCGGACAGGACATAGGTGATCGTCTCGATCCCGCGATGCGGATGCCATGGAAATCCAGCCTGATAGTCCTGCGGGCGTTCATTGCGAAAGTCGTCGAACAGCAAAAAAGGATCCAGTTCTGACGGGTCCTGAAAGCCGAAAGCGCGGTGCAGTTTAACGCCGGCCCCCTCCATCGTCGGTATGGCCTTTCGGGTTTCCAAAGTCGGTCTGAGGGACATTGCTGCGCTCCTGTTGCTATGGGGAAGATGTACCGCACCGCCATGGCGGGTCAATTTGCGCTGAAACACGCAACCTGTGCGAAATTCAGCAGGTGCGTTCGCCTCTGTTGTTTGGCTGGGAAAGTGGCTAAACCCAACTGCAAAGTGGGAGAGCAACAAATGCAACAAGAAGTTCTGGCCGTGGTCAAAGCCTCATCACCCAGGCGGTGGATGGGTGTCGGAATGTTGTCGACCGTGGGCTTTCTGGTTGTTTTCGTCGCGCTTGCCGCGCCGCCGGAGCCATCCTGGCAGGCATTCCTGTTTGTGGTAGGCGCGGCGTCCTTTTGGCTGGCCTATCGCATGTGGCAGGCAACCTCGGATTGGATCGAGCTGACTGAGACCGAACTCAGAACCGGGGCAGGGCAGCCGATCGCCGCAATAGAAGACATTGAAACCGTCGAAAGAGGTGCGTTTGCCTTCAAGCCGTCGAATGGCTTTCTGGTAACAACCCGGCAATCAGGTGCAAATAGATGGGCGCCGGGGCTGTGGTGGCGCCTGGGACGCCGCGTTGGCATAGGCGGCATGACATCCGCCGCCGAAACCAAATTCATGTCCGAGATTTTGTCTGTGATGGTGGCAGAACGCGGCTAGGTCAGACCTTCAGCGCCACCTCGTTATTCGAAGGCGGGGTGGAAGGCACTAAGATGCCAACCCACCCTGTCCTAGTTCGTTGCGCTTTCCGCACTCGCACCGGAATCCCCTGTGCCAGGGTCCTCGATTTCACCGATCTCGCCAGACCCGTCGGGATTTTCCTCAATTTCAACAACGCCCGACACATTTGCCGCAACCTCATTGGTAAAGCGTGGGCGTGTAAAGACGAAATTTTCAAAGACATGTTCGCCTTTGAGGAAATCTACCCCATAGATCGAGTCAAAGACCGGAATGTAAGCATTCGCCGTTTCAACAATGATCAGTGTGTCCTGGTTCGGCATAGGCGGCAGGTTATCACGCATGCGGTCGATATTGTCGTCGGTCCAGATGCTGTCGTAACCGCGCGCGGTTGACCATCTGACGTAATGACGATCATCCTGTTCGTCGAACACAACCAGCGACACGCGCAGATTCATCTGTGATCGGTTGTTGACCATCGCCACCAGCAGCGAATGCAATGAGGTGATATAAGTGTCCGTGATCGTGCCGGTCTCGCGAGAGATCAAATCGCCAACGGTATACGCCGCTTTCAGGTTAGATGCGCTTTGGCGGAAGCCGTCGAAATACGTGAAAGCGCCTGTGATCGTCCACACCAGCATCGGAAAGACAAGCAAAGCCTCAACCGTGAGTACCCCACTCTCGTCTTTCGTCTTGGATTTCAGAAGATTCCGGAGCTTTGAAATGAAAAACATAGGCTTACAGAGGCTCCTGTACGAAGGCAGTCGTCGCGGTAAGTTCGATCTGGCCTGATTCATCCGACAAAATACGCCCCATCGCCGATGTAGGGAAAATCGGATCGACCTTTGCGCAGGCCCGAAGGATCATCAACTCGTTCGAAAGGCCATTTTCGAAAGCGCGAACTGGGTTCACTTCTTCAGAATTGTCAGTGCAATCCGGGACAGGCGGTAGGTTCAACCCGACAAACGCGCTTTGTTGCAGCATCTCCAGCTGCAAGTTGGTGGTACAGCGTTTGATCACTACAACGCGATCACAGATCGTGCTTTTTATCTGATCATGCGTTGGGTTGGTGCCCGTGCCGAGGCGAATGTCGCGAACTGTCTGGTCCACAGCCCGCTCTAACATCGCCTGCTGCAAGGTGACCACCGAATACTCCATCGCACTCAGGATGAAGAACATGAATGCCGGGAAGATGATCACAAACTCGACGGTGACCGCCCCATCTTCCCTGCGTCTCAGGCTTCGCAGCTTTGAAACAAGGGCTCCGATCATTGGGTCAACCGCAGTTTTCTGATCGACGACGCGATAGAAGCAAATGCGTCTTCCAGGTCCAGACCGTTCACATTGTATACATGGCTGTCCGAGCTGGCACAGTCCTTGATGGTTTTGTACCCGGCTCTGGGTGCTTCGAAGGCGATGCCATAGACAATGACGCCCTCATCCTTGGCTGCGTTACAGATATGCTTGGTGCGCTGGTTCTTGGCCGAAGTCTCAACTTTGGCATACGCTTTCGAGTACCACTCGGCCCATGCACTTGACTGCCAGTAGTAGTTATATCTTGCATTCCAGGCCAACGACACACGGTTGAAAAGTTCTGGATAGGTCAGGCGAACAGCCGTACCCAATTCTTCGTTGGCTGGTGTCTCTGGATCAGGATTGCCGAACGGATGGTCTGCCCATGTGTTCTGCTGTGGCCAGAAAAAGTTCGGGCGACCCTGCGAATGGTAGACTGTGTATTCGGAGGCCTCAGCATTGTACCAGACATCAGACAAGCCCTCCCGAAGGGACGGGTTCAGCATATACTGGTCCGTGTTCTGACCGTCGGTCATTACGATTACAATTTTCAAGATGTCCGAGTTATAGTCTGACGGGCGGGTCCGGAAGTGATTTGGAACGATGTTGTCGTCAGCCAGGTCGCTCACAATGCCACGAACGCTTGGGTCCAGGAAGGCCACGCCCCATTTCATGCCGACATCTATCGAGGTGTTCCCGGTTGCAGTCAACGCCTTGATCTGTTTGGTCAATGCCTCCAGATTATCGGTAACAGGCGTAATCGCACTGCCATCGCGGACCGGGCAAACCGGTGTTCTGATCGAGCCTTCGGAATAGGTGAAGGGGTCAAAATGTGCAGTGCGTTCCAGCCTGTCATCACGCTCTAGGTCCGCGTCGCTATACTGTTCAGGGATAAAGTTCACACAATGGGAGTAGTTGTGCTCTGCTGTAACGTTGGTGAATTTGCTCAGGATGGGTTCACCCGCGTTGACCTGAGTTGCGTAAGGCACGATCGAGATCGAAATGCCCGTGCGGTTCGGATCATCTGAATCCAGCATCAGCGTGACAAATTCTGTGGCCGCATCCTGCAGAAGCGCAATTTTGCTCTTCCCGCCAGAACGCGAATAGTTGTTCATTGAGCCTGAGATGTCGAGAACCAGCGAGATTTCTACAGCACCAATGCTTTCGACGGCCGTGCTGGCCGCGTTAGCGGTCAAGCTGTTGACGCCAGAGAAATGCATAAAGTGGGTTTTGATGGTCGCCTCGGCGGTGGCTGATACTTTACGTGATCCAAAGCCTTCTTCTACCACGACAGAAGTGATTTTGCCGCCCAGCCCAGCCTTCTCGAAATAGGCATCGACAATTTCGCGTGCGGGCTTTTTCTGATCAAGGTCAGCGGCCGCAAGAACGGCGCGGTCCAATGTCGATTGCAGATTGGCGCGGTCGCGCTCAAAATTCATTAGGTCAACGCCAGCTCCGGTCGAAGCGAAGATCACCAGGAAACCCAACAATACAAAGATTGTGAATGTACCGTCTTCGCTTTTTGCGAACCGGCGCGCGCTTAGCGCGGATTTAGCGCCGCTTTTGCTTTCGCGTAGAAACTTGGGCATTTTCATCTTGCAGACCTCGCTGAGCAGACATCCAAAGCTGCTAAGGAAAAGTTAACGTATGGAAATTAACTGCGAAACGTGGCGGGAATTGGGCGAAAAGGGCCCAGTTTTGGCTGGTTTGAGGGAAATTGAGGGATAATTCCGGACCGTTGCGCGGGGCTGTATTCGATGCGTGAACAATTCGGCGGATAATGTCTGGGTTTGGCGACTCAGCCAGAGTTCGAATATTTCCCCGTAACTTGAGATTTTATTTCTGCTTAAACATTGATCGTTTAGCAAAGGGGTGCGACAAAACGTCAGAACGCAAGTCGTTCGCCGGCACGGAGGTTTAAATGACGGCCACAAAAGAACCCAGCTTTCGAGAGAGTGTAGATCTAATGTTTAACAGGGCAGCGTCCCTGATGGATCTGCCTCCGGGCCTTGAAGAAAAGATAAGGGTCTGCAACGCCACCTACACTGTACGCTTCGGCGTCCGGCTGCGCGGTGACATACACACATTCACCGGATATCGATCGGTGCATTCCGAGCATATGGAGCCGGTGAAAGGCGGTATCCGCTTTGCCTTGGCGGTCAACCAGGACGAAGTCGAAGCGCTTGCGGCGCTGATGACCTATAAATGTGCTCTGGTCGAAACGCCGTTTGGCGGATCAAAGGGTGGGTTGTGTATCGACCCACGCCAATACGAAGAGCATGAGCTTGAACAGATCACCCGCCGGTTCGCCTATGAGTTGGCCAAGCGCGACCTGATCAACCCGTCACAGAACGTGCCAGCCCCGGATATGGGGACGGGTGAGCGTGAAATGGCGTGGATGGCGGACCAATACGCCCGGATGAATACAACTGACATCAACGCGCGCGCCTGCGTGACAGGCAAGCCGCTGAATGCTGGCGGTATTGCCGGACGGGTCGAGGCCACGGGCCGCGGCATTCAATATGCGCTGCGCGAGTTTTTCCGCCATCCTGAGGACATTCAAAAGGCAGGGCTGTCGGGCAAGTTGGACGGCAAGCGCATTATTGTTCAGGGTCTGGGAAATGTGGGCTACCACGCTGCCAAGTTCCTGAGCGAGGAAGACGGCTCTCGTATCGTGGGCATCATTGAATGGGACGGAGCGCTGTATAATCCGGACGGGATTGACGTCGAGTCGGTTCGCCAATGGATTGTCAAGCATGGCGGCGTCAGCGATTATCCCGACGCCACCCATTCCGCCGAGGGCGGGGCCGTGCTGGAAGAAGAGTGCGACATCCTGATCCCGGCGGCGCTGGAAGGTGTGATCAACCTTGATAATGCCGATCGCATCAAGGCCCCGTTGATCATCGAAGCTGCAAACGGCCCGGTAACAGCTGGTGCAGACGAAGTTCTGCGCGATAGGGGCGTCGTGATCATTCCTGATATGTACGCAAATGCTGGCGGTGTGACCGTTTCGTATTTCGAATGGGTTAAGAACCTAAGCCATATCCGGTTTGGCCGCATGCAGCGTCGCCAGGAAGAGTCGCGGCACGAGCTGATCGTCAGTGAACTGGAACGGCTGGACCGCTATCTGGGCGATGCCTGGTCCATGTCTCCGAACTTCAAGGCGAAATACCTGAAAGGTGCGGATGAGCTTGAGCTGGTTCGTTCGGGGCTCGATGACACCATGCGGATTGCTTACCAGTCGATGCGTGAAGTCTGGCACAGTCGCGACGATGTCGAGGATCTGAGGACCGCGGCCTACATCGTGGCCATTGACCGTGTCTCGAAAAGCTACCGCGCTAAGGGGCTTTGACAATACTCTCTGCGGGCGGTTGGCATCTGATCCATCGCCCGCAGGACCAAGGCGCAACAGGGCTGCGCAAGATGCAATTCGACGATGGCGCGCATCCGCGCCCGGCAGTAGACTTCAGCGACGAGAACGAATCCCGGAGACCACCATGTTGCGTATTGCCGTTGCGGCTATTTTACTGGCCACACCTCTGGCTGCTCAGGAAACAAAAGAACAAAGCTGCCAGCATCAGGCGGATGTCGTGGCGGCGATCCAGCAGGCGCGACTTGACCGCGTGAAAGAGCGCGACGTGCCGCAAGCCGTGGCCGATACAGGTCCGACCTGGCCCGCGAACTATAATGCCGCGATCCCGCTGATCACCCCTTGGGTCTATGAGCAGAAGATGCGCGATGTGCGCAAAAAGGATCTCGGCGCCACGTGGATGGAGCTGTGCCTGCAGCAGTAATCCAAAACCTTGCGATTTCTTTGCGGACAAACGCGCGCCTTCCCCTTGGCGCGCGTTGCCGTTTCTGTCAGGTTTAACCCATGTCATTACCACCCGGTTTTCTGGATGAGTTGCGCACCCGGCTGAGCTTGTCTCAGGTCGTCGGGCGCAAAGTCATGTGGGACGCGCGCAAGTCCAATCAGGGCAAGGGCGACATGTGGGCTCCGTGCCCGTTCCATCACGAGAAGACAGCATCGTTCCACGTCGATGACCAAAAGGGTTTCTATTACTGCTTTGGCTGCCATGCCAAAGGGGATGCGATCAGCTTCGTGAAAGAGACCGAGAATGTCTCGTTCATCGAAGCGGTCGAAATTCTCGCGCGTGAAGCCGGAATGCCGATGCCAGAACGTGACCCCAAGGCGCAAGAGAAACAGGATCGTCGCACGCAACTGGCCGAGGTGATGGAACAGGCGGTGCAGTTCTTTCGGTTGCAGCTGAAAACAGGGGCAGGTGGGGAGGCGCGCGATTATCTGGCGCGGCGCGGCTTGAAAGTGCAGGCGCTGGATCGGTGGGAAATCGGCTTTGCTCCCGACGGTTGGCAGGCGCTTTGGGATCACCTACGCGGCAAGAACGTGGCCGAAGATCTGATCCTTGGTGCGGGTCTGGCGAAACCCTCGAACAAAGGTAAAAAGCCCTATGACACGTTTCGGAACCGGATCATGTATCCGATCCGGGATCCGCGCGGGCGTTGCATTGCGTTCGGTGGCCGAGCGATGGACCCCAATGACAATGCGAAATATCTGAACTCGCCCGAAACCGAACTGTTCGACAAGGGACGCAGCCTCTATAACCAAGGCCCCGCGCGGCAGGCTGCTGGCAAAGGGCAGCCATTGATCGTGGCCGAAGGATATATGGATGTGATCGCGCTTGCCGAGGCCGGTTTTGGCGCATCGGTGGCCCCATTGGGTACCGCAATCACCGAGCATCAGTTGCAACTGCTGTGGCGTATCTCGGACGAGCCGATCATTGCGCTGGATGGCGACACGGCGGGTTTGCGTGCTGCGATGCGGGCGGTCGATCTGGCCCTGCCGCTGCTTGAGGCAGGAAAGTCCTTGCGCTTTGCGCTGATGCCTGAGGGCAAAGATCCCGATGATCTGTTGCGGGCCGATGGTCCAACGGCAGTGCAGACGGTATTGGAAGAGGCCATGCCAATGGTCAGGCTGCTGTGGCAGCGCGAAACCGAAGGCAAGGTGTTCGACAGCCCCGAACGCAAAGCAGCTTTGGACAAGGTCTTGCGCGACAAGATCAAGCTGATCCGTGACCCGTCGATCCGGTCGCATTACGGGCAAGAGATCAAAGACCTGCGCTGGCAGCTGTTTCGCCCTCAAAGGCAGCCACAAAACCGTACTTGGCAAACACGCGGGAAATGGAAGCCCCAGCCGCAACCGGCCACACCGGGCGCGCGGGCGTCATTCCTGGCATCATCCGACAATGCCGATATCCAGATGCGCGAAGCCGCCATTCTGGCCATCGCCGCATTGAATCCCCAAGTCGTGGTGCAGTTTGAACACCAACTGGAAGAAATGGAGTGCCGTGACCAAGATCACGCTGGCCTGCGCGATGCCATTCTGCGGCACGCGATAGATGATCCTGAGAACCTCAAACAACATATTGCGGAAACTTTGGGACATCACGCCCTTGAAAACCTGCTGGCCCTTCGCCATGTCGCAGTTATCCCCTGCGTGAATAAACCGGGCGACGTTGAAAAGGCCGAAATGACATTGGCTGAGGAACTCGCCAAAATCAAAGCTCTCAGGGGTCTGGACGCAGAGATTGCCGAAGCCGCAGAGGAGCTGTCTGATCTGGACGATGAAGCGTTGACCTATCGCTTGGCGCAAGCCGCCGAAGAGCGCAACAGAACAAGCCGAAGCCAGAATGAAGACAGGGCCGTTTTCGACATCGCTGACAATGGTGCGCGAATCAACCGCGACGAGAAGGATGCGTTTAAGGCAATCATGTCAGGTATCAATTTCGAGCGAAAACGCCGGTAATGTGGTGTTTTCGTAAGGCACTGGAAAAGAAAAACAGGTAAACGGGTGGCCGAATCACTTCAACGCGCTAATGATTCGGTTCAATCGAATCACCCATCCCTGCAGGAGCATTGAATGGCCGCCAAGGATACAAACGAAGACAGCAAATCCGACGAGCAGGAACAGGAAATCTCGCTGGACATGAGCCAGACTCAGGTCAAGAAGATGATCGCCGAGGCTCGTGAGAAAGGCTACATCACCTACGACCAGCTCAATCAGGTCCTGCCGCCTGATCAGGTCAGCTCGGAGCAGATCGAAGACGTTATGTCGATGCTGTCCGAGATGGGGATCAACATCATCGAAGATGAAGAGGCGGAAGAGGAAGAGAATAAAGGCTCGACCGACCTGATCACAACGGAAAGCAACCGTGAGGTCACGCTGGCGGGTGCCGCCGCCGAAAAGCTTGATCGTACCGATGACCCGGTGCGCATGTATCTGCGCGAAATGGGTTCGGTCGAACTGCTCAGCCGTGAGGGCGAAATCGCCATCGCCAAGCGGATTGAGGCTGGTCGCAATACGATGATCCTGGGGCTTTGTGAAAGCCCGCTGACCTTCCAGGCGATTACGATCTGGCATGATGAATTGCTGTCCGAAGACATTCTGCTGCGCGACGTCATTGATCTGGAGGCCACTTTCGGCAATCAGATGGACGAAGACGGCGATGTTGAAGAGCCGGTCGTCGACACTTCGACCGTGCAGGCCGCAAAGCCCGCCAAGGAAGAAGGCCCCGAGCTGGATGCCGATGGCAACCCGATTGCGACCGATGATGACGATGACGAAGACGAGCAGGCGAACATGTCGCTCGCTGCTATGGAAGCTGCTCTGAAAGATCAGGTTCTGACGACACTCGAGCGTATTTCGACTGATTTTGCGATGCTGAGCGAAATGCAGGACAGCCGGATTTCGGCAACCCTGAACGAAGACGGCACATTCAGCGACACGGACGAAGCGAC
This sequence comes from Ruegeria sp. CDSA193, assembly GCF_059611885.1. Lineage (NCBI taxonomy): Bacteria > Pseudomonadati > Pseudomonadota > Alphaproteobacteria > Rhodobacterales > Roseobacteraceae > Ruegeria > Ruegeria sp. CDSA193. The sequence goes on along the minus strand of NZ_JBXWPN010000001.1, from coordinate 589,902 downwards.
CTATCAGAAGCTGCGCGCCGAGATTGTCGAACTGGTGAACGGCCTTCATCTGCACAACAACCGGATCGATGCTTTGATCGACCAGCTCTATGGCATCAATCGTCGGATCATGTCGCTGGACAGCTCGATGGTGAAGCTGGCGGATCAGGCCCGCATCAACCGTCGCGAATTTGTTGACGCCTATCGTGGGCGTGAACTGGACCCGAACTGGCTGGCTGAGATGGCTGAAAAGCCGGGCCGGGGCTGGCAGATGTTCATCGAACGCTCGACCTCCAAGGTCGAGGAACTGCGCAACGATATGGCTCAGGTCGGGCAATATGTTGGCCTGGACATCAGCGAATTCCGCCGCATCGTACAGCAGGTCCAGAAAGGCGAGAAAGAGGCGCGCCAGGCCAAGAAAGAAATGGTCGAAGCCAACCTACGTCTGGTGATCTCGATCGCCAAAAAATACACGAACCGTGGTCTGCAATTCCTTGATCTTATTCAGGAAGGTAACATTGGCCTGATGAAGGCCGTAGACAAGTTCGAATACCGCCGCGGGTATAAGTTCTCGACCTATGCCACCTGGTGGATCCGTCAGGCGATCACCCGGTCCATCGCGGATCAGGCACGCACGATCCGTATCCCGGTCCATATGATCGAGACGATCAACAAGTTGGTTCGGACCGGTCGTCAGATGCTGCATGAAATCGGCCGCGAGCCGACGCCGGAAGAACTGGCCGAAAAGCTGCAGATGCCGCTGGAGAAGGTCCGCAAGGTGATGAAGATCGCCAAGGAACCGATCAGCCTGGAAACGCCGATTGGCGACGAAGAAGACAGCCAGCTTGGCGATTTCATTGAGGACAAGAATGCTGTGCTGCCGCTGGACAGTGCTATTCAGGAAAACCTCAAGGAAACGACCACGCGTGTTCTGGCCTCACTTACCCCGCGGGAAGAACGGGTTCTGCGGATGCGGTTTGGCATCGGTATGAACACCGACCACACTCTGGAAGAGGTCGGCCAACAGTTCAGCGTGACGCGCGAACGTATCCGTCAGATCGAGGCGAAGGCGCTGCGAAAACTGAAACACCCCAGCAGGTCGCGAAAGTTGCGGTCGTTCCTGGATCAGTAACCCAGAAAGGCGCCTCGACCGAGGCGCCTTTTTCGTTTGAAACCACTGGTCACGGTGGCTTGTAGAAACATCAATTTGGCGAGAACTCACAAGAAGCCCGCTGCGCGTCTTCCTATATCCGCAATGTCCACTCATGGGACGGGCCGGGGCGAGGCTGCAAGGCTGACGACCCCCGGCTACCTCAAAGTTACGATCACGGGTCCAGGCGGCTGCGGAAAGCGCTGGGCGCGCGACCCGTCCACCGTTTGAAAGCAGTGGAAAAGGCGGGTTGGTCTGCGTAGCCAAGTGAGAATGCAATTTCAGATAGCTGCATACCGTTGGTGATGAAAGTTTGGGCCAGATCACAGCGCAGATCGTCTGCGATCTCTCGATAGCTTGACCCTTCATCCTTTAGCCGACGCGCAAATGTTCGCGGGCTCATGCCGAGATTGGCGGCTATGTCATCGGCTTGCGGAAAATTCCCCGGCATTGAACGTGTAATCAGACCCTCGACCTGCGCCCGCAATTTTTGCTTAGGCGAGGCCCGCTCTGCCAAGACGCGTTCCCCGTACTCAATCAGATGCTCTCGAAGCATCGGGTCATATGTGGGCACGGGAAGATCCAGAGATGAAGGCGACAGAACAATCTCTAGGTTTTCTGCTCCAAACTCTACCGAAAATCCTGCAAGCTTTTGAAATAGATTTCTTTTCTCTCCAACCTCGTGTTGAAAGCGAATTGCTATGGGGTGGAAGTCTGACTGCGTCAGGTTCCGCATTCGCGCCAGTGTCCCAAACATCAAAAACTCTGTGCGTCTGTGATACCGGGCAAAACTTGCGTCTTCCCAGTCCGCCTCGAAGGACACAAAATTCCCGGCATGGCGCAGACTGAAGGTGATTGTGGGATCTATGATGCGAGAGAAGCGGGTTGTGTTTTCAAACACCTGTCGGAGGTCACGAGAGTACTTGCTGATATAGGCCGTAATGCTAGAGGCCGAACTGACTTTTGAACCCGCATAGGCGGCAAAAGTTATGTCGCGCATAGCGTCGCAGGCATATCTGATGAACATCGCCTCAGTTTGCGCACTGTAGACTGTAGTGGGGGGAGCGATTGCCGCTCGGCTTAGACCGCTGCGTTCCAAAAGCTGGTCTGCTAACTCTGGGCCGCCCGAACGCTCATCTACCGTTCGGGTCAGGTGTTGAATTCTGGCAATATCAAGCTCCATATCCAATTCTTAATGCTTTCGCGAAAAATTTGAACCCAGTTTGCACGGGTGCAGGCAAACCCATCTGGCAGGTTTTCACAAGTTTCTGGCACTTTTCAGCAAGGATATAGCAACGCAAAGGCATAGTTACCTCGTGTTGTCGGGTCAGCACCTTGTGGGGATGAGGGTAGAGCTCCGGTCGTCTCAGACTAGCGATCGGTGGCTCCCCGGCACGTTTCATCTGAAAACCTACGTGTCGCATTGCGGATTTTACCCTTCAATGGCACGGTCCGGTTGTGGCGAAATTGATCTGGTATCCAATGCAAGACCGGGCGATCTCAGATGTGGGAACCGAGCAGAACCTCATCGTTTTTGATGGAGAATGCGTGCTGTGTTCTCGGTTTTTCAGGTTCATGCTGTGGGCTGACACAAAGAAGCGGTTCAAGTTTGTAATTGCCCAGTCCCCCATAGGACAAAGCCTTTACCGGCAACTCGGCCTGCCCACCGACGAGTTTGAAACCAATCTTGTGATCGTTGACGGTGTTGTGCATCAGCGCTTGGATGCTTTTGCTGCTGCAATGCGCAGCTTACCCGCTTTGTGGCCTGTTCTGTCGGCCTGTCGATTTCTTCCGCGGTTTTTGAAGGATCCGCTTTATCATTTCATCGCGCGCCACCGATTTGCATTCTTTGGACGGTTCGAAACGTGCTTGGTTCCGGATTCATCCCTGAAAGCGCGGTTCTTCCCCGGAGGGTATGCGTGAGGCCGGACCCATTTCTGCAGGCTCTTCCTGCCAATTCTGAGGTGCCGGATGCGGTTCGAAAATTCCACAGTGAAACGGCAGAGTTTACAGGATTATGCAGCATCCAAAGAGGAACCGGGTGGTTGACCTCTTTGTCATTGTGGTTGGGTGGGTTTCCTCCCGCTGCAGATACTCAGACGGTCCGCATTCGAACCAAACTCAATGGCCAGGAATGGGAATGGTTCAGAGATTTTGGCGGGCATGAGACGCTGTCTCATCTGGTCTACGACGCAGACAGGCGGTGCGTGAAAGAGAGGATCGGAGGGCTGACCATCTGGATGCGCCCACAGGTTCGAGGTCAAAAGCTGCATTTGAACATCCTGCGCCTCACTCTATTGCGGGTGCCATGCCCGAACTTTCTTTTACCGCGTTCGGCGACGGTAGAATGGCAGGATGATCAAGGCCGGTTTCGGTTCGATGTTTCGGCAGAAATGCCGATGTTGGGTCAACTGATCAGATATCGGGGCTGGCTGATGCCGGTTCACGTAAATAGGAACAATGCCTGAATTGAACGTGAGGTGGCTTTGCCATGGCCTCCTGCAATCTACTTTAATATTTATCAAGAAACATGAGAGAGTAGCATTATGAAAAAAGTGATCACATCTGCGGTTCTGGCCGCCGCCACGTTGTTTGAACCGGGGGCGGTGACAGCAGCACCAAACGGTTTTCAGACTGTTGCAGTAAACGACAAAGTGTTTGAGGTGATCCCGCGCGCGCGTAGGGATGTGGATGGCTATTGGTGCGCTGCTGCAGATTTTGCTCGTCGCAGCTTGGGGGCAGGGTGGCAGCAGAATATCTATGTTGTGCGTGGATATGGCCCAAGCGAAGCCACCGGTCGCCGCACGGCGGTCCAATTCTCGTTGACCCCTCCAGCAAATGTCGAGCAGAGCACAAGCTTTGTTTCCATTGGTTTCCAGCCGGGGCAGAGCAGGTCCGTCCAGAACGCGAATGGCCTGTGTTTCCGGCAGCCAATTTTTGATTAAAGAAGGTAAGACCCGCGTTTTGCAGACCGAGTTTATAATTTCAACGCAGGGGCCGGGGCTGTATGAGTTCACCTCGGGTATACGAGACTGGCTTGCCCCAAGCGGTCGCGACGGATTGTTGACCCTGTTTGTGCGCCATACCTCGTGTTCTCTGGCCATTCAGGAAAATGCGGACCCCGAGGTGCGGACGGATTTGCAGGCCTTTTTCGAACGTCTAGTGCCACCGGCGGATGATCCGTCGATGGCGTATTTAAGGCACACCTATGAGGGGCCAGACGATATGCCAGCACATATCAAAGCTGCGTTGCTGCCTGTGTCCTTGGGCATTCCTGTCGCCGCAGGGGTGCCCATGCTGGGGACATGGCAGGGCGTTTATCTGTTTGAACACCGGACCCAATCACACAACCGACGCGTCGCTGCGCATTTCGCGTGACCCCTTTATTTAGCGGTAAAAATTTCCGACTACCCAAATCCTAGAGGCTGCCCTATAGTTGTGGATAAGTGGGCCACAGCGCTTACTAAAAGAGGCGGAACAAGAGACGAGGAGACGGCGGATGCGCTGCCCGTTTTGCGGAAATATCGACACTCAGGTCAAAGATTCACGCCCGGCAGAGGATCATGTCGCGATCCGCAGGCGCCGTTTCTGCCCGGCTTGCGGCGGACGGTTCACCACCTATGAACGCGTTCAGTTACGCGATCTGGTTGTGATCAAAACCAATGGAAAACGCGAGGATTTCGATCGAGACAAGCTGGAACGGTCGATCCGTATCTCGATGCAGAAACGCCCGATTGATCCGGAACGCATTGATCAGATGATCTCGGGTATTGTGCGACGGCTGGAAAGCATGGGCGATACCGACATTCCGTCCAGCAAGATCGGTGAAATTGTTATGGAAGCTCTGGCGCGGATCGACACCGTTGCCTATGTTCGGTTTGCAAGCGTGTATAAGAATTTCCAGGCGGCCGATGATTTCGAGGAGTTTGTCCACGAACTGCGCCCGCCGCAGCCTTCGACGGACGAGTGAGCGAAACAGATAAGCGATATATGGCGCTGGCCCTTGCCTTGGGGCGGCGCGGACAGGGGACGTGCTGGCCCAACCCATCCGTTGGCTGCGTACTCGTACAGGACGGGCGGATTGTTGGGCGTGGTTGGACGCAACCTGGTGGTCGGCCACATGCGGAAACCGAAGCGTTAAGACAGGCGGGATCGCAGGCGCGTGGCGCGACTGCTTATGTCTCGCTTGAACCCTGCGCCCATCACGGACAGACCCCGCCTTGCGCTCAGGCCTTGATTGAGGCCGGTGTGGCGCGTGTTGTTTCAGCCATCGAAGACAGTGATCCGCGTGTTGCCGGGCAGGGCTTTGCCATGCTGCGCGAGGCTGGGATTGACGTGACAACCGGTGTTCTTGCGGATCAGGCGGCCCGCGACCACGCCGGTTTCTTTCTAAAGACCGAACAGGGCCGGCCATTTGTCACGCTTAAACTGGCCAGCAGTTTTGACGGGCGCATTGCGACCGAAAGCGGCCATAGTCAGTGGATTACGGGTCAGACCTCGCGGCGGGCTGTTCATGCCATGCGGGCAACGCATGATGCTGTTATGGTTGGGGCAGGTACGGCGCGCGTAGACGACCCGTCTCTGACAGTTCGGGATCTTGGGATTGAACGTCAGCCTGTGCGCGTCGTCGTTTCGCGCCATCTGGATATCCCGTTGATGGGTCAACTGGCACGCACCGCCTCGAAAATTCCGGTGTGGTTGTGCCATGGTCCGTCACCGGATGCCGAACGTGCAAAAGCGTGGGAAGGACTGGGCGCAAGGCTTATCCCCTGCGCGTTACGCGATCATCACATTGACGCCGCTGACCTGTTGCTGCAGTTGGGGCAGGAGGGTTTGACCCGCGTCTTTTGCGAGGGCGGATCGTCCCTGGCTGCGTCGCTTTTGGTGGATGAACTGGTTGATGAGTTGATCGGCTTCAGTGCCGGGCTTGCGATTGGTGCCGAAGGTTTGCCTGCCATCGGGGCGCTTGGAATGGATCGTCTGGATGAGGCACCACGGTTTGAGCTGCTGGAGACCCGCATCATCGGTCAAGACGTGATGCATCGCTGGGCGCGGGCATTGCGCTAACGGCGCCAGAGATGCGCCTGTGTTGCGAAAACGCCCTGTAGTTTCGAGAGCAGTCTAAGGCCGGGGCCAGATCGGCTCTGGTAGCCGTCTGTCAGCCTTTCCAATACCACTTCCGGAGGGCAGGGCATGCCGGTGACAGGGTCCAGATACCTCGGGTAATCGATCAGTGCGGCATGGATCAATCCCAGCAGGGAGGGCCGTGCACCACGACGGGCGGGGACGGACCCCAAATCCTGGGTCAAACCCCAACCAGCATAAAAGGGTGCACCGAGCGTTGTGACCGGCAATCCGCGCATCAGCGCCTCGAACCCTAGCAGAGAGGTCATGGTCCAGACCTCCTGAACCTCACCCAACAATGCGGCGGGATCGGTGTTCGTGACGATCAGGTCTGCTAGCCCCTCAGCCTCGGCCTCACCTTCACGCAGGCCAGCTTCGACATCGGGATGCGGTTTATAGATCAGAACGGCGGTCGGGTTCATCTCTCGGGCCGTGCGCAGAAGTTCAGTATTGGTGCGAACGGTGCTGGTTCCAAACAGGATCGAGGCATCGTCCTCGACCTGTCCGGGCACCAGAATGCGGTGACCTTTTGGCAAGTCCGGAACCGGGCCGCCGGTGTTATATTTGCTGACCGCTCCGGCGATAATCTGTGTCACCAACCGCTCGGCCCGCAATTCCTGATCCGGCCGCAGGGTCTCCCGCTTGGCGATCATCTCTTCCAGCCTGCTGGGTTTGGTCGGGTCGTAATAGATCCCAAGGTCATCCAGCGACAGCGACAGAGGCGGCACAAGGCTGGCCCCCAACCCACGGGACCGAACGAAGCCATCCTCGACCCGTGTGACCTTTTCCATATCACGGCCGTGCCGCGCCCAAACCATGTGGGGACGATCTGGGTTTTCGGGAACGTCAGGCGTGAATTTTACCTTTTTCTCGCGCCCAAACATGTGCTGCAGGTGCCTGCGTTTCCAAAGCCGCATCCCGGATGCCGTCCAGCCCTTGTGATCTTGTCGCCAGGCGCGGGTCAGACCTTCAAGCGTGTCCAGCACGGATTCGAATTCGCACAGCTGATCCCGATAGGGATCGTACCACTTGGGATAAAGAACCATGGTGGCGGCGAAGAGTTGCGCGCGCGTTAGGTTTCGTTGGCGTCTTGGGAAATGGGCTTCGTCTTGGGTAAGACCCCAACCGGCGTAAAACGGTTGGCCGAAGACGCGGGGTTTGTGACCGGCCAATATGGCCTCGAACCCAAGTTGCGAGGACAGGGTGTAGACGCCCACAGCGCCCTCTAACAAGGTCCAGGGGCTGATGGCGCTGTGCTGAAAGGATACGCGGTCGGTCAGATCATCGGCAGAGTAATATCCGGGCCGGTGCCCTGCGATCGTGTCGGGGTGGGTTTTGATCAGAACGGTCGCGCCGGGGTTCTCCTCTTGCGCCATAACCAGCATCTCGCGGAACCGGGCCTCATCGCCGCCGCTTGCCCTTACAGAAGCATCGTCACGTGCTTGATCGACAACCAGGACATACCCTGGGTCCGGCGCAGGGGTCGCGGGATCATAGGCGGAATACTTACTCAGATGCAGTTCGCGCAGCCGCGCCATCCCGCCACGTGCCCGGTTCAGCAGGGCCGTATTATCCAACGGGTCGGTCGCAAGAAGTGTTTCCAGATCCGAAGGCTGTGTTGGATCAAAATGCACACCGCTGCGATCAAGCAGCAGACCCAGCGGAGCCTCGCCACTGCGTCCTGAGTGCAGAGATCGCAGGAATGCATCCTCTACGCGCAAGATCGGAGCATTGTATTTGGTCGCTATTCGCAGTCCACGATGTGCCGTCGGGCTATTGCCCCAGATACCCACCAGATCCGACCCTTTGGGCGTGCCGATGCCGATATCATATCCGGTCAGTGACAGAATTCTCCGCACGCGCGCGGCTGTCAGAAATCCGCCATTATAGACCAAAAGACGACTGCGTTCGGCCTTGGCATACGTTCCTTGTGGAACGGAGGGCATCATCCGCCTGTCAGAGTCGTGACATTGGCAAGCGGGGTCAGGCCACCGGCGATCAACGAGATGGATTTGCTCCATTGCGCGTAAGGTGCTTCGGTGACGTAAATTGTGTCATCATCGCGGATGACAAAGTCACGGGCGATGAAAAGGCCATTGGGAGCTGTCAGGTTCAGCACGTAGATCATGCGCTGCTCTCCCTGCAGGTCCGGTTTTCCCATGACTGACCGGACAATGTCCTGCCGTTCCTTTCGTAGAACGAAAATACCGGTCGGGTCCGAAGACAGGGGCTGTAAGCCACCAACCTGTGCCAGCGCTTCCAGCGCGGACAGATCCTGACTGTCGAATGCCACGCGCGACTGACCGCCCGTCGCCCCCAAGGCGACATAGGACCGGTTGTCGGCTTCGACTAGAATGCGGTCGCCACCCCGCAGGGCAACGTCAAATTCCGGGTTGCGGAACAAGTCATTGTACCAGACCGTCCCTTTTTGATTGCCTCGGATCAGTGTCACCAGGGCGATATCGGACCCTTCGATCACGCCGCCAGCCCGTGTCAGCATTCCGGCCAGTGTGCGGGTTGGTCGTTCGATCGGATAGATCCCGGGTGCGGACAGGGTGCCCGATAGTGAGACGGTTGATCCGTCCCCGGCGATACGGCGCACTTCGACCTGAGGATCAGGGGTCTGGTCCTGGAGCTTTTCCGTGATCAACATGCGAAGCTGTTCCGGCGTGTTTCCGGCTGCGCGCAGGCGCCCGGCATAGGGAACAAAGATGAAGCCCTCGCTGTCGACCTGTACCTCTTCCAGGGATGTTGAGGCACCGGTCTCTCCGGATAACAGCCCGTCATCCACGTTTTCCCAGATTGTCAGGCCCAGTACATCACCCGGACGAACCGTGTCGGCGGTCAGGTTCTGAGCGCTACGGAAGGTTTGCGAGAACCCGTATTGAGGCACTGCGGACGTGACCTGCGCCACCCGGTCGTCAACCTCAACAACATAGGCGTTTCCACCTTTCGTGGTCGAACCGGCAAGGATTTCGGATTTGTTTGGGCCAGTTTTAGGTAGTTGGCACGCGGCCAGCAGGCCAAGAACGGCCACAAGGGTTACACCCCGTCCCCATCGGATTGGAAAGCGCTGCACTGCCGAATATCCTCGAACGTCTTGGTTTTGGTCTTTTGTTTCCAGCAGCGTACTTGTTTCCAACTGCAATCGCCAGCATCAAGAGGGGTGATTTACTCAACGATCCTCAACTGTGGCGTCCGCGCCTCTTTGTCGGTCAGCACGGATTGGTAGGGATCTTTCGCCCTTAGCATCATATCCACGGCTCGCCTAAGCAACTGTCGCCGCCCACGGCGTGAATAAAACCCGCCGGGGACCTGACTGGTTTCAAGCAGAAAACGCCTATAGCTTTGATAGGCTTCGGTATCGGGGATATCTGGATTGGAAAAGAAATCAGTGATCGGTTGGCTGGAAACAAATTCGGGCTTGTCATAGACCGATTTGCCAAAGGCGCGCAGAGGAATGCCGCGCCACAATACCTGCTGACCCGCAGTTGAATTGATCGTCACGGCCGAGCTCGCTTCGTTGAGCAATGTGGCCAGTTTGCCCCCGGGTACATAATGGACCCGATCAGCGATACCCAGTGTTTTGGCCAGTTTGCGTGCCACCTGGCGCAATGGTTCCCGATGGTTTTCCAGCGGGTGTTCTTTGATGACCAGATGATGGTGCGTTGGTGCGCCATTTGCAAAACCGTGCAGTACCTGCTCAAGAAACTCGGACATGCAGTCAAAGTCCGAGTGTGACTGAACCGAACTGTCATGTCCCAGTTGCAGCAATGCCAAGTGATAGGGAAACCCGCCCCGCCGGACCCGCTCCGTCGCCATTCGCCTCCGGATTCTGTGGAACGGCATCATTGCCAGCCGTTTGAAATACAGCCTGAACTCTTTCGAAACCGGTAGGTCACGGTGGGTTCGAAAATTGCGATACTTGCCGTTCAGGAACAGAACAAACCAATGATACAGCGCGCCATAGAAAATATGCTGTCGCATATCACCCCAATGCGTCGGAGGGGGCGGCATCGGCGCATCAGTACGCTCCAGCGCTCGCTGCATCTGGGTAACTTCCAGATTCATCAGATGCGAATTGCCATTCGTACCTGTGCGTTCGTAGGTGACCCACCAGGGCCTCAGATACCCTTCTTCGAAAACATGAACAGTGATCCCGTGGGCGCGGGCGATGCGGATGGCTTGGGCGTGGATTGGACGCGTATCGCCATACAGGACTATGTCTGTCACCTCGCGGCCGACAACCAGGTCAACAAATTTTACCGGCCAGTTCTCGGGTTTGCCAGCATAGGGAATAAAGCTGGCCTTATCAGACCAGAAAGCCTGATCCCCGGCGTTGAAACCCACGCGCCACACCTCGGAACCCGCTGCGCGCAGGATCTTACCAAGCGCGCCAAAAAACGGCCCGTGCGGTCCTTGCAGGAAAAGAAATACGCGTTTTTGCGCAGCGCCGTTGAGTGGTGACATTTCTGCTGCTCTTGTCGTTAGATGAGGAATTATGCCTGTTTGTCGTATTTGCGGCAACCTGGGGCTTGCCCGTAGGCGCGCTTACGCTTACCTCGACGGTGAGCGCTGGCATCAGGTTAGAAACAGAGGGTTAACGCAATGTTTACGGGGATCGTCACAGATATCGGCACCATCACCGAACTGGAGCAGCAAGGCGATCTGCGGGCGCGGATCAAAACCGCCTACAATACCCCGGGGATTGATATTGGTGCATCCATTGCCAGCGACGGCGTTTGCCTGACAGCCATCGCACTGGGCGAAGACTGGTATGATGTGCAAATCAGCGCGGAAACCGTTTCGAAAACCAATCTGGATCGCTGGACCGTCGGCAAACGCGTCAATCTGGAACGCGCGCTGAAGGTCGGAGATGAGTTGGGTGGTCATATCGTGTCTGGTCATGTTGATGGCGTCGCAGAAGTGGTCGCCGTTCTGGACGAGGGCGACAGCACGCGGGTAACCTTGCGCGCACCCAAAGATCTGGCCCGCTTCATTGCGCCCAAGGGATCAGTTGCGCTGAACGGTACTTCTTTGACCGTAAACGATGTGGACGGGTGCGATTTTGGTATCAACTTCATTCCGCACACCAAAGAGGTGACGACCTGGGGGGATGTCGGCATCGGCGACCGGGTCAATCTTGAGATCGACACACTGGCTCGCTATGTCGCGCGCCTCGCTGAAATGTCATAGTCCACAATTCAACGTCGCGTCTGACCGGAACGGTGCCGCATGCGGTCTGGTCTTTGACCGCGCGGTGGTCTATCCACCCGGTCAAACTTGGCATGTGAAAGGCTGCCCCATGAGCTTTGAAACTCCCGGACCGGTCGAGGCCCAGCTGCGCGCGGCAATCAGCCCGATCAAAGAGATCATCGACGAGGCGCGCAAAGGCCGGATGTACATCCTGGTTGATCACGAAGATCGCGAGAATGAGGGCGATCTGGTGATTGCCGCCGAGTTCGCTGATGCTGAGGCAATTAATTTCATGGCCACCCATGGTCGCGGCCTGATCTGCCTGCCAATGACGGCGGAACGGATTGACACGTTGGGTCTGCCTATGATGGCGGTGAACAACTCGTCACGTCATGAGACCGCGTTCACCGTGTCGATAGAAGCGCGCGAGGGAGTGTCGACTGGCATTTCCGCTGGTGACCGGGCGCTGACTGTGGCGACTGCGATCAACGAGCAAAACACGATGGCCCATATCGCCACGCCGGGTCACGTCTTCCCCTTGCGGGCCAAGCGGGGCGGGGTGCTGGTGCGCGCGGGCCATACCGAGGCCGCCGTTGATATCTCACGCCTGGCCGGGCTGAACCCTTCGGGTGTGATCTGCGAGATCATGAACCCTGACGGAACCATGGCGCGGCTGCCTGACCTGGTCGAATTCGCCAAGGAACACGGGTTGAAGATCGGCACGATCAGCGACTTGATCGCCTACCGGTCGCGCAATGACAATCTGGTGGTTGAGACATCTCGGGAAACCGTCACATCCGAATATGGCGGCGACTGGGAAATGCGGATTTTCACCGATCAGACCCATGGCATCGAACATGTCGTGATGGTCAAGGGTGACATCACCACGCCCGAGCCGGTTTTGACCCGGACCCATGCGCTGCACGAGGCGCCCGACATTCTGGGTCTTGGCCCGAAATCCTCACGTGAGTTGCCGCGCGCGATGGAAAAGATTGCGGATGAAGGGCGCGGTGTGGTCTGTCTGTTCCGCCAACCGCGCAACTCGCTCTATGCGGCTGAAGATGAGGGCCCACGCACCATCAAACAAACCGGTCTGGGGGCGCAGATCCTGTCCAAGATGGGGATCCAGGAACTTGTGCTGCTGACCGACTCGCCGGAAACCGTTTATCTCGGGCTCGACGCTTTTGGCCTGTCCATTGTCGGGACCCGTTCAATCCTCAGGGAGGACTGATTGTGGCTGAACAAGACAAACACGGCTTGCTGCCAACGCCGACATTCGACAAACCCGTCAAGCTGTTGATCGTTGTGGCCCCGTTCTATCGCGTCATCGCTGACAATCTGGTGGCTGGCGCAAAGGCCGAGATCGAAGGGGCAGGCGGCACCTGTGATGTGGTCGAAGTGCCCGGCGCCTTGGAAATCCCGACGGCTATCGCCATGGCGGACCGTCAGTGCAATTTTGACGGCTATGTCGCGCTGGGCTGTGTCATTCGCGGAGAGACCACGCATTACGAAACCGTCTGCAACGACTCCAGCCGTGCCATCCAACTGATGGGTCTGCAGGGGCTGTGCATCGGCAACGGTATCCTGACAGTCGAGAATGACGATCAGGCCGAAGTGCGCGCCAATCCGGAAAAAATGAATAAAGGGGGCGGGGCTGCCGCTGCGGCCTTGCATCTGATCGCGCTCAGCCGTAAGTGGGGCTCTTCCAAAAAGGGCGTCGGGTTCAAGCCGCCGTCCGAGTCCATCCTTGTGGCGGGCGACAGCAACGGATCCACGACAGCATGACCAAGACAGACGCGCCAAAACCGGCCAACCAGAAACGCCTGATGAAATCCGCCGCTCGGCTCTATGCCGTGCAGGCGCTGTTCCAGATGGAGCAATCGGGTCAGACAACCGATCAGGTTGTGACCGAGTTTCTGGATCACCGCTTTGGCGCCGTCTATGAGGGCGAGGAAATGCTGGACGGCGATATTCGCCTGTTCCGCAAGCTGGTTGAAGATGCGGTCAATTATCAGGCGCCGATCGATCAGATGACCGATCGTGCTTTGGTTGCCAAATGGCCGATTGCCCGGATCGACCCGACCCTGCGTGCGGCCTTCCGGGCCGCCGGAGCAGAGCTGACACAGAACGACACACCGCCCAAGGTGGTCATCACTGAATTCGTCGATGTGGCGCGGGCCTTCTTCCCCGAAGGTAAAGAGACCAAATTTGTCAACGCAGTGCTGGATCACATGGCGCACGAGGCCAAGCCCGAGGCGTTCTGACGCGTTTACACGGATCAAGTATGCGTTAAACTGAATATTACAGCGCAATGAGGTCCGCCATGCCCAAACTGATCCGTTTGTATATCACGCAAGTGGCCTGGGGCTTTGCCATCTCGGCAATTTTTGTCGGGGTGCTTCTGGCCCTGAATGTCGCCAACCTGCGTCATCTGATTACTGGTTCTGATATCGGCCTGGTTGCTCTGGCGATGATCTGGTTCATGAACGGGATCGTCTTTGCCGGTGTACAGTTTGCCTATGCCATTATGAGCATGGCCGAAAAACCCGGCGGTCCGCGCGGTGGAACGCCGGTTTCTGTCAGGCTAAAGCCTGCCTTGATCAAACAAGAGGCACGTACTGGGCGTTAAGACAGGTGACACGCCGGCTGAGGTGGACGCAGAGCTTGCCCGCCGTAATTGGTAGGTCAGGGCGTCAGTTTTAGTCTGACTGCGTTGTGACTTTTGTCTGACAGGGTTCGGGTCATTCGGCAGACAAGGCGACACCCTCCACGGTAACCCTGTGCATCAATCGTCGAAATCCATGATAGTCATTGACCGCTTTGTGCCATGTGGCCCGGTTGTCCCAGATGGTCATGTCGCCTGTTTGCCAACGAATGCGGCATTGGAACTCGGGTTGCTGGCAATGGTCATATAGCATTGCAAGGATGGCTGCTGATTCATCAGCGCTCAGGCCTTCGATATGGGTTGTGAACACTGGATTCACATAAATACCGCGCCGCCCGCTGAGGGGGTGTTTTATGATCACAGGATGTCGCGCGTCTTGGGTGGCTGCCTGTGCATTGCTTAGCCGACCACTTTGCGCCGCTTCACTGTCCTGTGTGCTTGTTCCAAAAACGTGCCGAGAGGAATGAACCGCCCAGAGCCCATCCAGAAAGCTCCGCATGGTAGGTGACAGCGCCTCATAAGCCGCACCCATCGAGACGAACAGCGTGTCGCCTCCAAAGGGCGGGGTTTCCAAAGCATGCAGGATAGACCCCATCGCCGGGATTTGGTCGTAGGAATGATCGGTATGCCAGCCCTCTCCGATGGCCTCTTTCTGATCCTTTTCCTTCAGCACCATAGCGATTTCTGGATGCCCCTCGACCGGCCTGAAGAAGCGGTTGATGTTGATCGCGCCAAAGCGTTGGGCAAACGCCAGATGCTCATCCGGGCCGACATCCTGCGCTCTGAGTACGATGACAGAGTGCTGAGCAAAGGCCGTATGAATGGCGTCGAACAGGCTGCCGTCTCGGATATCGGCGCCGATGATCTCTGCGCCCACACCGCCGGTAAGTGGTCTGATGTCCATCTGCTTTCTCCCTGAGTTTCAAACGCAGGGTAGCGCATTGCTAAAGGTCGAAAAAACTGATTTAAAATTTGTAAAGAGAAGATTTTATTGATGATACGTTTCACTTTGCGCCAGTTGTCGTTCTTCGCCGAGACGGCGCGATGTGGCGGTATCGCGCAGGCAGCCAGGAACCTGAATGTTTCGGCCGCCGCTATTTCATCGGCAATCGACAAACTCGAAGATGTCACTGGTTTGACGTTGTTTGATCGCTTTCCCGCACGCGGGATGAGGTTGACCCGCGTTGGCGCAGCCTTTTTGACGGATTCCGAAGCGTTGCTGATGCAAGCAGGCGCGCTCGGCAATCGGGCCGCTGTGATGGCTGAGGGTAAAACAGGGTCTATTGTGATCGGGACACACTATGCAATTGCGCAGAAGATCATTCTACCAGCTGTTCTGGCTTTTCGCCAAAGCCATCCCGGTATCCGCATCGAGGTTGTTGAGGATGATTTCCCGAACCTCGTTGCTGCGCTGGATGCGGGCGAGTTGGACGCGCTTGTGGTGTTTGATCAAGGGTTTGATCCCCAACGTCATCACGTTGAAGTACTTAAAGAACTGGCGCCTCTGGTTTTACTTCCGGCCTCCCACCCTATGGCGCATGCCGACAGCGTACAGCTTGAGCAGCTGACAGGCATGCCCTACATTGCAGTGTCGCGTTCCGGTCCGGGTCCAAGCTATCTTGACCTGTTGCAGGCCGCCGGGCTTGATCCAGAAGTGCCGCTGACCTCGCAATCACGAGAGTTGGTGCATGCTTATGTTGGCAAAGGGCTTGGGTTCACGCTGGTTGGTTTTCCGCCAGAGGCGAGCCGCACGATAGAAGGCGATGCGGTCGTAGCGCGTCCGTTGGCACAGGATATCGGGTATTTTAATGTTGTGATTGTGCAGCCCCGCGCCATTCGGCAACCCGAACCCGTAAAAGCATTTCTTGATGCCTGTCTGCTCCAGGTATGATTAGCGCGATCTGGCCCGCAGGTCAGAACCCAGAGCTCGTAAATCCGGCTATTTCCTGCCGGAGTTTGGATCGAGTGTGGCGGGACCACCAGTCAACCGTGCGGTTTGATTCCCGAGGACCTGTATGTACAGGTGGGCGCCAGGTAATCAGGCCAGGACCTGAACAGAGCCAGCCCCCTCGGAATTGCTTAAGGCCACCAGAATGCTACCTGTCACAAGAAGGGCAGAACCCGCCACGGGCCTAAGTAGGGCGTCCGGCGGGTTCGCACAAGGGGTCAGGCGTCAACAGTTTCGTGTAAGGCCACGCGCATCTTGCCGAAATGCTCGTCCCAGCCATTGTCCAGCGCCAGGATCAGGCCAAAGGCATCGGCACCTTGCGGCAGACCTTCGTGCAACAGATCAAGGCGTGTACCGCCCGCAACCGGTTCCAGCGTCCATTTTACGATGCTGACTGCGTCGCCCATTGGCTTAACCGTAAACGAATACTCCAGATATGACGGCGGGCGCGCTTCGCGGACTTCTCCCCAGATCAGAAGGTCGCCACTGGTCGTTCCGAACATCTCCAGTTTTTGTCCCTGGGCCAGGGGGCGTTCAGGTTTGTGAAACCATTCTGCCAGCCTCTCGGGTTTGGTCAGATAAGCCCAGACAGTCTCGGGCTCGGCCCTCAGGAAGATGGACTTCCTTAGAACGGCATCAGTCATTTTGATTTCCTTTCAACAGCTTCTTTAAGAGAGTTAAGGCGTTCATCCCAGAATTGATCAAAGTAGCTGAGCCAATCCAGAACAGGGGCCATGCCTTTTGGTTCAAGTCGGTTTATGCGTTCCCGGCCACGGGCTTCGACGGCAATCAGGCCGCCATCCGAGAGCACGGTCAGGTGTTTCTTGACTGCCGCGCGGGTCATGTCGAAGCGATCAGTCAACTGTGCAATCGTCATGTCCTGCAGTGCCAGCATCTGCACAATGTCCCTGCGGGTAGGGTCAGCCAGAGCGCGGAACGCGTTTTGAGTTTGGTTTTCCATATGCAACCTAAAGAGATACCATTTGGTTTCACATTAATGCGATACCAAATGGTATTATGTCAAGTCGTATGGGCTCACTTTACATTTGTTCACTAATTGTTCACATTTGGGATATGACATTGGACCTGCAACCCGGACAAAAACTTGCACGTGGCGTCGCCCGTCACCTGACGGCGCATGGCTTTGTATCCGTTGAGGAATTCGTGCCTATACGCGGACTGCGGGTTGATGTGATGGGGCTGGGTCCTAAGGGTGAGCTTTGGGTGATCGAATGTAAATCAAGCCGCGCTGATTTCCAGTCGGATTCCAAATGGCATGGTTATTTGGAGTGGTGTGATCGATTCTTCTGGGCAGTGGATACGGAGTTTCCGACCGAGCTGTTGCCTGCCGAGACCGGGTTGATCATTGCCGATGCTTATGACGCCGAGATCGTGCGTATGGCGCCAGAGGACAAGATAGCTCCGGCTCGGCGGAAGAAGATGATCCAGAAATTTGCTACAGACGCGGCCCGGCGCTTGCAGTCCCTGAGAGATCCCAGAATCTGATAGCTCAGCTTTTGACCGCCCGTGCTGCATGCGCGGCAGCACGGAGCTCATCGGCAATCTCTTCGGCTTCTTCCGGATCGAAATCCATTGGAATCTCTAGGTTTTCTGCTTCGATGAATAGGCGCACCATCCCCTGATCTGTTGGTCCGATCTGCAAATTCGCCTGAATGTCACTTTCGGTATTGATGCTCATGTGTGCCTCCGGGGATGAGAGTTCGTGCTAGCGCGCAAAGGCTTGAGAATCAAGTTACCTTTGCGTTCAAATAGGGGATGCACTCTATTCAGATCAGACCCTTTGAAGCTTTGGACGCGCCGTGGTTGGTGGCTGTGCATGATCTTTTGTATTCACGAGACGAGGGTTTTGACGACTCTTTTGCCGTGTTGGTGAAAGAAATCCTCGACGATTTCATCTCGGACCATGATGCCAAGCGCGAGCGTGGCTGGATAGCCGAATGTGACGGTAAACCTTTGGGCAGTATTTTCTGCGTTGCCCTGAGTGAAACGACCGCAAAACTGCGCTTGTTCTTGCTGTTGCCCGAAGCGCGTGGGATGGGCCTGGGAAAGCGGATGCTGGAGAGCTGCATGGGCTTTGCTCGCGGCGCCGGTTACACTGAAATGAGGCTGTGGACGCATGAAAGCCACAAGGCTGCCTGTGCGCTTTATGGGTCCACTGGGTGGCAGTTGATGGATAGCAAACCGGTCCATTCCTTCGGGGTTGATCTGGTCGAACAAAGCTGGAAAATTCAGCTTTAATCCTCTTGCATTCCGTGAACGCGTTCGGTACATCGCCCTTCACAAGTGCCGCCTTAGCTCAGTTGGTTAGAGCGCTGGATTGTGGATCCAGAGGTCCCCTGTTCAAGCCAGGGAGGCGGTACCATCTCCCCGATTGTCAGAAAATTCCCAAGCTAGTTCGGCCCCTAAGCCACCGCGCAAATCGAAGGGCTGCCTTCACTCAAAACGGTACCGATTATTATTTGAGAAATTGTCTTTTCCGGGGATTGCAGCGGCTGCATCCCCGGTAGGTTCTTAGCGTGCCAGATTCAGGCGAAAGCGCATTTTTGTTTTTCGTTCCGCAGGTAAATGACGGTTCAGATGCTTGTTCACCAGGCCGAACCCCCCAACGATCACAAGCGTCAGTAAGATGAAATAGAAGGCAAGGATTGGATAGGCGACAAAGGGGTTGAACGTCTTGTCCGCGAAATAGCTTGCGTAATACAGCGCATCGCCTCGTTGCTGCCAGGCGGGGAAGGCCGAGAAGAACACCAGCGTGGTGGCATGGAACAGAAAGATCGCCTCATTCGTGTAGGCGGGCCAGGCAAGCCGCAGCATGGTGGGCCAGACGATCCGCCGGAAGCGAGACCAGCCGGACATGCCATAAGCATCTGCAGCCTCGGTATCGCCCTTGGGAATGGATCGGAGCGCGCCAAAGAAAATTTCGGCTGAATAGGCGGCTGTGTTCAGAAACAGAACGATCAGAGCCCCTATCCAGGCCGACGTCAGAGAATCGAACATCGGATAGGATTTCTTCAGCGACAGGAAGAAGAAATAGGCAAAGAAAAACTGAATGAACAGCGGCGAACCTCGAAAGATGAAAATGAACCATTCCGAAGGTTTGCGCAGCCAGAAACTGGGTGAAGCTTTGCCAAGCGCCAGTGCTGTGGCCAGGAAAAATCCGGTCGCAAGCGCCATGACTCCGAAATAGATATTCCAGATCATACCAGACCCGATCAGGGTAAAGTGCTCACATAAGGTAAAGTCGGATTTTGGCAGCAGGCGCTCGCCATATCCAAGAGATCGCAGGCCGTAGTCCTGAATGGTCTGCAAGCAGCTCATGCGGTGGTCTCCTTGCGCAGCAATTCTCCGGCGGCGGTGGCCTGTCCGTGCGAGAGCCGGCGCATCAGGCGTTCAAGCCCGATCTCGGACATACGGGTGAAGCCAAGGTAGAAAACCAGCAGGAACAGGAAATACCACATGCGCCAGTCACCGTGTGGGTATTGCGTAAACTTCGGAGTCTTGGTGCTGCCCAGTTCGCGGGCCCAGTACACGATATCTTCGATGCCCAGAAGGAACAGCAACGGCGTGGCCTTGATCAGAACCATCCAGAGATTGCTGAGACCGGGCAGGGCATAAACCCACATCTGAGGCACAAGGATTTTCCAGAATGTCTGGCGGCGGGACATCCCATAGGCTTCGGCGGTTTCCAGCTGTGTATAGGGTACGGCCCGCATGCCGCCGAACAGAACATTGGCGGCGAAAGCACCGAAAACAATAGAGAAAGTGATGACAGCCAGAAAGAACCCATAGGTTTCGTGCACCCATTCCGGCGAGGTGCCCAGTGGCAGTTTGGCAGATTGGCAGACGATAAAGTCGTTGCCCTGTCGGATCGAATCCGTCCAGTCCGGGCAGAGAATTTGATGCCGCGTCCATTCGAATGCCTGATCCAAAGCAATCACGAAGAACATGAAAAAGGCGATATCCGGCACGCCGCGCACGATGGCGATATAACCCTTACCCAGCCAACTGACCGGCAGAACGTGCGAACGGGCAGCCATGGCCCCGACGAACCCGAAACCCAGCGCTACGGGCGCCGTCACGGCAAGCAGGGCCAGTACCTTGAGGAAGGACAGGTAAAAGGACCAATGCACACCATTGGTCAGATAGCACGAGAACCAACGGAAGGTTCCCAGCGTGTCGGGATCAGTGCAGAACGAAAAAATGGCGGGCCTCTTCAGGTGGTAAAGGCGCTAGGGCGGCGCGCCCGTAGACTGGGGCACGCCGCCGGATCAGAATTAGAAGGTCGAAGACACTTCCCATTTGGTGATCAGCTCGTTCAGGCTGCCGTCATCCTTCATGGATTGGATGGCTGCGTTGAGCTTTTCTTTCAGCTCACCGTCGGATTCACGGACGCCAATGCCGACGCCACCACCCAGCGGAACCTCATCGGCCACAAAGCGCAGATCTGCGTCTTCATCGACGATCGGGGCAAGGAAGGATTTGTCGGCCAGAACCGCATCGGCCTCACCGTTGCGTACGGCAGCGATGGTTTCCTCGGGGCTGGCGAACTCGACCAGGGTCGCGCCGGATTCGGCGATATAGCCCGCCTGAATGGTGCCGGTCTGTGCGGCGACGACACCGCCCGCAACATCGGCGTCATCCGACATTGCTACATAGGCGGAGGGATCCGGCGGTGTGTAGTTCTGGGTAAAGTCGATGACCTCGTCACGCTCGTCGGTGATCGACATACCAGCGATGATCACGTCGTAGTTGCCCGAGACCAGGTTCGGAATGATCGAATCCCAGTCGTTCTTGACCCACTCGCAGGTCAGGTCTGCGCGTTTGCACAGCTCGTCGCCCAGCTCGCGCTCAAAGCCGTCGATCTCACCTGCGTCATTGACGAAGTTCCAAGGTGCATAGGCTCCCTCGGTCCCCATCCGGATGGTGTCTGCCATGGCCATGCCCGCGCTTAGCGCAAGGGCCGCAGTGGTCAGGATCAGTTTTTTCATTGGATACTCCCCAGTTTTGGTTCTGATCTGAAGTTATGCCGCCTGAGTGGCGGAAAGAAAGCCCTGAAGCCGTGGAGATTCAGGGGTAGTAAAGAGATCTTCAGGCAGGCCTTCTTCTTCGATGAGGCCCTGGTGAAGGAAAACGACATGGCTAGAGATATCAGCGGCCATTTTCATGTCGTGGGTCACAATGATCATGGTGCGGCCTTCTGCAGCCAGGTCTTTGATCACCTTGATCACTTCTTGTTCCAATTCGGGGTCCAGCGCCGACGTGGGCTCGTCAAACAAAAGCGCCTCGGGCTCCATGCACAGCCCCCGCGCGATCGCGGCACGCTGTTGCTGGCCACCAGACAACTGTGCGGGGTAGGCGTCGCATTTGTCGCCAATACCAACTTTTTCAAGGTATCTGCGTGCGCTGTCTTCAACTTCTTTTTTGTCACGGCCCAATACCGTTACAGGTGCTTCCATCACGTTCTGCAGGATGGTCAAATGAGCCCACAGGTTGAACTGTTGGAAAACCATCGACAGGTTTGTGCGAATGCGCAGAACCTGTTTTGCATCTGCAGGCCGCCGCGTGTGGCTGTTACCGGACCAACGAACAGGTTCACCCTTGAAAAGGATTTCGCCCTGCTGGCTGTCTTCCAACAGGTTGCAGCACCGCAATAGAGTGGATTTCCCAGACCCCGAGGACCCAATCAAAGATACGACATCGCCCCGTCTGGCAGTGATATCCACGCCCTTCAGCACTTCCAGATTGCCGAAACTCTTGTGTAGGTTCTTGATCTCAATGACGGGAGTTGAATCTGTCACGGTTGGTCCAGGTGTTATTGGTGTTGGTGCGGTACTAGGGCTTAAAAATCAGATCAATGCAATGCGCAAATGACAGAGTAAGCGGGTGATTCCGTCAATTTGACGAAGCGTTCTGGTCAATTTGATCATGAATTATCCATCGCAGTTTACAATTTCGACGGATTTGGGACGCGCAGATATTCTTTGGCAGGAATAGAGATCAGGTCATGCAGGTGCAGAAGGTTCCGATCTTGCGGTGACATGGTTAGAATCGCGTTGCGAACAGCGCGTGCAATCTGAGCGGCGTCCTGATCCTTCGCTGTGATATAAGGTAGCGCGGGGGTTGGGGTTGTTTCGGCGACCTCACGCAGAGCTTCTGGAAGGTCGGAATGTACCTTCAGCATCTCCCATGTCAGCGCATCCAGCGCGGCATAATCGGCACGGCCCTCGGAAATGGCTTGAGCAGACAGCGCATGACCATCGGATTGCAGAACCGACGATGGTGTTCGGTGGTATCGTTCAAGGTGAACCATTGGGGCGGCCCATCCGGATTGCGACAGCGGTTCATTATAGGCAAAAACACCATCGGCCAATTCATCAAGATCGCGGGGGTCGTGGCGGCGGGCTACAAAAACTGACCGGTAATGGCCAGGTGGGCAGCCAGGCAACGCGTAATCCGGCGTTCCAACCAACTGCACCTCGCCATGCAGCCGGGTGCGATAGGGCATGCCGCAGGTCTGGGCAAAAACCAGATCCGGGTCCAACCAGACATCCCAGACATCCCGGTCTCGGTTTAGGTTTGCGGGGCCATAGCCAAGGTAATCCCGAATCGATGCCCAAAACCGATTATTCGCAGGGCGCAGCGCAGGCATGTCGTACATGCCCAGCATGGCTATCAAGATTTGGCAGCCTTTTGACGGGCCATTGCAGAGTCGACATCACTGATGCCCAGCAGGCTGACGACCAGTCGCAGTAAGGAATCCTCTTCACCCGTGCGGTGCCCATCCGCCAGAGCGACCGACCACAAGGCCTGAACGACTGCCAGGCGGTCGTCATAGGCAACGGCCTCTTTGATTGCGCGAGTGAACCGTACGGTGTCCGGTGCTTCGGCCTCGAGATCTTCGGCGCGGGCGCGCAGGCCGGCGGCTTCGAACGGGGATAGGTCATAGCGTTCAATCGAAATCCGGTCGATTCGCGCCATTTCACTGTCGGCATAGTCGTTGTCAGATCGGGCAACGCGCACCAGCAGGGCCGTCAAGGCCAGTCGAGCATCGTCATCGGTGAAAGGGGCGGGCTGAGGCTGGGTCAGTCGAGACAGAAAATCACTAAACATGAGACAGGTATAGAGAGGCCTTACGCCTCTTCCAAGCGTCTTTGCACACGCTTTCTGGCGGTCTTGCTGTCGTTAAAGCTCAGACCCATGGCGATGCGGGCTTCTTCGACGATTTTCATCTCGCCCTCATCTGTATTCCCGTCGGCCAGAACCACCTCCCAGAGGGCATCCAAAGCGGCCAAGCGCTCGTGCAGGTCCGTGGTTTCCCGGATCAGCTTACCGAACGTGTCCGTTTCCGGTGCGGCTGCGTGCAGTTTCTCGCAGGTGGCGCGGACCTTTGCGGCTTCGATCGCATTATGTTGATAAAGTCGGGCGAGGATACGGTCGATCAGGCTGATCTCTTCCAGCTTATAATCCCTGTCCGCTTGTGCAACGCGCACCATAAGCGCCCCGAGTGCAAGTTCAGCGTCTGGGTCGGGCAGATTGTCGTGTTGTGGCGGGCGGAAAGCCTGAAAGAGTTTTTTCAACATGGTCAGAGATTATTCCATATTTGATAACCCGCCAAGCACGGACTATCGCGCAAGGCTCAGAATGATCAAAAGACCGCCTGCTACAGCCGGATAGCGCGCTGGGTCAGAGTACCTTTCGCGCTTCGTCTTGCAGCCAGGCCAGCATTTTCCGATAGGGTACAGGGCCATAGCTTATACGCGCGACTCCCAGCCCAGCCAAAGTGGCGGTGTCCGGTGTGCCGGGTAATGCTATGATATTTAGCGGCAGGTCGATTGACTCTACCAACCGGGCAATCATGGCCTGATCCCGTAGGCCGGGGGCGAAGAATCCGCTGGCCCCTGCATCTGAATAGGCTTGTGCTCGGACCATTGCCTCTTCCAGCATCGCATCATCATGGGTTTCGGGCTGCGCCTTCAGGAAAATGTCGGTCCGCGCGTTGATAAACGCAGGAACGCCCGCCGCATCGCAACCTTCACGCATCGCGCTGACACGGGCGGCCTGAGTTTCAATATCGTACAACTCATTTGATCCGATGATCTGGTCTTCGAAGTTGAAGCCGACAACGCCGGATTCAAGGGCCAGCCTGACATTGGCAGAGATACCCTGAGCATCAGCCGCATACGCACCTTCGAAATCCAGAGTAACCGGAAGATCAACGGATTCGACAATCCGGCGAGCATTGTCCAGCGCGGCCTGCATCGGGATGTTTTGGCCGTCGCTGAACCCTTGTGCCATCGCAACAGGAGCGCTTCCAGTGGCAATGGCTTGGGCGCCAGCGTCGCGCACGGCACCGGCACTGCCAGCATCCCAGATATTGTACAGGATAACCGGTTCGCCCTTTTTGTGCAGGGCCGCGAATGTCAGTGCATTGGTGATCTGATCGGTCATGGACGGTCTCCTATCTCTGAGTTGCGGACAGTTAACCGTGCAAAGGGTCAGCGCGTACAGTCTTTTCGCGCTGACCGATACAATCTGCTTTCGTGCCTGGTGTCAGACCAGACGCGAGGTGTCCTTGGCAGCGCGCACAAAGTCGCGGAACAAAGGATGCGGGTCGAACGGCTTTGATTTCAGCTCGGGGTGGTACTGGACCCCAATGAACCACGGATGATCCGACCACTCGACGATTTCTGGCAACCGGCCGTCGGGGGACATGCCTGAGAAATTGAGACCAGCTTTTTCCAGCTTGTCGCGGTATTTGATGTCCACTTCATAGCGGTGGCGGTGGCGCTCTTCGATGGCGGTACCGCCATAGACTTCGGCCACTTTTGACCCTTCGGCCAGAACCGCGTCATAGGCTCCCAGGCGCATGGTGCCGCCCTTGTCATCACCGACTTTGCGTTCGACCTTGTGATTGCCCTGCACCCATTCTTTCAGGTGATAGACCACCGGTTCGAAACGCTTTTTACCGGATTCATGGTCGAATTCCTCGGACCCGGCCTCTTTGATGCCAGCGGCATTTCGCGCGGCCTCAATTACGGCCATCTGCATGCCCAGGCAGATACCCAGGTAGGGCACTTTATGTTCGCGGGCGTATTGCGCAGCCTTGATTTTGCCTTCGGTACCGCGCTCACCGAATCCGCCGGGCACGAGGATCGCGTGGAAGCCTTCCAGATGCGGGGCGGCCTCTTCGGTATCGAATACCTCGGCATCGACCCATTCGACCTTGACGCGGACACGGTTGGCCATCCCGCCATGGGTCAGCGCCTCGGCTATCGACTTATAGGCGTCTTCCAACTGGGTGTACTTACCGACGATGGCGACCTTCACTTCGCCCTCGGCATTGTGGATGCGATCACTGACGTCTTCCCATTTGGTCAGATCGGGCTTGGGGGCAGGGCTGATCTGGAAGGCATCCAGAACCGCCTGATCCAGTCCCTCGCGGTGGTAGGCGAGCGGAGCATCGTAGATGGTGCTGAGGTCCTGCGCAGCAATCACGCTATCGGGGCGGACGTTACAGAACAAAGCCAGCTTTTCACGTTCCTTGGTCGGGATCGGGCCTTCGGACCGGCAGACCAGAATGTCGGGGGCGAGACCGATCGAACGCAGCTCTTTCACCGAGTGCTGGGTTGGCTTGGTTTTCAATTCGCCCGAGGCTTTGATGTAGGGCAGCAGGGTCAAGTGCATGAACAGGCATTGGCCGCGTGGTTTGTCCTGGCTGAATTGGCGGATGGCCTCAAAGAAGGGCAGGCCTTCGATATCGCCCACGGTGCCGCCAATTTCGCACAGCATGAAATCAACCTCATCCTCACCAATGGCGATGAAATCCTTGATCTCATTGGTGACGTGCGGGATCACCTGAATGGTTTTGCCCAGGTAGTCGCCGCGGCGTTCTTTTTCCAACACGTTGGAATAAATCCGCCCAGAACTGACCGAGTCGGTTTTGCGCGCGGCGACGCCGGTAAAACGTTCGTAATGGCCAAGGTCCAGATCGGTTTCTGCCCCGTCATCTGTAACGAACACTTCGCCATGCTCAAAAGGCGACATGGTGCCCGGATCGACATTCAGATAGGGGTCCAGCTTGCGCAGACGCACCGAATATCCGCGGGCCTGCAACAGCGCGCCCAAAGCCGCCGAAGCCAATCCTTTGCCCAAGGATGAAACCACACCACCAGTGATGAAAATAAAACGCGCCATGTTTTTCGGCTGCTCCCCGTGAGACGTCAATATCAGCTGCCCGGCGGTTCAAGAAAAACCGCTGCATCACGGGACTTCACGTATAAAGGATTCGCGCCAATAGCGCAAGAGAACCGCAAGATGCTGTTGCAGTTCTCTTTTCGGTTTCTAGGTTTTGTGTGTCAGTTGGCCTGCGGGATCAAAGGCGCGTTGTCACCCTGTGCCGGAGGCAACAGGTCATCCGCCGACGGAATTGCCGGTGTGCTTTCTTCGGTCGCGGCCGGTGCCTGTGTCCCAATCCGGTCAAGCACAGAGCTGCCCGAGGATTTTTGTGCCGCCAGAATGGTCAGCGTGATCGAAGTGACGATAAAGCACGCGGCTAAAATCCAGGTCACCTTGCCCAATGCTGTTGCAGCCGACCGGCCAGCCATGGCACCGCCTCCGCCGCCACCCATGCCAAGGCCGCCGCCTTCGGACCGCTGCATCAGGACGACGGCGATCAGGCCCAAAGCCAGAAGAAGATGGATAATGAGAACGACGTTTTCCATGGTGGTCCTGTACAGCGTGGCGTGTATCGCGAGGTACTTATGCAAGTTTGGTTCCGGGGGCAAGTCACGAGTTACCATCACGCCAAGTGATCTTCGGGATCACAGCAAAGAGACTGGACAGGCAAGGGGATGGTAAAGCAGGCTGCGACCCATGCCACATGACGATCCCGACCATCCGCACGCCTTATTGCCGCCTGAACCCGCCCTTCGCGTCAAGGCGCTGGAAACGATTCTGACCCGCAAGGGGCTGATAGACCCGGCCGCTTTGGATGAGATCATCGACACTTACCAAAACAAGATTGGCCCGCAGAACGGTGCCCGGGTTGTTGCCAAAGCCTGGACTGATCCGGCCTTTAAGGCAGCACTGCTTAAGGATGCAACGCCCGAGGTGGCAAAGCTTGGCTTTTACGGTCGGCAAGGCGAGCACATAGTTGTTGTCGAAAATACCCCTGATCTCCACAACATGGTCGTTTGCACGCTTTGCAGTTGCTACCCATGGCCTTTGTTGGGGATTCCACCGGGGTGGTATAAATCGGATGCCTATCGTGCGCGGGCCGTGCGTGAGCCGCGTAAAATTTTGTCAGAGTTCGGAGTTTTTCTGGCGGATGAGACAGCCGTGCGGGTTTGGGATTCAACGGCCGAGATACGCTATCTTGTTCTACCCATGCGCCCCGATGGCACCGATGGGATGACCGAAGACGACCTGACCGCGCTTGTGACCCGTGACAGTATGATCGGAACCGGCCTGCCAAAGGTGCCGTCATGACCCGCGTTCACGATATGGGAGGACGGTTCGGCGACGGTCCGGTGATCCCAGAATCCCAAGATGCAGCGATTTTCCCAGAAGAATGGCACGGGCGCGCATTGGCACTGACATTGGCTGCCGGGTTTCTGGGACAATGGAATATCGACATCTCGCGCCATGCACGCGAACGACTTTCGCCCAAAGACTATGCACGATTCTCTTACTACGAAAAATGGGTGTCAGCACTTGCAGATCTGTTGGTAGAGCAGGGAGTCCTGACTTTGGAAGACCTTCTGGGCCAAGGAACGGATGCTTCACATCCTTTGGCTTCCCGCGCGCTGACAGCCGGGGCGGTAGAGGGAGCACTGTCCAAAGGCGGTCCGGCTGATCGACCCTCGAATATCGCGGTGCAGTTTGATCCCGGCCAAAAGGTGCGTACAGTACGACCGGCTGCCAACCGCCTGAAAAACGGTGGTCATACCAGGTTGCCATCTTACGCTTCTGGCGCTTGCGGTCGGATATTACGCCTGCATGGGGCGCATGTTTTGCCAGATTCCAACGCTCATGGTCTGGGAGAGGCACCTGAACCATTATATGCGGTTGCATTCCCAGCCTCGGAGCTTTGGGCCGATCCCGAGAACCGAAATGACGAGGTCATATTAGATCTGTGGCAAAGCTATCTGGTGCCCGATGAGTGAGTGTAACGCGCAGTCATTACCCGAGCTGGCATTCGCAGAGCCCTGGCATGCACAGGCCTTTGCGGTCACGGTCGCGCTGAATGAAGCGGGACGATTCGAATGGTCGGAATGGGCCGATCGATTTTCGAAGATGCTAAAACGCCATGGTCTGAGCAAAGAGCTGAATGGTGGCAACGACTATTTCCATGCCTGGCTGGAAACACTCGAGGCCTATTTAGCCGAAATGGGTGACGCGAACCCAAGTGATGTCGCCGCAGTCTCGTTGGATTGGGAGAAGGCCTATCTGGCGACACCACATGGTGAACCGGTTCATTTGTCGAATGGCTAGAAAGGGGGCGCTGCCCCCGCCGCGGCAAGCCGCGACTCCCCCGAGGTATTTTTGGCCAGATGAAGCAAGGGATCCTCTCTTCATCTGGCCAAAAATACCTCCGCCGGAGGCACCACGCACAGTGTGGTTATGATCTGCGGCGAATTATCGGTTTCCCTGTCGCTGACACATCGCTATACGAGCCGGGTTTGATATCTCAGCGCAAAAGGACCAGATATGGCCAATGTGGTTGTTGTCGGCGCCCAGTGGGGTGACGAAGGAAAAGGCAAGATCGTCGATTGGCTCAGTGAACGGGCCGATGTGATCGCGCGTTTTCAAGGCGGGCATAATGCCGGTCATACGTTGGTAATCGACGGTGCCGTCTATAAGTTGCACGCTCTGCCATCCGGTGTGGTACGTGGCGGCAAGCTGAGTGTTATCGGAAATGGCGTCGTTCTGGACCCCTGGCACCTGCTGAAAGAGATTGCAACGATCCAGGCGCAGGGTGTTGAGATCTCGCCCGAAACGCTGATGATCGCGGAAAACACGCCGCTGATCCTGCCGATCCACGGCGAGCTGGACCGTGCGCGCGAAGAAGCGGCCAGCAAGGGGACCAAGATCGGGACCACGGGTCGTGGGATCGGCCCGGCTTATGAAGACAAGGTTGGGCGTCGTTCTGTGCGGGTCGCGGACCTGGCGGATGAGGCGACCCTTGAGGCGCGTGTAGATCGCGCGCTGCAGCACCATGATCCGCTGCGCAAGGGGTTGGGGATCGAACCGGTGGACCGCGATGCGCTGGTAGCTCAGCTAAAAGAAATCGCGTCGAAGATTCTGCCTTTCGCAGCACCCGTTTGGAAAGTGCTGAACGAAAAGCGCAAGGCTGGTAAACGTATTCTGTTTGAAGGTGCGCAGGGTGCCCTTCTGGACATCGACTTTGGAACCTATCCGTTTGTGACCTCGTCCAACGTGATCGCCGGTCAGGCGGCGACCGGTGTTGGCATCGGGCCCGGCTCGATTGATTTTGTCCTTGGCATCGTAAAGGCTTACACGACCCGTGTGGGTGAGGGGCCGTTTCCAACCGAATTGGATGATGCGGATGGCCAGCGTCTGGGTGAGCGTGGGCACGAGTTTGGTACCACCACCGGGCGCAAGCGGCGTTGCGGCTGGTTTGATGCCTGTCTGGTGCGCCAAACCTGTGCCACTAGCGGCGTAAACGGTATTTCGCTGACCAAGCTGGACGTGCTGGACGGATTCGAGACGCTGAAAATCTGTGTTGCCTATGACCTTGACGGTAAGCGTCTGGATTATCTTCCCACTGCAGCCGATCAGCAGGCACGATGTACTCCGATCTACGAAGAAGTGCCTGGTTGGAGCGAATCCACGGAAGGCGCGCGCAGTTGGGCGGACTTGCCTGCAAATGCCATCAAATATGTGCGTCGGGTCGAAGAGTTGATCGAATGTCCGGTTGCATTGCTGTCCACTAGCCCAGAGCGGGATGACACCATTTTGGTGACAGACCCGTTTGCTGACTGATGGCGGGCGAACAGAAAAATGGCCTGAGCTATAAAGCGCGTCGTCGTTGGTCGATGGTGCTGCTGCTGATTGGCCTGCCGGCTTATATCGTTGCGGTGGTGACGGTGATAAACTGGTTGGACCGGCCACCAATTTGGTTGGAACTTCTGGTATACGTAGCGCTCGGCATTTTGTGGGCTCTGCCTTTCAAATTCATCTTCAAAGGTGTCGGAAAAGAAGATCCAAACGGATCCTCTGACTGAGCGGCCTATTCCGGGCTCATCCTGCGGTGGGTTCATACGCCTGCCCACAAAAGATCGCCCAATGAAAAAGGGCCGGAGTTGGTCTCCGGCCCTTCTTTCTTTTCGGTTTGAATTCAGCCTGCGGCGCGTTCATCTCCGTCAGGGCGGAACCCTATCTCGTCCGAAGCCGCAAACCGACCTCCGCCAGCTTTCTCAATCTTGCCGTCGCGCAGCAGTTGCCCGAATGAGCGCAGGCTTTCCTCGCGATTAAAATCGTCCTGCTTGAGAGAACGGATCTTGTTCATCAGTTGCGGGCGCGAGAACTGTTCCTGTCCTTCGATGAACGACAGATAAGATGCCGCAGCTTCCAGCAGGTCCGGCAGAGATTGTGCGCCCTGTTCCTGCGCATAGTGCGCAAAGCCGCTTTCCTCGATCGGAAGACCTAGCGGTTTGGATTTTACACGGCGCGGAGAAATCGGCCCCATTTCATCCTCGTCTTTATTGTCGATGCGCTGTTCAGCAACCAGCTTGAGGGGAGCGGCAGGCTCTACCTTGGGACGGGCAGTTGTAACATTGCTTTCGGGGCGGCGCGGGCTGATCTGCTGAGCCTGATTACGGTTCAGCGCATCTGCACGATCAGCATTGGTTGCGGCCACTGCATTGCGCAGACGGGAATATGTCTCGCGCTGAGTGGCAGTCGCGGGATCATCCATCTGTTCGACCGCCTTTTCCATCAGGCGAGAAACGTCCTCGTCCAGGTTCGGTTCCTCAGGCAGAGGCTCGGATGCACGGGCGGACAACACGGCTTCGACGCTGGCGATTTCGTCAAGCAGAGTTTCCTCGTCTTCTTCGGTCAAATAGCCGGCAACCTCTTCAGGTTCGTCTGCGTCCGCCGAAATGTCTTCTGTCAGGATATTGTCGATTTCGTCGCTCTCGGCTTCGTCCGTCTCGGCACTCAGATCCGAAAACAAAACCTTTTCTGCCTCGACAGTGGACACATCGTCGGCGATGGGTGCGACATCAATTTCTGGCACGGCGGGGGTCTCTTGGGCCGGGCCTTCGATCTCTGCCTCTTCCGCGGCGGGTGGGGGCATGTCAATCTGAGGTTCGGGCTCAAATTCCTGAGCTGCTTCAACCTCTGCATCGGCCGCGGGGGATTCGACCAGATCTGTGGGGGTCAGAGTTCCGGCCTGAAAGGCAGCCGATACGGCATCAGTTGGGCCGGTTTCGGATTTCATCAGGGGCGAATCTTCATCCTCGGCGTAGATCACCGAGTTTTCTTCGCTATGAGAGACTACCGCCCGGATCCGTTGCAGCTTTGCGGCGATACTATCGGCGGCGGGTTCGGGTCGACCCTCAACCGGCTCGGCCTCTGCGATGGGCGCGGACTGTGAGGGGGCAGCGGTATAGGCTGGAGCACTCGGGGTACTGGGCGGGGTCATGGGCGCGGTAGAAAGGGACGGTGAAGCGGCACGGTCTTGCGCCCGCAGAAGCAATCCGTTTTCGCTCTGGCTGGCTTCGACTTTACGCGTCGCATCTCGCTGAGCAATGCGGGTCAGCATTTCGGCGTCTGGTTGCGGGGGTTCGGACCCAAAATACCTGTCATCCGCTGCAAGGTCGCGGAAGTATTCGGCAATCGACTTCATCGTTTCAAAAGAATCGTCAAATCCTTCCAAAGTGCACGAGAAGGTTCCGTAGGAAACTGTCAAAACCTTGTTATTCTGTACCATCAGACGTACGTCCTCTACAAACTACACGAGCCATCAGCCCGGTCGTGGGCAGAGCTATTGGCTCAGAACTTTGTCCATGAACCTATCATTTTGTGGTCTCAATGTGTCAAAACCCGGAAAAAATGATCAATCTCATGAAAAAGACGCGAATTGTACGTTCGAAAGAGTCAATCACGCTGGTTGGAAGCGGTCAAATTGGCCCTGAAGATTTGGATTTGGCGTTGATTCGCACAAAGTTGGCCGTCGCCGCGGATGGTGGGGCGGCAAGTTTGTTGGAAATTGGGCGTACTCCAGACGCTGTTATCGGTGATTTTGATTCGCTCGATTCGGATCACAAAGATCAGATTCCGCTGGATCGACTGTTTCCAATTAGCGAACAAAACAGCACGGATTTCGACAAGGCCCTGCGCAGTGTCGAGGCGCCGTTGGTGATTGGGGTCGGTTTTCTCGGGGGGCGTTTGGATCACCAGTTAGCAGCACTCAACGTCTTGGTTCGCAGGCAAGATCAGCCCTGTATTCTGATTGGCGAAAGTGAGATTATCTTTCACGCACCCCCCAAAATCTCGGTTTCTATGGCGCCTCGAGATGTCGTCTCATTGTTTCCATTGCAGCGTGTATCGGGGCAAAGCCGCGGCCTTGAATGGCCAATCGACGGTTTGGTGATGGAGCCGAACGGCGCTGTCGGAACGTCCAACCGCGCATTGGGCTCGGTTGAATTGCGTATGGATGGGCCGGGCCTTTTGGTAATGTTTCCCAGGGCGATGCTGGATCAGGTCATGCAGGCGCTTCTGTCGGGGCCGACCGGGCGCTGGCCCGCTCGCGCAGAATGACATAGAGGCCGGCAGCGATGGTGATGCAGATGCCCAAAGCGGCGACACCGTCGGGCAGGTCGTGAAAGATCAGCCAGCCAAACACCGTGGCGACCGGGATTTCGAGATACTGCATCGGGGCCAATGTTGCAGAGGGTGCATATCGCAGCGACCAGGTCATGAACAGATGTGCGACTGTGCCGAGAAGCCCGATTGCAAGCAAAAGCCAGACATCGCCCAAATTCGGAGCAATCAGGGACAGCTCCCAGATTCCGGCGGGTGTTCCCACCAACAGGGCAGGCAGTAGGATGACAGAAGCTATGACGCCTGACACGGCCTGAAGCGCAATGGGATCTGTAGCTTTTGCAATTTGCCGGGTCACGAGCATGAACAGGGCAAACACCACCGCGACGACAAGTGGAAGCAAAGCCGCATATCCGACCTCGGCAAAGCTGGGTTGAATGACAAGCAATGTACCACCAAAGCCCACAAGGCACGCAATCAGGCGTCGCTTGCCGACTTCTTCCTTTAGTACCAGTTTGCCAAGAAGCAACATGATAAACGGCATAACAAAGGCGATGGCCACAGCGTCGGCCAGCGGCAGGTATTGCAGGGCAGAGAACATCGCGGCGATGCCGACGATGTGCAGCAGGGTTCTTATGACAGCCAGGCGAAATATACGCCCCTGCATGCGCCAGGGCCTGCCAGTCCAGGCGACCAGCGGAACCAACAACATGGCTTGAATGGCAAACCGGACAAAGACCAGCATTCCAAGCGGCACGGTTTCACCCAGTAATTTGGCGACCGCATCCCCCAAGGGTGCAAGCGCACAAAAGCCAAGCATCAGCACGATGCCAAAAACGGGACGGTCCTGTGTCATGATGAGACGCTAGCGATTTGATTGAACCGGGGAAAGGCGAAAGCTAGGTTTCAGGCAAAGGCTGCATCTTGGTGTAGTCCGGGCCGATGCAGATCGGCAGCCCGTCATCCATTTGCAACCAGTCCAGCTTTTCCTCATGCGCGACATGCAGTGTTGGCTGCAACTGGTTGGGGTCCTTCAGAAGGGCCACGTAGAGGTGCATTATGCCGGACATGGACGCAGACCGGAATGAGATCGGCGAGCCGCAATCAGGACAAAAGCTGCGTTCTACGCCGGGTGAGGATGCGAATGTCTTTGGTGCCTGGCCGGTCCAGGTCAACTGTCCGTCGCGGACCCCGAAATAAGCTGTCATCGGGGCCGCGCATTGTCTGCGGCAACTGTCGCAGTGGCAGATCACACAGGACAGAACGGGCGAGTCCACCCGAAATGAAACCTTACCGCAAAGACAATGGCCTTCCATTTCGCTTCCCCGCGTTGCCTCAGCAATTCGGCACGTTCACCGCCAAACCGCCCAATGACGTTTCCTTGTATTTTTCATGCATGTCATGCCCTGTCTGACGCATGGTTTCGATGACGGCGTCTAGTGGTACGAAATGGTGACCATCTCCACGCAGGGCCAAAGAGGCTGCCGACACCGCCTTGATCGCACCCAGCCCGTTGCGTTCGATACAGGGTACTTGAACCAGCCCGGCGACAGGATCACAGGTCATGCCCAGATGATGCTCGAGCGCGATCTCAGCGGCATTTTCCACCTGTTCCGGCGTGCCGCCCATAACCGCGCACAGCCCGGCTGCAGCCATGGCTGCGGCGCTGCCGACTTCAGCCTGACACCCGGCCTCGGCGCCCGAGATCGAGGCGTTGTATTTGACCAGCCCGCCAATAGCGGCCGCAGTTAGCATGAAATCTTCGATGTGGTTCTCTGAAGCACCGGGTACATGGTCCAGATAATAGCGCATTACCGCTGGAAGAACCCCGGCAGCACCATTGGTGGGGGCGGTCACCACCTGACCGCCAGCTGCGTTTTCTTCGTTTACGGCCATGGCGTAAACGCTCATCCAGTCGTTGATCGTGTGGGGCGCGTTCAGGTTCATGCCACGCTCGGCCATCAACGCGTCATGGATGCCTTTGGCGCGACGGCGCACGTTCAAACCGCCTGGCAGAATACCGTCAGTGGTCAGACCGCGCTCGATACAGTCATTCATGACCTGCCAGAGGCGCGCAGTGCCTTTGGCAAAACTGTCTGCACAGCCGCGCGCGATCTCGTTGGCGCGCTTCATCTCGGCGATGCTTTTGCCGCTGGTTTTGGCCATGTCCAACATCTCGACCGCCGATTTGAAAGGAAAGGGCACCGGTGCGCCTTCATCTGTTGCCTTGCCTTGGGCCAGTTCTTCCTCGGTCAGAACAAAGCCGCCACCGATCGAGTAATAGACCTGCCGCAGGATCACGTCGCCCTGTGCGTCCGTGGCCATCAGGACCATACCGTTAGCATGGCCCGGCAGATTGTTTTCATAGTCGAAAACCAGATCGGCCTTGGGATCGAACTGCAGCGTGGGCAATCCTTCGGGGGTCACGCTGTGGGTCTCACTTATGCCAGCCAGTGCGGCCTCGGCCCGTTCGTGATCATATGTGTCGGGCACAAATCCGGCCAGGCCCAGGATCGTGGCGCGATCGGTTGCGTGGCCGACACCGGTAAAGGCTAGCGACCCGTGCAGCGACCCGCGCAGCCCTGAAAATTCGAACGGAGAGGCGCGCATCATGTCCAGAAACCGCGCGGCAGCAACCATTGGTCCCATCGTATGGGACGAGGACGGGCCAATGCCCACTTTGAACATATCGAAGACAGACAGAAACATATCAGGTAGCAAAGCCTTCCGGTGGGTTAGCATAGGTTGGTGAGGTAAAGGGTGTAACCCCTAAACCCTCGGCCGCGATTGCGGCACGTGTGGCGGGGCGCGTCTCCAACTGCATCAGCATTCGCTGCAGATGCGGCGTGTCAGCAATCTGAAACCAGCTGCGATCAGCCTTCGCAGGATAGAGCGCCATCCAGCGCATCTGACAGGCCAGATAATAACTCAGGACCGATGGTATGTCCGGGCTCAGCCAGGAAGGCGCGCTTTTCGCAACATCGTCAAGAAGGCGCAAGTGCTGGCGCAAACGAGGGCGGATACCGGCGCGCAAAGGATTGACCTGCGCTGCGTCTATATATTTTTCGGCATAAAACAGAATTCGCAGATCAGCGTGCAGCGTATTGGAGGCAAAGAACAGCCACTTCAGAAACGCGGCGCGGTTGCTGTCCATGGGGGTAGGGGCCAGCCGGCCATGCGTATCCGCCAGCCACAACAAGATAGCAGCGGTTTCGAAGATCGGCCCCTGTGGTGTTTCCAATACCGGGATCAGCCCATTGGGGTTCAGCGCGCGATATTCCGGGCTGTCCTGTGCGCTTTGGCGGCGGTCTACCAGAACCGTTTCATAGGGCAGGCACATCTCTTCCAGCGCCAGCCGGATGACCAGCGAAGCATTGTCCGGGGCATAGTGTAGGCGGTAAGGCGTGTTCATGCGAACTATGTATACCTCACGTATGTTTTCAACAGACCTGATTGCGACGTTTCCCATAGGAAACGCGTAGTTTCGCGACATGTTGGTCTACCGATCCGGACAATTCTCTCTCGCAGTTGTCGTAGGCATTCCGTATAAGTTCCGCAGCAAATTAGGGGGATGCTGAAATGGCCGGTGATCTGTCGCCCATCGACACTGCAAAATACGTCGCAGCACGCCGTGCGGCTGACATGGTGCAGAATGGGATGCGAGTCGGCCTGGGAACCGGATCGACCGCTGCATGGATGGTGCGTCGGTTGGGGGAACGGGTCAGAGAAGAAGGTCTGGCGATCAAGGGTGTTCCGACATCGACCCGGACGGCCCAACTGGCCCGTGAACTGGGCATTGAGGTTGTTTCCCTGGATCAGGCGGGATGGCTGGACATCACTATCGACGGTGCGGACGAATTCGACAGAGAGCTTAATCTGATCAAGGGCGGCGGCGGCGCGCACCTGCAGGAAAAGATCGTAGCCACGGCCAGCGACCAGATGGTGGTCATCGCCGATGCCGGCAAAGAGGTCGAGACTCTGGGTGCCTTCCCATTGCCGGTCGAGGTGATCCCCTTTGGCTGGCAGACCACACGCACCCTGATCGAAGAGGTGCTGGATACCATGGATGTTCTCGGTACCCGCTCGGCGCTTCGCATGAACGGAGAAGCGCCGTTTGTCACGGATGAAGGCAATCACGTGCTGGACCTGCATTTGCAACGGATCGGAAACCCAAGGCAGATGGCGCTGGTGCTGAACCAGGTACCCGGCGTGGTCGAGAACGGGTTGTTCATCGACATTTGCGACAAGGTCGTGATCGGTTATGGAGATGGCCGGGTCGAACTGCGCGACATCAACGAGGGAACGGTGGAACTGGACGAGTTGTTCGATGGCGGCAAAGACAACCTGTTCACGGATTTGGCGGATTAGCGCGTGTCGGCGATAGAATTCTATGAAAGTTCCACAGCTTGGAAGAAGCGGCTGTTTTACAGAGTGGTTTTCGCCGGGTTTTTCTTTGGCGTTTTTATCTTATTGCTTCCTACCGTGCTGCGGTATGAACGGTCGAACTATGTGCTGATGACTTATATGATCTTTTTCATAGGCGCGATCATCAGCATATCTCTTGTCCTGAGATCAGATCGTAAACTGATCACGCTCGACGACAAAGCGATTGGTTTCAGATTGGAATATGTCGTTCACGGGATTTTTCAACAAGAGTCTGCATGGGTCGATGTTGCGTGGAAGGATATCCGCTATTTCGATTTCCCTTCGGGTGGAAAGTTGAACCCCAAAGACGCAGTGTACATCAGCTACAATGACGACAAAGGTCGGGTTCGGAACTGTATTCTACTAATTGCTGGTCTGAGGCGGTCCGATCTCGAGGCGTTTGTGAAATCGCTACGTCGTTTCTGGCCGGACATTGACCGCCAATGGCAGGAGCAGCTTGCCGATCGCAAACAAGAGATTGCAACTCTTGACGTAAACCATATTTGAAGGTTGCGGAGATTCATCCCAATCAGAGAGGGTACGGGACCTACTATGAGCTTTGACTATGATCTTTTCGTCATCGGAGGCGGCTCGGGCGGGGTCCGGGCGGCGCGTGTGGCGGCTGGCGAAAACGGGGCCAAAGTGGCGTTGGCGGAAGAGGATCGCTATGGCGGGACCTGCGTGATCCGCGGATGTGTCCCCAAAAAGCTGATGGTTTTTGCCAGCGAATTCTCTGGCATGGTCGAAGATGCGCAGGCCTATGGCTGGGACGTCAAACCCGGTGCATTTGACTGGGATTTCTTTCGCGGCAAACTCCATGCCGAGCTGGACCGGCTGGAAGGCATCTATCGCAACATCCTGAAAAACAACGGCGTCGAAAGCTTTGATCAGCGTGCACACGTGGTGGACGCACATACCGTCGAGCTGGCCGATGGCACCCGCATGACGGCCAAGCATATTCTGGTCGCCACAGGCGGACGCCCTGTTGTACCCGAGTTTCCGGGCTCGGACCTGGCGATCACCTCGAACGAGATTTTCCATCTGGAAAAACTGCCCGAAAGCATCCTGATCGTTGGTGGCGGTTATATCGCCAGCGAGTTTGCAGGAATCATGAACGGCATGGGCGTGAAAACCACCCAGTTCTACCGCGGTGCGCAAATCCTTCGGGGTTTTGACGAAGAAGCGCGCGGTCTGATCAGCGAAGAGATGTGCCAGAACGGGATTGATCTGCATCTGGGCACCAATGTGCTTGAGATGGCCAAAGACGGTGACAAGATTCGCGTAAAGGCCACCAATGGCACGGAACTGCTGTTTGACGTGGTCATGTATGCCACTGGTCGCGCGCCCAATGCCGACAATCTGGGGCTTGAGGCCATCGGCGTTGAACGCGGCCGCAAGGGTGAGATCATCGTGGATGATTACAGCCAGACAGGCGTGCCCTCGATCTATGCCATTGGGGATGTGACGGACCGGGTTAACCTAACCCCGGTTGCGATCCGCGAGGGGATGGCTTTTGTCGAAACCGTGTTCAAAGGCAACCCGACACCTGTGGATCACGACCTGATTCCAACTGCGATTTTCACGCAGCCGGAATTCGGCACGGTCGGGTTGAGCGAAGAAGACGCTGCAGCCCAAGAGCCGGTCGAGATCTATGCAACCTCGTTCAAGCCGATGCAAAAGGCATTCGCAGGTGGCACGCAGCGGGTTTTGATGAAACTGATCGTCTCTCAGGCCACGCGTAAGGTACTGGGCTGTCACATTGTGGCACCGGGCGCCGGAGAGATGATTCAACTGGCTGGCATTGCCGTCAAAATGGGTGCAACCAAAGAAGATTTCGACCGCACCGTTGCAGTTCATCCGGTCATGGCGGAAGAACTGGTAACAATGCGTCATCCTGTGCGTACGGCTTGATTTGCAACCGCGCGCACACAAGTTACAAGGGAACCCGTGATCACACGGTTCAACACAAGGGAATAGATAAAAATGGCGGGCAACAGCGGCGGCCCCTGGGGGGGCGGAGGCTCTTCTGGCGGCGGAGGAAATCGGGGTGATAACGGGGACGGGCGCAAGCCCCCTGAAAACGAGGGCCCGCAGATTCCCGAGATCGACGAGCTGATGAAAAAAGGCCAGGAACAGCTGCGCGTCCTGATGGGCGGCGGCGGTGGCGGCCGTGGCAGCAATGGTTCGGGCGGTGGCGGGGGTGGTCCCATCTTTACCAAAGGGACTATTGCCATTGGGTTGGTGGTGGGTGCAGTCCTTTGGGGTGCCGCCAGCTTTTATACGGTAAAGCCGGAAGAACAGTCGGTAGAGCTGTTTTTGGGTGAATTTTCAAACGTTGGAAATCCCGGTCTGAACTTTGCGCCTTGGCCGTTTGTAACTGCCGAGGTCATTCCTGTGACCCGCGAGCAGAACGAAGACATGGGCGGAGCCCGTGGTAGCGATGATGGCTTGATGCTGACAGGCGACGAAAATGTTGTCGATATCGACTATCAGGTGGTCTGGAACATCAATGACCCGGCCAAGTATCTGTTCAATTTGCGCGACCCGCGCCAGACGATCCGCGCCGTGTCGGAATCGGCCATGCGCGAGATCATTGCACAAAGCGAGCTGGCACCGATCCTGAACCGAGATCGGGGTGTGATTGCTGATCGCTTGCAGGAATTGATTCAGTCGACGATGGACAGCTATGATTCCGGCGTGAACATTGTGCGTGTCAACTTTGACAAAGCCGACCCGCCACAGGACGTAATCGCGGCCTTCCGCGATGTTCAGGCCGCCGCACAAGAACGTGACCGTCTGCAGAACGTCGCCGACGCCTATGCCAATAAGGTACTGGCCGAAGCACGTGGTGAAGCCGCGCAAGTTGTGGAAGAGGCCGAAGGATATCGCGCCCAGCAGATCAACAGCGCACAAGGTGAAGCCAGCCGCTTTAGCGCGGTTCTGGAAGAATACTCCAAAGCGCCGGATGTAACGCGCAAACGTTTGTATCTGGAGCGGATGGAGCAGATTCTGGGTGATGTCGACAAGATCATACTGGACGAAAACTCGGCCGGTCAGGGACAGGGCATTGTGCCGTATCTGCCGCTGAACGAACTGCGCCGCAATCAATCCGGGGAGAGCAACTGATGCGTAAGTCACCCATTATCCTCATCCTTGTGGTGATCCTTGGCGTCGCTGGGCTGTCTTCGATCTTTATCGTTGATGAACGCGAGCGTGCGCTGGTTCTGCAATTCGGCCGTGTGGTCGCGGTGAAAGAAGATCCCGGTCTGGCGTTCAAAATTCCACTTATTCAGGAAGTTGTCCGTTATGACGACCGTATCCTGTCCATCGACGTTCAACCGCTTGAAGTGACGCCGTTGGATGATCGGCGTCTGGTCGTCGATGCCTTCGCCCGCTACCGGATTTCCGATCTGAACCAGTTCCGCCAGGCGGTTGGTGTCGGTGGTATCCCGGTTGCCGAGGATCGTCTGGACCGCATCTTGCGCGCTGAAACCCGCGAAGTTCTGGGTTCAGTTTCGTCTCGTGACATCCTGAGCTCGGACCGGGCTGCGCTGATGCTGCGTATCCGCAATAGTGCGATTGCCGAGGCACGTGCGCTGGGTGTGACCGTCATTGACGTGCGCCTGAAAGCGACCGATCTGCCGCAGGCCAACCTCGAAGCGACGTTTGACCGGATGAAGGCCGAGCGGGAGCGCGAAGCAACGGACGAACGTGCCCGTGGTAATGAGGCGGCACAGCGCGTACGTGCCCAGGCCGACAGGACCGTTGTCGAACTGGTGTCGGATGCGCGGCGTGAGGCTGAGATCATTCGCGGTGAGGCTGACGCCGAACGCAATGCGATCTTTGCCGAAGCTTACGGTGCGGACCCGGAATTCTTTGAATTCTATCGTTCGCTGACCGCCTATCAGAATGCATTGCAGGGCGGTAACAGCTCGATGGTATTGAGCCCGGATTCCGAGTTCTTCAACTATCTCAAATCACCCACCGGCCGGGGCCAATCGGCGGGGCAGGCGTCTGAATAATGGGTATGATCCTTCTGGCCTTTGGGCTGGTGTTGATTGTCGAGGGGCTGGCCTATGCGCTGGCCCCTTCGCTTATTGAACGTATGCTAGAGGCGCTGCGGTCGATGCCAGAGCAGGCACGTCGGCTTGCAGGATTGTTATGTGTGGTGGGAGGTCTCGTGTTGCTATGGGGTGCATATCAGGTCGGGTTTTGAACAACGGCTACACTTCATGGTGATTTCCCCGCGATCCTCAGTTGCGGGCAAGGACAAACCAGCTACATTGGATATCAAGAAGGGCCGCCTGCGGGTGATCCAGATAGTGTTGACGACAAGGAGTTCCCACGTGCAGTCACAAGCGCGCAGTATATCCGTCCGGCGGGACGACGTTGTTGGTTTCATGCGGTTGATGTGGCTGGCCTTTGCCGGGATGCTGCTTGTATTGGCGCAGTCAGTGGCCGCACAGGCGCGGGGCGAAAGCCTGGCTCCGCTGGCCGACAAGATCAGCCCAGCGGTGGTCAACATCACCACTTCGACACTGATCGAGGGACAGACCGGCCCGCAGGGGATCGTTCCCGAGGGCTCTCCGTTCGAAGATTTCTTTCGCGAGTTTCAAGACCGTAACGGGGAAGATGACAACCGCCCGCGCCGCAGCAATTCGCTGGGCTCGGGGTTTGTGATATCCGAGGATGGTTTCATCGTTACCAACAACCACGTTATTGCCGAGGCTGATGAGATACTGGTCGAATTCTTCCCGGGCGACGGTCAACCGAAGAAAGAACTGCCTGCGAAAGTGATCGGTACGGATGAAAAAACCGATATCGCCCTTTTGAAGGTCGAAGCCACCGGGCCGCTGAAATATGTCAAGTTCGGCGATAGTGACATTGCGCGCGTTGGCGACTGGGTGATTGCGATGGGCAACCCGCTGGGGCAAGGGTTTTCGGTTTCGGCGGGAATCGTCTCGGCGCGGAACCGCGCGCTCAGCGGATCTTATGACGACTATATCCAGACCGATGCTGCGATTAACCGGGGGAACTCGGGCGGGCCGCTGTTCAATATGGATGGCGAGGTGATCGGCGTGAATACGGCGATCCTGTCGCCGAATGGCGGTTCGATCGGGATTGGCTTCTCGATGGCCTCGAATGTGGTGGTCAAGGTTGTCGACCAGCTGCGCGAGTTCGGCGAGACCCGCCGCGGTTGGCTGGGTGTCCGCATTCAGGACGTGACCGAGGATATGGCCGAGGCGATGGGCCTGGACAAGCCGGGTGGTGCGCTGATCAGCGATGTACCCGAGGGCCCGGCCAAAGAGGCAGGCCTGTTGGCGGGCGATGTGATCCTCAGCTTTGATGGTGTCGAGGTCGATGACACCCGTGGATTGGTACGTCAGGTTGGTGAGACAACGGTTGGCAAGTCGGTCCGTGTGGTGGTGCATCGGGATGGCAGCACGCAGACAGTGCTTGTGACTCTGGGCCGTCGCGAAGATGCCGAGCGGGCCGAAAGCGAAGAGGGTGAAGCCGAAGAAGCTCCGGTTGAGGAGAATGCCGATATTCTGGGGCTGACGATATCGCCCGTGACTGAAGCCCTGCGTGCTGATCTGGGGCTGGAGCCGGATACCGAGGGGCTGGTTGTGACCGAAGTGGACGAGGCGTCAGAAGCCTATGCCAAGGGTTTGCGCGCCGGTGATCTGATCACCGAGGCTGGCCAGCAGAAGGTCACTGCGATTTCTGATCTCGAGGACCGGATGGAAGAAGCCCGGACGGCCGGGCGGAAGTCACTGCTGCTTTTGGTGCGGCGCGGTGGAGATCCACGCTTTGTCGCGCTGAGCCTTGAAGAATGATCTCTTAGGTTGAACAAACAGAAAGGCCAGGGCACCTGCTCTAGCCTTTTTTCTGTGCTGAAAAAAGATGAGCCACACGCCGGGGAAGGCGTATGGCTCTGGTACAGGGAGAGGTCAGTGGACAGATATCGGGGATGATTCTCTGACCTCCTACGGTAACAGTTCCTAACGTAATCTTAATGCGATCCGTCGTATGTGAAGCAGGTCACAACAGGTCAAATGAGGTCGGAATCCGCCAGTTCCCGCAGTGCCTCAAAATCATGGATCATCAGGCCGCCCCGCGAAGCTTCGACAACCTTGTCGCGTTTCCAGGTTGAAATTGTCTTTGAGACAGCTTCGCGCGTGGCACCAACGAATTCGGCCAGCTCGCTTTGGGACAGGGTAATGCGAGTGGTTGGATCGTCTTGAAGGTTGGACAGATGCAGCAGTTTGCGCGCAAGCCGGATAGGCATCGGCAAAAAGACCTGTTCATTCAGTTGCGACCCCATCCACCGCATGCGCAAACCGGCCAGTCGGATCATATCCACCGCAAGGTCAGGATGTTGGCGGATCTGGTTCATGACATCGGACCTACGCACACGCAGCACCCGAGAGGCCTCGGCCGCGGCCACGGTTGCGGTACGGGGGCCATTGTCGAACAAGCCGATTTCACCAAAGACCTCGCCAGGCTTCATCAATGTCAACGAGAGTTTTCGACCGCTCATCGCCAAGAAGGACACCTCTAGCGTGCCGGCAAGAATGGCATAGAGGGCATCCCCTTCATCCCCTTGTTCGAAAAGGATATCACCAGGTTCGAGAGAAATCTCTGTCGCCTGTGCCGAGAGCATTGATCTCAGCCGGTCTGAAGCTTCGGATAGAAAGCCACTATTTGGGAAAGCCGTCATTTGGTGTGGTGCTCCGGCGGGAAAAGGTGAGTGGTGACACAACTTTTCATAGCCCAAGCGTTTAGCCAAGGATTTTGTTAGGTTTTAGGGCTCCCGCGCTTCACGGAAAAGTCATCCGAAGGGCGGTTGAGGATTTAGCCGTCATTGATGATCGGGATCATCCATATAGCTTTGCAACAGGCTGAACTGCAGCATGAGGAACGCCATAAGGGCAATGGGGAATCCGAAGGTCTCAATCTTGACCCACAGGTCAGTCGACATCGTGCGCCACACGAATTCATTTGCGACGGCCAGAACAGCAAAACACGTACACAGACGACGGGTCAGGATCATCCAGCCTTCGTGTTTCATGGGCAGCATCTCGTCCAGAACATAGGCAAGATAGGATTTCTTTTGCAGCAGCCCGATCCCCAGGATCAGCGCAAACAGGCCATAGACGAGCGTGGTTTTCATCTTGAAGAACCGCTCGTCATTGAACCAGGCGGTCAAGCCGCCAAAGAAAATGACCATGAAAGCTGTGAATATCTGCATCCGGCTTAGCTTGCCGGTCAGGTACCACAGGATGCCCATTGCCCCCAGCATCAGAGGCACAAAAATGATCGTGGCAATGATAAAGCCGGAATACTCGATGCCGCCGATCATAAAGCTGTCATCGCGCAAGCGCAGGTAGATGA
Organism: Ruegeria sp. CDSA193; assembly: GCF_059611885.1. Taxonomy (NCBI): domain Bacteria; kingdom Pseudomonadati; phylum Pseudomonadota; class Alphaproteobacteria; order Rhodobacterales; family Roseobacteraceae; genus Ruegeria; species Ruegeria sp. CDSA193. The sequence goes on along the minus strand of NZ_JBXWPN010000001.1, from coordinate 545,211 downwards.
AGAAAAAGGCTAGCGGAGGCCCCAGTTCCAGCACCTGTTTCAGAAATGGATTTATGTCGGTCTTGCCTGTCATGTCTTTTGTCCTGCTGCTTACCCGCCCATTTCAACTATTACGGCGCCGAGTGCAATCAATGCCATCAGCGCGATCCGCCTTGGGCCGACGGTTTCTTTCAGAACCAGCCAGCCGATCAGGGCGGCAAAGACGGTGGAGGTTTCCCGCAGAACGGCGGCTTCGCCGACCTTGTCCAACCGCGTGGCCAGCATGATGGCCCCGAAAGATAGAGGGGCGATGATCCCGCCGGCGATGCCGCGCAGCGCCAAGGGTCCCAAGGCCGGGCGATGGGCCATCGCGCGCCAGCGAAAGAACGCATAGATCGGCATCGTCGCCCCGTCGATCATGAAGAACCAGGCCAGAAAGGAGAACGGATCGGCCGTCGCGCGAATGCCATAGGCGTCATAGGTGGTGTAGAGCGCCACAAACAACCCAGTTGCCAGCGCCAGGGCCAAAGCGATCCCAAGCGTTTCGCGGTTGGTTTCAAGAAACCGCAAATTATAGGCCGCCAGCCCGAATATCCCCGCTAGCAAGACCGCGACACCAAACCATTGCGTGGCAGAGAAGGTCTCGCCAAACAAAAGATAGGCGCCGAAAACGGTGAACAGCGGCCCGGTGCCGCGCACAACAGGATAGACCACTGTATAAGAGCCTTTGGTATAGGCCATTGCCTGCAGTATCTTGTAAGCGATGTGGATCAGCCAGACGGTGGCGAAGATTGGCCACATATAGGGTTCGGGCCAGGGCACTACAAAAAACGCGAAAGGTGCAGCCAGAAGACAGTAGCTGGCGTCTATGGCCCCGCGGGACAGCCACGGGTCGTGACGGCCCTTTTGTAATGCTCCGAACACCGCGTGCAAGAAGGCGGCCATCAGCGCGAGCCCAAGGGCAAGGTCATGGCCCTTGGGCGTGCCTTCCAGAGAGATGAGCCAGTCGCTCAAGACATCGACCTTTCGCGGGTGGAGAGGGTGGGGGGCTGTCTGCCCCTCACCCCCCCGAAGATATTTTTAGCCAGTTGAAGTTCGGATCAGCGTTGATCGAGGCCGGTTAGAGCAGCGGCGAATTCTTCGGGATCGAAAGGGGCGAGATCGTCGATCTGTTCTCCGACGCCGATTGCGTGAATGGGCAGGCCGAACTTGTCGGCCAGTGCCACCAGCACGCCGCCTTTTGCGGTGCCGTCCAGCTTGGTCATCACCAGGCCGGAGACATCGGCCAGTTTTTGAAAAGTATCAACCTGGCTGAGTGCATTCTGACCGGTGGTGGCGTCCAAAACCAAAAGGGTATTGTGCGGTGCGGTTTCGTCGACTTTGCGGATCACCCGGACGATCTTGGCCAATTCCTCCATCAGGTCGGCACGATTTTGCAGACGACCGGCGGTGTCGATCATCAACAGATCGGCGCCATCCTCTTGTGCGCGGGTCAACGCGTCGAAGGCCAGGGAGGCGGGGTCCGAGCCTTCGGGGGCTGTCAGGACCGGAACGCCTGCGCGGTCGCCCCAGACCTGCAGCTGTTCTACGGCGGCTGCGCGGAAGGTGTCTCCAGCTGCGATCACTACGTTCTTGCCGGCAGCCCTGAACTGGCTGGCTAGTTTGCCGATCGTGGTGGTCTTGCCCGATCCGTTGACGCCAACGACCAGTACCACCTGTGGGCGTTTGGAATAGAGCGGCATGGGCTTTGCAACGGGTTCCATAACCCGGGCGACTTCCTGCGCCAGAAGCTGCTTGATCTCTTGTGTCGAAAGTTTGCGGCCATAACGGCCCTCGGCCATATTGGCGGTGACGCGCAGCGCTGTGTCCACACCCATGTCGGATGCAATCAACAGCTCTTCAAGCTGTTCCAGCATGTCGTCATCCAGCGTGCGGCGAACTGTTGTCTCGGTCTCGGCGCGCCCGAAAAGCCGCCCGAGCATGGATTTGGACGGAGCAGACTCGGCTGTAGTGGCCACCGGTTTGGCAACTGCCTGTTCCGGTGCCATGTCCGGTTGCGCGACTTCGGGTTCCGGTTCGGAATGCGGCGCTGGTGGGATTGGATCCGGTGCAGTTGTTTCCTCGCCCCCATCTTCAACGATGGCATCCAACCCCTGTTCAAGGCGGGATGAGGATTTGAACAGCTTGTCCTTGAGCTTTGAGAATAGCGCCATTTTTGGTCTCCGCAGGTGTTCCTCTCACCTAATGCGGAATTGCAGCAGTTGCAAAGGGTCAGAGGAAGGCGATCAGAAGACCGGCTTGCGCCCCCCAATACAATACCCAAACCAGATAGGAGGTGAAACGGCGGCTGGGATGGTCCGCTGGCAGAAGAAACTTCTCAGTCGCCAGGATCAGGTCGGACGCGATAAAGGACAACGCCGCAGGTAAAGCCCAACGCAGCGCGCCTGTCGCGGGCAGGGCCAGGACCGTGATACCCATGCCCAGAATGATCGGAATATACCCGAGAACGGGCCATTTCAGGTCTCCGGCACGCGGCGGTAATAGGGTGACAACGACAATACCGAGGAGGATCAAAGACCAGAAATATCCGGGCTTCTCCAGAATAAGCGCGGCGTCGCTGGCCGAATGGGACAAGAACAGCCCGATATAGGCCAGATGACCAGTTGCAAAGGCACCGATCCCGGCCATGAAGGTGGCATCACTTTCCCGGGACAGAAGGGCGTCCCCCAGCGCACAGAATGCCAGCGCAAGGATCAACAGAAATGGAGCGCCACTTTGGGCGGCAATGACCGCCAGAACTGCGACGGATAAGGTCTTTAGGATTGACCGAACAGCGCCAGCGCCACGCGAGGTCAATGGCAGGTAAGCCAGAGCGCAAGCTGTCGCAATCAGAAAGAGGGCATTGGTCATAGAGTTATCTCCGCAGCATGTACTGAACACTTTCGCAGCGCATAACCGCAAAACTCAATCGGTGACGTGAAGGCACCCGGTTGGAATGAAAAGGGAATTGGCCTAGCGGCCTGCCATCTGACAGAATGAACCCATGCTGAAACGAATTGCGATTCTGTTGTCGTTGGCTGCCCCGGCGGTTTGTGCCGACACATCCCTGTCCGGCGCCGAATTTGACCGCTATACGCTGGGAAAAACCCTGTTCTATGGCTTTGAAGGCAGGATTTATGGGGTCGAGCGTTATCTGCCGGATCGCCGCGTGATTTGGTCTTTTCTGGATGGGAACTGCAAAGAAGGGCTCTGGTACGAGCAGGAAGGACAGATCTGTTTCGTCTATGAAGACCGGCATGACCCGCAATGCTGGGTATTCACCGAATCTGGCGGCGGTCTGATCGCTCAGTTCGAGGGAAATCCTGAGATGACCGAACTATATGAGAACGAAGACACAGACGCCGAGATGGTCTGTTACGGTCCTGAAGTCGGTGTCTAGCCTGTGCAGGGGTCAGAACAACGACCCCTGATCCGGCGCATCCTTTTTCGGCGGCTTTTTCGAAGTTGACGGTGACGCGGTAGACGGGCCGGTCTTCAATTCGCCATCTGCAAATTCAATGTCAAAGGATTGGTGCTTTGCCGCCTGTTTACGAGTCGTCAGCACCTGTCCTTCGGCGCGTACGACCGCATATCCACGTTGCAGCGTTGCCTTGTAGCTTAGCGTTTCCCGCAGCCGGTCTGCGGTTTCCAGGGATTGACGCATCCGGTCCAGACGCGCGGCTTGCGCTGTACTCAAGCGTTCGGCTAGGCGGTTGATGTTTTGCCGTTGGCTGTCGATTTCGCGCTGGATCGGCCGGACAGACAGGCGCGACGAAAGGCTGCGCAGTGTTTCCTGTCGGGTTCCGACCAGTGAGCGTAATGTGGACGGGCGCAGATGGGCGGACAGTTTCACAACTTGAAGGCGGCGGTTTTGTACGCCGCGCTCAAGTGCTGGTGTCAGTCGGTCCGCAATTAAATCAAGGCGTTGTCGCGGGTTGTTCAACAAGCTATCCGGGCGTGGTAATGCGCGGGATAAATCCCGCAACCGTTGCGACCGTCTTTGCACAGCGTCCGTGGCTGCACGGGACAGGCGGGCGCCTTGCTCTCCGGTCCAGGCCAGAAGTTCCATGCGGACAGGCACCGCAAGTTCGGCTGCGGCTGTGGGGGTTGGGGCCCTGCGGTCCGACACAAAATCAATCAGGGTCGTGTCGGTCTCGTGCCCAACGGCCGAGATCACCGGGATCTCTGATGCCGCCGTAGCGCGGGCCACGATCTCTTCGTTGAACCCCCAGAGGTCCTCGATTGACCCGCCACCACGGGCGACGATGATCAGGTCCGGTCGTGGCAGCGCACCGCCAGGAGTCAGTTGGTTGAAACCAGTAATCGCGTTCGCCACCTCAGGCGCGCAATTCGAACCTTGCACGGCGACAGGCCAGATCAACACTTTGCGCGGAAATCGGTCACGCAACCGGTGCAGGATATCGCGGATCACCGCGCCCGAGGGTGAAGTCACCACGCCGATGATCTGAGGAAGATAGGGCAGAGGCTTTTTACGCTCGGGTGCGAACAGGCCCTCGGATTCCAACTGTTTCTTTCGCTTTTCAAGCAGGGCCATCAGAGCACCCTGTCCGGCCACCGAAACCTCATCCACGTTCAGATTGTATTTGGACTGCGCTCCAAAAGCGGTCAGGCGGCCTGTGACGACCACTTCCAGACCTTCCTCGGGAACCACGGACAGGGCAGCAACCTGGCCTTTCCAAGTGGTGCAGGCCAGTACGTTCTTGTCGTCCTTGATGTCATAGTACAGATGACCAGATCTGGCTTTGAACACGCGACCGACTTCACCCCGAACACGGATTCGGCCGAAACTGCCTTCCAGCGTCCGCTTCACCTCGCCCGAGATGTCGGAAACAGTGTATTCTGGGGTATTTTGGCCGGGAATGGGGTCGTCAAGCAGGTCGGACATTTCAGCGCCTTGTGTCAAATGCCCGGCCAGCTTAGAACGCGCGGAAGGCAAGGCCAAGCAGATCGGAGAGCAGTCATGAACATCCTCATTCTCGGCAGTGGTGGGCGCGAACACAGCCTGGCCTGGGCGGTGATGCAAAACCCGAAATGCGACCGCCTGATTGTGGCGCCGGGCAATGCCGGGATCGCCCAGATTGCCGAATGTGCAGCGCTGGATATCGAAAACGGCGGTGAGGTGGTCAGGTTTGCGGATGAGAACGCGATCGACTTTGTGATCGTCGGCCCCGAGGCGCCATTGGCTGCGGGGGTTGCGGATCGTTTGCGCGAGGCCGGTGTCCTGGTTTTTGGCCCCTCGGCCGCGGCTGCACGTCTCGAGGCGTCCAAGAGCTTTACTAAAGAGATCTGCGACGCCGCCAATGCTCCAACCGCAGGATACGCCCGGTTTACCGAGGCCGAGCCAGCCAAAGCCTATATCAAAAAGAAGGGCGCACCTATCGTCGTCAAGGCTGATGGCTTGGCCGCGGGCAAGGGTGTGATCGTTGCGATGGACGAAGCGACGGCCTTGGATGCGATCGATGACATGTTTGGCGGAGCCTTTGGTGGTGCCGGTGCCGAAGTTGTGGTCGAAGAGTTCATGGAAGGTGAAGAGGCATCTCTGTTCGTGCTATGCGACGGGGAAAGCATCCTGTCCATTGGCACGGCGCAAGACCATAAACGGGTAGGCGAGGGCGATACCGGTCTGAACACCGGCGGCATGGGCGCGTATTCTCCGGCTCCTGTGTTAAGCGCTGTAATCGAAGAGCGTGCGATGAACGAGATCGTGCGCCCCACCATGGCAGAGATGAAGCGGCGCGGAACGCCGTTTCAGGGCGTTCTTTATGTTGGTTTGATGATCAAGGACGGCCAGCCACGGTTGGTTGAATATAACGTGCGTTTCGGCGACCCGGAATGTCAGGTGCTGATGATGCGCCTGGGCGCGCAGGCGATGGACCTGATGCACGCCGCAGCAGAAGGCCGGTTGGCCGAGGCGCGTGTAAACTGGGCGGATGATCACGCCTTGACGGTAGTCATGGCCGCAAATGGTTATCCAGGCTCTTACCAAAAAGGCAGCGTGATCAAAGGGCTGGATGACGTATCTGAAGATAGCGGTAATATGGTGTTTCACGCAGGAACCAAAGAATCCGACGGTCAGATCGTCTCTAGTGGTGGCCGGGTATTGAATGTCACCGCACGCGGCCAGAACCTGCAGGAAGCGCGTGACCGCGCCTATGAGCTGATCGACGGGATCAACTGGCCAGAGGGGTTCTTTCGCCGGGATATCGGATGGCGGGCGCTTTAATCGCGACGGCTCCCGCGCCCAGCCACTGCATCAGAGATGCAGCGTCAATGGACTTGGGCCGGGCAGCCCTCTGACGCGGGCTGCAGTCAGGGCGAGGGTACGCAGTTAAGCGCAGAGGTCATTGCTTTCGGGCTAAAGGGGGCGACCAGATGCTGCACCCAGCCATTGTCAAAGCGGATGCTGACAATTTCGCGCCAGTCCGCAGACGCGACAACCAGTTCCGGGCCATTGCCACAGTCGCGCAGACCCCCTGTGATGAAATCTTCGCCGATCCGATGATTTGTCAGCCTTGGTAGAGCGGCAATCTGGATTAATTCGCCGTCGACAAAGCGCCAAATGCGCAATGTCTTGGCCAGATGAGGGCGGTCGATATAGGCGATCTCGATATTGCCATCCCCATCCAGATCCGCCGCCCCGACCGGAGCAAGCCATCGAAAGCGGGTACCGATATGCGGAGTTGCGGCGATTTTGTCCCCTCTGGCATCATAGATGGCCAACTGAGCGCCCGCTTGATCCTGAGATTCAACGACAATGGCCTCGGGGGTCCCGTCCTGATCCACGTCCACAAGCCGTGGAGCGAGATCTTCAAATACGCGATCAGATGGAAGACGGATGGTCACGTTTCCGCTTTGGGTAGTCAGCTCTAACGCGCCATATTCGATGTTATCACCCAGAACTCCGTGGGCGTAACGTGTTGTCGGCTCGGTGAAACGAGCGGCTGAGACGGTCTCCGCCAGTGCCAGCGGGATATGGCTCGTCAGCCAGAAGCACAACGTCAGCGCTGCGCCGCGGGCCTGACCCTGCCAAGTTCGGTAGGGTAGGCGCGGCGCTTTGCGCGGCATCAGATCTGTTTTTCCGGCATCTGGACGATCAGGCCATCCATCTCGTCTGTGACTTTGATCTGGCAGGTCAGGCGCGAACGGGCAGGGTCGGGCTCATAGGCAAAGTCCAGCATGTCTTCTTCCATGTCATCCTTGCCGGGAATTTTCTCAACCCAGTCGGGGTGGATATAGACATGGCAGGTCGAACAGGCACAGGCGCCGCCGCAATCCGCTTCGATACCGGGAATGTTGTTGTCACGGGCTCCTTCCATGACGGTTAGTCCGTTGGCGACCTCGACAGTGTGCTCGGTACCGCCATGCTCGACATAAGTGATCTTTGCCATTGCGTGCGTCTTCCTCTTGCGATGTTAGATCCTTCCTTAGTCAAGGCATTTAGGTGTTTCCAGCCTCATTTGCGACTCGATGTGCCGCGTCTGGGAATTCTCGGCCTTTGTTCCCCTCCCGTTCTTCTGCTCGCTGTATTTTTACCCGCAGCTACTGACTGGATTTGGCGTAGCCTGTCAGCGGCTGCCCGCTGTGAGGTCGAGGGTCAATAATACGCCGATTGCCAAGGTCATGAGGTTTTGCCGGAAAGCGAATTGAACGCCAAGGGTTCTGCCCATGCAAATAGCCGAGACCATCGGCGCTGGGGTAAGGGTGGGATGCCACTGCGCAGGACGGCCAGTCTCAGGGCGTTTGGGCTACGTAACAATGCCTGATAAACTTGCAACGCACCGGGGCGTGTGTAGCTGGACCAATGGCTGAACCTGCGTCTGGAGGCATGGATCGCAAAGGCGTGATGCTCCAGATGATTCAGCGTGTCCGGGCAATCCAGTTGCAGCGTGATAGCATTCGGGGCGGTCAAGCCGCTGCCTATGCTGCGATCGCCTTGTTCAGGCGGAGGGATCAGGCATTCGTAAAGAAAATCAAACAGATCATTTTCGCGGCTCGTAATATTAATGAATTCCGCCCGTCTACCCGCCGGAGTGGCCAGCGCTCTTAACGCGCGACTCTGATAGGCGGCTCCGGTCAACGAGATGATGCGGTTTAGGGATCCGGGTCGGATGTGATGCAGGGCTTCAAGCGCCAATTCGGTCCCCATCGAGTGGCCAATAAAGTGGATCGGACGTCGCGGGTTCAGATGGTGCAGTTCCCGGATCAATTCGGCCAGAACACGTCCGGCCTCGTGCGCCCGGCGGAGGGCACCCCAAAACGATCCCCGTGCATTCCAGCCAAAGGCAATGCCCAGCCCTTCGGTTTGCAAACCAGTGCCAAAACCAAGTTGCCGCGGCCAGCTGCAGAAAGATGTTGGCGAGGATGTCCGGGGCAGGGACAAGAAATGTTGGTGCGGGCAGGCCTTGGCCCGGCCTGGCCGGAATCTGTACCCATGTGACATGAGGATGACCGGGCCTTGGATGTGCCGGGTCTGACATAGCAGGCTGAAGGGGGACTGTGGGCTGTTGTGCAGCGTAAGCGTGTCGCCGGTCGCGTTGATCCGGATTATTGGCATTCTCACAGCCTCATACAAGATGTTGTGGCGGCAATATCCCAACAGCCTATGCCCCCTAAGTGAAGGGATTGTTACAGCTGCGCGACGTTGCGGGGGGCGGGGTTGACGATACTGCAGCCGCGGCGTAATTCAGCATCACCACGTGGCGATTTGTTACCGGATTGCGGGCCACGCTAAACAACACCGCTAAAAGGTCAGGATGAAAGACCCCTTTCGCTTGGCCGCGTCTGGGGTTTTTTGTTTACGTCCCTCAAGGGGCTGAAAGGAATGACATGAGCGAGAGCTGGAACAAGCGCACACAAGCCGTCCATGGCGGCACCCGCCGCAGCCAATACAACGAAGTGAGCGAGGCGATCTTTCTGACCCAGGGATTTGTCTATGATACGGCCGAGCAGGCCGAGGCGCGGTTCATCGAAACCGGCCCTGATGAGTTCATTTACGCTCGTTATGGCAACCCGACAGTTTCGATGTTTGAACAGCGTATCGCGGCTCTGGAAGGGGGCGAAGACGCTTTTGCCACCGCCTCTGGAATGGCTGCGGTGAATGCGGCACTGACTTCGATGTTGCAAGCCGGTGACCACGTTGTTTCTGCCAAGGCTCTGTTCGGGTCGTGCCTGTATATTCTGGAAAACGTGCTGACCCGGTTCGGGGTTGAAGTGACCTTTGTGGACGGTACCGATCTTGACGCATGGGAGGCTGCGATCCGCCCGGACACCAAAGCGGTTTTCTTCGAATCCATGTCCAACCCGACGCTTGAGGTCATCGACATCTCAGCCGTTTCCCTTCTGGCCCATGCGGTTGGTGCAACGGTCATCGTGGACAATGTGTTCTCGACCCCAGTTTTCTCGCGCGCGATCGCTCAGGGGGCTGACGTGGTTGTCTACTCGGCAACCAAGCATATTGACGGGCAGGGCCGCGCCCTGGGTGGTGTCATCATCGGCACCAAAGAGTTCATCCGTGGTACGGTCGAGCCCTATATGAAACACACCGGAGGCGCGCTTAGCCCCTTCAACGCGTGGATCATGCTGAAAGGGCTTGAGACCATGGCCTTGCGGGTCAACGCACAGGCCGAAACCGCCCAGAGGATTGCCGAGGCGCTAGAGGGCCATCCGGCGTTGGAGCGGACGCTTTACCCCGGTCTGAAGTCTCATGCGCAGAATGATCTGATACAAACGCAGCTTGGCGGCAAAGGCGGGACAGTGCTGTCGTTGGATATCAAGGGCGGAAAAGAGGCGGCATTTTTCTTCCTTAACGCCCTGACGATTCCGGTGATTTCGAACAATCTGGGCGATGCCAAGTCGATTGCGACCCACCCGGCAACCACCACACATCAAAGATTGAGTGACGACCAAAAAGTTGAGCTGGGCATTGCTCCGGGCCTCATCCGGTTCTCGGTAGGTTTGGAAGACGCCGATGATCTTCTTGCCGATATCAAGCGCGCATTGGACGTTTCTCAGCAATAGGGGTGTCTGCTGGACTGTTAGGCATAGTTCGAAAACGGTTTGTGACTTGTGCGCATGATGCGCCCATCACGAAGTTTCGATCCGGGCTGTGTTTCGGCGCGTATACCATTAGACTGGAAATCGCGTCGAACATATATATAGTCCGGCGACCAACCCGAGGAGCCCTGATCGATGAACGTGTATCCCCGTGACATTGATGACGCCCCCAACAATGATGAGGCCGCGGCAGCGTTGAAAACCCTGCGGAAATGGGCCGAGAACGCGACCGAGGCAGATATCGGTCAGCTTGATCCTGCTGTCGCGCGGCTTGTGCCGGGGCTCCTGCCGGTCAACTACCCATCCCTGTCGCGGCATTACCCCGAGGGGTTTGCTGTGGATGAGGCCTACCGCGCGTCGTTGCCTGACCTTCAGAATGGACCTTCCAGCCTGATCCGTGGGGCAAAGCAACAGATTCAACATGTTGGCATATCGAATTTCCGCCTGCCGATCCGGTTTCACCGCAAGCACGGCGACGACCTGACGCTGGAGACCTCAGTGACTGGCACTGTCAGCCTTGATGCGGAAAAGAAGGGCATCAACATGTCCCGTATCATGCGTTCGTTCTACAAACATGCTGAGCGCACGTTCAGCTTTGAGGTGATCGAGGCTGCGCTGAACGACTATATGACCGATCTGGACAGCTTTGACGCACGTATCCAGATGCGGTTCTCCTACCCGGACAGGACTCAAAGCCTGCGTTCGGGTCTGGAAGGCTATCAATATTACGATATCGCGCTGGAACTGGTCGAACAGAATGGCGTGCGCCAAAAGATCATGCATCTGGATTATGTGTATTCCTCGACGTGCCCATGTTCTCTGGAGCTCAGCGAGCATGCGCGGTCTACACGAGGGCAACTGGCGACGCCGCATTCGCAGCGCTCGGTTGCGCGGATATCGGTTGCGGTCGATTGCGATGCCGATTGCCTCTGGTTCGAAGATCTGATTGCGCTGTGTCGCAGGGCGGTGCCGACCGAGACGCAGGTCATGGTCAAACGTGAAGATGAGCAGGCCTTTGCCGAGCTGAACGCCGCAAACCCGATTTTTGTCGAAGACGCGGCACGCCTGTTTTGTGCCGAACTTTTGGCCGACCATCATATCGGCGATTTCCGCGTGATCGCCAGCCATCAAGAAAGCCTGCACAGCCATGATGCCGTTTCTGTTCTGACTGAGGGCCCGACCTTTATGTCCTCTAGCCTGGATCCGAGACTGTTTACGACATTGTTTCACGTCGGATAGGCGCTAAACTTTTGTAAAACCTTGATTAAGTGCCGATGCGGTGAAATTTCGCCGCATTGCAGCGATAAATGCTGCAAGCGCGAAGTTCTTGCTGTAAACTATCCTTGAATGCAGCCATCTCGTGGTCACTGTTCTGGTGATCATTTCACTCAATCAGGAAGCCGGCACGTGCGACGCCAAGGACTGCAAGGCAACGTAATCCGCCCGTTTAGTCAGGGCGGGCAGGGTTCTTTACTCATTCGCAGGTTGCATCACTTTCACAGGAGAACAACCTCATGAACCCGTTTACCCAGCCATTTGAATTTCAGGCAGCGGCAATTCGATTTGCCGGTGAGGCAATGACCAACCATTTGAAAATCATGCAAATTCTGACCAACTCTGCGATTGAACTGCCCTTCGCCCAGGTTCAGGCCCTGCGTGTCGCCTCCGAAAAGACTGTTGCTGACGTGAAGGCACCTGAGTTCAAATCTCAGGCGATGCCTGTGGTCAATGCTGATCCGCAACCTGCGGCAAAGGTCAAAGTGGCCGTCCAGAAAAAGGTAGAAGTCAAGGCAAAGGCCGAATCGCCCAAGCCCGCCCTGGCGAAACCTGTGACAATAGCCAGAGCGTCGGGGGGTGCGAAAAAGGCACAGACCAAATCCGCGGCAAAACCTGCAGTGGCAAAAGCCGCGGCCCCAAAAGTCGCAGCTAGGCCCGCTGCCCCCAAAGCCGCTACGGCAAAGCCTGCAGTTACCAAAACCGTAACTGCCAAATCTGAAACGCCCAAAGTAGAAGCCGCTAAACCTGCTGTAGTCAGACCTGCAGTGGCAAAAACTGCTGCTCCCGCCGCAGCGATCGACGCTGCTGTTGCAAAAACCGCAGCTGTTAAACCCGTAGCGTCCAAGGTGAAGGCAGATCGGGTTGCAACCGCCAGACCTGCACCTGCAAATCCGGCCGCGCCGAAGGCTCAGGGGGGACAGGCGGCAGCTGCACGCCGGTCACGCGCGCCTTCGAAACCGCCCGTGATGCCCGTCTCGAGCAGCAAAACCGAAAAGTAATCGGGACATCCGCTTGACACAGTCGTGCAGGCGCGCCAACGCTGCGCCTCATGACGGACATGCGCCCGGTAGGATATGTGATTGGCCTGTTGGTCGCCATTCTTGGGGCGACCATGATGTTGCCCATGCTTGCGGACCTTATCGAGGGCCGCGGCGAATGGCATGTTTTCCTTGAAAGCAGCGTTATCACCATTCTGACCGGCGCTGTCCTTTCTATGAGCTGCTCAAATGGCGTTGGCGAAGGGTTGACGATCCGTCAGACCTTTCTGCTCACGACCGGCGTTTGGGTGGCTTTGCCTTTATTTGGGGCAATTCCTTTCCTGTTCGGGGAAACCGAGCTGCGCTTTGTAGATGCCTATTTCGAGGCCATGTCTGGCCTTACGACCACGGGATCGACCGTGATTTCCGGGCTCGACGGGCTGCCGCAGGGGTTGCTTTTGTGGCGCGGTGTGCTGCAATGGCTGGGCGGTATCGGGATCATCGTTGTTGCAATGGTTTTTCTGCCCGAGCTTCGGGTCGGAGGAATGCAGATCTTCCGTTCGGAAGGTTTCGAAACCATGGGTAAGATCCTGCCGCGGGCGCAAGAAATCGCAGGCCAGATTTCCCTGATCTACGTGTTCCTGACCGTGGTCTGCGCGCTTGTTTACACCGGTCTTGGCATGAGCTTTTTTGACGCCGTGGTTCATTCTATGACCACAATCTCGACCGGTGGGTTTTCAAACTATGATGCATCGTTCGGTACCTTCTCGGGTCCGGCGGAATATGCGGCGTCGATTTTCATGATCCTCGCTGCCCTGCCATTTGTGCGTTATGTTCAGTTTGCCAATGGCAGCACCGGCTCCCTGTTCCGCGACAGTCAGATTCGGGCGTTTTTGGCCACGATCGTGGTTCTTGTAGCCGTCATGGCGGTGTTTTTGACCTCTGTCTTTCCGCATCACTGGGAACAGGCGGTGCGGGAATCGCTGTTCAACATCACGTCGATCATTTCAGGTACCGGTTATGCCAGCGTCGATTATATGGGTTGGGGCAGTTTTCCGATCATGGTGTTCTTCCTGATTGGCCTGATCGGAGGGTGTGCAGGATCAACTGCCTGTTCGATCAAGATTTTCCGCTATCAACTGCTGTTTGCATCCATCAAAACTCAAATCCGGCGTATCCGTTCACCGCATGGGGTGTTCATGCCTCTCTATGACGGGCGTCCCATCGGAACGGATGTCCTGACTTCGGTCATGAGCTTTTTCATGTTCTTCGTATTGTCTTTGGGCTTCCTGGCATGGGCGCTGGCGCTGACCGGGCTGGATTTCATTACCTCTGTCTCGGGTGCAGCAACAGCATTGGCCAATGTTGGTCCCGGCCTTGGGGATCAGATCGGACCAGCGGGTAATTTCAGCGGGCTCAGCGATACAGCCAAATGGCTACTATCTGCGGGGATGCTGGTCGGTCGGCTTGAACTGCTCGCGGTCTATGCGCTGTTCACAGTCCATTTCTGGAGAAGTTGATGAAAAGACCACTTGGCGCTCAAATCTCGCACATGCTCCGGGATCGGGGTGTTGATGTGATTTTTGGTATCCCCGGCGTTCATAATCAGGAGATGTATCGCGGGATCGAAGAAGCCGGCATCACCCATGTTCTTGCGCGGCACGAGCAGGGGGCCGGTTTCATGGCGGACGGATATGCGCGCGCAAGCGGCAATCCTGGCGTGGCCTATGTGATCACTGGGCCTGGGCTGTGCAACATCATGACACCCATGGGGCAGGGGTATTCGGATTCGGTGCCAATGCTGGTGCTGTCCTCCTGCCTTGATGATGATCAGGCGCTGCAGGGACAGCTTCATCAGATGAAGGATCAACGTGCCGCCGGAGAAACGGTCGCGGATTGGTCGTTGCAGGCTAGTACAGCTTCGGCCGCCTATGGCCTGGTTGAACGTGCTTTCGAAGAGTTCGCGCTGAGCCGCCCCAGACCCAAGCACATACAGGTGCCGATTTCGCAGCTTAAGGCACAGGCTGACCCAGCCCCATTCCCGAACCAGCCGGGTTTGCGGACAAAGGCTCTGCCGCCGGACGTCGCGCCGGTCTTGTCGATGCTGAACATTGCGCGCAGGCCGCTGTTCATTCTGGGAGGCGGTGCAAGATCAAACCTGTGGCGGCAGATTCTGACACAGATCGGAGCGGCCTGTTTCACCACCTATGCGGGGCGTGGAATGGTGGGGTTGGATTATGCGTTGGATTTTGGCGCTGCCTTGTCTCGTCCCGAAAGTGCCCAGATCATCGCCTCCGCCGATCTTGTGGTGGTCGTCGGAGCCGAGCTGGGTGAGGTCGATCTGTGGCGCGATGCGCTGGGGCATACGGCCAATATGATCCGCATTGATCTGGACCCTCAGGTCCTGTCAGACCATCATCGGGCCTCGGTCAAGTTGCAGGCGGATGGCGAAAGCTTTGCCCAAGCGATGTGGGCGTCTATCGACCATGTCAAACCGGCAAATGGCTGGTCTTCGGATGAGGTCTCCGAAGCCCGCAGTAAATGGCGCGCGGAGATTGACGCAGAACGGCCCGGAATTGTCCCGGTGTTGGATGCCTTGCGTAAGGCAATGCCAGCGGATGTGATGGTGTATTCGGACATGACCCAGTTCGCCTATGTTGCCAAGGGGGTGTGGGAAATGCCTTTCCCCTATCATTGGCACCACCCGAACGGCTTTGGCACGCTGGGCTATGCGTTGCCGGCTGGAATAGGTGGCGCTATCGCGCGGCCGGGCAGGCCGACTGCTGTGATTGCTGGGGATTATGGCTTTCACTACACGATGATGGAATTGGGCGTGGCGGTAGAGCTGGGTTTGCCCCTGCCGATCATTCTTTGGGACAATGGCAAGCTGAAAGAGATCGAAGACAGCATGGTGGGCAGTCAGATCGCCCCGAATGCTGTCGTTGCGCGTAACCCTGACTTTTGCAAACTGGCCGAGGCATTCGGCGCCTTGTCTGCTGCGCCCTCAACACTGGAAGACATGCAGTCTGCGGTGCGAAAAGCGTTTACCGCTAAGGGGCCGACATTGATCCGGATCACTCCGGACATATGGCGCGCAGAATAAAAAACGCCGCCCGGATGGGCGGCGTTAATGCGCGATTTTACGAACTCAATCCCAGCATTGTACCAGAACAGTCATCCCATTTGCCCGGCGGCTAAGCTCATTGGGTGAGACCTGCGTGGCGGCGGTGGCGCTGGATTGACCTGCCAGCCCAGCCTTGCTCAGCGCCTTGTTCAGGCTCTCTGTATTGGCAGACAGGCTGACCGAGGCGGGCAGGGTCCGCCCATTCGTCGGGGTCGGCAAAAGCATCCCGACCACCTGACCGTTGCCGTCAAACACGGGGCCTCCTGCATCGCCGGGTTGGGTGGCCAGCGCCAGACGCTTCACGCCATCCTCACCGTTCAGGCCGCGCAGGTCGGCGATCTGCCCATATGACAGCGTCGGACCGCCCAAAACGCCCTGATACGAGAATCCGGAGACCGCAACCTCGGACTGAATCCGCGGCTTGGTGCTGCTGAACTCGGCCACGCTGATCGGGGAAAGGTCGCGGCTTGGCCGCAGAACGGCGATGCCGAGATTGGGATCGGTCGAGGCGACCTCAAGCTCGTGCGCGCCGTCCAGCGTGATCCGCGAGCAGCTATCTGCCGCCTCGGTCACGGTCAGGACGGTGCCTTTGGCATCCGCAAAGAACCCCGAGCGTGACAGGCGCGGTTTGCGAACCTGCAGGCCGGATACAAGATCAATGCTTTGCGCAGCGTCTGATCCGGCGGCGGCGTCAAGAACCGCATCAGTGGTGCTAAAGCCCGCTTTCATGGCGGCAAGAACGCGGGTACGGCGCGCCTCGTCCCCTTCGGGCCAGACCAGGGTAAAACCTTTGATCTGACCATCTTTCAGCTTGGCCTCGGTATAGGACACAATGTCATTACCGCGACCTTCCAGCGTAAAGCTGTCATCGCGCAGCTGGCGAGGGCCTTCAAGCGGAACGATTTCCAGCGACTGCATGACCTCAAAAAGGGCCCGCAGGGTTGCTTTGGTGCCATCCTGACTGATCAGCAGGGCCTGAGCATTCAGGTCGGTCGAGCCGTTGAAATGCACGAAGGGGGCCTCGTAACGGTCGAATGCAACAACACCCAGCGGCATGGCCATCTCGATACCTGCCTGTGGGTCTGTGTAGAGCTGCATTCCGGCGCTGACTAATGGCGCGTTATAGTCATCCATCAAGGCCTTGCGCTGTACCGTCGTCAGAACCCCGGTCGCCTCATATCCGTTGAAACTTTGCCAGTCGCCCATCGAGCGACGCGTTCCCTGTCCAAAGGCACCGTCAATCGTCGAGTTGTAGAAACCGGCTGCCTGAAGTGCGGTTTGAAGGCCCATACGCTCCTGCGCGCTCAGCAATCGTTCGCTTTGCAGCGCCTGTGATCTGGTTTCATCGGCAATTTGCGGGGTTGCCTCGGCCACTGGTTGTTCCGGTTCAGATGCGACCGGCGCTGTCACAGCGGCCTGGTCCTGAGTATTCGCACTGACCGGCCAGAACTGCTGCCCCAGTGTGTTCGAGAAGGCGATAAAGCTGTCGGCTGGAATTTGCCCCTCTGCGCGGTACACCCGCAGAACTTGCTCGGCATCGCCGCGCAGATACGGGCCGATCACAATGGCATACCAGCCCGAATTCAGGCGAAATCCATTTACGTCTGGCAACGCGCCAGAATAGGTTTGTGCGCGTTCCTGGGCTTCACGCAGCGAAGGCTGCGCCTCGACCTGGACCCAAACACCTCCGTCTTGCTGCGCAAATGATGCCCGCACGCCGAAAAGGAAAAGAACTGAAATTACCGTTAATATGCGTCTCATTGTGTGCCTGTGTCCGCGGTGTTTTTCTGCGATGAAGAGTACGCGATATGCGGGTTGAAACACCATGCCTGGAATACGGGGAATTTCCAGTTTGGCCGCTCAGTGGCTTCCCGGGCACACTGTCCCGTTGACGCCCCTTGGCCCCTTGCATAGGAAGGGCAAAACCCACCGGAACAGGGCGCAATGGCGTCCAAAGGGAATGTGATGACCGTTAAGTCCAACGCACCTCGCTCTTTTCAGGAGATCATCCTGCGCCTTCAGACCTATTGGGCGTCAAAAGGCTGCGCCATTCTGCAGCCCTATGACATGGAGGTCGGGGCAGGGACATTCCATCCAGCGACTACTTTGCGCGCTTTGGGGTCCAAGTCCTGGGCCGCAGCTTATGTGCAGCCCTCGCGCCGCCCAACAGATGGGCGTTATGGCGAGAACCCCAATCGCTTGCAGCACTATTACCAGTATCAGGTGTTGATCAAGCCTAGCCCGCCGGACCTGCAGGCGTTGTATCTGGGCAGCCTTGAGGCAATCGGCATCGACATGGACCTGCATGACATCCGGTTTGTCGAGGATGACTGGGAAAGCCCAACCCTGGGCGCCTGGGGCCTGGGCTGGGAGGTCTGGTGCGACGGCATGGAAGTCAGCCAGTTCACCTATTTCCAACAGGTCGGAGGCCATGACTGCGCGCCGGTTTCAGGTGAATTGACCTATGGGTTGGAGCGGCTGGCGATGTATGTGCTGGGTGTTGATCACGTGATGGACATGCCCTTCAACGATCCGCAGTCACCCAGCCCGCTGACCTATGGTGACATATTCAAGCAGACCGAAGAAGAATATGCCCGCTGGAACTTTGACGTGGCCAACACCGAAGTCCTACTGCGCCATTTCGAAGAGGCCGAGTCCGAATGCGCCAATATTCTGGCGCAAGAGCATGACGATCCAAAAACCGGTAAGCGTATCGTAATGGCGCACCCGGCCTATGATCAGTGCATCAAGGCATCACATATCTTTAACCTGTTGGATGCGCGTGGCGTGATCTCGGTGACGGAACGGCAGGCCTATATTGGGCGCGTGCGGACCTTGGCAAAGCAATGCGCCGACGCCTTCGTTCAGACCGATGCCGCCGGGTACGAGGTCTGATGCGGCAGTTACGCCAAACCGGGAAGCAGAACTTTAAGTCCGTCCGCGATCATGCTGATTGCGATGGCAGACAGGATCATACCCATAAAGCGGCTCATGATCACCCGAGCGTTGTCCGAAAGCCGCTTGGACAGCGCCGCGGCGTTCCAGAATGTGACGAACAGCAAAAACAGCACTGCCAGAAAAACGCCCGCATAGAGTATGACGTCCATAGGTTTGGACATTTGATGTGCATAGAGGATCAACGTTGTGATTGTGCCAGGCCCAACGAGGATGGGAAAGGCCAACGGATAAAAGGCGACGGTGTCGGGCTCGGGATAAGATTTCTTTTCGCCTTCGGTTCCGTGATGCGCCGTGCTCTCGGTGCCGCTCAGCATGTTCAGGCCGATCATCAGGACAACAAGACCGCCCGCAACGCGCAGATCATTGACGCTGATGCCGAACAGTCCCAATGTCTTGCTGCCAATGGCTGCAAAAGCACCGCCCAGGATCAGACAGTAGGTGACGGTTTTCACCGCAACCTTGCGTTGATCTGCGGGGGTCAGACCATCAGTCACGCTCAGAAAAACGGGCAAGTTGGTGATCGGGTTCATGATCGCAAAAAGCGCGCCGAAAAAACCTGCGGCGAGAGTCGTGTCCATTTTCATTACCCTAATGTCAGCCTGTATCAGGTTGGAAACTGGCCCATTTTTGACCTCAATGAAAGAGGCCACGTGAATAGGATGCTCGAACGATGACCGGAAAACTACTTGCTATTCTCCTTCTTGGGTCGGCTGTTCTGGCTGGTGGGGCCATGTACTATCTGCAAGTTTACGGCTTTTATTATGAAGTGGTCTCAAAGCCGGGACAGGATGTCCGTTTGCTAGCAATCGGCGCAGATGAGCCCGAGACCATCGCCTATACGGACTTTCAGGCGATTGATGCGGACAGCTCTCCGATTCGATACCGCGCCTGCTTTGAAACTGACCTGAAGCCAGCAGATCTGGCTGGTTATCAGACCGCCAATGACCCCGAACCGTTGACGGCGCCCGGATGGTTTGAGTGCTACGATGCCATTGAGATTGCCAACGCGTTGCAGACCGGTCAGGCGCAGGCCTTTATCGGGGCTAAGAATATACACTTTGGCGTGGACCGGATCGTCGCTGTAACCCAGGATGGAAAAGGCTATGTTTGGCACGCGCTGAACAACTGCGGGGAAAAGGCCTATGACGGCACGGTCGTCGGAGAGGAATGCCCGCAGCAACCGGAAACGGGGCAATGACTTATCTCATCCCGGATATGATCGCCGCCACGTTGGGTCTGGCTGTATATCTTTTGGGGGCGGAGTTGAACACGCAGGTGAAGCTGCTTCAGCGCTTCAACATACCCGAACCGGTCAGCGGCGGGTTGGTCGCAGCGCTGGTGATGTTGGGATTATACATGGCCACAGGCATCTCATTCGATTTTGAGATGGCCACGCGGGATTACATGCTGGTGCTGTTTTTTGCGGCAATTGGCCTGAATGCCCGGTTCCTGGATCTGCTTACCGGCGGCAAACCTCTGTTCTTGCTGTTGGTTCTGACACTGATCACCATCATCATGCAAAACGGCATTGGTGCCGTCGGGGCGGTTGCATTTGGCTTTCCTGCCCAATCCGGAGTGTTATTCGGATCAGCTGCCCTGATCGGAGGGCATGGAACCGCCATTGCATGGGCGCCGGACGTTGGTGCCGTAACTGGGTTGGAAGGCGCGACCGAGTTGGGGGTCGCAGTGGCGACATTGGGTCTGGTGTTGGCCGCGGTGGTTGGCGGTCCTGTGGCCAAGTATCTTGTCGAACGCTATAATCTGACCCCCGACCGCCCCAACGAAGAACTGACAGTTGGTGTCGCAACCGAAGAACAGCGTTATCCCGATATTACGCCGCTTGGTTTGATGCGGGTCATGCTGTACCTCCATCTTGCCATTATCATTGGCTATGGTGTGAATGTCCTGATCGCAGAGGCCGGCCTGAAACTTCCCCTGTTTGTACCTTGTCTGATCATTGCCATTTTGATCGGCAACCTGCGCAGCTGGTTGCGGCCAAATGCAGTTCCCGTCAGCCGCACATCCGCGCTTGGGCTGGTTTCAGAGCTTGCGTTGGGTACCTTTCTGGCCATGTCGCTGATGAGCCTGCAGTTGTGGACGATTGCGGAACTTGGTGTGACCATTTTGGTCGTACTGGCGGCACAAACCGCCTTTACGGTAATCTTCGTTATCTACGTGTTGTTTCCGGTGATGGGGTCGGGATATCGCGCCGCGGTTCTGGCCGCAGGCTTCGGTGGGTTTGCGCTGGGCGCGACCCCCACCGCCATCGCCAATATGACCGCCGTAACCAAGCGATATGGCCCTTCACCTATTGCCTTTATCGTACTGCCCCTTGTATCCGCATTCTTTGTGGATATCGCCAATGCCATCGTCATCCAGACGATCGTCAATTTCTAAGGACTGACTATGCCCGACCTGCTGATCGAACTGTTTTCCGAGGAAATCCCTGCACGCATGCAAACCCGTGCCGGTGAAGACCTGAAAAAGCGGATCACCGATGGTCTGGTCGAGGCCGGTCTGACCTATGCCGGGGCCGCCTCTCTGACCACGCCCCGTCGTCTGACTTTGGCGGTCGAAGGCTTGCTGGCCGAAAGCCCGTCCATCCGCGAGGAACGCAAAGGCCCGAAAGTGGGCGCACCCGATAAGGCCATCGAAGGCTTCCTGCGCGGCGCCGGCCTGACCCGCGATCAGTTGGAAGAGCGTGAAACGCCCAAAGGTGCGGTCTATTTCGCGATGATCGAAAAGCCTGGTCGCCCGGCGGCTGATATCGTGGCCGACGTGCTTGAGGCGACCATTAGGAACTTCCCCTGGCCCAAGTCGATGCGCTGGGGCAGTGGACCGATGCGCTGGGTACGTCCGCTGCATTCGATCCTGTGCCTCCTCAGCGATGAGGCAGGCGCGCAGGTCGTGCCTCTTGAGGTCGAAGGGATCAAATCCGGCGACACGACCGAGGGCCACCGTTTTATGGCCCCGAACCGGTTTTCTGTCACGTCGTTCGAGGATTATGCCGCCAAGCTGAAACGCGCCTTTGTTGTGCTATCGCCTGAGGAACGCGCCGAACACATCTGGAACGACGCGCAGAACATGGCGTTTGCCGCCGGTCTGGAAGTGGTCGATGACAAGGGCCTGCTGGCCGAGGTCGCCGGGCTGGTCGAATGGCCCGTGGTGCTCATGGGGCAGATCGACGAGGAATTCCTGGAACTGCCACCCGAGGTGCTGCGGACCTCGATGAAGGAACACCAGAAATTCTTTTCCGTGAAGAACCCCAGAACCGGCCGGATTGAACGTTTTATCACCGTCGCCAACCGCGAAACCGCCGACAATGGCGCGACCATTCTGGCGGGGAACCAAAAGGTGCTGTCGGCGCGTCTGGCCGATGCCAAGTTCTTTTGGGAGAACGACCTGCGCATTGCCAAGTCGGATATGACTCAGTGGACCCGCGCATTAGAGAACGTGACCTTCCACAACAAACTGGGCACACAGGCGGAACGGATCGACCGCATCGCAGCACTTACCCGCGAACTGGCCCCAGTGGTCGGAGCAGATGCGGATCAGGCCGAGAAAGCCGCGCGTCTGGCCAAGGCCGATCTGAGCTCGGAAATGGTCTATGAATTCCCCGAACTTCAGGGGCTTATGGGGCGCTATTACATTGAGGCAGCAGGCGAAGACGCTGCCGTGGCCGCCGTGGCGCAGGAGCATTACTCGCCGCTGGGCCCGTCTGACGATGTGCCAACGGCACCGCTTTCCGTGACCGTGGCGCTGGCCGATAAGCTGGACACGCTGACCGGGTTCTGGGCGATTGATGAGAAGCCGACGGGGTCGAAGGACCCGTTTGCCCTGCGCCGTGCGGCGTTGGGGGTTATTCGTTTGATCTTAACGAACGGCCTTGGGCACTCGTGGCGTAGAATAATTTCTATTGCCACGCGAGCGGCGTTTGGTGCTCGGTACACATCTAATAGGGCCACAGCGCTTATGTGGATAAAAGAATATATTTCCTATTTGCCAACAGAATTTAGTGAAAAGTACTCTAGTTCTCTGAAAAAGGGGCGATACTCCGGTGATCAGTTTGCGGAAATGCTGGCGGAGGCGCAAGGCTTGGGCCTCTTGGATTCCGCATATTCTGTAGAAAGCCCTGAAATTGAAAATAGTTTCTGGGAGTTTCTCCACGACCGCCTCAAGGTCTTCCTCCGTGACGAGGGTGTCCGCCACGACATCATCGACGCCTGTATCGCGATGGAGCGCAATGACGATCTCACACTACTGGTCAAACGTGCCCGTGCTCTGAATGCGGTGATTGCGACCGAGGACGGAGAAAACCTCGTGCAAGGGTTCAAGCGGGCCAACAACATCCTGTCTCAGGCGGAAGAGAAGGATGGGGTGGAATACTCCTATGGTGCGGATGTGAAGTTTGCCGAAACAGACAGCGAGAAAGCGCTGTTTGCAGCATTGGATCAGGCTCAGGCGCGGATCGATACAGCACTGGCGTCCGAGGATTTCCCGGCCGCGATGACGGCCATGGCCGCGCTGCGCGGGCCGGTGGATGCGTTCTTTGAGGATGTGCAGGTCAATACCGACAATGACATCCTGCGCCGCAACCGTCTGAACCTGCTCAGCCAGATCAGGAAGGTCTGTTCCAGCGTGGCCGATCTGGCCCGAATCGAAGGTTAACGCTCTTGCGCCACGGGCGCAGGGGCCTATGCTGCGGTGAAACCAAAAGGTGCCGCAGTGCAGAATAACCCGCATACCACTCTGATCACAGCCGAAGCGCCCGTAGCGGCGAATACTCATGGCGGGCGCGCGAAATGCCTGCAGCGCCTGGTTCGGCTGGATTTTCCCGTACCACGAACGGTTGCATTGTCCTTTGATGCAGTGCAGCGGATCGCCGGCGGGCAGGTGCCCGACATTGCGGCCATTCTCGAACAGTTCGACGAGGCGGCGCTGCTATGTGTTCGTCCAAGTTCCGAGGACCCCGATTGGGGCGGGCCTGGGGCAATCCTCAACATCGGTATGAATGATGCGCGCTATGTGGATCTGTCAGACGAGATGGGGAACGAGGCCGCGGCTGCACTGTCGCTGCGCTTTGTTCAAAGCTATGCCATTCATGTGGCGCGTCTGGATGCGGATGTGTTTGACGACATCGAGGCCGATGGGCTGGAAGGTCTGCGCCAGTCGTTGCGGGCCTATGAGGATGAGACCGAAGAGCCCTTCCCACAGGATCGTGGTGAGCAGCTGGTCGCGGTTCTGCGTTCGATGGCGCGGGCTTGGGATGGAACCTCAGCCCGGCTGTTACGCCAGGCAAAAGGTGCGCCAGCGGATGCAGGTCTGGGCCTGGTCATTCAGGAGATGGTCCCGGGTGTGGGGCAGGGTGAATGCGGGTCCGGCGTTCTGCAACTGATTGATCCGACAACAGGGCTGCAGCAGATAACCGGTCGTTACCTCAGCCAAAGCCAGGGTCGCGATGCGTTGGGCGAGGGGGTCGCTGCGCTGTATCTGGAAAAGGATCCGCGCGGTAAGTCGCTTGAGGAAGTTGCGCCCAAGGCATTCGCGGAACTCAAGGCACATGCTGCAATCATGCGCGAAAAGCTGCGTGAGGAAATGCAGGTCGAATTCGTCATCGAAAATGGGCACGTTCACATTCTGGACGGTGTGCGCGTGCAGCGCAGTGCCCGTGCTGCCATGCGGATTGCCGTTCGGTTGGCCGAGGATGGCATCATTCCTCAGCAAGAGGCGGTGATGCGGGTCGATCCGCATTCTCTGAACGAGTTGCTGCACCGGCAGGTTCACCCCGACGCGCGCCGCGATGTGCTGACCACAGGCATTGCAGCCAGTCCAGGGGCGGCAACCGGAAAGCTTGTGTTTACTGCGGCCGAGGCGCAGGCCAGTGCCGCGCGGGGCGAGCCCTGTATTCTGGTGCGCCGAGAGACGTCCCCGGAAGATGTCCGGGGAATGCACGCCGCAGTGGCTGTTCTGACCGAAAAGGGTGGGATGACCAGCCATGCGGCCGTGATTGGTCGCGGCTTGGGCCTGCCTTGCATCGTTGGCGCCTCTGAAATGCGGTTTCAGACCAAAGAGAAGATGTTGACAGCCCAGGATGGCCGCGTTTTCAAAACGGGCGACAAGCTGACGATAGACGGAACTTCGGGGCAGGTTCTGGCGGGGCAGCCCGCGATGCTTGAGGCGGCGTTAGACGATTGTTTTCAGACGCTTATGAGCTGGGCAGACGCCGAACGTGATATTGAGATCCGCGCCAATGCCGATACGCCTGCGGATGCGCAGACCGCTCGGAACTTTTCGGCACAAGGGATCGGCCTGTGCCGGACGGAACATATGTTCTTTGATCCCGGCCGCCTGATCGTGATGCGCGAAATGATCTTTGCCCAAACCTCTTCCGGTCGTGCGGCGGTTCTGGAACGTCTGCTTCCGATGCAACGCGCAGATTTCGTGCAACTTTTTCGAATTATGGAAGGTCAACCGGTCTGTATCCGCCTGTTCGATCCGCCGTTGCATGAGTTCCTGCCCACGACTCGCAGTGGCCAGCGTGAATTAGCAGAGGCACTTGATCTGCCGGTTTCGGATGTGGAACGCCGTGTCGCCGAGATGACCGAATATAATCCGATGTTGGGATTGCGCGGCGTCAGGCTGGGCATCACGGTGCCGGAAATCTATGATATGCAGGCCCGGGCAATCTTTGAGGCGACGCTTGAGGCCAGCAAAGAGGGCGCTCTGGTGGTCCCCGAGGTGATGATACCGCTGGTTTCGGCCAAGCGCGAGGTTGAGCTTGTCAAATCTCGGATAGACACGGTTGCGGCGTCGGTAGCCGCTGAACGAGGGCAAGAGTTCGAATATCGGCTGGGGGTCATGGTGGAAACGCCGCGTGCCTGCCTGCGGGCGGACGAAATCGCTCCACAAACTGCGTTCCTTAGCTTCGGCACCAATGATTTGACCCAAATGACCTACGGATTGTCTCGTGATGACGCTGGTCGTTTCATGTCTGCTTATGTGCGTCAGGGTGTTTTCGCCGAGGATCCGTTCCACGTGCTAGATCCCGATGGTGTAGGGGAATTGCTGAAGCTGGGGTCTGAACGCGGACGCCGGGTTCAGCCGGACGTGACCCTGTCGGTCTGTGGTGAACATGGCGGAAACCCCGAATCAATCGCAATTTGTCGGGATTTGGGGTTCGACTATGTGTCATGTTCACCCTTCCGGGTACCTGTCGCTCGGCTGGCTGCCGCTCAACTGGCGATTTCGTCCAGACTTGGGGGTTGACAGTAACTGCCGACCCAAGGATTAGTGGGAAAAGAAGGTAGCCGTCGTCAACTTATTTTGACGTTACGGCGATTTTCCACTTGCATCTTCTTCTGATCTGGACGTTTCCGATTCAATTCGGTATGAGCCTCATCGCGCCCGCCGGGGGAGGGTATGGCGCAGAATGTGCCTGTGCGAGGTTATCTGATGCTAAGATATATTCTGGCTGTTGCCGTTATGGCGACAACCATGCTGCCTAGTGTGTCCTTCGCTGAGAGGGAAGCAACCGATACTGCGAAACGTGAGCTGGTCGCCCGTAGCGAACTGCCCGGTCAGAATTTTCGCGATTATCTGAATTTGTTCAAGCCCCGACAGGAGCCTGAGCCGAAAGAAGTGTCCTACTCCAAGAGCTGGTTGGACGAGCAACCCACCGCCACCGGAGGCGAACAGTTCAAGTGCCTGGCCGAGGCGTTGTACTTTGAAGCGCGCGGCGAAGGCGTGCGCGGTCAGTTTGCTGTGGCGGAGGTTATCCTCAACCGTGTTGCCAGCAGCCGCTTTCCCGACACGCTGTGTGGTGTGATCAATCAGGGCACAGGTAAGAAATACCAGTGCCAGTTCACCTATACCTGTGACGGTCAAGAGGAAGTGATCCGTGAAAAGAAGGCCTATGAGCGTGTAGCGAAAGTCGCGCGTACAGCCATCGACGGGGCTGCCAAAAAGCTCACCGAAGGGGCTACGCATTATCACACGACCGCAGTGCGCCCGTCTTGGGCCAAGGTCTACAAGGAAACCGCGCGTATCGGTGTTCATATTTTCTACCGTCACAACTATCAGACGGCGAGCAACTGATTGACGCACCCGCGCTGGAACCCTACTGGCGCGGGACGAAAATCGGTTTAGATTGCGGGCCAAGGAGGCCCGTATTGTTGTTATCACGCAGACAGATATTGCAATCCGGTACAGCAATGTTGCTGTTGCCCAAGGCAGTGCATGCCGCGATAGATGATTTGGTTGCCCAGATCGTCTCCCGTCAGCTGGCCCCTGACGGATACCCCGAGACCTCGGTTTGGTCCTTTTGTGGAAATGTGCCCGGTTCAGAAATTCGCCTGCGCAAAGGGCAAAGCGTCCGGCGCAGATTGGTAAACGATTTGCCCCAACCCGCTACGATCCACTGGCATGGCATTCGGATTGTCAATGCAATGGACGGAGTTCCGGGTCTGACGCAGGACGCTGTTCAGCCTGGCCACAGTTTTACCTATGACTTTGTGGTCCCGGATGCGGGGACATATTGGTATCATGCCCATAACCGATCCATGGAGCAGGTTGCGCGTGGCCTCTACGGCCCATTGATTGTCGAAGAAGATAATCTGCCTGATGTGGATCAGGATTTGACCCTTATCCTGGACGACTGGCGATTGACCCCGGAAACCGGACAGATCGTCGAAGATTTTGATAACCAGCACGACCTCAGCCACGCCGGGCGTTTGGGTAATCTCGTCACAGTTAATGGCCAGTTTGATCCAGAATATGCAGTGGCGCGCGGCGCGCGCCTGAGGCTGCGGCTGATCAATGCGGCAAATGCCAGGATATTCGATCTGGGGCTTGATGGTCTGACAGGTTGGATCGTCGCTTTGGATGGAATGCCTCTGGTTGACCCTTTGCCGTTTTCCGGGAACGTCCCGCTTGCACCTGCTCAGCGGATGGATCTGATCGTGGATGTGCAAAGTGATGAGGGTCAGATTGCCGGGCTTGTTAGTCAAGAACGCGGTGAAAGCTTCGGTCTGGTTCGGCTTGCGGTGGCCGGTCAGGCGGCGGCAAACAGGACTGGAATCCGCCCTTTGCCAGCAAATGAGATGCCTAAGGTTCGGCTGGACGACGCACCGATCCATCGCATGACGCTGCAAGGCGGGGCCATGCGCTGGCTGGATTCCGCTAATATGGGCGAGACCGAGCTATCAGGCCGTGAATTGGCCCAACTCGGGAGGTTTTGGGCATTGAATGGCAATTCTGATCGACCGGATGAGCCGTTTCTGGATGCACGATTGGGAAGCGCTCATCAGATTGAGTTTGTCAATGAAACGGCGTTTCCCCACGCTATGCACCTGCATGGGCACCATTTCCGCATCATCCTGGATGACGGCACGCTGGGCCCCTGGCGCGACACAATACTGATAGGGCGGGGTCAGACCCGTAAAATCGCGCTGATTGCTGACAATCCAGGCGACTGGTTGTTACACTGCCATATGCTGGGTCATTCAGCATCGGGAATGATGAGCTGGTTTCGCGTCAGCTGACGCCGCATTCGAAGACTGGAATGGCGCTTGTTGCAGTGTTATAGGGCCTGCAATGTGTAAATAGGTCCGAAAAGTCCACCAAGCCCAAAGGGTCAACCGCATGAGTTCTGAAATCCGTCTTGCCTTTGCGCACCCCTCCGAGCGGTCCGAAGCGACAGCCACGCGGGGACCTCTGGATCGCATTTCTCTGCGGGACCATATTGTCGAGGTCGAAATTGGCGCTTTTCAGGCCGAGCGCGGAACGACGCAACGCATTTGCTTTAATATCGTTGTCGAGGTGCGCCCTTTGACCGATCCGATTGACGACGATGTTGATCGCATTTTGTCATATGATCGTGTGACCGAGGCTATCGCCTTTGAACTGTCAGCCGAGCGGTTGAACCTGCTGGAAACTCTGGCAGATCGGATTGCGGAAAGAATTTTGCTTGAGCCTCAGGCCGTAAGGGCTTTTGTAAGAATAGAAAAACTGGACCGAGGACCCGGCGCTTTGGGCGTCGAGATCGTGCGCGGTAAAGATGCATCTCACCACGATCTGGTCGAGGAAGAGCGTCCGCACCCGCGTTTGGCCTTCCTGTCAAACGAAGCAATCGCTTCGGACAATCTGACCGGTTGGATCGACCAGTTGGAGAATCGGAAACGCCCCTTGATCCTATGCGTTGGGGCGGCGGAGATGGCCGTTTCACAAACCGGGCACGCCATGACACAACGCCGGATCGACCTTTTGGCCATCGAGCAAAACGCCTGGGTATTGGCCGCGCGTGACCTTCGCTGTGTCGTCGTTTCAACGCGGACTGAGTTGGATTGGGCCATGAAGAACGGACAGATTTGTGTTTGGGCCCCGTCTAAGATCGTTCTTGATGCGGTGGATGGGCCATCTGCCGCACCCTCTGACGCGGTCGCTTTGGCGGCGTGGTTTGCCGCGACTTTCGAAGCAAGTGAGCTGTTGGTTTTCGGAGGCGCCCTGCCGGAATCGCCACAGATTCCGCTGCGCGCTGTGCCGGTGGATCAGGCGAATCTGTGACTGCTTACTACCGACCCCTGGTTCAGCATGGTGAGGTGCGCCCTGAAGGGGCGGTGACCTTAGCCGGTCAGAAGCTGTGGTTTACCCATGTCGAACGTCTGAGCCGGACTGAAGCCGCGTGCATCATCCCGGCTGCGCAGGTTCCGGGGGATGTGCTGGATCGACTGACACGTCCACGGGCAGCTGTTTCTGGAGTTGCGATGGATTGCCCTCAGATCATGGGGATCCTCAACGCCACGCCGGACAGTTTCTCGGATGGCGGGGTGCATAACTCGGTCGAGGCGGCACAGGCTGCGGCTCGGGACATGGTATCGCGGGACGCCAGTATTCTTGATATCGGAGGAGAGTCGACACGCCCGGGTGCAACCTTTGTCCCTGAAGATGAGGAAATCGCCCGTACGGAACCTTTGGTTCGGGCGATCAGATCGACGACCGATGCGTTGATTTCCATAGATACCCGCAAAGCCGCCGTTGCCAAAGCCGCTTGGAAAGCCGGGGCAGGGCTGATCAACGACGTCTCGGGCTTTACCTTCAATCCGGACCTTGCGCCGTTCTGTGCCCAGGTTGGTGCGTCCGTTTGTGTGATGCACATGCAGGGCGATCCAGGTTCGATGCAGGACGACCCGACTTACGACAGTGTTTTGCTGGATGTTTATGACTTCCTACATGGGCAGGTCGGGTTTCTTGAAGACCTCGGCATGAGCCGTGACCAGATCGTTATCGACCCGGGCATAGGATTTGGCAAAACCGAAAAGCACAATCTTATCCTTCTGCAGAATCTCAGCCTGTTTCACGGTTTGGGGTGTCCGATCCTGCTGGGCGTGTCCCGAAAGGGGTTCATCGGGCAGATTGGCAAAGAGCCCCGCAAAGATGCCCGTGCGCCGGGATCCATCGCCGTGGGGCTGGCCGGATTGGCACAGGGTGTGCAGATCCTTCGTGTTCATGACGTCGCTGAAACCGCTCAGGCCTTGCGTCTATGGGCCGCCGTCCGGTAATCCGGTCGCAACAAGCAAGAATTTACGGAGAGATACCAATGCGCAAGCTGTTCGGAACCGATGGGGTGCGTGGCACCGCCAATACGCATCCGATCACGGCTGAGATGGCCCTGCGCATGGGGGCCGCGGTTGGGCGGTACTTCCGACGTGACCAATCCGGCGTGCACCGTGTTGTTATTGGCAAGGATACGCGCCTGTCTGGGTATATGTTGGAAAACGCTCTGACGGCGGGGCTGACCTCGACCGGGATGAATGTTTTGCTGCTGGGACCGGTTCCAACGCCGGCTGTCGGCCTGATGACGCGGTCAATGCGCGCCGATCTGGGCGTGATGATCTCGGCCAGTCACAACCCCGCCGAAGACAACGGGATCAAGTTTTTCGGGCCTGATGGCTTCAAACTGTCGGATCAGGCGGAAATTGAAATCGAACGGCTGATCGAAGAAGGGGTTAAGCCTGCGCAGGCCCAAAATATCGGTCGGGCCCGCCGGGTAGACGATGCGCGGTTTCGCTATGGCGAGCGGGTGAAATCTTCGCTATCCCGCGATCTTAGGCTGGACGGTTTGAAAGTGGTGGTGGATTGCGCCAATGGCGCCGCGCACCGTACCGCACCCGAAGTTTTGTGGGAACTTGGGGCCGAGGTCATTCCTGTAGGCACATCTCCTAACGGTAAGAATATCAACCTGAATTGCGGTTCGACCAAACCTCAGCTTGCAGCTGAAACAGTGGTGGCGCACGGGGCCGATGTCGGGATCTGCCTGGATGGTGATGCCGATCGGGTTGTGATCGTGGATGAGCACGGACACGTGGCCGACGGCGATCAGTTGATGGCGTTGTTAGCGACCTCTTGGGCCAAGGCAGACCGCTTGCGCGGCGGCGCTTTGGTCGCGACAGTCATGTCCAACCTTGGTCTCGAACGCCATCTCGGTTCGCAGGGGCTCAGGCTTGAAAGAACGGCCGTAGGCGACCGCTATGTAGTCGAGCGGATGCGTGAAGGAGATTTCAACCTGGGTGGTGAACAATCTGGCCACATCGTCATGAGCGATTATGCCACCACAGGCGATGGCCTCATGGCGGGCCTGCATTTCCTGGCTGAAATGGTACATTCCGGGCGCAACGCATCCGAACTGTCGGTTCAGTTCGAAACAGTACCGCAACTGTTGAAGAACGTGCGCTATGGCGAGGGGCAGGCCCCGCTGGAAACAACTGGTGTGAAAGCCGCAATCTCGGATGCCGAAGAGCGTCTGAAAGGAAAAGGCCGATTACTGATCCGTAAATCCGGCACTGAACCTCTGATCCGCGTCATGGCGGAGTGTGAAGATGATCAGCTGTTGGCCCAAGTCGTTGACAGTATCGTTGCTGAGGTCGCGGCGGTTGCAGGCTAGCGACCGGCAAGCATTCTGCGCAGGCTGAACCACTGGCTGATCGCTAGCCCGGTCAGGATCATCGCCAGAGCAACGTAAAACCGTATCGGCAATGCCTCGGACAGAATCCACGCGCCAAATACCATCGACCATATCGGAACCTGGTAGTTGACCAGCGTCAGAAAAACAGACCCGGCGCTGCGAATAATCGAGACGCGCAACAACGTGGCAAAGGCGGTCGGAACAAGGCCCAATGCGATTATGGCGAGGCTAGGCCGTGCGCCATGCCAATTTGGCACCCCTTCGGTTACCAGCATGATGGGCAACAAGATCGCCGCGCCGACCAGCAAAGTGAGCGCAGCCAGAACAACCGGATCGACCGGAGGGCATCTGCGCGTGAATATAGAAGCGCAGGAATAGCACAGTGCAGCACCAATACATGCCAGCTGTGCCAGTGGTTCCGCACCTTGACCAAGCTGTGCAAGGCCAGGGCCAATCAGCACCAGTGCGCCTGCAAATCCAAGTGATACGCCAACAAAACGCCGCGCGTTGAGGGGCTCATCCGAAAAGAAATGTGCCAGTGGCAACACCATCAACGGGATGGCCGCCATCGACAGGCCCGCAAAGGCGGACGGAACATATTGCTGGCCCCAGCTGAGCAGCAAAAAAGGTAGGGCCGTCGACAGAATGCCGATCACGATGATTGAAGGCCAAAGGCCCCGCGTGGTTGTTGGCAATTTGCGACCCGTCGCCCCCATCAGCAGTATAAGGGTAAGCGCGCCCAGAGTCGTGCGCGCTGTTGCTACTGTGACGGGCCCGTACCCTTCGAGCGCGATGGCCACGACCATAAATGTGCCGCCCCAGATGAAGCCAAGTACAGCGACCATAAGCCAGTTTTTATTGGTGATTTCAGAGGGTTCGCTCATGGTATTGCCTGCTTCGTCACAATTAGCTGCGAGTGTGGTATTGTAGGGGTATTGGAAAAAGAATTTGGAGACAAATTATGGACTACAAAGAAGTGAATGCTGTTTGCCAGCCCGGAGACGATGTGGCTTCACGAGATTGGTATGCTTGGAACAACAAGATGCCTCCGGGGCCCGCTAGGTTGATTGTGACGGGCATTGTCACGGTTGGTAATCCAGGGGTCGAGCCCATGTTGGTTATCGCCAATCCGCAGGGGATCAATCCCAGCCATTTGCTGCTCAACATCTTCCTCTGTCAGAAGCCCGGGAAATGGCCCTCGGTGGTTGTCGACAAGCCGGTGCGGTTCGAGCAGCATTCGAACCCGATGTATACCCATGTGGATATTGTTGGCGGGCCGTCGATAGAAATTTTTGACGCCCATTAAATGAATGACGCCGCCCCGGGGGGCGGCGTCACGATAGGATCAGTTCTTTTCCTGATCGACCAGTTTACCGGCCGAAATCCAGGGCATCATGTCCCGCAGCTTTTTGCCGACCACTTCGATCTGGTGCTCGTCATTGGAACGGCGCGAGGCTTTGATGGTGGGTTGACCCACAGCATTTTCCAGCATGAAGTCGCGTACGAACTTGCCGCTCTGAATGTCCGACAGGGTCTCTTTCATTGCCTTCTTGGTCTGCTCATAAGGCAGGATGCGCGGACCAGTGACGTACTGACCGTATTCAGCAGTGTTCGAGATCGAGTAATCCATGTTGGCGATTCCGCCTTCATAGATCAGGTCCACGATCAGCTTGGTTTCGTGCAGACACTCAAAATAGGCCATTTCGGGTGCATAACCAGCCTCGACCAGAGTTTCAAAGCCGCAGCGGATCAGCTCGACGATACCGCCACACAGAACCGCCTGTTCACCGAATAGGTCGGTTTCGCATTCTTCGCGGAAGTTGGTCTCGATGATGCCCGAACGGCCGCCACCGATGGCCGAGCAATAGGACAGACCGATTTCCAGCGCTTTGCCGGTTGCGTCAGTGTCAACAGCCACAAGGCAGGGAACGCCGCCACCTTTGGTGTATTCACCACGGACGGTGTGGCCGGGGCCTTTGGGGGCCATCATGATGACGTCTACGCCTGCTTTCGGTTCGATCAGGCCAAAGTGAACATTCAGGCCGTGGGCGAACGCAATCGCAGCACCCGGCTTGATGTTGTCATGCACGTATTTCTTGTAAGTTTCGGCCTGCAATTCATCGGGCATGGTGAACATGATGACATCACACCAGGCTGCCGCTTCTGCAATGCCCATGACCGCCAGGCCTTCGGCTTCGGCTTTCCTAGCCGAAGGCGAGCCTTCGCGCAGGGCAACGACCAGATTCTTCGCGCCCGAGTCGCGCAGGTTCAGCGCGTGTGCATGACCCTGGCTGCCATAACCCAGGATGGCCACTTTTTTGTCTTTGATCAGGTTGATGTCGCAATCGCGATCGTAATAGACGCGCATGATGCTGGTCCTTTCTGTTTCGATTGCTGTGGGTTTTAAGGCGATTTTCCAAGGATAGCGATACTGTTATCCTTGAATTATCAAGGATAACTCGAGTATCTATTCTTGAAGTATAGCAATAAAGAAAAAATCATGCTTGATGATGTTGACCGCAGGCTTCTGCGTCATTTCCAGGCCGACCCGACGCTGACAACCGCTGAGTTGGCCGAGCTTTGTCGCATCAGCACAAGTGTCTGCTGGCGGCGTATCGAAAAAATGCAAGAGGTCGGGATTATTCAAGCCCAAGAGGCGATCATTGACTGGGCCGCATTGGGATATGCAGTCGAGGTTTCATTGCGGGTGACGCTGGATAAGACCCAACCGCGTGCATTCGACGAGTTCATGGGTGTCGCGCGTGAGGTTCCCGAGGTGATCGAGATTCAGACCTTTTTGGGCCGTGTGGATGTGCGCTTATCTGTGCTTGCCAAGGATATGGCACATTACCAGCAGCTGTATCGTGACCGTATCCTGACTTTACCGCATATCGCAGATATCGAGGCATTGATGCATATCGCGCGGGTCAAAAGCGATGAGGTGCTGCCGCTATGACCGAATTGGATGAGCTCGACCGCAAAATTCTGCGCGCTCTGATCCAGGATGCAACGCAAAGCGCGGGTGCCTTGGGGCGTAAATTCGGCCTGTCTCAGCCCGCGATGTGGCGCCGTATCCGGAGGCTTGAAACGATGGGGATCATAAAGGGGCGCCACCTGCGTTTGAATGCAGAAGCGTTGGGGTTTGGGGTGACAGTTTTTCTGGGGGTCAAGTTAGCGCGGAAAGGTCAGGTCAGCCTTGAAGATTTCGAACGTGCCGTCAGTGCGATCCCCGAGGTTCAAACCGTTGAACATGTGTTGGGCCTCTATGATTACCGTTTGCGCGTCGTGGCACGGGATCTCTCGGACTTTGAACGTGTTCTGCGCCGCCGGATAATGACTTTGCCCGGGGCCGGAGATGTCGAAGCCAATGTATTGCTGAGCGAAGAGAGGCTACCCGGGCCTATCGGCTAGGCCCGTTTCAGTACCTAGTGCGGATGTAATATCCGGGATGATGTGTCATGCGCGCAAAGGTAATTGGCTGCCCGTCTTTCCATGTCGTGCGCTCTAATTGGATCATGGACGTCCCCGAGGTTGTCCCCATGAATTCAGCCAGCCGTCCATCTGCCGAAATCGCGCAAAAGGCGACTTCAGCATCGGTGAAGGGGGCGGCGTGCAACAGCCACTCATGCGGGCCTTTGGTGTCGAGGTCAGCATGTTCCACTTCTGGAACTGCGTCGATATTGATCCAGCGCTCTTCCAGTTGAAACGGCCGGTTGTCTGCATAGTGCATGCAGACAATATGCAAAACACGCGCTTCTTGCGAGACGCTTAACTGAGAGGCAAGCCATCCGGGGCTGGAGACGATATTACGCTCGACCAGCGCATAACGATAGGTGGAGTTCTGCCCCTCGACATCCAGTCGGGTCAGGGAAAACTCCAGTTTTGCGTGTTTGCTGGGTTCTTTTTTGACCCGCGTTCCGCTTTTACGTTTTCTTTCAACGAAGCCCTGATCTGCCAGTTCCCGCAAAGCACGATTTACCGTGGCACGGGCACAATTAAATTCTTCTGCCAACTGGGTTTCTGTCGGCAGCACCGACCCCTGTGGCCAAACTCTGGTTTCTATTCGTCGTTTTACTTCGTCACGTACAAACTGAAAACTGATCCGCTTATGCGCAGTCACGAGTGAAAATACCTTTCTTCTCCAAAGTGTATGTATCTGGTCAGAAACACGTAGGGGTGTAAAGGGTTGCTGACACTGTTTGGCGTCATTAGTTGTCGATAGGGCCTTTGAGGCGTTAAAATTTTCTTAGGAAACCGGGTTCCGTCGGGTCAATTTTCAGTAATAACTGAGAGGCAGTGAGCGAAGTTGCGAACACCCGCTCGTTTCGTGAAATTTGAAAGGAATACCAATGCCCCCGCTTTTGGACAAAATTGACCCCAATGGGTTAGAGGAGTTTTCGGTCGTCTTCACCGATCGCTCGCTTAATCACATGTCGGTTCAGTTTCAGCATGTGATGCGCGACATCTCTGAGATGCTGAAAGGCGTTTACAACGCTGACGGTGTGGCCGTTATCCCGGGCGGTGGTACCTATGCAATGGAAGCAGTCGCGCGCCAGTTTGCCCGCAATGCCAATGTTCTGGTGGTCAGGAATGGCTGGTTTTCCTATCGGTGGAGCCAGATCATCGAGTCCGGTGGGTTGACGGCGTCGGCAACAGTTCTGAAGGCGCGCCAGACCGGCAACTCGGCAACGTCCCCATTTGCGCCTGCTCCGATCGAGGAAGTAATCGAAACGATCCGCGATGGGCGCCCGGATGTTGTCTTTGCGCCGCATGTCGAAACGGCGGCCGGGGTCATTCTGCCCGACGACTATATTTCGGCGATGGCAGCCGCAGCCCACGAGGTTGGGGCGCTGATGGTTCTGGATTGCATCGCTTCGGGCTGCGCATGGGTGGATATGAAGGCGACGGGTGTGGATGTCCTGATCTCGGCCCCTCAGAAAGGGTGGAGCGCATCGCCTTGCGCGGGTCTTGTCATGCTGTCCGAACAGGCTGAGGCAAGGCTGGAGGAGACGACTTCGGACAGTTTTGCCATCGACCTGAAGAAATGGCGTCAGATCATGCAAGCCTATGAAAATGGCGGTCACGCCTATCACGCCACGATGCCAACAGATGCGCTGAAAGCCTTCCGCGACACGATGGCTGAGACTCGAGACTATGGCTTTGACAAACTGCGTGACGCCCAGTGGGCATTGGGGGACGGTGTACGGGCAATGCTGAAGGAGAAGGGCATTGTTTCTGTCGCTGCCGATGGGTTTGGTGCGCCGGGTGTGGTGGTCAGCTATACCTCGGATCCCAATATCCAGAACGGCAGCAAATTCGCCGCCTTGGGCATGCAGATCGCTGCTGGTGTACCCTTGCAATGTGATGAGCCAGACGGGTTCAGCACCTTCCGTCTGGGCCTGTTCGGTCTGGACAAGCTGTACGATGTTGACGGCACAATCGCGCGTCTAAAGCGCGTGCTGGACCAGGTTTTGTGACCATCGGGCTTTAGCGGACGCCGAGACCCATCTGCATCAGCGTCTTGCGCACGGTCGGCAGCGAATACAGCGCGTTCAACCCCATTGCACGTATGTCCCGTAAAGGCCGCGCTTCGATCATCGAGGCGCGGTTCAGCAAGTCGATACCCTTGACCCGGGCCTCGATCTCGGCATGACGCGCTTTGTGATAGGCATCCAACATCTGCGCGTCACCCAGGCCCTCGGGACGGGCCTGTGCCAAATCCAGCAGGCATCGCAGATCACCCAAGGACATGTTCAGCCCCTGCGCACCGATGGGGGGCACGACATGGGCGGCTTCGGCCATCAGGGCCACGCGTTCGCCCGACAGACGCTCTGCCGATTGGCTGATGATCGGCCAGATGGTCCGACGAGAGGCCAGTTTCAACGGACCGAACAACCCGCAGGACCGTTCGGTCATCAGCGCTTCAAAGCTTTCCGGATCGGTGTTCAACAGCTCTACCGCGCGCGGGCCACGCTCCATCCATACAATCGCGGACGAGGGCTGACCCTGCCAGTCGGGCAGGGGAACGAGCGTGAACGGGCCGCCGGACCTGTGAATCTCGGTCGAGACGTTCTGATGCGGGATCGAGTGTGTAACCGCGAAGGCCAACGCCTTTTGCCCATAGCGCGTGGTGTGCACGTTGATCCCGGCGGCCTCTCGCATGGGCGAGTTGCGACCATCTGCGGCGATCACCAGTTTACAGCGGATGCGCGTCCCGTCGCTCAGGCCAACGCGGGCTTCGGCTGTACGGGTGAACAAGCTGACCGTGCCCGTTCCGGGGCGAAAATCGACATTGGGCAGTTCAGCGAGACGGGCCACCATTTCACGCCGCAAGAGCCAGTTTGGCAGGTTCCAACCAAAGGGCTGGTCCGAGATATCCGCGGCATTGAAGTCGCGCACAACGCGCGGCTCGGGCACATCGCCGCCTGCATCCACAATCCGCATGATCTGAAGAGGGGCGGCATGCGCGTCGAGTTTTTCCCACAGCCCGCATTGTTCCAAAAGACCGTGGGCTGGTTGCAAAAACGCGGTGGTCCGTAAATCCGATCCGTCCACGTCCCGCTGGGTCACAGGTTGGGTAGGATCAACACAGACCACATTGAATCCAGCCGCGCCAAGGGCCGCCGCTGCGGTCAAACCGGCAATTCCGCCGCCGGAAATCAGGATGTCACACTGGTCGTTCATGGCGCCCTCTTTGGTTCTGAGCCGACCCTAGAGCGGTTCGACTTCCCGCGCCAAGTGACATCCTGTCTCGCAGGTCAGCCGCGCGAGATCAGGATGAGGATCAGGAATATCACGGGCACCATCACGACGGCGGGGATATACAAGCCCGGCAAGCCAAACAGCATCACTGAACAGCCCCACATGCTGAAGATGGCGGCGGCGGTGTAATACCAGTCGTCCCCATCTGCATCGGCCGCATCGCGCGCCATCCAGCCAAACAGAGGAACAGCAAATAGCAGGCGCTGCCAGATGGGTGAGCGCGCGGGTATTTCGATTGCGGACATCTGGGTCTCCGTTCTGTTCGTCGCAGTTGGGATATAGGGGCGGCGCCTGGGTCGCAGTACGTGCAGATCGTCGCAGTGTGACAGCCTATCGCAGGCGGGCCAGAAAGGCGGTCAGGTCGTCTGTATGATGGTGGATGTGATCGGCCATGTGCGGTTCGGGCGCGACATGAACTGTGCGCATCCCCATCTCATGCGGGGCCGCCAGATTGCGCGGATCGTCTTCGAACATGGCCGCTTTTTCTGCCTTGATTCCGTCTTGCGCAAAGATGGCCTGGAATGCGGCCTTTTCGGGTTTAGGACGGTATCCCGCATGCTCAACCCCATAGATGGCATCGAACAAACCGCTGAGGCCACGCGCCGCAAGGACGCGTTCGGCATAGGGCGCGCTGCCATTGGTATAGACAATGCGGCGACCGGGCAGAGCACGAATATGTGCCGCCAGATCCACGTCCGGGTCCATATGGCTCATATCCACCTGATGCACGGCATGCAGGTAAGGGTCGGGATCCAGATCATGTTCGGCCATCAGCCCGGCCAGCGTGGTGCCATATTTGCGCCAGTAATGGGATCGCAGCCGGTCGGCTTCGGCCCGGTCGACGCCGATGGCCTGGACCACATAATCCGTCATCAGCACCTCGATCTGATCGAACAGGCGCATATGCGGCGGGTACAGGGTGTTGTCCAGATCGAACACCCATTGGGAGACATGGCTGAAGGCAGGTTTGACCATGCCTGCCGTTTAAGCCGCGCGGCGCAGGTTTTCAATGCAGTACTTGATTGTGCGCACTGCAGACGGATAGACATGTCCGAACGAGGAGAAAAACAAAAGATGCCCCAATCCAAGCAGTCCAACAGCGACGCCTACAGCCTTATTCTCGAAGCGATTGATGTGGGCATCTACAAGCCCGGTGACAGGCTGGTCGAAAGCGAGCTGGCCGAAAGGTTCGGTGTTTCGCGCACGCCAATCCGCGAGGCATTGCAGCGGTTAGAGACCCAATCCTTGCTTGAACGCGACGGGCGTTCGCTGATTGTGGCCTCATTGGACCACAATCAGATGGCAGAGCTATATGTCGTTCGCCGTGAACTTGAAGGTCTCGCTGCAAGTTTGGCCGCCAAGCACGCGACCGAGGAAGAGATCAAGGTGCTGCAGGAAATGGTTGCCGAAGATGATGCGCTGGTGGACAATCCAAACGCCCTGTCTCGGGCGAACCGGCGGTTTCACGAACAGATCCATCTGGCCTCGCACAACCGCTATTTGGTGCAACAGCTGAACCTTGTGCACCGTACAATGGCCTTGATGGCAACGACATCGCTTGCGGTTTCCGGGCGCGGTGAGATCGCGCAAAGTGAACACAAAGGCATCGTCGAGGCTATTGCCGCCCGTGACGAGCAAGCCGCGGAACGTGCGTTGAAAGAGCATATCTCGGTCGCTTTCATGACGCGTCTCAAGCAGGATGCGGTTCGTCGCGAAAGCTGACGGTCACATGTCGAAGGCTTCTTCACTAGCTTGACCGTGTTGGGTTTTGTCCCAGAAAAACGGGTTGATAGCCAATTCCCAAAGGGCTTTGTAAGCTGCCAGCACACCCAAGGGGAAATACAACGGCATTGTCGGCACCCACGGCATCAGAAACCGTCTTTCACGGGCAGAGACAGCCAATATCCCGATGGTCACATTCGTGATCTCTGCAAATACGAACAGAGCTATCAGTATGGTCATGACCTTGCCCGGAATGACGGGATCCAGCGGGCTGGCCAATCCGAATGTGGTAAGCCAGAACAGCCACAAAACCGGGGCCAGCAGGAATTGTCCGACGGTGCCCAGAAAAAACGCCTGAAGCCCAAGGAAGCGCAGCACACCCAGCTCTTTCAGCAGATGGATCGGTGCGCGCATGTGGACAAGATATGTGACCATAAAGCCCTTGAGCCATCGTGAACGCTGTTTGACCCAAGGCCAGGCCCGAAAGTTTGCTTCTTCGAAAGTGGCGGTATCAACCATCTCGGTCCGATAACCCGCGCGGCTGAGGCGGACGCCCAGATCCGCGTCTTCGGTCACATTATGGGCATCCCAACCGCCCAGTTCCAACAGCTTTTCGCGACGAAAGAAAAAGGTTGTACCACCAAGTGGAACCACCAGTCCCAACCGGGCAATGCCAGGCAGAATGACCCGAAACCAACTGTTATACTCGATGGTAAAGCAGCGAGACCGCCAGTTGGTGCGCGGGTTGTAATAATCCAGAACGCCTTGCAAGCAGACGACGTCTTCACTGGCTTGGGTGAAATGTCCGACGACGCGTTCGATTTGATCGGGAAGAGGGGCGTCCTCGGCATCCCAAACGCCTAGAATGTCACCACGACAGAAATCCAGCGCATAGTTCATCGCGCGCGGTTTTGTCGTCAGCCCGCTTAATGCCGGTACTTCGATCGTGCGGATCCAACAGGGCAGCTCGATTTTGGCCAGGGTTGCACGGGTTACCATATCCGTTTCTTCCAAAACCAGAATGACGTCCAAAAGAGCTTTGGGATATGTCAGACGCCGCAATCGACGGATCAGAGCGCCAGCAATCTCTCGCTCTTTGTACAAAGGGACCATGATGGAAACGCGAGGCAGTCGAAGAGGAAGCGTGGTGGCGGTCTGACTATGGCGTTTTTCTTTGTAACACAGAAACGAGAGCAATCCCGCCAGTCGCAATGTCAGGAATAATACAAGCGACGTAACGGCCAAAACGACCAGAGCCAGCAGCCCCGGAATGGGTTGCGCCAGGAACAGTGTGGCGAGGCCAAGCACTATGGCAATCGGCCCAATACGCGAGTGCCGAGTCCAGGATCGGCAACTCTGAGCTATTGCCACACGGGTTTCAGCCTTTTCAGCAAGGCTTTCCGAGAAAATTCTGGCGATCGCGTCGTCGATCCGGTCCGCATCGGCAAGCACGGGTATGATCGTTTGCTTTTCCTTTGCCAACTGCTTGCGAACTGCGTCGAACTGATCGGGATTGGCGGTAGCGACCAGCAGAATGGGACCGATGCGCATCCAGGGAATGATGTTGTGATCCAGCCAAAAGCTGGCGGGGCGGGTTTTGCAAAGGTCCGGATTTGGTGGATGCAGATCCAGGTCCGCGATCTGCAATCCTGTTTGTTCAGACAGCGCCGTCAGAACCTCGGACCGATCTACCCAGCCTTCGCCGACCAGGATTTCGCCCAGTGCAACATTTTGTCTGGATTGCAGGTGCAGGGCTTTTTGCAACTGATGGTTCGAAAGTAGCCCGCGGTCGATCAGGCAAGCCCCCAAAGGCTTGCGCACCGTTGTAGAAATCGGCGCGGCCGATGCGAAATGCTGCAGGTTCAGTTCAACCATTCAATCAACCCAGACGTGGTAATCTGCGTCAGGGTGGAGCGATTAAGGTTAATAGGCCGTTAAGACTGTATGATTATGCCTGTGCCTTCCGGGCGGCCATCGCATGCGAGAACCGCTCGAACAGGTAGAAGCTGTCTTGTGGACCTGGAGATGCCTCTGGGTGGTACTGTACCGAATAGACCGGTCGATCCGTCATGCGAATTCCGCAGTTTGAACCATCAAACAACGAACGATGAGTCTCAACGACACCGTCGGGAAGGGTTTGAGCGTCTACCGCAAACCCATGGTTCATAGACGTTATTTCCACCTTCCCAGTCTCGAGATCTTTTACCGGGTGGTTCGCCCCGTGGTGGCCGTGATTCATCTTGACAGTCTGACCGCCAAGGGCCAGCGCAAGCATCTGATGACCAAGGCAAATCCCGAATACGGGTAGGTCGGTGGTGTCCAATACCTCTTTGATCATCGGTACTGCGTATTCACCCGTAGCCGCTGGATCACCGGGGCCATTGGACAGGAATACGCCGTCGGGACTATGGGCCAGAACCTCAGCCGCGGTTGCTGTTGCGGGCAGCACAGTGACATCGCACCCGGTCGAGGCAAGGCATCTCAGGATATTGCGCTTTGCCCCGAAATCCAGTGCCACAACCTTATGTACTGGGGCCTCTTGCCGTTTATAGCCATCTGGCCAGGCCCAACGCATCTCATCCCAGCGATAGCTTTGCGCACAAGTCACTTCCTTGGCCAAATCCATACCTTCAAGCCCGGCAAAGCCACGCGCAGCCGAAACCAGAGCTTCGATGTCAAAATTGCCCTCAGGATCATGGGCCAATGCCACATGAGGTGCGCCTTGCTGGCGAATTGCGCGGGTCAACCGGCGGGTATCGACACCGCCAATGGCAATACGCCCACGCTGGGCAAGCCATGATTTCAGCTCTTCTGCAGACCGCCAGCTGGACGGTTCGGTTGGGTCCCATTTGACGACCATTCCGGCCGCGACAGGATCACCGGTTTCGTCATCCTCGGGGTTCACGCCAACATTTCCGATATGAGGGAAAGTGAAGGTCACGATCTGCCCGGCATAAGAAGGATCGGTCATGATCTCTTGATAGCCAGTCATTGCGGTGTTGAAACACAGCTCGGCCACGGTCTGGCCTGTGGCGCCGAAACCGACCCCGTAGAACAGT
This sequence comes from Ruegeria sp. CDSA193, assembly GCF_059611885.1. Classification (NCBI taxonomy): domain Bacteria; kingdom Pseudomonadati; phylum Pseudomonadota; class Alphaproteobacteria; order Rhodobacterales; family Roseobacteraceae; genus Ruegeria; species Ruegeria sp. CDSA193. The sequence goes on along the minus strand of NZ_JBXWPN010000001.1, from coordinate 502,281 downwards.
GTTCCATCGGCCAAAGCCAGACATGCGGTGGGCTTGGACGGGGCGTTCTGGGCCATAGCGCGACTCTCCTGCAGGGTAAATCGGCGCATACCTAAGGGGGTTATGCGCTTGGGTCAAGTGTGTTCAATTTTTGGGCTATTGAGCAATATCAATGACTTAGATGTTGAGGCCCCCGGTTGTATCACGCTTTTTGTTTCGATATGGTCGGGGTTCCTTTTGTCATGGGGATGGACAAACTAAATGGATATGCGATCACGGGTGAATTCCGCCCTGAAGCAAGCAATGAAAGACAAGAACGCCGAGCGTCTGTCGACCCTACGTCTGATCAATGCAGCAATCAAGGACCGGGATATCGCGTCTCGTGCTGCGGTCAACGAGGAAGCCAAGGGTTGCGGTGATGCCGAAGTTCTTGAAATTCTAGGGAAAATGTCCAAGCAGCGTAAGGAAAGTGCGCGTGCTTACGAAGAGGGTGGACGCCTCGATCTGGCGGAGCGTGAACTGCGCGAGATAGAAGTCATAGAAGAATTCCTGCCCGAGCAACTGGACGACGATGAGGTGACGAAAGCCATCCAATCAGCGATTACGGCCACTGGTGCCGGGTCGATCCGGGATATGGGCAAGGTCATGGGCGAGCTCAAGACACGCTATACTGGCCAGATGGACTTTGGGAAAGTTGGGCCCATGGTCAAAGATCAGCTTTGTGCGGCTGCCAGCGGCTGACTGCCATGACATGCTGAGAGTTTACTGCGCGGCTGGTTCGCGCAGTTTTTCTTTGAGGTCATCATATAGCGCAATCCGCTCTTCCTCGGACAGGAATGCGCCGATTTCGACTTCGCGACCTTCACCCTTGAGGGTGACGTAGTTCGGAACCGGGCCGCCGCTCTGATGGATCTCGGGGCGGGCCCAATAGCGATTACAGGCCCATTCCTGCTGCCCCCGTCGCGGGTCATGATGTATCAGATGCGCCTGTGTTCCGGTCAGCGTCAGGACTTCGAATATGCTGCGGGCCCGATAGTTCGACCGGATCGCCAGCCAAAGACCCGTGACCGTCAGCAGCAGGAACGGCAGCAACCACCAAAGCAGGGCCGAGCCGAGCACCGCCAAAAGCGGGGTCAACCCGAACAGAAAGACACTAAACACAACCCGAACTGCCCAATGACGCGGCAGCGAGTTATGCGGCCACAAGCGCAGCTCAAGTTCTGATGTGGTGGTTTGATTCCATCTGTAGGGCATGGCCGGAAGATAGCTCAAAGAGTGTCCGAGTCGACGCTGAAAATTCAGATGACGTGCCCGACGCGGGCCCACGAAAGGGCATCGTCCAGCCGATCATCCCCCCAAAAGACTTCGTTCCCCACAACCAGGCTTGGGGCGCCAAAAATGCCCAGCTTGATTGCGCGTAGTGTTTCCGCCTCAAGTGCGGCGACAATGTCGGGGCTGCGCGCGCGGGACAGGATCAGTCGGGGATCCTGCTGACTGCGATGTAGCGCTTCGGACAAGGCGGTTTCGCTGCCGGCCTCTACACCTTCTTCGAACCAGATCCGATATAGAATTTGCGTAAAGTTCTTGCCCCAGCCTTCTTCCATTCCCAACAGCGCTACTTGATTTGCCAAGGCAAGGTCAGAAATGGGGTAGGGCGCAGGAAGCTGGGCGTGCATATGGTACTTGGCCGCCCGACGCTCAATATCGCGCCACATATAGGCGGATTTGACGGGTTTCCCTGCAAAGGGGATGTTCTTCTGCTGCGACATCACTGTGCGTACATTGAACGGCCGCCATGTGACGGAGGCATCGTGCTCAGAACACCAATCGTCCAGGCGCATGATCGTCAGAAAGCTGTAGGTGCTTCCGATAGAGTACCAGAAATCAAGATCGGGCATATGAACCCTCGGGGTTGCCGATTGTTTTGCCTTTACCAGAGTACCCTATTTTGACCGATCTGGCGAATTTCCGGTGGCACGCCACTTAGAAATGAAAAACCCCGCCAAGTTGGCGGGGTTTTCTGTTGGTTCAGAGGGATCAGTGCGCGTGGCCCTTGTCCCAGTCTTCTTGCTTGGGCAGCTGCTCGAACGTGTGTTCGGGCGGCGGCGAGGGCAGGGTCCATTCCAGCGTATCCGCGTATTCGTTCCACGGGTTGTTCCGGGTCTCACGTGCGCCACGGAACAAGGCGTAGAACACGATACCAAAGAACAGCAGGAACGAGGCGAAGGATACAAAGGCACCAATCGACGAGACATAGTTCCACTGCGCGAACGCTTCGGGATAATCGATGTAGCGACGTGGCATGCCCTGACGGCCCAGGAAGTGCTGCGGGAAGAAGGTCAGGTTGGCGCCGATGAAGAACAGCCAGAAGTGAACCTTGCCCCAGAACTCTGAATACTGACGGCCTGTCATCTTGGAAAAGTAGAAGTAGATTCCGGCAAAGATCGCAAACACAGCGCCCAGCGACATCACATAGTGGAAGTGTGCAACCACATAATATGTGTCGTGATAGGCGCGGTCGATACCAGCCTGCGACAGAACCACACCGGTCACACCGCCAACGGTGAACAGGAAGAGGAAGCCGAAGGCAAACAGCATCGGTGTCTTGAACTCGATCGAGCCGCCCCACATGGTGGCGATCCACGAGAAGACCTTAACGCCGGTAGGAACCGCGATGACCATCGTTGCCAGCATGAAGTAGGCTTGCTGCTGGACCGACATGCCAACTGTGTACATGTGGTGTGCCCACACGACAAAGCCCAGTACACCGATCGCAATAAGTGCCCAAACCATCGGCAGGTAACCGAAGACTGGCTTGCGCGAGAAGGTCGCGATGATGTGGCTGATAAGGCCAAATCCAGGTAGGATCACGATGTACACTTCTGGGTGGCCAAAGAACCACAGGATGTGCTGATACAGAATCGGATCACCACCACCGGCCGGATCAAAGAAGGTGAAACCAAAGTTGCGGTCCATTAGCAACATGGTGATCGCACCTGCCAAAACCGGCAGCGACAGAAGAATCAGCCACGAGGTGATGAAGATCGACCAGCTGAACAGCGGCACCTTGAACAGGGTCATGCCCGGGGCACGCATGTTCAGGAAGGTGGTGATCATGTTGATCGCGCCGAGGATCGAGGAGGCGCCCGATACGTGCACGGCAAAGATCGCAAGGTCCATGGACATGCCGCCCTCGCTCGTCGACAGCGGCGGGTACAAAACCCAGCCGACGCCCGAACCAAGCTGGTCGTTACCACCGGGGCTCAGCAGCGAGGCCACGCCCAGCGAAGTACCGGCGACATAGAGCCAGAAGGACAAGTTGTTCATCCGCGGGAACGCCATGTCCGGCGCGCCAATCTGCAACGGCATGAAATAGTTGCCAAATCCGCCAAATAGGGCAGGGATGACCACGAAGAACATCATCAGAACACCGTGATAGGTGATCATCACGTTCCACAAATGCCCGTTCGGAGTACAGAGCTCGGCACCGCTGCCGAACAAGCGGAACCCTTCCATGCACATGTGCTGTACCCCGGGCTCCATCAATTCGATCCGCATGATAACAGTCATCAGAACCGAGATTAGACCGGCCAGGGCCGAGACGATCAGGTACAGAATCCCGATGTCCTTGTGGTTGGTCGACATGAACCAGCGGGTAAAGAACCCGCGCTGGTCTTCATGGTCGTGACCATGAATGGCTGCGTCTGCCATTAGGTGCCTCCTGTTGCAACTACACCGCGCTGTCGGACCTCTCCAACGCGCGGGATTCCTGCTGGTTTTAGATTGCGTGGGGGCGACCTTCAATGGTCGAGTTTGATCTGGATCAAGATTAATTGTCGCGGGTGCCGGTTGCAGGGCTTCGAAAAAGAGCACAACTTTCGGCAAATGGAGGAGACCGGATGGTTCTGAACTACGTGACGACCGAAAAGGCTCAGGCGGCCACCGGGCTACGCATGATCGTTGTCGGAGGTGTGCCAAGCCCCTGGAGCGAAGCCGCAAAGAGTATTTTTCACGTAAAACGTCTGCCTTGGCTGCCAGTTTATCTGGACCATCAGGACCGGGCGCAGACCATCTGGGCGCAAACGGACAGCGCACCGGTTGTGTTCTGGAAAGATGAGGCACCGCTTTCCGAAACGGCCGATATTGTCGCCTTGGCACAACGAATCGCGCCTGAACCAGATTTGTTGCCAGCATCAATGGCGCCCGACATTCTCGCCTTCATTGACTTACTGGCGGCCCCCAATGGATTGGGCTGGCAAAGGCGGCTTCAGAAAATCCATGCTGGTATGCGAGGCCAAGAAGGTGGGTTCCATCCCAAGATTGCCGACTATCTTGGCAAGAAATACGGTTATGATACAGAAGCAGGTGAAATGGCTGCCGGTCGCGCTGATGGAATATTGAAACGCGTCAGTAGCAAGCTCGCAGAAAGTGGTGATTTTCTGTTTGGCAACACGCTCACTGCAGCAGATATCTATTGCGCTGCCTTCATGGCTTTGTTCGCACCGTTGCCGGAAGAGTTGTGTGCTATGCGGCTGAGTACCCGAAGGGTTTTCGAGCATATATCCGATCCTGTACGGGATACTCTTTCGGCAGGTTTGCTGTTGCATCGGGACAGGGTATACCGCGATTTTCTGGAAACACCTTTGTCGCTCTGATCGCATGTGCATTGCGTCTTGACCGCCAAGGTGCGGCACCGCACAAACACCTCATGAAAAACGTCCAAACGGAGGCCGAGTATGCCTGCCTATGATCCCGATAACATTTTCGCCAAAATCCTGCGTGGTGAAATCCCTGCAAACCGGGTTTATGAAGACGACGACACACTGGTCTTCATGGACATCATGCCGCGCACGGACGGGCATCTGCTGGTGATCCCGAAAACGCCTTGTCGCAACGTGCTGGATGCCAGCCCAGAACAGCTTGCTTCTGTGATCTCAACGGTTCAGAAGATGGCGCAGGCGGTGAAAGCGGCCTTTGACGCGGATGGCGTCACCATCCAGCAGTTCAACGAGGCTGCAGGTGGGCAAGAAGTGTTTCATCTGCATTTTCACGTTCTGCCGCGGCACGACGGCGTTTCGATGCGACCACCGGGCAATATGGGTGATTTTGACCTGATCGCCAAAAACGCCGGTAAAATCAAAGACGCGCTGGCCTGATCACCCGCTACAGGATCAGTGCGATCCAAGGCATTTGCTATGGTCGCCAAACGCGTTCAGCACTTCACATACATGGTCGTGGGTGCCGTCACAGGCGGCTGTGATGCGTTCCAGTTCGGCCTCAAGGCTGCGCAGCAATGTTATCCGGTTGCGCAGTTCAGTCAGCTGACGATCCGCGATTTCATGAACATGGTCCAGATCCGCCCCCTGCGCCCCTTCCAAAGAAAGCAACGCCTCGACATCCGGCAAAGGCAGGCCCAGATCACGCGAGTGGCGGATAAATTGGAGGCGTTTCAGAGCAGTCTCGTCATATCTGCGCTGATTGCCCGCCGTCCGATACGGTTTGGCCAACAAGCCTTTTTCCTCATAGAAACGGATCGTGGGCACCTTGACCCCGGTTTGCCGCGACAAATCTCCGATTGAGTACATTTTGTGCTTTTTGCCTCTTGAACCTCTAGTGACTAGAGGAATTACATAAGATGGCAGTTCTAAACAAGGATCTGATCTGCCATGTCACATAACCACACCCACTCTCACATTGATCCGAATGCCGGTGACCGGAGGGTGGTCGGAGCGATCGGCGTCAATATGGTATTGACGCTTGCACAAATAGTGGGGGGCATTTTGTCTGGCTCACTGGCCTTGATCGCAGATGCCTTGCATAATTTTTCAGATGCCATCGCGCTGATCATCGCGTTTTTCGCTCGTAAGATTGCGCGACGCCCGGCAGATCCACGGATGAGCTTTGGTTATGGTCGGGCAGAGGTTGTGGCCGCTCTTGTTAACTACACCACTCTTGTCGTTCTTGCCGTTTATCTGATGTACGAAGGTGTCATGCGGTTTATCGAGCCCGAACCGGTGAATGGCTGGATCGTCGTCTGGATCGCAGCGCTGGCCCTGATCGTCGATCTGATCACGGCTGCCCTGACCTATTCGATGGCAAAGGACAGTATGAATATCAGGGCGGCCTTTCTGCACAATGTGGCAGATGCATTGGGCTCGTTGGCAGTAATCGTCGCCGGAACCTTGGTCATCGTGTTCAACTGGACATGGGTGGATCCCGCCGTAACTATTCTGATCTCGGTCTACATCCTTTGGCATGTGAAATCTGAAATTGGCGAAACCATTCACGTCTTGATGTTGGGTGCACCATCCGACCTTGACCCAGAAGAGGTCGCTTCGATGATCGAGGCCACCGAGGGCGTTGTTTCGGTCCATCACGTTCATCTGTGGAGTATGCAGGAGCATGAACCTGCCCTGACTGCACATGTGGTTGCGACCAGCCACGCAGACGAAGATGCCAGGTGGCTTTCCACAACCATCAAGAATGCGCTGCAGGATCAGTTCGGGATCGGCCATGCAACGCTTGAAATTGAAAGTGGGGAAGAGGTTTGTGGCCATCCGGCCCGGTTTGGACATGACAAACACGAGCACTAAAAAAGAAATTGCCGTTCCGATTTGGGGTCGGAACGGCAGACTCGTAACCAAAACACTTACCTGTTTTCCCAGGGGATACCTGCGATCACCGGCTTAACACACCACTCACTCTAGAACGGTAAATCCATACTAGGCGTTAATGGGACCCAAGTATTCATATTTGTGAAATTTAACTAGATTCCGTCGGAAACCAGACGGACCAATCGGGAATTGTTTCCAAATTTTGAAACAGAGCGGATCTGACGGCTGGATTGTAGTCGGTGCCGGGCTGTTTTTCGATTCGTGATCCGAGTTAATCCGCCCCCGCGGGTCCAAAAACCTCAGCGAAGGTTTTTCTAAGCGCGTTGTCCACATCATCCATCGCGACCGGAAGACCCAGATCGACCAGAGAAGTCACACCATGGTTCGAGATGCCGCAGGGTACGATCCCAGAGAAATGGCTCAAATCCGGTTCGACATTGATCGAGATGCCGTGAAAGCTGACCCATTTACGCAATCGCAGGCCGATCGCCGCGACTTTGTCCTCGGCTTTTTCGCCTGCTGGCGTCAGCGGCTTGTCATCCCGTTGCACCCAGACACCAACACGGCCGTCGCGGATTTGCCCGGTCACGTTGAACTCGGCCAAAGCTGCGATCACCCAATTCTCAAGCTGCTTTACAAACTTGCGCAGATCCCTGCCGCGTTTGTTCAGGTCCAGCATGACATAAGCAACGCGCTGCCCCGGACCATGATAGGTGTATTCACCACCGCGTTTTGACGTATAGACTGGAAATCTGTCCGGGTCTTTCAGGTCTTCGACCTTGGCTGAAGTGCCCGCTGTGTACAGGGCAGGGTGCTCAAGTAGCCAGATACACTCATCCGCCTCACCCGCCGCGATATCGGCCACGCGCGCCTCCATAAAGGCGATGGCCTCATCATAGTCGGTCAATCCGTCAGTAATCTTCCATTCCATGTCGGCTCCTTAGCGGCTGGATGCATGGATGGAAAGACCTAGGCTGCTTCGGTCAAACAGCGCTGCAGGACCTGCGCATAGGTGTCCGCCCCCTGCGCCCCAGTCAGCAGATACTTTCCGCCAAACACCATTGCGGGAACGCCGGAAATACCACGACCGGTCCAGTATTGCTGCTTCTCTCGAACCGGCGCGGCATGAGCACCTGATTCAAGCACCCTGCGCGCAGCATTCCGATCCAGACCGGCAGTTTCCGCGGCCTCAAGCAGAACTTCAATATTCGAAACGTCCATTTGCTTGGTGAAATAGGCCTCGAACAAAGCCAGTTTCAGTGGATGCTGGCGACCCTGAGCCTCAGCCCAGTCAAGAAGCTGATGTGCAGCAAATGTGTTTACGATGCGACTTTCTTCATCAAAGGCGAAGGTAAAGCCCAAGTCAGCCCCGATTTGCGTCAATCGATCCCGCATCGCTTGGCTTTGTTCCGTCGAGGAGCCGTATTTCTCGGCAATGTGCTCACGCAGGTTCTGACCCTCGGACGCCATGTTTGGGTTCAATTCGAACGGATGCCAGCGCAGCTTTGCCAGAATATTTTGCTGTTTGAGCGCCAGATCCAACTGCCGGAATCCAACAATGCACCAGGGGCAAACCACATCCGAGACTATGTCGATCTGAACGATGGGGCGAGGGTCGGGCGAGGTCATGGCGGGGCTCCTGACGGGGTCATTTGGACGACAACCTGTTAAAGATAAGAGCGCCGAATGGGAATTCAAACCAACGTGATTTTTGCCTCTTCACATCTTGATCATCAAGGTCTATACGCCCCACTACCAAGTCACTAACAGTGCGGTCGTGGCGGAATTGGTAGACGCGCAGCGTTGAGGTCGCTGTGGGGTAACACCCGTGGAAGTTCGAGTCTTCTCGACCGCACCAAGTCATTGGATTTCATTCTTTTTAGGCCGAAATTCGCGACGCCTTCGGTGCGTTCAGTCGACGTGTCAAAGCCGGTCGCCAGCCGCCCGCTGTTAAGCAAGGTAAAGGCGCTGGCAGCCAGGATTCTGACCAGGTGTCAGGTTTCTTAGGTGTCCGGCGTTGCGTTACCGGGCAGGGACCTGCAGCTCAATACGGCGGAAGATCAGTGTGATAATGCCTGCAATGATCAGATAGATCAGTGCCAACAGCAGCAGCGGCTCATAGACAACAAAGGTGTCCGCTCGAATTCTTGACGACACAGCGTAGATCTCAACCACTGTTATCGTCGCCACCAGCGGGGTTGCTTTCAGCTGTAGGATTGTCTCACCGCCTAGTGTCGGCAGCACGCTGCGAATGGCCTGAGGCAGCCAGATCCTGCGGAACATGGTAAACCGAGGCATGCCAAAGGATTGCGCCGCTTCGAGTTGACCCTTCTTAACGCTGGCAAAGGCACCGCGCATGATTTCGCCCTCGTAGCCTGCGTACGACAAGGTCAGGGCCAGAACCGCATAGGGCCAAGCCTGTCGCAGATAGGGCCACAGCTCGCTGCCGCGTATCCATGGAATCTGAGGGAAAAGCGATCCAAGCCCATAGTATAGCAGCCAGATCTGCAAAAGGATGGGCGTGCCACGAATGATCGTGCAGAACACCCGCGCCGGTGCCGACAGATACCAGGGCCCAATCGCCTGAGCGAGGCCCAGCGGAACAGCCAGCAAGAACCCAAGCACACAGGTGACGGCCAACAGCCAGATGGTTCTCCACAGACCTTCAAGTGCCAGGGGCGCATAGGTTGGAATCCAATCCCAGCGCAGTGAGACGGCGCACCAGATAACGAAAGCAGCAAAAAGTGCCATCAGCACGATCCGATGCGGCTGCATGAGTGCTCGCCAGTCCATTATCGGCTTCCTCCCTTCAACGAAGGCTGCCCACGACGGGCCCATTTCTCGATACGCGCGAACACGACACCGGAACAAAGCGTGACGATCAAGTACAAGGCACCTGCAGCAAGGAAGAAGGTGAAATAGGCGCGGGTGCTGGCCGCGGCCTGACGGGTCTCCAGCGTCAATTCGCTAAAGCCGACAATGGCCAGCAGGGCCGTATCTTTAGTTGCAATGAGCCACAGATTGGCCAATCCAGGCGTGGCAAAAGACATCATCGCGGGAATTGTCACCCGCCGCATCAGCAGCAGCGAGGGCATGCCATAGGCGCGGGCGGCTTCGATCTGTCCGGTTGGAACCGCTTTGATTGCGCCCCTGAGAACCTCGGTCGCATAGGCGCCCTGAACGATGCCCAAAACCCAGATGCCGGCAACGACGCCGCTGATTTCGACGCGGTCATACCCCATTGCCTGCGCGGCCTGATTGATCAGGTCGGTCCCGACGTAATACAGGATCAGGATCAGCACCAATTCAGGCACGGCGCGCATTACAGTCGTATATATGCCGAGCAGGTCACGTGTGACCGGCCCGCCATATAGTTTTCCATAGGCCCCGAAAAGCCCGATGATCAACCCGAACCCGAACGCTCCAAAAGCGATCTGCAACGAGTTAGCGAGGCCACGCAGAAGGTTGCCGCCCCATCCCGGAGGACTAAGGGCAAGCAACTCCATGCTTTGGGCCAAACCCAGGCTTTCGAGGATAGCTTCCACGGCGAACCTTACTCGCTATAGATGCTGGCTGTGAAATAGCGCGAGGTGATTTCGTCATGCGTGCCGTCGGCAAGAATTGCCGCGATACCCGCATTCAGCTTTTCACGCAGCGCGTCATCGCCCTTGCGGACACCCGCGCCGACGCCGCGACCTAGGATCGAGACGTCATTTTCGACCGCGCCTTTGATTTCACAGCAGGCACCGGTGTCAGATGAGACGAAATCCGCCATGGCGATGCTGTCGGCCTGGGTCGCGTCGATACGGCCGGCGAACAGATCCTGGTTGGCTTCGTCCTGAGTCTGATACACCCGGATTTCTGCGGCATCTTTGAAATGCTCATTGGCATAGGCCTGATGGATCGTGGACGCCTGAATGCCGATGATCTTACCGGCCAGAGATTCTGGTGTCGGTTCAATGTCCATCGACTTGTCGGCGACGATAACGGCCGGAGTGTTGTAGTAAGGATCGCTGAAATCGATCGTTTTCATGCGCTCTTCGGTGATCGACATCGACGCCATCAGGGCATCAATCTGCTGACCGGTCAGTGATGGGATGATCCCGTCCCACGCAACCGGAGTGATCACACACTCAAGCTCGGCGGCGGCACAGACCGCATCAATAACCTCGATCTCCCAACCGACCCATTTGCCAGAGGCATCCAGCGATGCGAAAGGCGGATAAGGCTCGGCTGCGATCCCGATCTTGACTTCATCTGCGCCAGCCGTTCCAGCCGAAAGCACAGCAGCAGCCAATGCGGCCACGATTAGCTTTTTGTTTTTCATTGATATTCTCCCTGTTTGATATTTTGTTTGTTCAGCCGACTGATTTTAGGAATTGTTGCAGCCTTGCGGATTTCGGATTGTCGAAAAGTTCGTCGGGTGGCCCCTGTTCCTCGATCTTTCCTTCGAAAAGATACACAACATGGGTCGCAACCTCGCGCGCAAACTTCATCTCATGCGTGACCAGCAACATGGTTCGGCCCTCGGCCGCCAGATCGCGAATTACGGTCAGTACTTCACCAACAAGTTCTGGATCTAACGCGCTGGTTGGCTCGTCAAACAACATTACGCTGGGATCAACGGCAAGAGCACGCGCAATCGCAGCGCGCTGTTGCTGACCGCCTGACAGAAAGGAAGGGAAGGTTTCCGCCTTGTCGCCAAGCCCGACGCGCTCCAGCAACTGGTGCGCGCGCTTGATCGCCTCGTCCCGCGGCACTTTCAGCACGTGAACGGGCACCTCGATGACATTTTCCAGCAGCGTCCGGTGGGTCCAAAGGTTGAAGGCCTGAAACACCATTGCCAGTCGGGTGCGGATGCGTTCCAGCTGACGCCGGTCCTTAGGCGTGCCATCCGGGCGCATCTCAATCGGCTCGCCGTTTACGACGATTTCTCCGGAACTGGGCGTTTCAAGGAAATTGATACAGCGAAGGAACGTGGATTTCCCCGAACCACTGCCTCCGATGATGGCGACGACATCACCCTGATGGGCAGTAAGTGAAACGCCTTTGAGAACTTCGAGCGAGCCAAAAGACTTGTGCAAGTCAGTGACCCGAATGGCTTCATCCGGCGTGGTTTCTGGGTCAGCGTTCATTTTGCAGTTTCATCCCTCTCAACCGTTTTTTTACTTGCAGCTTTAGCAAATCCCTACAATTATGCAACTGTATAATTATAATTTCTGGAAAGATAGATGTCGGATCACGCAACAAAATTCAAGCGAGAACCCGCGGAGCAGCGCAAAGAGGCGTTGATCCAGGCCACGCTGTCTTTGATCGCCGAGCAAGGTTTGCAAGGTGCGACCGTTCGGGCGATTGCCGAGCGGGCCAGTGTAACTCAGGGTCTGATCCGGCACTATTTTTCTTCGAAAGAAGATTTAATTACAGCAGCTTATGACTTTCATATGCGGCGACTGACGGATATGACGTCGGCCCCTGCTGACGGAGATTATAGCACAGCCAGATTGCGGCTGGCGACGTTTGTAACGACCGGGCTGACCCATCCGGTGGTCGATCCGGGGTCAGTGTCCCTATGGGCGGGCTTTTTGAACAAAGTTCTGGCGGACGACAAAATGCAGGCGATCCATGAACAGACATATCGGGATTTTCGTGACCGCTTGGAATCACTCATTGCAGATGCGCTGAACGAGGTAGGCATACCAGCCAGCCCGGCGGAACTGCGCAGGTTGGCTATCGCATGCAACGCCGTGGTCGACGGCTTGTGGATGGAAGGCGGCGCCCTGCCATACGCCTTTGAGCCGGATGAGCTGCCCGAGATTGGGCTGGCATCGGTTGGGGCAATTATCGGTGTTGAATTGACGGATCTTGAGCAGAGGCAGACATGAAGAAAACAGCGATTACCGAACGCCTTGCCGGCCTGGGTGGCGCCAAATGGGAAGTTTATCTCAAGGCCAAGGAACTTGTCGAGCAGGGGCAGGATATCATCGAATTGACCATTGGCGAGCCGGATGTGCCAACGCCTACCGAACTGGTGGAAAGCGCTGTGGACGCTTTGCGCGCCGGGCGTACCAACTACTCCAATGGGCGTGGTGAGGCTGGACTGCGCTCTGCACTGGCCGACCGTTATTCGGCCAGATACGGGCGCACGATCACGGATAATCAAGTGTTGTGTTTTCCAGGCACCCAGACCTCGCTTTTTACCGTCCTGATGGGCGTGGCCGAGGCGGGTTGTGAGGTGCTGGTGGGCGATCCAATGTATGCAACCTATCAAGGTGTGGTACGCGCAAGCGGTGCGGATATTGTGCCGGTTCCATTGCGGCCGGAAAACGGTTTTCGTATTTCTGCGGATGATATTGCGGACAGGATCACCGCGAAGACCACTGCGCTTTTGTTAACCACACCGCATAATCCTACCGGGTCGATCCTGACACGCGAAGACATAGATGCAATCGGCAAGCTGGCTATCGAGCATGATCTATGGATCATTTCTGATGAGGTTTATGAAGAACTGATCTTTGACGGATCTGTGTTTACCTCACCCCTGTCGCGGTCCGAGTTGGCGGATCGGGTAATCGTCGTCTCGTCGATATCAAAATCCCATGCCGCCCCCGGATTCCGCAGCGGTTGGTGCATTGGTCCCGAGGAATTTACCGCGCGCCTTTTGGCGCTGTCGGAAACCATGCTGTTTGGAAATCAGCCCTTCATCGCCGACATGACCGAGACGGCTATTCGCAACGGTTCAACCGTGGCTGAAGGCATGGCGCAACGGTACGCCCGCCGCGCCCGGATGCTGAACGACAGGCTGCCGAACGAGACACATCTGCGTGTGCATCTTCCACAGGCAGGTATGTTTGCGATGATTGATGTCTCGGCCACAGGGATGAACGGAAACGAGTACGCCTTTAATCTGCTCGAACATGGCAAAGTCGCGGTGATGCCGGGGCCGTCTTTCGGTGACACGGTTGATGACTGGGTCCGTATCGCGCTGACGGTGGACGACGCGATCTTTACCGAAGCCTGTGACCGGATCGTTGCCCACGCGACCCAACTGCAACTGGAAAACGCATGACGAGCATTGGTGAGGCGCTGGTTGATCAACTGGTCAGGCGCGATGTGGATACCGTGTTTGGCATCCCCGGCGTGCATACGGTCGAACTGTACCGCGGGCTGGCCGCATCGGGCATTCGCCATGTCACCCCACGACACGAGCAGGGGGCAGGGTTCATGGCTGATGGCTATGCCAGGGTATCCGGCAAGCCTGGCGTGGCCTTTGTGATTACCGGCCCCGGTCTGACCAATACACTCACGGCGATGGGGCAGGCTCGGGCAGACAGCGTTCCGATGCTGGTTGTGTCTGGGGTCAACACGTTGTCCAGTCTTGGCAAAGGGCTTGGTCACTTGCATGAGTTACCGGATCAACGAGCGATGGCGCGAGCAGTCGCTCTGTCATCGGACCGAGTTGAAAAGTCAGTTGAACTAGCAGCCGCGTTGGACCGCGCCTTCGCCCCGTTTCAATCCGGTCGCCCAGGGCCAACACATATCGAAATCCCGCTAGACGTTGCGGGGGACGAGTTTGCTGGTCCGACCGATGCTGCGAAAGGTCCTGTCGATAAGTCTCTTGATCCGGCGCTTCTTGACCGTGCGGCCAAGCTACTGGGGTCGGCAAAAGCGCCGGTCATTCTGGTCGGCGGCGGTGCGCGCAGCGCGGGCAGGCCGATCCGGCAGCTGGCCGAAGCGCTGGACGCGCCGGTTGTTCAAACCGTGAATGCGCGCGGGTTGATGTATGATCACTCGTTGAGCGTGCCTGCAAGCCCAAGCCTGAATTCAGTGCGTGCTTTGATCGAACAGTCCGACGTGGTTCTGGCTTTGGGGACTGAGCTGGGCCAGACGGACTACGATATGTACGCCACCGGCACGATGGCTGAAATGCCATCCCTGATCCGTGTGGACCTATGCCCCGATCAGCTGAAGCGCCACGCGGCGGACATTGCCATTGTTGGTGATGCGGCGATGGCAGCGGCCGAGCTTGTGGATCGGTTTGCCGCATCGCCCAAGTCGGCAAACGGTGTCGCGCGCGCAGCTACTTCGCGGCAGAACGCGGTCGAAGAAATCGGGCCGGAAATGCAGGCGTTACTGGCTGTGCTGAACGCCATGCGCGATGCAGTCCCTAACGCGATCATGGTGGGCGATTCTGCTTATCCGATCTATGCAGGAAACCTTTACTACGATCATGATCGGCCCGGCGGGTGGTTCAACGCCGCGACCGGGTTCGGAGCGCTTGGATATGGCATACCCGCCGCGATCGGCGCTGCATTGGCGGACCCTGACGCTCCGGTCATTTGTATCGCAGGCGACGGCGGGGCGCAGTTCAGCCTTCCTGAGCTGATGTGCGCCGTTGATGAAAAACTGCCGATCACCTTCGTGATCTGGAACAACCACGGTTATCAGGAAATCGCCAAGTCAATGCAGGCGGTCGGTGTGACTGTGCTGGGATGCGATCCGACCCCACCGGATTTTGAAAGCGTCGCCCGGTCGTGCGGCATGCCGTTCTGGCGCACTGGCCCCGACCCGTTGGACGTGGCCCAAGCTTTGTCGTCTGCACAATCCCAAGATGGCCCGCGGCTTGTTGAAATCCGCGCGCCAAACCAATCACACTCTTGATTAAAAGTGAGACCGAAAATGACTGACCCGACCTATGAATTCTCGCGCGCGATCACCCGTCGCCCAGCAGCGTCCATCACCGATGGTCTGCGTGCAGAAGATATCGGTACGCCGGACCTAGACCGAATGCTTGCATCTCATGCGCATTATGTTGAAACCCTCAAGAAAACCGGAGCAGAGGTTATCGAACTGGCTCCCCTTGAGACGTATCCGGATGCCGTCTTTGTCGAAGATACCACACTGTGTCTTCCTCAGGGTGCGGTGATGATGCGCCCCGGTGCACCCAGCCGCATGGGTGAGGTGGCCGAGATGGAGCCGACAATCCGCGGCGTTTATGACGAGGTTCGGCAGATCGCTGGGCCCGGCCATATTGAAGGCGGGGACATTCTGGTAACGGGTCGCGAAATTCTGGTTGGCCGGTCAGATCGGACCGATGCGGCCGGTGTCACAGAGCTGACCGAAATCGTTTCCGACTGGGGCCACACCGTACGCGAGGTTTTTACACCACCGGGCGTGTTGCACTTCAAAACGGATTGTTCGTTGCTGGATGGGGAAACCATCCTGTCCACGAAGCGGCTGGACGCATCCGGCTGCTTCGAAGGGTATCGGGTTCTGCATGTGGCAGAAGGCGAAGAAGCCGCTGCAAACTCGATCCGGTTCAACCAATTTGTCCTGGCTCCGGCCGGCTTCCCGCGTACCACCGAGATGTTGCGCCAGAACGGTTATGATGTGGTCGAAATCGACAATGTGGAATGCGCCAAATTGGATGGCGGAATGTCATGTCTGTCGCTGAGATTCTGACCTGGTTCACGACGATTCAGAACCGACTAACCTTGAACCAGCCAAATGCGTCCTGCTGCAACCAAAGAAAGAGTGGGCGCATTTTGGCGTGATTAAGGTTAGCCGCTTCAACCACTTGGATATTCATTCGAACTAGTATGATCCCTACCCAGTGGGTGTAGCTTTGCACCAGTTTCGCGCAGTATTTCTTTTGCACCCAAATCCCATCTCGCCCGTGCTTGCCGGGTTGTGTATGACTTGGGCAAAGAAGTTATGGCAGGAAATACATGTCTCAGGCGCTCACCGTATTCACGACGATGAAGAACGAAGGCCCCTATATGCTGGAATGGGTCGCATTCCACAAAACACTGGGAGTCGATCACTTTGTGATCTTCACCAATAGCTGTGAAGACGGCACGGATGCCATTGCCCGCAGGCTGCAGGAATTGGGTCTTGCCACACATGTCCCGAACGAGGTCAAAGAAGGGGGAAACCCGCAGCATCAGATGCTACGGCGCGCGCGGCGTCAGCCCAAAGTGAAAGAGGCCGACTGGCTGATGTGTCTGGATGTTGATGAATTCTGGAACATCCGCTGCGGTGACAACAGCTTTGCGGCGCTGATCGCAGAAACCGAACAGCGGGCCGGAAAGCCGGTGGATGCGATCTCATTCGCGTGGAAATTGTTTGGTAGTTCGGGGAATATCAGCTTTGAAGACAAACCTGTGACCGAGTCCTTTTCGATGGGGGATCAGGAATTCCCGTATCATTCCGGCCGGGCCTATGGTCTGAAAACCCTGTTTCGTAACAACGGAAAATTTACGCGGTTCGGCCCGCATCGCCCGAAAGGGGTCGAAGAAGGGAAAGAAAGCGAAATCGCTTGGTCCGATGCCGGTGGCAGGCTGTTTCCGTCCGAGAAGGTCGGGTGGCGCGCATGGAGGAAATTTGATCATTCGCTGGGGCGGATTCATCACTATTCCGTCCGGTCTTTGGATGGGTTTCTGGTCAAAAGGGATCGGGGCCGGACCAATCATATCCGCGTAGACCAAGGGCAAGCCTATTGGCAGGACATGAATGCCAACAAAGAAACAGATCACTCGATACTGCCAGCAGCGCATCGCGCGGCCCCATTGCTGGCCGAACTGAAAGCCGATGAAGAACTCGGCTGCCTGCACGCGAAGGCATGTGACTGGCATCGCACCAAGATATCAGAGATCAAGTTGCGGCCTGACTGGGTGGATTTCCGCCTCTGGCTTGCGGAAAATCTGGTCTGATCACTATGGCAGAAGACCTTTCAAAAGAGCAGCTCAAGCCTGATCACCCCGATCGTAAGACGGGGTATGAACGGATTCTGACAGACCCTGCGCCCCCTTGGTTTGTCGAGCTGTATCCAGGTGGGGACGGGACCGGGTTTCTGCAAAAGCTGAACAGACACTCGGTTTTGTTTCATCAAAGGTCTGCGTCCCGGCTTGTGGTCAGCTTTGACAACATTGCCAATGCCAACGACCTGTCTTTTTCCCGCGAACCTTGGGGCTGGAAGTTCTTCCGTGACGAAGGCTGGTCCCATATGGGGATATTTGCGCGGACCAAAGCCTGGTACCGCGATCCCGAGATCATCTCGTATTTTCAGACCCAAGCGGATCAGGGTTTTTTTGCACAGTTTGATCAGGTTGTGTTTGCGGGCGCTTCGATGGGCGGATTTGGAGCGCTGACATTCTCGGCCCTTGTTCCCGGCGCCAATGTCATCGCTTTCAATCCGCAGACAACGCTGGATGAACGGCTGGTCCCGTGGGAGACCCGGTATCGGTTCGGGCAGGTGCAAGACTGGGATCTTCCCTTTAGCGATGCCACGCAAACCGTTGAAAATGTGGGGAAAGCATACGTTTTCTATGATCCCTTTTTTGATCTTGATCGCCAGCAGGTGACTCGATTGAAAGGCGATAATGTCGTGCTGCTGAAGACATGGTTTTCAAACCATTTCGCGGCCCCGATGCTGCGCAAATTGGATATACTGAAGCCGGTTATGCTCGAGGCGATGGACGGCACACTGGAACCCCAGGCCTATTACCGAATGATGCGGGCACGGCGGCGACTGCCTTTGTATATGCGCGGGATCGAGGCGATTGGCGGCGAACGTCACCCACAGCTTGTTACGCAAGCAAGGCAGAGGTTCCGACGGCTGCGGCGCGCAGCCTTGGCCGAAGCAGCCTCATGAAGCCCGAAAAGGGGGTCTTTATCGGCCAGCGCAAAGACCGGATGGGTGCCCGGTTGCTGATGATGCTGACCTGCATCCGGTTGGCCGAGGATTTTGACACCAGCTATCGGGTCAACTGGTTTCCCAAAGGTGCGGATGCGCCAGAGCTGGACCAGCCGCAAGAATTGTTCTCACAAGAGTGGATGGATGCTCATTTCCTGAGCACCGAATCCTTTGATGCTCTAGGCGAGAACGCCCTGCCGATATGGTCGTTTCAGGGCGATGCGACACCGGATCGGCTGATATCCCATCTGAATTCCGGCCGCTCTGTTGTCGTCGAGGAAGGCTTTGAGGTTCTGGCCTTTCAATGGGAAGATGTCGAGCAGATCCGCCCCCGGTACCGAGAGTTCATCCATCAGATCGGGTTCACGGATGAAATCCGGAACATTATGGAAAAGGCAGATGCCAAACTAAGTGGCAAGGGGGTGTCGGCCTATCACATTCGCCGTGGCGACATCCTGAATGGTCTGCCGTGGAAGCATACGACCTGGCCGGCAAAGATCGAACCGGAAGAACTGTATGCAGCGCATCTTGAAAAAAACGCAGGGTGTGCCGCGATCATGTTTTCAGATCAGCCCGAGCTTGTGGCCCGATTCCAAGTGCAGTTTCCGCACCTTATGCAAATGTCAGATATCGCGGATCTTTCCAGTCTGACCCGCGCACAACGAGACTTTCTGGAGCTCTATACCATGTCGCGCGCGGATCAGGTGATTGCACCGTTTATCTCGGCGTTTTCCATGGCAGCAGCGCGGATTTCCGGGCAACAAAGGAAGGTTTTTCGGGATGTTTTAGCGGAAAAGGACATCAACCAGGCCAACGAACAGATGATTGAACGGTTGCGCCTTGGCCCGGAAGAATTTCTGAATCTCTCAGAAGCCGCTCATATCTATTCCAAAGCGTCCTTTTATCTTCATGGTTTGGGCGCTGGAGATCGGGCTGAAGAGGCATTGGAACTCGTTCAGCCGCTGATGGATGCAGGTTCTGATAATGCTTTTGTGCCGCTGCTTCAGGCATTGAATTACTTTTACCTGAACCGATGGGCTGAAGCGTTGGAATTGACGGAAGAGGCCCTGAAGAACCCACATATCTGGCCGGAAGATTTTGCAGTCGCTACGGCACTAAAGGCAGCAATCTTGGGGGGGCAGAAAAAGCGCTGGATGGCAGCGCAAGTGCTTAGCCGGGCGTTCTGGACCAAGCCAATGCGCCCGGATGTCATCATATTTGGCTCTCGGCTTTTGTATCGCGATCAAATCGCCCATCGCGCTATGCCGCCGATAGATTGGGCAATGCAAAAGATTATTCGGAGACCTTGGTTCAACTATAATTCCCACGTTGCCCAAAGAAAAGTTCTGGTGCGCTTGCCCTGTAATTTTGACCTGATCCTATTGGATTGGGCTAGTCTGTCCGTAGATCAAAGGGCGCGCCGTCTAACCTCCAACAGATCCCGTTTGCAGACTTTGGCTGACGGGCTAGAAAGCTCAACTCAGTTGCCCGAGGACGTTCGCATTTCACGCGAAGACCCGCGCTTTGAAGGGGTCCAATCTTTGCTGCGTTTGCATTTGGGAGATACATCTTTGGCGCAGTCTTTGGATATTGCGCGGAAAGTGGCCAAGCGCCTTCCGGATAACCCGTTATACTTAAAGCGACTGGCCGAACTGTATGAGAAAGATGGAGATTTTGCAAACGGAAGGCTGGCCATGGCAGATGCGTTGGCCTGTGATCCGGGCAACCCATTTCTGGTTTTTGCGATGGGGCAATACCTTGAAAGGAACGGGGCTGAAGAACAGGGGCAAAACCAAATTATTCAGGCTGCGGAACTGGATGACAATACAGCGGCGATTCAAGGCGAGGCCGGCAGGATATATCTGCAACGAGGTGAAAAGCAGAATGCGCGCGTTCATCTTTCCAAGGCCCACGCGCTGTGCCCAACCCTAAAACGATATTCCAATCAGCTGAAACGTGCGGGTGGAAAATAGACGGAATTCTCTTGGTGACCGGCTTGAATACCGGTAGTTTGCGGTCAAAATCTTAAACAAATCTCCGATACCACCGGGGCAATGAAAACAAGCAGGGCAGTCAGGTATGGCCGAACAGGATCCTCGATATATCAGCGTTACCCCTATGAAGAACGAAGGACCATTCGTTCTTGAATGGATCGCCCATAATCGTGCCATTGGTGTGGACCAGATTGTGGTCATGACCAATGACTGTACCGATGGTACAGATGCCTTGCTGCAGCGATTGCATGACCTTGGCATTGTCACGCATGTCGACAACAACTCGAGACGTCAGACCAGCCCGCAAAAACGCGCCTATAACGCCTTTCTGAAAATGGAAGTGGCCCGTCCACAGGATTGGGTGATCGTTATCGACGCGGATGAACATATTAACGTCAGAACCGGCGACCATACATTGCGTGCGCTGACGGGTGCCATGCCGGATGCAAAAACGATTTCAATGACTTGGCGTCTATTCGGAAACGCCGGCATTGTTCGGTACGAGGACCGTTTCCTGTCGGATCAGTTTCGCCAAGCTGCACCTGAGCGTATTTTTCGACCGCCGCAAGCTTGGGGCTTTAAGACCATGTTCCAACGCGGCCTGTGGGATGCGCTCGGTGTCCATCGACCGAAAAGGCCGACCGTTGAAACGATGGAAGAATGCCATTGGTACAACGGATCCGGTCAACCGATGCCCGAAAGGTATTTTACTGCCAGTTGGCGATCGGCGCGGGACTCCGTCGGGTACGAGCATGTTCAGATCAATCACTATGCTTTGAAATCCTGTGAAAGTTATCTGGTCAAGAAAATGCGTGGTCGGGCCCATCATCTGGGGGAAAGCCTTGGGATGGAATATTGGAACATGATGAACCAAAACGCCGAAACTGAGACCTCGATCGACACAATCCTCGATCGGAAACGGGCTTTGTATTACGAAATGCTGTCAGACGCTGAGACGGCCCGCCTGCACCATATGACCTGCGATCTGCATCGCCAACAGGTTGCCCAGTTGCGCGAACAACCCGAGATGCAAGACCTCATGCGTCAGATGACCGCCGGGTTCTCAGCCAAGGCCGAGACCTGAGGTCGCTTGGCGAATAGGAACGTTTCATGCTCTGGCTACACATAGGAATGCCCAAGACTGGGTCGACTGCGTTACAGGGGTTTGTTCGCAAAAACGGTCAAGTGATGGCTGGGGCCGGATTACACTATATGGAAACGGGCCGCAGGCGAACCGAGGGGCAGGGGCGTCTGGCCAGCAGTCATAACCTGATTGCCTTCCACATGAACCAAACCGAACAGCCGGTCACCGCCCTGCGCGAAGCGATGGCAAGGGAATATGTTGAGCATGAGGATAAGGCATGCTTGGTATCGTCTGAGATGTTGTATTCAGTCGATCTGCACAAACTGGCCGAGATTTTCGCTGAGATCCCCGCGCGTGAGATGAGGATTGCTTTCTACTGCCGTAGATATTCTGACTTTTTCGAAGCCGACTACAAACAAAGGGCAAAGAACGGCAGGCTTGCCGGGGGCGGTTCTGAATATATTCGTACCCAGCTGGACGAGATACGTGCGCATCCTGAGCGTTTCAGCTTTGCCAGTGCTGCGGCTCGGATAAGGTCAGCTTTTCCGGGCGTCTCGTTGGTGCCTATGCTGTATGAGCGCTCTGAAATGGCTAATGGCAACATTATCGATGATTTTCTGAATCGCATCGGCGTCCAACTGCCCTTGGACAGCAAGACCGAAACATCGTCCAATCCTTCGCATTCAAGAGCCGCGTGTGAGGCGTTTGGTGTGGTCACTAGGGCTATGGGACGCAAGAAAAGTCGCCAGTTGCGACGTCGGGCTGTCGATGATCCCGTGATGATGCGTAAGAATGATGTGCTTGAACCGGATGAACGCGCCTGGCTGGACGCGTTTATGGCAAATGAAGATGTGAGTTTTCATCAAGAGTTTTTTCCCGACCGGACGCAGCTTTTTGCCCCTGTCAGGTTGAGCATGCATGATCAGTCGTTTCGCCGGGACACAGCTGCGGAATATCAGGCGCTGCGCCAGGCATCCGAGATCGTGTTTCGCATGGCGCTAGAGGGTTAAGCCCTTATTCGACGGTAATTTCCTGGCGCTGCCGGCCAGTGGTTTTGTCAAAGATCAGGATGCGATTGTCATCAGTCACAACCGCAAACCAGTTGTTTCCAATGGTGACCGCCTGCGCTGTTGCGCCATCGGGCAACTCAACCTGATCGGGCAGGGTGGGGGTCCGGTCCGATAGCCGGATGACAATCAGTGCGAATGTCACTAGAACCCCGCCAATCATCACCGCGGTCAGCAGCATGACCATTCTC
Organism: Ruegeria sp. CDSA193; assembly: GCF_059611885.1. NCBI lineage: Bacteria > Pseudomonadati > Pseudomonadota > Alphaproteobacteria > Rhodobacterales > Roseobacteraceae > Ruegeria > Ruegeria sp. CDSA193. Next base: position 479,660 of record NZ_JBXWPN010000001.1, on the reverse strand, counting down.
CGCAGCAGGCGAAGCTGCGGCGTTTCCTGCGGTTCTTGGGGTTCGGAAGGGACAGTCATGGGCACTCGCCAGATTGAGTTTCAAATCGCGGCCGATCCGCCGCCCCGCCTTGATAAGGCGCTTTCCCGCGATGTGCCAGCGGGGGAAAGCCTGTCGCGGACCCGATTGGGGAAGCTGATCGAAGACGGGGCCGTGATGATCAACGGAACCGCTGCCCGCGACCCCAAGGCCCAGGTGGCCGAAGGCGCAGTGGTGGCGATCACTGTGGCCGAGGCCGAAGACAGCCATATCGGCCCGGAAGACATCCCGCTGGAGGTCGTATTCGAGGATACCGACCTGATCGTGGTCAATAAACCTGCGGGTATGGTCGTGCATCCTGCGCCCGGCTCTCCGAACGGGACATTGGTCAATGCGTTGCTGCATCACTGCGGTGATGACCTGTCTGGCGTAGGCGGCGTAAAGCGCCCCGGCATCGTGCATCGTATCGACAAGGAAACCAGCGGGTTGCTGGTGGTGGCCAAATCCGACGCGGCCCATCACGGGCTTGCCGCACAGTTCGAAGCACACAGTGTCGAACGCTATTATCGCGCCATTTGTTACGGTGTCCCGGATGCCAATGATCCCCGGTTGCGCGGCGTCAAAGGTGTCAGTTTTGAACCCGGAAATATTATGCGGATCACCACTCAGCTGGCCCGTCACAAGACAGACCGGCAACGACAGGCTGTGCTGTTTCACGGTGGGCGCCACGCTGTCACGCGCGCCCGTCTGGTCGAAACGTTTGGGGCCCCGCAAGGGCTGGCTCTGATCGAATGCTGGCTGGAAACAGGTCGCACGCATCAGATTCGGGTTCACATGACCCATGCCGGTCATGGTCTGGTCGGTGATCCGGTCTATGGGGGCAAGCGGAAACTCGCAGCTAAAGCCTTTAGCGCGTCTGCCGCCGAGGCCGTACGAGACTTTCCTCGTCAGGCGCTTCATGCTGCGGTTTTGGGTTTTGAGCACCCGATATCGGGTGAAAACCTTCGCTTCGAGGCTGTGTTGCCGGATGATATGGAAAATCTGATTGAACAGCTGCGCACACCGCTGACATAATAAGCAAAGTTACGTGAATAACGTTTTCTTAGGTTTCCTTTATCAAACGTTAATTTCAAACTGTTAACGGTACCTCTTGAACGGATCGGGACGACCTCCCATATCCATGTTAACGACTTAAACATTTGTCGGAGGGACAAGAAACATGGCCAATTACGCAAATCTCCCCGCGCCGACGCCGGAAGGCGGGCTGAACCGCTATATGCAGGAAATTCGGAAGTTTCCCCTGCTGGAGCCAGAAGAAGAATACATGCTGGCCAAAAGCTGGGTTGAGAAGCAAGATACTGAAGCTGCACATAAAATGGTGACCTCCCACCTACGGTTGGCGGCCAAGATCGCTATGGGTTATCGCGGTTATGGGCTGCCACAGGCCGAAGTGATCTCCGAGGCCAATGTCGGTCTTATGCAGGCCGTGAAACGGTTTGATCCGGAAAAAGGGTTCCGGCTGGCGACCTATGCCATGTGGTGGATTCGCGCCTCGATTCAGGAATACATTCTGCGGTCATGGTCTTTGGTCAAACTGGGTACAACCTCGGCGCAAAAAAAGCTGTTTTTCAACTTGCGCAAAGCTAAGGCACGCATCGGTGCGCTGGAAGAGGGCGACCTGCGTCCGGAAAACGTGGCCCGGATCGCAAATGACCTTGGTGTGACCGAAGCAGAAGTGATCAGCATGAACCGCCGGATGTCCGGTGGCGACGCCTCTCTGAATGCGACCGTCGGGTCCGAGGGCGAAGGCACCATGCAATGGCAGGACTGGCTTGAGGACGAGGATGCCGATCAGGCGGGCGACTATGAGGCCCGCGATGAGCTCGACGCCCGCCGCGAGCTGTTGGCGGCTGCTCTTGAAGTTTTGAATGACCGGGAAAAAGACATTCTGACCCAACGCCGCCTGATGGATCAGGCCGTCACACTGGAAGAGCTGAGTACGCAGTACAATGTCAGTCGCGAACGCATTCGCCAGATTGAAGTCCGCGCTTTTGAGAAACTTCAGAAGAAGATGCGAGAGCTTGCCCGCGAAAAAGGGATGCTGGCCACAGCCTGACCTCTTCGTTTATTGAACGGGCCCGGTGCGACATTGGTCGTGCCGGGTTTTCTATTTGTGTTAGCGCTAATGACACTCGGACTGAGGGCGATTACAACAGACCGGATCAAAGCCATAAGGGGTGTCCATGATGCAGAATCCAGTGAATTGGGGCGTATTGGGAGCTGCGAAATTCGCGCGGCAATATATGGCCCCTGCAATCCACGCAGCTGAGGGCGCGCGTCTGGCAGGCCTTGCGACGTCCGATTCCGCCAAAGGCGAACCGTTTCAGGCCTTTTGCCCGGATTTGACGGTCTATGACAGCTATGATGCGTTGCTGAACGACCCGCAGATTGAGGCCGTTTACATCCCGCTGCCCAACCATTTGCATGTCGAATGGAGCCTCAAGGCACTGGACGCCGGTAAGCATGTGCTGTGTGAAAAGCCGATGGCGATGACGGTGTCCGAATTTGCCCCATTGATCAACAAACGGGATGAGACCGGATTGTTGGCGGCCGAGGCTTATATGATCGTCCAACACCCTCAATGGAAGTTTGTACGCAAGCTGATTGCCGACAAGGCGATCGGGAATTTGGCCCATGTGACGGGTGCGTTCAGCTTTGACAGCCGGGCGGATACGGCAAACATTCGCAACCGGGCTGAGACCGGCGGAGGTGGGCTGCGTGATATTGGCGTCTATGTGATTGGCAGCGCGCGCTTTGTCACCGGGCAGGAGCCGATTCAGGTCGAATCCGCCATCCGGTGGGAGGATGGGGTCGACGCTTTTACCGAGATTCGCGCTCAGTTCCCGGATTTCACCTATTCCAGCTATGTCTCGATCCGAATGCATCCGCATCAAGAGATGGTGTTTCATGGCGACCGCGGCATGATCCGGCTGACTGCGCCGTTCAATCCGCGTGTATTCGGAGAGGCGCGTGTCGAATTGCACCGCCCCGGCCTGGAAATACAGGTCACACGTTTCCCCGCAGACGATCACTATAAGCTGCAGGTCGAAGCTTTTTGTCGGTCGGTCCGTGAGGGTGCCGAATATCCGTGCCCGCTTGAGTTTTCACGCGGCACGCAGGAAGTGATTGACCGTGTGCTGGAGAATGCAATGGCGCTGCCATGACTTGCCACGCTTCTTGAACCGCTGCAAAATCGGCTAACACCTTTACAGGAGGCATCCCGATGGCAGGTGGCTGGGCGCGCGACGGAGCAGTAAGCGAACAGATCGAGGCATCCATTTCGGATGAGCTGGCCCGAATGCAGGCCCAGAAACGGCCCGTAGGCGAAAGCCTGACCCAATGTGCCGAATGCGAAGAACCAATCCCCGAAAAGCGCCGCACAGCACTGCCTGGCGTGAAACTGTGCCTCGAGTGCCAGCAAGAACGTGACGGGGCGCACAAAATGCGCGGCGGTATCAACCGGCGCGGGTCGAAGGACAGTCAGTTGAGGTGAGTTTATTATGTTTGCTTTGAGCCCAAAGTAGAGGATGCTGCTTTTTGCTCGAATGCCCATTTGACGCAACGTTGACCAGACCACGAAACTCATCTAGTGACGCGTTCAATCTGAGGAGTGCCCTGTCAGTGATCAAGTAATTTCCACCCTGCACGAAGCTAACTGGCTTCATTGGAAATCATTGTACAGGAGCAGCAGATGCATCCCATTATTTATGACGTCGCCGTATCGCTTGACGGGTTTATCTCTGGTTTGTCTGGCGACATTTCGAAATTCGCCCATGAAGGGCCCGTTGTCGACGACTATGCCAATCGGCTTGAAGGCTACAAGACAGCAATCATGGGCCGGAAGACCTATGAGTTTGGCTATGAATACGGACTAGAACCCGGACAGAACCCATATCCGCACATGAACACGATTGTGTTCTCAAACACGTTTCAGTTGCCTGAGAAATCCGAGGTATCGGTTCTAAAGCGGCCAGATCCAGACGATATTAGGCAGATAGCCCGAGAATCTGATGGCCCGGTATATTTGTGCGGCGGAGGAGAGTTCGCAGGATGGATGCTCGTCGAAGGATTGATCGACAGGCTGATCCTCAAGCGAGCGCCGTGTATCTTGGGAACCGGAGTTGGATTGTTTGGCAGCAATACATCGGCCTTGAGCCTGTCTCGGACCAAAACCGAAATATATGAAAACGGGTATACTCTGGAAGAATTCGTAGGTTTCTGACTTCTTGAAGCGGACATTCGGACTATTTGTTCGTTTGTCCGCTTTGTCCGCGAAGCAGACATCACAGTCTCCGCTTCAGGCGGCTTCAGCCCTCCATCGCCTCCAACTCGTCAATAAAGCCCGAGATCATCGACAGGCCTTTGTCCCAGAACTTGGGATCGCTAGCATCCAGACCGAACGGGGCCAGCAGCTCTTTGTGGTGTTTTGACCCACCGGCGCGCAGCATGTCGAAATACTTGTCCTCGAACCCGTCGGCGCCGCTTTCGTAGACGGAATAGAGCGCGTTCACGAGGCCGTCGCCAAAGGCATAGGCGTAGACGTAGAAGGGCGAATGCACGAAATGTGGGATATAGGCCCAGAACGTCTCATACCCTTCCATGAATTCAAATGCGGGGCCGAGGCTTTCGGCCTGAACGCTCATCCACAAGGCGTTGATGTCGTCCGGGGTCAACTCGCCCTCGCGGCGTGCGGCGTGCAATTTGCATTCGAAGTCATAGAAGGCGATTTGGCGCACGACCGTGTTGATCATGTCCTCGACCTTGCCAGCCAGCAGAATCTTGCGCTGCTCAGGGGTTTCGGCCTTGTCCAGCATTTTGCGGAAGGTCAGCATTTCACCAAAAACCGAAGCGGTTTCGGCCAGCGTCAGCGGGGTGGAAGACAGCATCTCACCTTGATCGGCGGCCAAAACCTGATGAACGCCATGGCCCAGCTCATGCGCCAGGGTCATCACATCGCGGGGCTTACCAAGATAGTTCAGCATCACATAGGGGTGGACGTCAGTTACGGTGGGATGCGCAAAGGCGCCCGGCGCCTTGCCCGGTTTCACCGCGGCATCAATCCAACCCTTCGAGAAGAACGGCGCGGCGATCTCACCCATACGCGGATCAAAGGCCTCATAGGCATCCATCACGGTTTTCTCGGCGTCATCCCAGCCGACAATCTGCGTGTCTTCCATCGGCAGGGGTGCGTTGCGATCCCAGACCTGCATCACGTCCAGACCCAGCCATTTGCGCTTTAGCTCGTAATACCGGTGGCTCAGCTTGGGGTAAGCGGCCACGACCGCCTCGCGCAGGGCCTCGACGACCTCGGGTTCGACGTCATTCGACAGATGGCGACCAGTCTGCGCGGTCGGCATATTGCGCCAGCGGTCGACGATTTCCTTTTCCTTGGCCTGCGTGTTGTGAACGCGCGCGAAGGTCTTGACGTTGTCCTGAAACACGCGGGCCAATTCGCGAGAAGCCGCTTCGCGTTTGCTGCGGTCCTGCTCGGTCAGCAGGTTGAGTGTGCCTTCGATGTTCAACTCTTCTCCGTCAACATCAAAGGTCAAGCCTGCGATGGTCTCGTCGAAAAGGCGTTCCCAGGCATCGCCAACAACGCCCAGATCGTGCAGGAATTTTTCAAGCTCGTCAGATAGCTGATAGGGTTTCATCGCGCGGATGCGGCGGAATACGGGCTCGTAACGGGCCAGATCGGTGTTGGCGTCGAAATGCGCTTTTAGCGCGTCGTCGTCGAGGCGATTGATTTCCAGCGTGAAGAACACCAGCGGCGTGGTAAAGACAGTGATCTTTTCCTGCATGTCCGAGAGGAACTTGGCGCGTTCGGCGTCGGTTGTCAGCTGATAATAGCGCAGTCCGGCAAAGGACATGATACGCCCGGCGATCGAGTTGATCTTTTCGTTCCGCAACACGCAGGTCAGCAAGCCCTGGGCATCAAGATCCGCCAAATTGCCTTCGTAATCTGCGGCAAAGGCGGCGCATTCGGTTTCCAACCAGTCCAGGTCACGCGCAAGCTCGGCCGCGTCTTCCGAAGCATAGAGATCCGTCAGATCCCATTCCGGCAGGTTGCCAAGATTATCGGCCCCGCCGACCGCGTTTGCGTCACGTAGTGGAAAAGGAAGGTCGCGCATGGATCACCTCGAAAATCTGCTTTGGCAAACATCTAGGCGCGACCGGCGAGGATCACAAGCGGACAGTCAAAGAGAAAGCGCCGGTTCCAGGGGGTGATCCGTCTATGCAGCTTTGAAATGCGCGGCGATTTGGTCAAATGCAGGGTCGCGCACCTCTGGCGGTTCCATCAGGACTTCGTGTTCACCGTCTGGAATTTCGATCAACGTGCTGTTCGGCCAGTTTGCCATGCGTGCGCGGATGGCCTTGCGGTCCACAATCTGCTCGTGGGAGCCAAGATATGTCAGGCATGGGACGGCTGGGGCAGTCTGCACCATCAACCAGTCGCATTCATCTAATGCCTCGCGCAGCCAGATCGTCGACGGTGCACCAAGGGAAAGTTCGGGATACTTGGCCAGATGATCCTGCATCATTTTGTACATGGCAGGATCGCGCGTCAGGCTATTGCCTTCGAAAGGCTGTGTCAGAACATAGCTGTCCAGTGAAGTGGTCGGGGGGGTCTTTTCGCCAAACCCCAGACGCGGGGCCCAATTTGCGGTCAACCGGCTGATGGGTTTCATAAGGGGCGTAAAGAAAATCCCCCACATCGGACCGGTAAAAACACAGGTAGCAAAACAATCGTTTTCCAAAACTGCCCGCAATCCAATGGCACCACCCATAGAGTGGCCGATAACATGCCAGGGCCTGGGCAGATCAAGCTTTGTGGCCAGCTCTAGCGACACATCTACGTCTTGCTGATAGTCAGTGAATTTATTGACATGGCCAACCCGCGGATCGTCAAGCAACCGGTCTGCCAATCCCTGACCCCGCCAGTCGATCACCAGCACGGCAAAGCCACGCTTGACGAATTCACTCGCTGCATCACCGTATTTTTCGATGTATTCAGTGCGACCGGGAAACAGCATGACAGTCCCGTTCGCTGTACCTTCGGGGCGCCAATGCGCCACGCGAATTCGGGTACCGTCGGCGGTGTTCAACCAATGTGCAACACCGCCAGCGGGGCCGCCAGCCACGTCTTCGAACAAAGGGGCCGACGGGTATTCCATCAGGCCAGGGCCGAGGCGAGTTTCATTGCCGCGCCCATGTCGCCGTCAATGCTCAGTTTTCCGGCCATGAAGGCGCTTGTCGGGTCCAGATCACCATTGAGAATTTGCTCGAACGTGTCCGCATCAGCGTTCAAAGTCACGTCCGTTTCTTCATCGCTGATGCGCGCGCCGCTTGCATCAACTACGATCGCGCCCAAATCCGCGATGGCAAATTTAGCCGATGCGTCGAAATCGCCGCCCGACAGTTTCTCATTCAACACTGCTGCGGCTTTTTCCAATGAATCGCTCATGATCTTCCTCATTTTGTTAGTACGCCGTGAATGGACATCCTCGGTCGCAACGCTACACTGACACTTGTTATGAGCAATGCAATCAACAATCTCAAAGGTACCGTTGCGGCACTTTCTGTCCTAGTCATGTTTTCCTCCACTTGCCTTGCGCAGCAGGAGGATTCCCGCGACGAGGCCGAGTTGTTGCAGAACCTTGCGCAGGCCACACCGGACCTGGCGACTGGAATCGACCGCCAGTTACGGGCGCTCTGGTCGCAATCTGGTTCGGCCTCCGCCGATCTGCTGCTGGAGCGTGGGCGCGAAGCACTGGATGATGGTGACACCTATGCCGCGATCGAGCATTTGACGGCCCTGACAGACCACGCGCCTGATTTCGCCGAAGGCTGGCACGCGCGGGCCTCTGCGTTTTTTGGGATCGAAAGGTTCGGGATGGCTGCCGCAGATCTGGAACATGCCCTGACGCTGAACCCGAACAACTATGAGGCCATCTACGGGCTTGGATTGATATTTGAGATTCTGGGTCAGCCCGAAAAAGCATTTGCGGCCTATTCCCATGCCTTGGCTATACATCCCCATTACGAAGAAGTAACCAATGCAGTGAATCGACTGAAAGCCCAGGTCGAGGGCTCGGCCCTCTGAGAACCGGGGGCAGGGGGCAAAGGTGAGCGGGTCATCCCGAATCGTGGCCGTACTTGGCCCAACCAATACAGGCAAAACCCATTACGCAATCGAACGTATGCTGGGGTACCGCACGGGGGTGATCGGCCTGCCGCTGCGCCTGCTTGCGCGCGAGGTATACGACAAAATCGTCGCCATTCGCGGACCGTCGGTGGTGGCGCTGATCACCGGGGAAGAACGTATCGTACCGCCACGTGCTAAATATTGGGTCTGTACGGTCGAGGCGATGCCCGAAGGCATGGGTGCCGATTTTGTGGCTATCGACGAAATCCAACTCTGCGCCGACCCGGAACGCGGCCACGTCTTCACCGACAGGTTGCTGCGCGCGCGCGGCACTAATGAAACCCTGTTTCTGGGATCCGATACCATGCGCGGTCCCATCGCGGCACTTGTGCCCGAAGCACAATTCGTCCGGCGAGAGCGGATGTCGCAACTGGTCTATGCCGGCTCCAAGAAAATCAGCCGCATGCCACCGCGCAGCGCCATCGTCGGGTTTTCGGTCGACAACGTCTATGCCATCGCCGAGCTGCTACGCCGTCAAAAGGGTGGGGCAGCTGTGGTCATGGGGGCGCTTAGCCCGCGTACACGGAATGCACAGGTTGAGCTCTATCAGAATGGTGAGGTCGACTATTTGGTTGCCACCGATGCCATCGGGATGGGGTTGAACCTGGATGTGAACCATGTTGCGTTCTCGTCCCTGACCAAATTCGATGGCCGGCGGATGCGGCCCCTGGCCCCGAATGAGCTTGCCCAAATTGCTGGCCGCGCAGGGCGCGGAATGTCCGATGGAACCTTCGGCGTGACCGGCGAGGCGCCGCCTCTGGACGATGGTGTCGCGCAGGCCATTATGGACAGCCGCTTTGCGCCGATGAAAAAACTGAATTGGCGGAATGCCGCCTTGCAGTTTGGTTCGATTGACGCTCTGATCCACACGCTCGAGATTAGCCCGGATAGCGAACACCTGATCAAAGCCCGTCCGGCAGATGATCTGAATGTGCTTAAATCCTTGTCGCAAGTTGCCGAAATTGCGGCCCGTGCCAGTGATCCGCAATCCGTTCGTTTGTTATGGGATGTGTGCCGAATCCCCGATTTTCGCGGCATCAGCCATGCCGAACATGCCAGCCTGCTCGAAGTGATTTTTGGCCACCTGCATGAAGGTGGTTCGATCCCAGATGACTTTATGGCGCGGCAAATCCGCCGGATCGACCGAACGGATGGCGATATAGATGCACTGTCAAAAAGGTTGGCATATATTCGCACCTGGACTTACGTTGCGCAACGAAATGGTTGGGTGCGTGACGAATCCCATTGGCGTGATGAGACGCGCATTGTAGAAGACAGGCTGTCAGACGCTCTGCATGACCGTTTGACTCAGAGATTTGTGGACCGGCGCACATCCGTTTTGTTGCGCCGGCTCAAACAGAAGGAGGCCCTTTTGGCCGAAGTAAATGACAAGGGTGAAGTGACCGTCGAAGGTGAATTCGTCGGTCGACTGGAAGGGTTCCGGTTCAGTCCGGACAAAAGCGCGCAAGGAGCCGAGGCGAAAGCCTTGAAATCGGCGTCCTTGCAAGCCCTCGCGCCGCAATTCCATCTGCGTGCCGATCGCTTCTATAATGCGCCCGATACCGAAATTGATTTTACCGATCAGGGTGGCCTGATGTGGGGTGAATATGCCGTTGGCAAGCTGGTTGCCGGGGCAGAGCCTCTCAAGCCGCTGGTCGAGGTTTTTGTGGACGAGGCCGCGGGCCCCGATGTTGAACAGAAAGTTCAGCGTCGCCTGCAGCATTTCATCGACCGTAAAGTGGCCGCACTGTTCGAGCCGCTGCTGAACCTGTCGCGCGATGAAGAACTCAATGGGCTGGCCAGGGGCTTTGCCTTCCGCATGGTTGAGGCGCTGGGCGTATTGCCGCGCGCAGGTGTCGCGCAAGACGTCAAGGATCTGGATCAGGACGCCCGTGGCGCGCTGCGCAAACACGGTATCCGCTTTGGTCAGTTCACCATTTTCATGCCGCTGCTGCTGAAACCGGCCCCAACGCGTCTGCGTCTTGTTCTGTGGGCCTTGGCAAATGGCCTGCAGGAATTTCCCGACGCGCCGCCTCCGGGTCTTGTTACTGTGCCCATCGCCAAAGGCGCACCTGACGGTTATGACACTATGTGTGGTTATCGCGATGCGGGCGAACGCTCGATCCGGATCGACATGCTGGAACGTCTGGCCGACATGCTGCGCGCTGAAGACAGCCGTGGTGGGTTCGAGGCCAAGCCTGACATGCTGTCGATCACCGGTATGACGCTGGAACAATTCGCCGACCTAATGCAGGGGCTGGGCTACAAGGCCGAACGCGCCGAGCGTGAAAAGGTTAAGCCCGCACCGGCAGAGCTACCTGCCGCAGAGGCCACGGAAGCAGCTGCCTCCGAGGAAGTGCCCGCACCAGAGGGAACCCCCGAAGAGGTCGCCGCGCCCACCGAGGCGTCAGCCGAGGCCACCGAAAGCACCGAGGCAGCAGCCGAGGCCACCGCGCCGACAGCCGCAACAGATGAACCCGAAGTTGAGGTCTTTTATACCTTCACTTGGGGCCGTCAGCGTCAGGCCAACCAAGGCCCACGCCGCGAACAGCGACAGGGGCAGGGCAAAGGTAAGCCGCGCGGTAAGCCTCAGGATGGCCGGGGCAAGCCGCAGGGCAAGAAAGGTGGCAAGCCGCAGGGTGCCAAGACCTTCTCGTCTCGTCCGCCGAAAAAGGAAAAGCCCATTGATCCCGATAACCCGTTCGCGGCCGCGCTAATGGGTTTGAAGGAAGGCAATTAACGCCTGATGACCGAGGCCCGGCTTCGGATCGATAAATGGCTGTGGCAGGCTCGGTTCTTCAACACCCGAAGCCTGTCCGCCAAACAGGTCAGTGGCGGCCATGTCCGCGTCAACGGAAACCGGATCCTGAAACCGGCGCAGCCTGTGGCCCCCGGTGATGTTCTGACCTTCCCTCAGGGGCGGATTGTGCGCGTTGTGCGTATCGAAAAACTGGGTGATCGGCGCGGACCGGCAACCGAGGCGCAGACACTATATACCGATTTGACCGAAAAGCAGGACACGCAGCCGCGAAATCCAGGGTTTGAGGGAAAAGGTCGTCCCACCAAGAAGGATCGGCGTGTACTTGATCTTTCTCGCAATCAAGATAGCTGAACATATCTTGAAGCTGACGCCATACTGATTTAGCTAGACGCCCAAACCGCAAACGGGAAATTCACCATGACCTATGTTGTCACTGAAAACTGCATCGCCTGCAAATACACCGACTGTGTCGAAGTGTGTCCGGTGGATTGTTTCTACGAAGGTGAGAATACACTGGTCATCCATCCCGATGAATGCATCGATTGCGGAGTATGTGAACCTGAATGTCCCGCTGATGCGATCCGTCCGGATACTGAGCCGGGCATGGATCAATGGGTCGAGTTTAATCGCAAGTTCTCCGAGCAGTGGCCGGTGATCGTGACCAAGAAAGACCCGCTGCCTGATGCAGAAGAGCGTGATGGCGAAGAGGGTAAGATGGAGAAATACTTCTCTGAGGCCCCCGGCGAAGGCGGCTAAGCGATTCGCGCTCTGAACTTGTCAGTTCAGCAGTGGGATGGCGCCTTATCTATCTGTTTCTTAACACCTTTCTTTCATGTGGAAAGGGGCAGCCTTTCGAGTGTCTCAATTTTGTGATATACTCGGAAATTGAACGTTGATTGAGATGGGGATGACTCCGTAAGTATGCTCGCTTTGGAGTTCTGATTAGTTGAAAACACAGCAACCTGACCGGGCCGTACTGGCACGGGGTGGGTCGTTTTGTTGTCTGTCCCGCGCTCTCGTAACCAAGGAAGAACCTGTATGTCTAAGTCGAAGAAGCTTGAGTTTCGCCCCAACGACTATGTTGTTTACCCGGCCCATGGTGTCGGTCAGATCATTTCGATCGAAGAACAGGAAGTTGCGGGATACTCGCTCGAGCTGTTCGTCATTTCCTTTGAGAAAGACAAAATGACCCTGCGCGTGCCGACCAACAAGGCGACCGAGTCCGGTTTGCGCTCGCTCAGCTCGCCAGATGTCATCAGCCAGGCCATGAAGACACTGAAGGGCAAGGCCAAGGTCAAGCGTGCCATGTGGTCCCGCCGGGCACAGGAATATGAACAAAAGATCAACTCGGGTGATCTGATCTCGATTGCCGAAGTTGTCCGCGATCTGCACCGCACCGATGATCAGCGCGAACAGAGCTATTCCGAACGTCAGCTTTATGAAGCCGCGCTTGAGCGTCTGACCCGCGAAGTCGCGGCAGTATCCGGCGCAGGCGAAGTGTCTGCGGCCAGGCAGGTGGATGAGGTTCTGACCTCGCGCGCGGCAGCGGCGGCCTGAACCTGCTAAAATCAAAGTTTTAAGGCCATCCCCGCAAGGAGGTGGCCTTTTTATATTGCAGTCACCTATTGAAATCGGGGCCACTAAACCTGCGTAGCTACGGCCATAAGAAACCCTATCTCGGCCAGTTGTTGAGTGGCGCCCAGTATGTCACCGGTCTGACCCTCGATCTTGGCCTTGGCTAGCATCGCCATTGCCACCGCAGACAAAGCGGCAATCAGCGCAGGGAAAACCACCTGCAACCCGATCATTGGCAGAGTGAGCAGCAGCGCCATGGCCCCGCCGAGTATCACCGCGGTCGATCCGGGTGCGCCCACTGAATGGCTAAGGCCCGATTGGCGGGCATTTGGAAGGACGGACATAACAACAGGCATCATAGCCCGCGAAACGATGCATGCGGCCAATATGGTGGCAAAACCCGCATTCGAAAGGATCGCAGCAATCAACGACACGCGCAGCAGTTGCGAAGAAATCAGGGCAAGGACGCCATAGGTGCCGATGTGGCTGTCCTTCATAATCTCTAGCCGCCGTTCAGGCGTGAAACCGCCCCACAGCCCGTCAGCGGTATCTGCAAGCCCATCCTCGTGCATCGCGCCGGTGGTGATGGTCAGGACAAGAACGACAAGTATGGCACACGCTATCGACGGCAGCCCCATAGCCGTCGCCATCCATCCCACGGCACCGGCCAACATGCCGACAACAAGCCCCGCCAATGGAAAGGCCCAAACGGCGCTGGCCTGACGCGAGAACACTCTGTCAGGCAGCCGCGGCACGGGCAAACGCGTCAACAGGACCAAAGCCAGCGGAATATCCCAGGCAGAAATGAGCTTGGTGTCGTTTTTTAGCACTCCTGCGCCTTTCAGGGTCTTGTCGGTTTGATCGCTTCGGTTAAACACGCAGGACCACTCTGATGCAACGAGGCTTTGGATGCTGCCCGAAATTAACAATCTGAATTCTTTCCGCGAAGCTGTCCGGCAAGCCTCCGGGCCCGATGATGCCGCTGCGCAAGGGGCGACTGACCGTAATGGGCAGCTGACCAAACCTCCGGGCGCGCTTGGTCGGTTGGAAGACCTGGCAATCTGGTATGCAGGCTGGCGCGGGGATGCCCGCCCGCAGATCACCTCGCCGCAGGTTATCGTGTTTGCCGGAAACCACGGTGTCACAGCACAGGGTGTTTCGGCCTTTCCGCCGGAAGTGACCGTGCAGATGGTGTTGAACTTTGAACATGGCGGGGCGGCCATCAACCAGCTGGCCAAGGCGGCTGGGGCAACGATGGATGTCCACGCGCTGGAGCTTGAACGACCGACCGCGGATTTCACATCAGGTCCAGCTATGTCAGAGGACGACCTGTTGCAGGCGCTGCGCACCGGGTGGACTGCGGTCAGACCAGACGCCGATCTTCTTGTTGTTGGTGAAATGGGTATCGGCAACACAACCCCCGCAGCGGCGATTGCTTGCGCCTTGTTCGGAGGTGAGGCGGGCGATTGGACTGGTCGCGGAACAGGTGTCGATGATGCGGGATTGGCAAACAAAACCCGTGTGGTGGCCGAAGGTGTTACGCTACATGGCGGTTCGGGCGATGGGCTAGAGATTCTGCGCCGTCTGGGCGGACGCGAGATCGCCGCTATGGCCGGAGCCATTGCCGCCGCACGCGCGCTGCACATTCCGGTTATTCTGGATGGCTTTATCTGCTCAGCGGCCGCCGCGTGTCTGTCTGACCTTTCAGAGAGTGCGCTGGATCACACGATCGCCGGGCACCAGAGCGCGGAAGGTGCGCATGGCGCTGTGTTGGCCAAGCTCGGAAAAGAGCCTTTGCTGAAGCTGGGGCTGCGACTGGGTGAGGGCTCTGGCGGGGCGCTGGCGATCAATATCCTCAAAAGCGCTGTTGCCTGTCATTCCGGCATGGCGACCTTTGCCGAAGCTGGCGTCTCGGACGGTTGATCCGCGCGGCCTGACCGTCAGTTGAAGGTCAGGCCGATTTTTTGTCGTTTTCTTCTGCCAATTCCAGCAGTTCGGTCTCAAGGTCTTTTTCCAGCTGCTGCGCACGCTCAATGTATTTTTTGTTCTCGGCGGTGGGCAGCCCGGGAATCCAGAGCTCTGCCAGTTCACGAACCGACATGCGATCATGGTGGTAGAAAGTCTGTTCGGCCTGCGCTGCCTCGTATTCGCTGAGACCCACATTCTCGAGCACATATCGCCCGGCCCGTAATGAGCCATCGAATGTCTCGCGCACAATGTCGTTCGCGCCGGCTTGATACAGCTCGTACACGTGGGTCCGATCCCGTGCCCGCGCGACGATGTGTAGGTCTGGGCGCTGGCGGCGCGCATAGCCGACAAGACGCGTCACCTTCTTGCGATCATCCATCGCAGCCACCAGAACAGATGCTTTTTCAAGGCCGGCCGCGCGCAACAATTCCGGACGGGTCGGATCCCCCAGGAACCCTTTTACGCCAAAGCGACGCATCAGCTGGATGGTTTCGATGTTATGGTCAAGAACGATGGTTTTGAACCCGCTTGCCTGCACCAGACGATTGACGATCTGACCAAATCGCCCGATCCCGGCGATGATGACCGGGCCTTTCTCGTCGATCTCATCCGGTTCGGGTGCCGGTGTGCCATCCCCCATCCGGCGCGAGAGAAGATCATAAATGATGAACAAAAGCGGCGTGATCAGCATGGTCAGCGCAATGATCATCAGAAGTTTTTGTGACAGATCCCCTGGAATCACATTCTGCTGGGTCGAAAACGCCAGCAGGACAAAGCCGAACTCACCCGCTTGCGCCAGCCCCAGTGTAAACAGCCAGTGATCGCGCCCGCGCAGTTTAAAGGCGCGGCCAACCAGGAACAGAATGATCCCTTTGACCAAGATTACCAACAGTGCCAGTCCGATCAGGTCGAAGGGGTCGTCAAAGAAATAGGCGACATCGATGCCCGCGCCAACGGTGATGAAAAACAGACCAAGGAAAAGGCCTTTGAACGGCTCTAGGTCGCTCTCCATTTCGTGCCGGAACTCGGAACTGGCTAGCACCACACCTGCAAGAAACGCGCCCAGAGCGGGTGACAGGCCAACCAGCGTCATCAGGAAGGAAATGCCAACCACAATCATCAACGCCAGCGCCGTATACATCTCGCGGAGGCGGGTCGCATGAATAAAGCGGAACAAGGGCCTGGTCAGGTACACTCCGGCGAGAATGACGAAACCGATCGCGGCAATGGTGACAAGCGTTACCGCCCACCCTGGCAACCCCTCGACCAATGACAAGCTATGATGCGCCGCGCCGTGGTGCCCCGTGGATATGCGGTTGATAGATCCGTCATTTGCAATCTGGGGAATGGCAGGCAGAGCCAGCAGTGGAAGCAGTGCCAGGATTGGTATGACCGCGATGTCCTGAGTCAGCAGTACTGAAAAGGTCGCCCGTCCTCCATTCGTTTTCATCAAGCCCTTTTCCGACAGGGTCTGCAAAACAATCGCAGTTGATGACAGGGAAAGCGTCAACCCCACTGCCAGGGCTACGGACCATGGATGATTTGCATACATGGCGACGCTGGCGATCACTGCGGTCGATAAAAGCACCTGGAGGCCGCCAAGCCCCAAAAGCCTGTCCCGCATATCCCAAAGAGCGCGCGGTTCCAGTTCAAGTCCGATCAGGAACAGCATCATGACTACGCCGAATTCAGCCACATGCTGCAGGTTTTCCGTTTCCGCACCCACCAATCCGAACAACGGCCCTATGACAAGGCCCGCGGCCAGATATCCCAGTACAGAGCCCAGTCCCAGACGCGCCGAAAGCGGCACGGCGATCACAGCCGCAGCCAGATAGATCGTCGCCTGGTAAAGGAAGTTGTCCATGATCGTCCTTTCAATGCGCTCAGGTGGGCAGGGGGGCGTCGCGTTTGAGCTGATCCATAACGATTTGGCTTTGTATCCGAGCCACTGCAGGATGTGGAAGGATTACCTGATGAAGCAAGCGATTAAGCGCGGATAGATCGTCGCAATAGACATGTAGTAAATAATCGGCCTCACCTGTCATTGTCCATGCGCTGGTGATTTCGGCGCGTGTTTCGACCATACGGGCAAAGCCTTCAGATTGCTCGGGGCCGTGCGTACTCAGATGAACCTGAACAAAACCCTGCACCTGCAACCCTAACTTTAGAGGATCGAGGCGAGCGACATAGCTGGTGATATACCCTTCAGCCTCCAGCCGTTGGCGCCGGCGACCAGCCTGACTGGGCGACAGGTTCAACATCTCTCCAAGTTGGTGTGCTGTTAGGTGGGCGTTTTTCTGCAGCGCTGACAGCAGGCGCGTATCAGTGGAATCAAGCATGTGCGGAAAAACTCCGTGATTGGCCAATCTTATGCGCAATTTACGCGCGCCCCTTTAAGTTATTGGAAAACTATGCGCGAAAAAAGTGCCGATTAAGACGTATTTTGAAATCAGCAAATAAATTCCTGTATTAACGGAGACGCGCCATGGGTCCTTTCCCTCACAACGCCCCGAAATCAATCATATCGGATGAAAACCCCGCCGGAACCGATGGGTTCGAGTTTGTCGAGTTCGCACATCCCGAGCCGCAAGAGCTGCGCGATCTGTTCGCAAAGATGGGATTCGCGCTGGTAGGTCACCACAAGGACAAGCCTGCGATTGAGTTGTGGCAACAGGGTGATGTGACTTACATCCTGAATGCAGATCCCGACAGCTATTCTGCCCGGTTCGTGGGGGAGCATGGCCCTTGTGCTCCGGCGATGGGATGGCGCGTTGTGGATGCGCAGAAAGCCTATGAGCACGCTGTAGCGAAAGGGGCTGAACCTTATGACGCGGCAGACAAGACACTGAATGTGCCTGCAATCAAGGGGATTGGCGGATCGTTGATCTATTTCATTGATCAATATTACGAAACATCGCCCTATAATCAGGAATTCACATGGATCGAACAGTCCAAGCCCCGGGGGGATGGGTTCTATTATCTCGATCACCTGACCCACAATGTTTACAAGGGCAATATGGACAAGTGGTTCAAGTTCTATGGTGATTTGTTCAACTTCCGTGAAATCCGTTTTTTTGACATTCAGGGCAAATTCACCGGTCTTTTTAGTCGCGCGCTGACGTCTCCATGCGGGCGTATCCGCATTCCGATCAACGAAGATCGCGGTGAAACCGGGCAGATCGTTTCCTACCTGAAGAAATACAAGGGCGAGGGCATCCAGCATATCGCTGTGGGCAGCGAGGATATCTATGCCTCGACCGATGCGATTGCCGAAAAGGGGCTGAAGTTCATGCCCGGCCCGAACGAAGCCTATTATGAGTTGTCTAAAACCCGCGTGGTCGATCATGAAGAGCCGTTGGACCGGATGATGAAGCACGGCATTCTGATTGATGGAGAGGGCGTTCTGGACGGTGGTGAGACCCGGATTCTGCTGCAAATCTTCTCGAAAACGGTCATCGGACCGATTTTCTTCGAGTTCATTCAGCGCAAAGGCGACGATGGGTTTGGCGAGGGAAACTTTAAGGCGCTGTTCGAATCCATCGAGCGAGAGCAGATTGAAAGTGGAGAAATTTCAGCAGCTTGATGCAAGAAGGTAATCCTGCGTGGTCACTCGCGCAGGCCGCCCCTTAACCACGTGGCATCTTGAGAACCACGTTTCGCCCGCGTTTCTGATAGCGCAATTCATTGTCGCTGATAGCAATGACATTGCCGCCGTCAAGCCTGTCCCCGATCTTAAGCTTTTTGTACCTGCCACTGGGCAGCCGAACCAATGCGCGGCGATTGGATGGGCTGCCGTAAACCCCGATCAGGTTCAGTTTCCGCAGGTTGATTGCATTGTCGATTGTGGCCTGCCGTGCAACCGAAGCCGAGGATGGGATTTTGGGCGCTGTGGTTTTGGGCTGGAACGTTCCGACCTCATTGTTGAGCTGTTCAATTCCAGCTGCCGAACCCAAAGTCGCAGTACCTGCACTGGCCTGCCGGGTCAGTCCGGCCGGTCGGAGTTTGGGGCGCGGCACCCTCATTTCCGCAAGGGGCTCAGTCGATTCCGGGGGCGGCGGGGCACGCAACAGGGATTCCGGGCGCGGTTTCGGGCGAATTCCGGACAATTCCTTCAATGTACGCCCTTGAAGCCGTTGCCGTTCAAAATTTTCGGTCAGGTTCTCGGGCCTTGGTTTTGGTCGCAATGTCGCCAGCCTGTTGTCGACCACTTCCTCAACAGGTGCCTTTTCCAGCCGGACCAAAGCCGATGGAGGGGGAGTTTTCGAAGGTGTTCCCAAATAGACAACCACCCCGTCCGGGTTCAAGACGCCTTCTTTGGTTGGTATTACCAACCCGCGCTCATCAAGGCTGAACCTAGCCCCGGCAGCGGTTGAAAGTGGTTCGAAATCAAATGGCAGGTCGGTGTCGTATGTGTGTACTGGCGGCAAGGCGATTGCATCACGCGACAGATTCGAGTCGTCTTTGGAGGCCAGATACAGCTCAATTTGCGGATCCTGCGCTGGCGCTATCAAAATGCCCGGTGACGTGATTTCGATCTCCGGCTGTGTCGGAACTAACTGAGGTTCAGGCTCAAGCTCGATTTCGTCTACCAACGCGGGCGCAACGCTCAGCGCCTCAAGAATGGCCTGGTCGGTTGCAGACAGCTCGGACTCTGATTCAGAGGTCGGTGCCATTTCTGGCTCTGCGGTCTCGGGCACTGTGACTTCTGCCTGTTCTGCGGGTGTCTCTGCGGGCTCGACAGGTCCAGAACTCGGTTCGGGTTGGGATATTGTTTCGTCCAGCAGGGCCAGTTCTGAATCGGCAGGGGCAGGGCTGTCTTCTCTGAAAAGACTCCATATGCCACCGGCCACCAACATCAAAGCCACCGCCGCTGCAATTCGCACTGATGGCAGAGAGGTCCAGTTAGGTGCGGCCACTTTTTGGACAGGCCAAAAGCTGGTCGGAGCGGTAGAATCGGCGATCGCGTGAACAACCGGACTATCCTGCGCGGGGTCTGTGGCGATCACTTTGGGCGCGTTTGTGGTCGCAGGCGCGCCCCCAAGCGGGAAAAACGGTTCGGTCGGAAAGTCATCTGTTTCATATGCAGCGCTGAACGCGACCGGAACGAATCCGTATCCCAGCACAAACCCCCGAGCTTCCTCCAGTGTATCGCGTGGAACGACGGCGACGCATGTGGTCGCCCCGTCATGTGCCGTGACATATATCAGCTCTGTCAGGTCATAAGGGGTGGCATCGGATACAGCGTTTTGCACAGCCTGTTCGGTGTCTTCGAAGGATGATCCGGCGGTATCGACTTTGATGAATTTGACCTGATCCCTTGGGATGACGACCTTGCTACTCAGGTCATTTTCAAGTGCAAACCCCTTGTCCCGAAGCGCTTTCAGCTGCTCTTCCAAGTTGGAGGCATCCAACGACACCTCACCTATGGCGAACCAGTCGCCATCGGAATTGTGGTGCAAAGAAATTCCGGTTGTAGAAATGGACAGCGCAAAAGCGGGTTTCATAATCCGGAGGAACCATAATTGTCAGTTGCAATGCAAACGATGCCTCGTCCGCAGACCGACATTAAAGCAGGATCTCGCCGAGGGAAAGAAAAAGCCTGCGTCTCCTCTTGCCTCGTGACCCGGTGCAGCCCCATGTTGAAATCAGGAAAATTGGAGGGAAGATATTGAAGAAAATCGCTTTTCTGGCCGCTGTGCTGGCCATGACGTCGGTAGGGATGGCAACTGCGGAAGAACGTCGCATCATTGTTGATGCGGTAGGCATGGTGCATGTGGCCCCGGATATGGCCACCATTACCCTGGGTGTAACAAACGAAGATGCACAGGCATCAAATGCGATGCAAGCGACTTCGGACGCGGTGGCCAAAATTCTAACTCGACTGGATGAGATGGGGATCGAAACCCGTGATGTGCAAACACGTGATCTGTCTTTGTCGCCGGTATGGTCTGGGCGGAACAGTTCTAGCGGAGAGCGGCCCGAGATTTCCGGCTTTGTCGCATCCAACAGCGTCGTGGTGCGTGTTCGCGATCTGTCGCAGCTGGGTACCATCATGGATGCGGTCATTGACGACGGGGCCAACAATTTCGGCGGGCTGAGTTTCGGAATTCAGGACCCTGCACCGCTTGAGGCACAGGCGCGGGCCAAAGCTGTCGGTGAGGCGCGGGCAAAGGCCAACCAACTGGCACAGGCGGCCGAAGTCACGCTGGGTCCGGTTCAGATGATCCGCGAACAGGCCGGAGGGTTCAATCCCATGCCGCAAATGCGTGCAATGAACATGGCAGCTGAGGGCGGCGTTCCGGTTTCCGGGGGTGAGATTTCGGTCTCGGTCAACGTGTCGATGGAATTTCTGATTTCCGACTAGGATGTGTCGCTGGTTCGGGCCATCAGGGATTGCCGCTGCTGGCCCGACTGATCAAAATTTTCTGGTGAAAGCCAGGCCTCGAAAGCAGAGCGGATGCGCGGCCATTCTGTATCGAGGATCGAGTACCAGGCCGTATCGCGGTTGCGCCCCTTATAATGGGTGGCCTGCCGAAAGATGCCCTCGAAGGTAAAGCCCAGCCTTTGGGCCGCACTGCAGGACGGGGCATTCAGCGCGTCGCATTTCCATTCGTAACGGCGATACCCCAGCTCGTCGAACACGCGGCGCATCATCAGGTACATCGTCTCGGTGGATTTCGGGCTGCGTTGCAATAGCGGTGAGAAATGGATGTGCCCAACCTCGACCACACCGGCCGCAGGTTCAATCCGCAGGAACGAGGCCATGCCAATCGGGGTGCCATCACCGTCTAGCACTGTGTGGAACATGGGATCGGCATCCATACAGGACGCGCGGGTCCAGGCGGCGAAATCTTCTTCGCTGTCGAATGGGCCATAGGGCAGATAAGTCCAGTTCCGCCCATCAGTGTCATTGGCAAACGCCCGGTACAGACCGGGCGCATGCCTGTTCACATCAAGGGGCACGACCGAGCAATAGTGACCTTCCATCGGCGTATAAGGCGGCGTCGGGCGCGGAAAATTGCCCGAAACCGGCCGGCCGATGGGCTGGCCTAGATCGTTGGTATCGTGCCCAGCCATTTGTCAGGCCGTTGCCTTGGCCAGCGCCTGATCCAGATCGGCGATCAGATCGTTGGCGTCTTCGATACCGATGGACACCCGAACAACGCCGGGACCGGCACCTGCGGCCTCTTGCTGTTCCGGGGTCAGCTGACGGTGGGTGGTCGAGGCCGAATGAATGATCAACGACCGCGCGTCGCCCAGGTTGGCCACATGGCTGAAGATCTCCAGCGCGTTCACCAGTTTGACACAGGCGTCATAGCCGCCCTTGACCGCAAAGGTGAACAGCGCACCGGCCCCTTTGGGGTAATGCGTCTTGACCCGGTCGTGATAGGGCGACGACGGCAAGCCCGCATAGGTCACATATTCCACGCGGTCATCGGCCTCTAGCCAGGCTGCGATCTTTTGCGCGTTCTCTACATGACGCTCCATTCGCAAAGACAGGGTCTCGATTCCCATCAGCGTGTAGTGCGCCGCCTGTGGGTTCATCGTCATGCCCAGATCACGCAGGCCGATGGCGATGCCGTGGAATGTGAAGGCCAGCGGACCGAATGTCTCGTGGAATTTCAGCCCGTGATAGGCCGGTTCCGGCTGGCTGAGCGAGGAAAATTTGTCATTCGCGGACCAATCGAACTTGCCCGAATCCACGATACAGCCGCCGGTGACAGTGCCGTTGCCGGTCAGGTATTTGGTGGTTGAATGCACAACCAGCGTCGCGCCGTGCTCAATCGGGCGGCACAGATAGGGTGTGGCCGAGGTGTTGTCGACGATCAGCGGAATGCCGGCGCCATCCGTCACATCCGCCAGTGCGCGGATATCGGTGACATAGCCGCCCGGGTTGGCGATGGATTCGCAGAACACCGCTCGTGTATTTTCGTCGATCGCGTCCTTCACAGCATCCAGATCGTCAGTATCCACAAACTTGGCAGACCAGCCGAACCGTTTGATCGTCTGGCTAAACTGAGTGATTGTGCCGCCATACAGCCGGGTCGAGGCCACCACGTTGCAGCCAGGTCCCATCAGCGGGAACAGTGCCATGATTTGGGCGGCATGACCGGACGAGCAGCAAACTGCTCCAACGCCACCCTCAAGCGTTGCCACGCGTTCCTGCAGAACCGCCACGGTGGGATTGGTCAGGCGGGAATAGATAAAGCCGACTTCCTGCAGGTTGAACAGAGCCGCCGCGTGGTCTGCATCGCGAAACACATATGCCGTTGTTTGATAAATCGGCGTCTGACGCGCACCTGTTGCCGGGTCAGGGCGTGCGCCTGCGTGAATTTGAAGCGTGTCGAAACCGTAGGTGGGGCCGTCAGACATGGTGAAAATCTCCTGTTGAACTATGAGTTGCAGAATCTCTAGGCGATTGGACGCGTGCGCACAACATTGCTGTCAGCGCATCCATAGACCTTTGCTTTTGATCTTGTTGCGAATGACCTGCTCGCGCTGAGGCAGGTTTTCGCGATCGAACATCTCGCGTATTTTGTGCCCTTTGCGCTGGAGCACCAGTTTCTTTATTGGGTCATAGCCCTTGAGCACTTTCTTGAACTTGTTGGGCGCAACCACAGTTTCCAGAACCTCGATCACATGGTCGCTTTCGCGTGCATACAGCAGAGGAAACAGACGGTAGTGGCACGTGACCGACCCGTCCAGCAGGCCAGTGGGCAGTGCGTCGCGGCCGCCGCCAAGGGCATGGATAACCAGCGGCAATGCGACCTGATCCAGCCATGGGTCCAGTGTTTGGCCCGCGAGTTCCGGGATATCCTCATCCCGGATAGTGCAGGCATATTCCAGGAACCGTTCGCCGAACTGGCGTGGGCATCTGTAAAAGAAATAACCCGCATTGAAATACAGGTAGCGCCGCCAGTATTCGGCCGGTTGGGCCTTGTCCAATGAGCTGTCGAAATCCAGTTCGAACCGCTCATACAGGGCGCGCCAGATACCGTCATACCCCGGACCATACAGGGTCGGGCGCGGCCATGTTCCCTCGACTTTCAGCGAGGCACCGGGGCGGTCAAAATCGAAGGGCACACTATTCAGGTCTCCGGTGACAAGCGTATCGCTGTCGAAAAAGACAAACGGTTCCCCCTCGGGCAGGGCCAAGAGCGCCTCGATCTTGTTTCCATAGGGATAGCTTCTACCGAAAGCCCGGTTTTCAAACGGTAGAATTTCGGCCCCAAGCTGATGTAGCGCTTTCAGGACATCCTCATCCTGAATGCTGGGATCCTGTGACCATCGGGCCCCCGGTTGAGGAACGGCAACAAACAGGCGGCCAGCGAAATCGGGACAGCTGTGTCGTAACGAGGCTGCAAACAGCAGTGCCTCGTATTGCAGCCGATTGTTTTGGCCGATGACCACGATATTGAATTTATTGTTGGCGGTCTGCATCGGGCGTCTCTCGGGTTCGTGGCGTTGGGCCAGCACTGCTCGAATTTTGGTTGGGCGTACACTAGGTAGAGACGTGGCACAAAACCAGATGTGATCATAGATCATGCATCTGAATTTTGAATTCAGGACTTGCGCAACCATCTAGAGACCAGACCCAACAGGAGAAGCCGCATGAGGGTTAACGCAGATTTTACAAAACGTGTTGCTGTGCATTTCGACAGGAATGACTGGATTGCGTCACCTGCCGCAGGGGTCGAGCGCAAGATGTTGGACCGGATCGGGGAAGAGGTCGCCCGCGCCACCACGATTGTCCGCTTTGCCCCAGGAAGCGCCTTTGCCGCCCATACGCATGATGGAGGAGAGGAGTATCTGGTGCTGGACGGTGTGTTTCAGGACGAGACCGGTGATTTTCCTGCAGGTAGTTATGTGCGCAATCCTCCGACATCTTCCCATACGCCTTCGGCAAAAGAAGGCGCGACGATACTAGTCAAACTGCACCAGTTTGACCCCGACGACAGGACGGAAATTCGTCGGTCGATTACTGGGGATTCGAATCTTCAGCTTTTCAAGGACTCACGCGAAGATGTTCGCGTATTGAATCTGTCACCTGGCGAAAAGCTGGATCTGGATGCAGTCGATGGGTTGGAGTTGTTTGTCATCGCAGGTTCGGTGCAGGAATCCGACGAAGAATTTTCGGTCTGGGACTGGTTGAGATTACCGCCAGGTGCGCGTTCCACTGCTTTGGCCGGAGCAGAGGGCGCGCGAATTTGGATCAAATCTGGGCACCTGTCACAGATGATCTGAGCGGTTCCGGCCCAAAAAACCAGCAATGTACAGTAAAAAACCGGGTGTTTCGGCCTGGTTATTCATTTTTTGACCATTTGGCAAAATTTACCATTTGATAAAAAATCAGATTGTGCCAAGCTGAGGCCATAACAACATATCTACAGGGAGTAGAGCGATGGCACAGGGCCAGATGGTCCCCGGCATAGTCTCCGGGAGGCTTTCCAGCGATGAGCTGACCTCGAATTTCACGGATCTGCATCCACCACTTGCCCCGCATGAGGCCGCAGTGGCCGCGGATCGGTGCTATTTCTGCTATGACGCGCCGTGTGTGACGGCCTGTCCGACAGACATTGATATTCCATTGTTCATGCGCCAGATTCAGGCCGGTCAGCCTGAAGCTGCGGGTGAAACCATCCTTGGTCAGAATATCTTGGGTGGCATGTGCGCCCGTGTTTGTCCGACCGAAACGCTGTGCGAGGAAGTCTGCGTACGCGAAGCCGCCGAAGGATCGCCAGTCGAGATCGGGCGTTTGCAGCGGTTTGCTACTGACAGCGTTATGGCATCGGGCGACCATCCGTTCCAGCGCGCCGCATTCACCGGCAAAACGGTGGCCGTGATCGGGGCAGGGCCCGCAGGGCTAGCCTGTGCGCATCGGCTGGCGATGCTGGGGCATGATGTGGTCATTCACGAAAGCCGCCCAAAACCCGGCGGTCTGAATGAATATGGAATTGCCGCCTATAAATCGACCAATGATTTCGCTCAGGCTGAGATCGATTGGTTGCTGAGGATCGGCGGCATCACCATCGAGACCGGATCGGTGCTGGGCGAGGGCCTGTCGCTGGATGGCCTTGTTGACAACTACGATGCGGTTTTCCTGTCCATCGGTCTGACAGGTGTGAATGCATTGCGAGCGGGCGGCGAGGATCTGACCGGCGTGCGCGACGCGGTCGACTTTATCTCGGATGTGCGTCAGGCAGCCGATCTGGCTGAGCTGCCCGTTGGGCGGAATGTCGTCGTCATCGGAGGCGGCATGACCGCGGTTGACGCAGCTGTAAAGTCGAAATTGCTGGGCGCGGAAAACGTCACCATCGCCTACCGGCGCGGACGCGAGGCGATGGGTGCCAGCCGCTATGAGCAGGATCTGGCCGCATCGCACGGTGTCAGGATCATGACCAATGTTCAGCCCGTAGCCGTACACGGCAACGGGGCAGCCGCCGAGATCGAATTGGAGTATACTGCCAGCCATGACGGTCAGTTGAAGGGCACCGGCGAGAAAACCCACCTGCCTGCCGATCAGGTGCTGAAGGCGATAGGTCAGACGCTGGAAGGAGCGCCCGAAGGGCTGACGTTGGACGGGAACAAGATCGCCGTCACGGGCCCCGGGCGCACGTCGGTACAAGCGGTCTGGGCCGGAGGCGACTGCGCCGCAGGCGGGGATGACCTGACCGTGACCGCAGTGGCCGAGGGGCGCGATGCCGCGATGGATATCCACGCAGGTCTGATTGCGTGAAACTCAATGATCAAGATGCCTGCAAGCATCAGGGAGGCCGGATAAATGGCTGATTTAAAATCGAACTTTCTGGGAATTGAAAGCCCCAACCCATATTGGCTGGCATCTGCGCCGCCGACGGACAAGGAATATAACGTCCGCCGTGCCTTTGAGGCCGGATGGGGGGGGGTCGTGTGGAAAACACTCGGGTCCGAAGGTCCACCGGTCGTCAATGTTAATGGCCCTCGGTATGGGGCGATCTACGGTGCAGACCGTCGGTTGTTGGGTCTGAACAACATCGAGCTGATTACGGACCGCCCATTAGAGGTAAACCTTGAAGAAATGGCGCGGGTTAAGGCTGATTATCCAGATCGCGCCCTGATCGCCTCGATTATGGTGCCGTGTGAGGAAGAAGCCTGGAAGGCCATTCTGCCGCGTGTTGCCGAAACCGGTGCCGACGGGATCGAACTGAACTTTGGCTGTCCGCACGGGATGAGCGAGCGCGGGATGGGGGCTGCCGTAGGGCAGGTGCCGGAATATATCGAGATGGTGACGCGCTGGTGCAAGAAATACTATGACCGACCGGTCATCGTGAAACTGACGCCGAATATCACTGATATCCGCAAGCCGGCAGAAGCCGCAAAGAATGGTGGTGCGGATGCGGTATCGCTGATCAACACGATTAACTCGATTACCAGTGTCAATCTGGATAGCTTCAGCCCTGAACCCTCGATTGACGGCAAAGGCAGCCACGGCGGCTATTGTGGCCCTGCGGTGAAACCGATTGCCCTGTCGATGGTGTCCGAGATTTCGCGTGGACAGGCAACGAACGGAATGTCGATCTCGGGTATTGGCGGTGTGACCACCTGGCGCGATGCAGCAGAGTTTATGGCATTGGGTTGCGGCAATGTTCAGGTCTGCACGGCGGCGATGACCTATGGGTTCAAGATCATTGACGAACTGACGGCGGGCCTGTCGAAATGGATGGATGAAAAAGGGTATCAGGACGTCTCGGAAATTGTCGGTCTTGCGGTTCCGAACGTGACCGACTGGCAATATCTGAACCTGAATTATGTCGCCAAGGCCAAGATTGATCAGGATCAGTGCATCAAGTGTGGTCGTTGCTATGCCGCCTGCGAAGACACCAGCCACCAGGCCATTTCAATGTCCGAAGAGCGCGTATTCGAGGTTATGGATGACGAATGTGTGGCCTGTAACCTGTGCGTGGATGTGTGCCCGGTCGAGGGATGTATTTCCATGGTGCCGATGGACGCTGGCGAAATCGACCCGCGCACGGGACAGGAAGTGCAGCCCGAATATGGCAACTGGACAACCCATCCCAACAATCCAATGGCGAAAGCCGCCGAGTAGTCCAAGAAAATTCGTCGAATTTTCTTAGAGCAGGATGTCGTTGGGGGGCGTTGTGGCAGTTTGCGACATTTTGGGTGGCGGTGCGGATCAGATGATATCCGCGCCTCCTCACTTCGTCTTGGAACGCCTTATGTCCCACTTCTCGCTCTACCCACCCAACGAAAGCCTTACCACGGCACCTGTGTGTGGACAGGGAAGAAAAGAGTAGCGTCATCCTAGGCTCAGGGTGAGCGGGTTCCGGCTAACGAAAACCTAAGGCGCCAGCAATTTGCGGTAGAGCGTGTCGATAAACGGTTCAGCACCTTCATACGGGTCTTCGTCGCCAAGAATGGCCCGAACCTGGACATCGAAATCCGCATAATGCTGTGTCAAAGCCCAGATGGAGAAAATAAGGTGGTAGGGGTGGAGGCGCGCGATTTTACCCTGTTCCATCCAGGCCGTAAGGATTGCGGTCTTCTCATCCATCAAAGTTTTGAGATCATTGGACAATGCATCGTGTATGCGTGGCGCACCCTGGACCAGTTCATTGGCAAACAGACGGCTTTCGCGCGGAAGTTCCCGGCTCATTTGCAGTTTGCGATGGATATAAGCGCGTATCTCTTCCAATGGGTCCCCGTCGGCGTCGAGATCATGGAGAGGGGCCAGCCAAATCTCGAGAAGGCCAGATAGAAGGGCCGTGTGAATCGCTTCTTTTGAGGGGAAATAATATAGAAGATTCGGCTTGCTCAACCCGGCCTCGGCAGCAATCTGGTCGACGGTGGCACCGCGGAAACCGTAGGCAGAAAACACGTTCAAAGCGGCTTCTAGAATTGCAGCGCGGTTTTTTTTCTGAATTCGTGTTGGTGCGCGGTCTTTGGACATGTCTTTGCCTGTCTGATTTTTGGGCTCGCAAGTGCGGAATGTGCCAAAAATTCCCACCGAGCTCTGCTATTTCTTGACTGATGTCGAACCCGTGATAGCGTGAGTTTGACCAGATGGTCAAATCAAGACACCAAAAGCGAGCAAATCGCAAGCAACAGGGAAGACTAGGATGGCAGCTCCGGCGCAGAACCTCAGGATCAATGGCGACAGGTTGTGGGACAGCCTGATGGAGATGGCCAAGATTGGCCCGGGTGTTGCGGGGGGCAATAATCGTCAGACCCTGACGGATGAAGATGCGGCAGGCCGCGCGCTGTTTCAGAAATGGTGCGAAGAGGCCGGGTGCACCATGGGGCTGGACCAAATGGGCAATATGTTTGCGCATCGAGAGGGCTCGGACCCCGAGGCATTGCCGGTCTATGTGGGTTCACATCTGGATACGCAGCCGACAGGCGGCAAATATGACGGTGTTCTGGGTGTATTGGGCGGGCTGGAAATTATCCGCACGCTCAATGATTTGGGAATCAAGACCAAACATCCAATCGTTGCGACCAACTGGACGAATGAAGAAGGCACGCGCTATGCACCTGCGATGCTGTCCTCGGGGGTTTTTGCCGGGATGCATACGCAGGATTGGGCTTATGACCGTGAGGATGCCGATGGTAAGAAGTTCGGAGATGAGCTGAGCCGCATTGGCTGGCGCGGTGACGAAGAGGTTGGTGCTCGAAAGATGCACGCCTTTTTTGAGCTGCATATCGAACAGGGCCCCATTCTTGAGGCCGAAGGGAAGGATATCGGCGTCGTCACCCATGGTCAGGGTCTCAGCTGGACCCAGATTACAGTTACCGGAAAGGACGCCCATACCGGGTCTACGCCGATGCCGATGCGCAAGAATGCCGGATTGGCGATGGCGCGTATCCTTGAAAAGGTTGACGAGATTGCTTGGTCCCATGCGCCCCACGCGGTGGGTGCGGCAGGACATATTGATGTGTTTCCGAATTCGCGTAACGTGATCCCGGGGAAAGTTGTGTTTACTGTCGATTTCCGTTCGCCCGATCTGGACGTGATCACCGATATGGAAAATCGTCTGCGCGTAGCGGCCGAAGATATCGTGGATGAGATGGGCCTACAGATCGAATTCGAGAAGGTCGGCGGATTTGATCCGGTGCAATTTGATGAAGGCTGCGTGGCAGCCGTGCGCGATGCGGCTGAACGGTTGGGTTATTCTCATACAGATATCATTTCGGGCGCCGGTCATGATGCCTGCTGGATCAACCGGGTTGCACCAACAGCGATGGTGATGTGCCCTTGTGTGGATGGGCTAAGCCACAACGAAGCCGAAGAAATCAGCAAGGATTGGGCTGCCGCCGGGGCGGATGTTCTGTTTCATGCGGTCGTAGAGACGGCTGGGATTGTGGAATAGGGGGCTCTGCCCCCGTCGTCCGTTGGGCGACTCCCCCCGAGGTATTTGTAGCCAGATGAAGCAAGCGGCGCAGACCGCATCAGGGAGATTGATATGAGCACTGTTATCAAGAACGGGACCGTCGTAACCGCGGATTTGTCTTACCATGCGGATGTGAGGGTCGAACATGGGGTGATCACCGAGATTGGGCCGGGCCTGAAAGGTGACACGGAACTGGATGCGACGGGCTGCTATGTGATGCCTGGCGGGATCGACCCGCATACGCATTTGGAAATGCCGTTCATGGGCACCTATTCCAGCGATGATTTTGAGAGCGGAACCCGGGCGGCATTGGCCGGAGGAACCACGATGGTGGTTGATTTCGCTCTGCCCAACCCAGGGGAAAGCCTGCTGGATGCGCTCAAGCGCTGGGATAACAAGTCGACACGTGCAAATTGCGACTATTCTTTCCACATGGCGGTGACCTGGTGGGGCGAGCAGGTGTTTGATGACCTCAAGACGGTGATCGAGACACGCGGCATCAACACGTTCAAGCATTTCATGGCCTATAAAGGCGCGTTGATGGTCAATGACGATGAAATGTATGCTTCGTTCAAGCGTCTTGCCGAGCTGGGTGGAACGGCCATGGTGCATGCCGAGAATGGCGATGTTGTTGCCGAGCTCAGCGCCAAGCTGTTGGCCGAAGGCAATACAGGACCCGAGGCACATGCCTATTCCCGTCCGCCGCAGGTCGAGGGCGAAGCGACTAACCGCGCGATCATGATCGCGGATATGGCCGGAGTGCCGCTGTATGTGGTGCACACTTCGTGCGAAGAGGCGCATGAGGCCATTCGGCGTGCCAAGATGCAGGGCAAGCGGGTGTGGGGGGAACCTTTGATCCAGCATCTGACCTTGGATGAGAGCGAGTATTTCAACCAGGATTGGGACCACGCGGCGCGGCGGGTCATGAGCCCTCCGTTCCGAAACAAGCAGCATCAGGATAGCCTGTGGAACGGATTACAATCTGGTTCGTTGAGTGTCGTGGCCACCGACCATTGCGCCTTTACGACGGATCAGAAACGCTTTGGCGTGGGGGATTTCACCAAGATCCCGAACGGTACCGGAGGGTTGGAAGACCGGATGCCGATGCTGTGGACTCATGGGGTGAACACTGGTCGGCTAACGCCAAATGAATTTGTGGCAGTCACTTCAACAAACATCGCCAAGATATTGAATTGTTATCCAAAAAAGGGCGCAGTTCTTGTAGGTGCCGATGCCGATTTGGTGGTGTGGGATCCTGAGAAAGGCAAGACGATCAGCGCGAAATCGCAGCAATCTTCGATCGACTACAACGTGTTTGAGGGCAAAGAGGTCAAAGGCTTGCCGCGCTTTACTCTGACCCGTGGGCAGGTTGCAGTGCATGACGGAGAGATCAGGACTCAGGAAGGCCATGGCCAATTTGTTGAACGCGAGGCCAATACAACCGTCAACAAGGCGCTGAGTACTTGGAAAGAGCTGACAGCGCCGCGACCGGTGGTACGCACGGGTATTCCAGCAACCGGTGTATGACAGAATATGTGGCAGATATCACGTCTTATTACGGTTTAAGTTCAAGGGGATGGAATGAATATTGAAACCGCTGCACCGCCTGTAATCGAGGCGCGGCAACTGGATCTGACCTTTCAGACCAATGACGGGCCGGTCCACGCTCTGAAGGATGTGAACCTGACCATCGAAAAGGGAGAATTCGTCAGCTTCATCGGGCCCTCCGGCTGTGGTAAGACCACCTTTTTGCGGTGCATCGCTGCGTTGGAAACACCGACTGGCGGGACATTGACCGTCAACGGTATGACTCCGGATGAGGCGCGGCGGAAACGGGCCTATGGTTATGTATTTCAGGCCGCGGGTCTGTACCCTTGGCGCACCATTTCCAAGAACATCAAGCTCCCGCTTGAAATCATGGGGTTTACAGCTGCCGAGCAGGAAGAACGCGTAAACAAGGTTTTGGAACTTGTTGATCTTGAGGGGTTTGGTGGAAAGTTTCCCTGGCAGTTGTCGGGTGGAATGCAGCAACGGGCCAGCATCGCACGGGCGTTGGCCTTTGATGCGGATATCCTGCTTATGGACGAACCTTTTGGCGCGTTGGATGAGATTGTCCGCGATCACCTGAACGAGCAGCTTCTGGCACTTTGGGCGCGGACTGAAAAGACCATTGGGTTTGTCACCCATTCCATCCCTGAGGCCGTCTATCTGAGCACCAAGATCGTTGTAATGAGCCCTCGGCCCGGACGGATCACTGACGTGATCGACAGTCCGTTGCCGAAAGAGCGGCCGCTCGATATTCGCGACACGCCGGAATTCATCGAAGTTGCCCATAGGGTGCGAGAAGGGTTGCGCGCGGGGCATTCGGATGAATAGCAGCGGGTTCAAGGCATTCTGGGCTGTATTGACGGTACTGGCCGTCATAGTAGCCTTTTGGTACGCCGCTTGTATTCCGATGAATATCAAAGGTGTTCTGACCGAACAGGAACGGGCCGGCGCCACAGTTCAGCCACCCTCGGCAAAAGATCGTCGCGATCTGTCCGAATTCAGCCTGGTTCTGGACAATAGCTTTGCCATTCCAGCCACGTGGGAACAGGATCGTCCACGGTTGCCCGCTCCGCATCAGGTGGCCGTTGAGATATGGAAGACAACAGTTCAGAAGAAAATCACCTCAAAGCGCTCGCTGGTTTATCACGGCTGGGTGACGCTGAGTGCGACGATACTGGGTTTTGCCATTGGCACCGGTCTGGGAATTCTGCTGGCTGTTGGGATCGTACATAGCCGGGTCATGGACCTGTCGGTCATGCCCTGGGCGATAGTCAGCCAGACCATCCCGATCATCGCTCTGGCCCCGATGATCATTGTGGTCCTATATTCCGTTGGCGTGCAGGGGATCATCCCCAAGGCGGTCATATCGGCCTATCTCAGCTTTTTTCCTGTCGTGGTCGGCATGGTCAAAGGTTTGCGCAGCCCTGATGCGATGCAACTGGATTTGCTGCGTACCTATAGCGCGAGCCACGCGCAGGGGTTCTGGAAACTGCGTTTGCCGGCCTCGATGCCGTATCTGTTCACATCGCTGAAGATAGGCATTGCGGCTTCATTGGTAGGGGCCATCGTGGGGGAATTGCCCACCGGGGCAGTTGCGGGACTGGGCGCGCGCCTGCTGGCAGGCAGCTATTATGGTCAGACCGTGCAAATCTGGTCGGCCCTGTTTGCGGCGGCGATTCTGGCGGCCTGTCTTGTGGGGCTTCTGGGGCTGATTGAAAAGTCGGTCCTGAAACGGATGGGGATTGCGCAATGATACCAATTCTGGGCGCACTCGGTGTGTGGCTGTTGGGATGGTGGTTGAACAGCCGCTTGGCCAGCGGACCCTATGCTGATACGCGGATGGTCCGGTTTCTGGCTCCGCTGATCTTTGGTCTGACTATCATCATCATCTGGGAGCTTTTGGTGCGCGGCCTTGAGGTGTCTTTGGTCATACTGCCCGCTCCATCGGTTATCTGGATTCGGTTCTGGGACAGCTTGCCAACGCTTTGGATGGATTTCGTGCAAACCATCATCAAGGGCGCGCTGAGCGGTTACATCATCGGCTGTGGAGCCGCCTTCCTGATGGCGATTGCAGTGGACCGATGGGATTTTCTACGCCTTGGGCTTTTGCCCGTGGGCAACTTCGTGGCCGCTCTGCCGATTGTTGGCACCGCGCCGATTCTGGTCATGTGGTTCGGGTTCGACTGGCACTCCAAAGCGGCGGTGGTTGTCGTGATGGTCTTTTTCCCAATGCTGGTGAACACCGTCGCCGGGCTGCGCGAGGCGACAGCAATGCAGCGCGACCTGATGGAGACCTATGCCGCCACCTATTGGCAAAGCTTTCTGAAGCTGCGCTTGCCTGCCGCGATGCCATTTGTTTTCAATGGTCTCAAGATATCCACCACCCTTGCATTGATCGGCGCTATCGTGGCCGAGTTCTTTGGCTCACCGACGCTTGGCATGGGTTTTCGGATATCAACCAGCGTGGGGCAGCTCTCACTGGATATGGTCTGGGCCGAGATCGTAGTGGCGGCTTTGGCCGGGACATCATTTTATGGTCTGGTGGCCATGATCGAAAAGGCGGTGACCTTCTGGCACCCATCGCAGCGCGGATAAAAATTCAACAGACCCCAAAAATGAAAAATGGGGCGCCAACTGAAACTAGGAGATATGAAGATGAAAAAGATACTCAGCGGGGCGGTTGCCGCCTTTAGCCTGGCCGCCAGTGCAGCCTGGTCGGCGGATGAGGTGACATTGCAGTTGAAATGGGTCACGCAAGCTCAGTTCGCAGGTTATTACGTAGCCAAAGACAAAGGGTTCTACGAAGAAGAAGGTCTTGATGTCACCATTCTGCCAGGCGGCCCGGACATAGCGCCGACACAGGTCATTGCCGGTGGCGGCGCTGACGTGACGGTCGAGTGGATGCCAGCTGCGTTGGCCGCGCGCGAAAAGGGCCTGCCGCTGGTGAATATTGCCCAGCCTTTCAAAAGCTCGGGTATGATGCTGACCTGCTGGAAAGATGCCGGTATTTCCGCACCAGAAGACCTTAAGAACCGGACACTGGGCGTCTGGTTCTTTGGCAACGAATTCCCCTTCATGAGCTGGATGAGCCAGCTGGGCATTGATACCGGTGGCAAGAGCGAAAATGGCGTCGAGGTTTTGAAGCAGGGCTTTAATGTCGACCCGCTGCTGCAGCGTCAGGCTGATTGCATCAGCACCATGACCTATAACGAATACTGGCAGGTCATAGATTCCGGCGTCAGCCCCGACGAA
This sequence comes from Ruegeria sp. CDSA193, assembly GCF_059611885.1. Taxonomy (NCBI): domain Bacteria; kingdom Pseudomonadati; phylum Pseudomonadota; class Alphaproteobacteria; order Rhodobacterales; family Roseobacteraceae; genus Ruegeria; species Ruegeria sp. CDSA193. Next base: position 444,886 of record NZ_JBXWPN010000001.1, on the reverse strand, counting down.
CTGGTCACATTCAAATACGAAGATCAGGGCGTCGCGACGCTGGAAGACGGCCTGTACGTTCTTGAAGAGAACCTGAACGACGCGGCATTTGTCGACAAGATGGAACGTTTCGTGCGGGCGTCGATGAAGGGGTGGAAATATGCCGAGGAGAACCCAGATGAAGCGGCCGATATCGTGCTTGAAAATGACGCGACTGGCGCCCAGACCGAAGCGCATCAGAAACGTATGATGGGTGAGATTGCCAAGCTGACCGCGGGCTCAAACGGATCGCTTGATCCGGCGGATTTTGAGCGCACTGTAGAGACGCTGCTTGCCGGTGGTTCTGATCCCGTTATCACCAAACAACCCGAAGGTGCCTGGACGCATCAGATTTCGGATGCAGCACTGAACTGAGTCAGGTTCACGATGGAATATGGCGCGGTCCCAAATGGGGCCGCGTTTTTTGTTGGAAGCGTCGAAAATGTGACTGAACTTGTATGGCGTTTGTCATAGTAATTACCTGTAAATTATAGCAAACTGTTCAACATGGGAGATATCAGGTAGATAATGCAGGATTTTACAACAGAATTCAGGTCGGCGCTTGCTTTGATCCTTCATTGGGATCCGGAGCTGTGGGCGATTGTTCTGTTGTCCCTGAAAGTCTCTGTTTTTGCCGTTCTGATTTCTGCCGTTATCGGGATGCCCATGGGCGCGGCTTTGGCCGTTGCGCGTTTTCCAGGGCGGCGGATTCTGATCGTCTTGATGAATGCCTTGATGGGCTTGCCCCCGGTTGTGGTTGGTTTGCTGGTCTATCTGATGCTGTCGCGTTCCGGCCCGTTGGGGGTCCTTGAATTGCTCTACACACCGACGGCGATGATTATTGCTCAGGTCGTTCTGGTGACCCCGATCGTAGCCGCACTGACACGTCAAGTGGTCGAAATGCTGGCCGAGGAATATTCCGAGCAACTCCGCTCACTCGGCCTGTCGCGGATGGCATCGATTCCGGTGCTATTGTGGGATGCGCGGCTGTCTCTTGTTACGGCATTGCTGGCGGGGTTTGGCCGTGCGATTGCCGAAGTTGGAGCGGTTATTATCGTTGGCGGCAATATCAACCACGTCACGCGGGTTATGACGACGACGATCGCCCTTGAAACGTCCAAGGGAAATTTGGCGTTGGCGCTTGCGCTTGGGGCCATCCTGATTGCCATAGCCATCGCAGTAAACGCCATGGTCAGCACGCTTAGCCTGCGGGCCGAGAAGGAAGGGTTGCGCCATGCGTGATCTGGTGCCCGAGATGGTGAAATGTCTTTCTGTTCACAGTTTACAGATTTCCCGCAAGGGAAAGACACTGCTTCAAGTACCAGAGCTATCCCTGAAGGGGCTGGGACCAACTTTGATCCTTGGGCCGAACGGAGCGGGCAAGAGCCTGCTTTTGCGCTGTTTGCACGGGCTTATTGTCCCGGATAGCGGCAGGGTTCAGCAGGACGGGATTGCCCTGAATGCGTATCACAAATCACGACAGGCGATGGTGTTTCAAAGACCGGTTCTGTTGCGCCGGTCCGTGTCAGCCAATCTTGATTTTGTGCTAAAGCGTCAGGGCCTGTCCCGTGCAATTCGCAAATCCCGGATCGACGAATTGCTGGCCGAAGGTGGGCTTGAGGGTAAGGCGCGCCAGTCCGCCAGATCGCTGTCCGGGGGCGAAGCGCAACGGCTGGCCATCCTGCGCGCGCTGGCGCTGGACCCGGAGACTTTGTTCCTGGACGAACCTACCAGTTCGCTTGATCCTGGTGCTACGCAGATGATCGAACGGATGATCTTGCGCGCTTCGAACCGAGGGGTTCGCATTGTCATGGTATCCCACGATATCGGTCAGGCACGCCGTCTGGCAGCGGATATCGTCATGATGCAGGCCGGACACGTGGTCGAACACGGTGCTGCCAAACAAGTGCTGGATGCCCCGACAAGTGACGCCGCGCGCCGGTTTGTTGCCGGTGGTCTGGTAACCTAATCAGAATATGGAGTTCAAATGATCCGCAAATTCGTCGGGGCTGCAGTAATAGCGCTTGGCCTGAACACTACAGCCGCATTGACCGAAACCCCATTTATTGTAGTCCAATCAACCACGTCGACGCAGAATTCGGGCTTGTTCGACCATATCCTGCCAGGCTTTGAAGCCGAAAGCGGGATTGATGTCCGCGTGGTGGCTGTTGGTACAGGGCAGGCGATCCGCAATGCGATCAACGGTGACGGGGACGTCTTGCTGGTTCACGCCAAACCTGCCGAGGAGAAATTTGTGGCTGACGGTTGGGGCGTTGAGCGGTCGGACGTGATGTACAATGATTTCGTCCTTGTGGGGCCAAAATCCGATCCCGCCAAAGTGAAAGGGGGAACTGACATTATCGCGGCGCTGACTGCGGTCGCTGAGGCCGAGGCGCCCTTCGCCTCGCGCGGGGATGACAGCGGGACGCATAAGGCGGAACTGGGCCATTGGGCCACCTCCGGCATTGACCCGACGGGCGCCTCGGGCACCTGGTACCGGGAAACCGGGTCCGGCATGGGGGCAACACTGAATGTGGCCAGCGGGATGGGGGCTTATGCGCTGACGGACCGGGCGACCTGGCAGAGCTTTGGCAATAAGGGAAACCTAGAGGTCATGGTTGAGGGCGATCCGCGCCTGTTTAATCAATATGGGATTATTCTTGTGAACCCTGACAAGCATCCCAAAGTGCGGGCGGCCTCGGGGCAGCGCTTTATTGACTGGTTGACCGGGCCCGAAGGGCAGGCGGCAATCGCATCTTACACGCTGGACGGCCAGCAGCTGTTCTTTCCCAACGCCCAATAGGGTCAGCCGCTGGCTCCATTGTGATGGATGGTTCCCAGATCCGACAAGTCATACCCGCCGAATTCTTCTGCCCGGGTGGCAAAGCGGTCGGATTGCACAAAGCCGAGCAACCGAAGCATCGGGCCATCGAAATAGGCGCGCCTCCAGATAGCAAGGTCCAGGCGTTCGGTATGGGTCGGGGCAAAGCCCAGATTGTACAGCCCCGCAAGCGCACCCAGGCCGAATCCGGCATCGGCTTTGCTGTCATGCAGGGCTATGGCCAGCTCTTCTTCGGTACGTGCGCAGGTCGGCAGGGTATCCAGATCGTCTTGGTTCAGGCCGTGCGCCTGCAGTTGCATGTCGAACAACCGTTGACTGGCGGCACTGTCTTGACGAAGAAGAATGCGACGGCCCCTGAGGTCAGAAAAGTCCGATATCCCAGTCACACCGGGGGCCATCAGTAGCCCACGCTGGCGTTTTGCCAGTTCGAACAGAATGACGGGTGCCTCTCCCAGATGGTCCTGCAGAGATTGCGTGTTGAATCCGTCTGTCTCGTGGATATGCAGCGCCGCAGCCTGCGCTGATCGTTCTTTCAGACGATTCAAGCCGTCAAATGAGCCGTCATAATAAGTTGCCAGGCCCGACCCGCTTTCCCGCAGAGCCCAATCCAACAGCGGATCATGACTGCCCGCCACGATCGGCGGCAGCGACGGTTCTGCGACCTGCGGTCCGCGACGTGATGCGTTCAGCCAGGCAATGACTTCAGCCCTTGGAAACAAGAGTTTGCCCATGGCACGGACACAGGGGACCTCGCCGGATGAGGCAAGGTCATAGGCTTTACGCTCGCCAATGCGCAGCAGGTCCGCCAGTTCTTTGGTGGTCAGGTATTCTGACATTCAGTCGAGGCGCACGGCCGAACCCGCGCTGGCATTCGCCGCGCTGAATCCGAATTGGCCTAAGGCAAATGGCGCAGCGACGGCAATTACAGCCATCGTGGCAACTGCGGCTAGAAAGGCTTTCATATTTACCTCCGGTTCAGTTTTCCGGTGCCGTGACGCGGCGCAGAAAGGCGATCAAATCTTTGCGGTCATCCGCTTGTGTAATCCGTTGCATGGGCATCTTCGATCCCGGAATGTAATGGTCTGGTCCTTGGTCGAAAAGGGCATTTATCGTCTCGTCATTCCAAATGATATCAGAGTCTTGCAGCGTGTCCGAGTAGAAATATCCCGGTAAGCTGCCCGCCCGGCGACCAAACACACCAGAGAGCGTAGGCCCAGCACGTCTGTGCCCGTCCGCCGTCAGGCTGTGACAGATCGAGCATTTGCGCACGAATTGGCGTTCGCCATTGTCCATCTGGTCAGGGTTCTTCAGAAAACTCGGTTCAGTCGCGGCCATCTGTTGTTGGTCGCCAAGGTCAGATACCGGCCAGCTATACATCGCCTCATCTATACCACCTGCATAGATGTTTTTACCATCGGTTGAGAAGGCCAGCGCCCAGACCGGGCCGCGCAATGTGGCCCGGAAATCCTGTGCGATGCGCCAGTCGATGGTATCGACCAACATGATATGACCCTCACCATCCCCCACCGCCAGCAAGCTGCGGTCCGGGCTGAGAGCCAGCGCAAGGATTGGACGGCGGTCCAAGGTAAAATCATGCTCATCGCCTGTATTCAGATCACGAATGCGCGTGACGCCATCGACGGCCCCATAGGCAATCCAGTTTTCATGGGGATTCAGGACCAGTTCGTTGATGCCGAACCCGTTATCAACCAGTCGCAGTTTTTCCTGACCGGTTGCGACATCCCAAAGACGAACCGCACCATCAACCCCGCCGGTATACAGCGCATCCCCGTTTGGTGTGAACACAACAGCATTCACACCGCTGCCTGTGGGCCCTAATACCCTTGGCTCTGTCCCGTCAAGCGGCCAAACCCCTATCGTGCCGTCCCAACTGGCAGTGGCGATGTAGGAGTCTGAAACAGCAATATCGACGATCTTGCCTTTGTGCCGCCCGAGGATTTGGCCATCCGGCCACCGGCGCAGGGTAAAGTCGTCACCCGCGGAATAGATCGCTGTGCCGCCAAAGGCGACGCTGTTCACGGCAGCCTCGTGCCCTTCAAGCCATTGCGGCGTGCGGTCTGACCACAGGCCGACGGAATTGTCGAAGCTGGCCGTCGCAATCCGGCCGTCCGGCGCGGAGGCAATCCCCATGATCGGCCCGCCATGACCTTTCAGCGTGAAAAACTCGGCCAAAGCGGGCAGGGGGGTCAACACCAGTGCAAGGATTAGACCGCGCATCTATTCCGCAGGCGAGGCCACTGCCTTATTGGCCTCTTTTTCCTGGACCTCCTCCAGCCAAAGCGAGTGGTGCTCACGCGCCCATTGTTCCTCGACCTCGCCGGTGCCCATCGCGTCGAAAGCGCCCTCCATGCCCACCGAACCCAGGTAGATATGCGCGATGATGATGGCGATGAAGACATAGGCGACCATCACGTGCCAAACCTGAGCATATTGCATCTCTTCTTGGGGGGACATCTGCACTGGAAGGTTCATACCCAACATCTGCGGGATGCTGGTGGCATTTGCGATTGAGAAGGTCTTAGCAAACAGCGGCATCTCAAACGGGAACAGCAGAGACAGGCCAGACAGGCTGATCGATACGCCCAGCAGGATACAGGCCCAGAAGATGATCTTTTGACCCGCGTTGAATTTTTTGGCCGGGGGATGGCTGCCTTTCGTGAACAACCCGCCGCCGGCGGCCAGCCATTTCAGGTCGGTGCGGTTGGGGATGTTGTGGGCGATCCAGTTCACAGTGACCATGATCAAACCAAGTATGAAGGCCCAGGCGAGGTTGTTATGCAGCCATTTGCAGCCCTGTGCTATGGCCGCAAAGCCTTCTTTCCCGAAGATCGGGATCAAAAAGTCTCGACCATAAAGGGTCAGCAAACCGGTCAGGCCAAGGATCAGGAAAGAGCCCGCGAACAGCCAATGTCCGAACCGCTCAAAGCCCGAGAAACGCGTAACTGTGCGTCCCGTCTTTTCACCATCAATGCGGATTTTACCCCGGATCAAGAAGAACAGCAGCAGGATGCCAAGCATCCCGGCCAGAATATACGTGCCGTAATCGCGCAACGGGCCTGTTCGGAAATTCAACCACCACATGCCTCCGTCCTGTATCAAGACGCTGGCGGCGGGGCCATTCGACGAAACGGTCACATCTGCCGAGCCATAGCGCAAAGCGCGATAGACGTCGCTGTCAGATGCTACGCCGCGTGTGCCCAACTGGCCCATCAGTCCTTCGGCGTTGCCTTGACCGGTGTTACCTGAGCGATAACCGTTATCGACCGTCTCGCCACGCTGCCGGGCCAAGATATCCTCGAGCGTGGTCGCACCACCCGTCGAATTGCGATCCGGAGCATCCTGAGCAAGGGCAGGAACAGTCAAAACAATGAGACAGAACAGAAGTCGCAGGAAAGTCATATGAACCTCGTGACGCGGTCATTGGCGTAGGCCCTTTTCCGGGCGGGCAGAGATTTTTCGTCGAAAAATCTTAGTGCTCCCCGGCACACGGTTTGCGCGCCGGGGAAGGTTTGGCCAAGGATCAGCCGTCTTTTTGGTCGTAGGCTGTGCCCCACCCCCAGGCGCCAGACCCGAAACCGCGCGCCACGACGCGTTCGCGGTAGATGGCCGACACCACATCGCCGTCACCGGCAAGCAGGGCCTTGGTGGAACACATCTCGGCGCAGATGGGCAGTTTGCCTTCTGCGATCCGGTTGCGACCGTATTTGGCGAACTCTGCGGTCGAATGCGTCTCCTCGGGGCCACCGGCGCAGAAGGTACATTTGTCCATCTTGCCGCGTGATCCGAAGTTGCCTGCCTGTGGGTATTGCGGCGCGCCGAACGGGCACGCATAGAAGCAATAGCCGCAGCCAATGCACAGGTCCTTGGAGTGCAGGACGACCCCTTCTTCGTTCTGATAGAAGCAGTCAACCGGGCACACCGCCATACAGGGCGCATCCGAGCAATGCATACAGGCAACCGATATCGAGCGTTCGCCCGGGTCGCCGTCATTGATCGTCACCACTCTGCGGCGGTTGATGCCCCAGGGCACCTCGTGCTCGTTCTTACACGCGGTTACGCAGGCGTTGCATTCGATGCAGCGTTCAGCGTCGCAGAGAAACTTTGCTCTAGCCATTGTCGTCCTCCTTACGCTGCTGAGATCTTGCAGAGAGTCGCTTTGGTCTCCTGCATCTGGGTTACTGAATCATAGCCATAGGTCTGGGCGGTGTTCGAACTTTCTCCCAGCACATAGGGATCAGCGCCTGAGGGGTATTTGTCCCGCAGATCCTGACCCTGGAAATGGCCGCCAAAGTGGAATGGCATAAAGGCCACGCCGGCACCGACCCTGTTGGTCAGCATCGCCATCACCTTGACCTTGCCGCCCTCAGGCCCTTCGACCCAGACCTGAGCCCCATCGCGAATGCCCAGGTTGTTGGCATCACGGGGGTTGATCTCGACGAACATGTCCTGTTGCAGTTCGGCCAGCCACGGGTTCGACCGGGATTCCTCACCTCCGCCCTCATACTCGACCAAACGACCTGACGTCAGGATTATCGGGTAATCCTTTGAAAAATCGTTCTTCTGGATCGAGGCATACAGGGTTGGCAGGCGATAGGACTGACGATCCTCATAGGTCGGATAGTCTTCTACCAGATCACGCCGGTTGGTATAAAGCGGCTCGCGATGCAGCGGGATCGGGTCCGGGAAAGTCCAGACCACGGTGCGGGCCTTGGCGTTGCCAAAGGGCGCACAGCCATGTGCAATCGCAACCCGCTGGATGCCGCCCGACAGGTCGGTTTTCCAGTTGGTCTTTGGCCCCGCAACGGCGTCGATGGCCGCACGTTCTTCGGCCGTCAGATCGCCGTCCCAACCAAGATCCATCAGCATCTGCATCGTGAATTCGGGATATCCGTCCTGAATTTCCGACCCAACGCTATAGACCCCTTCCGCCAGCAGGTTGTCACCATCACGTTCCACGCCAAAGCGCGCGCGGAAGGTCAGGCCACCTTCGGCCACCGGTTTGGACATGTCATAGAGGTTTGGTGTCCCCGTATGACCCATCTCTGGCGTTCCCCAGCACGGCCAGGGCAGACCGTAGTATTCGCCGTCGTTTGGTCCACCTATAGCTTGCAGCGTGGTTCTGTCGAACGTGTGCTGATTGGCCATGTGGCTTTTCAAACGCTCTGGCGACTGGCCGGTATAGCCGATGGTCCAGAGGCCCGAATTGAACTCACGCGTGATGCTTTCAACATTCGGGGTCTCAGGGTCCTCCATCTCGATATTGCGGAAGAACCGATCCGCCCAGCCGAATTTGTTGGCGAACTTGGCCATGATGACCTCGTCCGGCAGGCTTTCGAACAGCGGTTCGACCACCTTGTCGCGCCACTGCAACGAGCGGTTCGAGGCCGTGACCGAGCCACGGGTTTCGAACTGCGTACAGGCGGGCAACAGGTAAACGCCATCGGTCCGATCATGCAGAACGGCGGAAACGGTGGGATACGGGTCGATCACGACCAGCATGTCCAGCTTTTCCATCGCCGTCTTCATTTCCGGCCCGCGGGTTTGCGAGTTCGGAGCGTGCCCCCACAGAACCATGGCGCGGACATTGTTGTCCTGATCCATGTTGGCGGGGTCTTCCAGAACACCGTCGATCCAACGAGAGACCGGGATGCCGCGCTCGTTCTGCAGCGGTTTATCCTTGCCCTCCTTGTCCTTGATCGAGGCGAACTGGCCGGACAGCCATTCAGGGTCTTCACCCCAAACGCGCGCCCAATGGCCCCATGCCCCTGCGGACAGGCCATAATAGCCGGGCAGGGTATGGGACAGAACACCAAGGTCCGTCGCGCCCTGTACGTTGTCATGGCCACGGAAGATGTTGGTGCCACCGCCCGACGTCCCCATGTTGCCCAATGCCAACTGCAGCACGCAATAGGCGCGTGTGTTGTTGTTACCATTGGTGTGCTGGGTGCCGCCCATGCACCAGATCACAGTGCCAGGACGGTTATTGGCCATGGTGCGCGCCACGCGCTTAAGCTGTGATCCGGGTACGCCGGTCACACGCTCGGTTTCTTCCGGGTTCCAGTTGGCGACCTCTTCACGGATCTGATCCATGCCCCAGACACGGGTGCGGATGAACTCTTTGTCCTCCCAGCCGTTGTCGAAGATGTGCCAGAGAATACCCCAGATCAGCGCCACGTCAGAGCCGGGGCGGAAGCGGACATATTCATCCGCATGCGCCGCAGTGCGCGTAAAGCGCGGGTCGCAGACGATCAGGGGCGCGTTGTTCTGCTCTTTTGCGCGCAGAACATGCAGCAGTGAGACGGGGTGCGCCTCGGCCGGGTTGCCACCGATGATGAAGATAGCCTTGGAGTTGTGGATGTCGTTATAGCTGTTGGTCATGGCGCCGTAACCCCATGTATTCGCAACACCAGCAACAGTGGTCGAGTGGCAGATACGGGCCTGATGGTCCACGTTGTTCGTGCCCCAATAGGCGGCGAACTTGCGGAAAAGATAGGCCTGTTCGTTGTTATGTTTCGCGGAACCAAGCCAGTACACACTGTCCGGTCCGGATTCTTCGCGGATGTTCATCATGCCGTCGCCGATCTCGTTGATCGCCTCTTCCCAGCTGATGCGCTTCCACTCGCCGCCTTCCTTTTTCATCGGATATTTCAGGCGGCGTTCACCATGGGCGTGCTCACGGACCGAGGCCCCCTTGGCGCAGTGCGCACCCAGGTTGAAAGGGCTGTCCCAGCCGGGCTCTTGCCCGATCCAGACGCCGTTTTGCACCTCGGCGACGACGGTACAGCCGACCGAGCAATGGGTGCAGATGGATTTCACGTTTTCAACGGCTTGGTTCGCCGCTGACTGGGCACTGGCTGGCGTCACGGTTCCACCCGTGGCGCTGATCGCGGCCAATCCGCCGATCGTCAGGCCCGACCCGCGCAGGAATGCGCGGCGATCGACGGTTTTCTCGCCGACCTGGGACAGGATACTTGTCCGCTGGGAGCGTCTCGCAACCCCGTTGGTCTTTTTCCTAAGCATTTCTTTCCTCCCTTGCTGGCCATGTTTTCCATGGCTGGCTTGGTCCTGTTGGTGCCGACGTCAGGGCCATTCGCAACCGTCAGTCGGGTGGTGACATCGTCCGGGGTTCAGAACCGGGCGCTGTCCAGATATGCGCGCGTATGCGCGGTGTCCTGAATGCGGGTTTCATCCGTTGGCAGCTCGGCTGCTTCGGCTTGTCCGCTCAGGCTGGCGGCGGCGACTGCAGCGGGCGCTGCGGTTCCGGCCAGTTTCAAGAAGTCACGGCGCGTGGCGCCTTCTTCCTTGGTTTTGCTCATGGGATCCTCCTTTCCCAATTGCGATCTAGCGCCTTTTGGGGCGCTGGCGAATGGCGGGATCATCCCGCCGTCATTCGAAAGGCTTCACGCTCAATTTCCATGAAAACCCGACCGGCGGTGCCGACCGAGGCATAGAAAACCGAGCTTTCCGCAGCTTCCAAATCTGAATAGAAATGTGCGGCCCAGGGACCGATATGCTTGTTCCAGAACGCTTTTTGATCTTCCAGCGAGGCGGGTGAACCAAAGCGTCCGACGATCATGCCCGCCATCATCTCCATCAACGAGGCGATATTGTCTTCGGGTTCAAACACGTTCTGCGCCCGTGTGATCTGTCGAACCGCCATGTCGTTGCGCAGTTGCGCCAGCGGTTTTTCGTTCAGGAAACCAGTCAGGTAGAAACTGGCATAGGGCAGCAGTTCCCCGCGCCCCAGCCCGATGAACAGGGCATTGAATTCGCGTTCGGCAGCCGCGGGTTTGGTCACCTTGGCGACCCGCGACATGGCCTTGATAGCCTGACCCAGATCGGTTTCATCTCCGGTCAGACCAGTAACCTGAGACAGCAGCATCTGATCCGGAGGCGCCGCAAGCAGCAGCCCAAGGAAATTATAGAAATCCGCGCGCAGACGATCCTCGGCTGAGACGTCCAGGTTTTGCGCGTTGCTTGCGGTCATACGGTTATCCTTCGTATTCAAACTTCATGCGGCGTGGGGCAGGCGTAAGCTCTGCCTCTTCCGGGTCGTCGATTTCAGAAATCACTACAGGCTCTGACGATTGCATCTCGGGTACCTCGGGCAACTCAGGCTCTTGCGTGGGTTCTTCAACCTCAGGGATCTGGTCGGTGTCTTCCTCTTCGGTCTGAGCGGCCAAAGCCTCGATATGGGCCAGCATTCCCTTGCCGACCTGATAGGCGGTCTGGATATTTTCGATCACGCAGGCGGCGTCGGTATAGTCCTCGCCGTAATCCACCAGCCCATCGACATTGGCCAGAACCGGGTTTAGGCGCCAGAGCTGCCGAAGGGCGCGGCGGCGCAACCGGTCAGGCACTGCCTTGGCCATAAAGCCCGAGACGTCGTCACCAACTTGCAACTGATCAGGATCGGGCAAATCGAATTCCGCCAGAATTTCAGCGTCAGTCTTTTCTTCCAGCTCGCCCCGCTGTTCAGCGAAAGCCTGTTCTTGTGCTGCTACAACCTCGGCTTTGGCCTCAGCCTGAACGGCTGCCTTGCGGCGCGACCAGAAATCGCGGGTTTCGGTCATTGCACGATCCTCCGCGGGGCGCGGAAGACATCCGAGTCCTGCCGGATGCGTACATCCCCTTTGCCGTCCTCGACCAGATCGGTGCGTTTCTTATCACGGCGGCGCTTGACGAAGACTTCGTTGCGATGGTGTTCCAGAGCAAAGTCACGTACCCAAGCGATCAGCCCATCAGTCATTGGGATTTTCTCGACAAGCTCTTCGCCGGTATCGGCGTAGTCCTGTCCTTCGAAGGGTGAGGCGGTCACCAGCACAGCGTCCATCGGCTGTGTTCCATCTAGCGCATCGCGCAGGACCAGATAGATCGAGGGTTGCCCGTCCGACAGGTTGACCATGTAGGCTTCGGCCTCATCTGACCACAGGGTCAGGGGCAGGGTGGCTGCATGGTATTCGACCGCTTCGCCCTCGCGCCGCATCTCCAACCAATCGGCTGGTCCAGCGCCAGGCAGCACGGCGACGGCGCGCCAGTTCCATTGCGCCCAGCGTGTAACCCCGGGTGTTTTGCGCACGACGACGCCGATTGGCATTTCAATCTGGCTGGCGGCCTTGGCCACTAAGTCCTCCCTGGAAAGCTCTCCCCTGCCTTCCCTTGGGTCTACTATGGTACACAAATCAACCATCTGCCAAGCCCCTAGGCGTCTGAACCTCCGTCCCTCACCGTTTGTTTACAGCATTCAGGGCCCTTGTCGGGCCTTGTTCGCGAGTTCCCAGTGGCGCAGGCATTGCTACTTTCATCAGAGGTTCTAAGCTGACCGCGAAATGGGGAGGACATCCGGGGGGAGCTTATGGGAACAAGATTGCTGCTATGTGACTGCGCGGGATCGCAAGCCGTTGACGCCGAGAAAATTTCGTCAGCTTGCGATGTCGCCTGCTCCAGAATTCACACCGCATTATGTACGAAAGAACTGGAATCCGCCGCCAAGCCGCTGCAAGAGGGCAACGTCGTCATTGCCTGTATGCAAGAGCAGGATGTTTTCCTGGCATTGGCCGATGAGTTAGGTGTCGAGGTGCCAGGGTTTGTCGATCTTCGCGATCGTGCCGGGTGGTCTGAACAAGGGCAGGATGCTGCCCCCAAAATGGCCGCGCTGGCTGCTGAGGCGGTGTTGCCTCAGCCGATCACACCCAGTGTCGATGTGGTCAGCGAAGGGACGTGTTTCATAGTCGGGCCCGGCGCAGTAAGTTTGGAGTTGGCTGAACGCCTCTCGGACATATTGGCCGTGACAGTTTTGACCACTGATGACACCGAACCCATGTCGCGCCGCTTTGATGTGATACGCGGGCGCGTTCGTTTGGTGACCGGTGCGCTGGGCGGGTTTTCGATAAAGCTGAATGCGTTACAGCAGCTTGAACCCGGAGGACGCGGGGCCTTTGGTTGGACCGAACCACGCGACGGGGCGAACTCCTCATGCGATATGGTTGTGGATCTGACGGGCGGCATGCCTCTGGTGCAGGCCCCGTCCAAGCGCGAGGGGTATTTGCGGGCAGATCCCAAAGATGCGGTGGCCGTGGAGCGTCTGTCGTTCGAGGCCATGCAACTGGTCGGGACATTTGAAAAACCTCTCTATGTCCGGTTGGAAGAATCCCTCTGTGCGCATTCCCGTGCCGAACAGGTCGGGTGTACGAATTGCCTGGATATCTGCCCGACGGGGGCGATCACCCCTGCGGGCGAACATGTAGCCATCGACCCTATGGTTTGCGCGGGATGTGGAGAATGCGCGGCGGTGTGCCCTTCGACTGCGATCACATACGAGGATCCGCCCGTTTCTGCGCTGCTGTCACGGATGCACATTCTGTCGCGAACCTACCGGCGTGCAGGCGGGCAAGCCCCCCGACTGTTGGTGCATGACGCGCATGGGGCCGAAATGATCCGTCTGTCCGCCCGTTTCGGACGCGGGATTCCAGCGGATGTGATCCCGCTAGAACTGAACGTGATCTCGGGCTTTGGCCATGCCGAGATGCTGGCCGCGCTGGCACATGGGTTTGCGCGGGTTGATGTGCTGCTGGCCCCAACAACCGAAAGGGATGCCTTGGACCGCGAACTGGCGCTGGCGCAGGCGATCGCTGGCGCGGGCGGTCTGGCACTGATCGATGAGGCTGATCCCGATGCGCTGTCCGACCTGCTATATGCGCAGGAGGTGCCGCCCCCCTTGGCCGACCCGGTTCTGCCGCTGGGAAATCGCAGGCAGATTACGCGACTGGCCGCACAGGCGCTGAACCCGCAGGCCGCAGCCCCGTTGCCCTTGCCCGAGAATGCACCCTATGGGGCCATCGCGGTGGATACGGACGCCTGTACATTGTGCCTCAGCTGCGTGTCCCTTTGTCCGTCAGGCGCTTTGGCCGACAACCCGGATATGCCGCAGCTGAACTTTCAACAGGATGCCTGTCTGCAATGTGGTCTGTGCCGGACAATCTGTCCCGAGAATGCAATAACTCTGGTTCCGCAACTGGATTTAAGTGATGCGGCCCTGTCTCAGGACGTGTTGAACGAAGAAGATCCTTTTGCATGTGTGGAATGCGGTGCTCTCTTTGGTGTCAAATCGACCGTCGAACGTATCATGGAAAAGTTGTCTGGTACGCATCCGATGTTTGCGACATCCGAGCAGGCGCGCATGATCCAGATGTGTGACAACTGTCGCGTGAACGCGCAGTTCCAACACAAGGACAACCCGTTTCAGTCAAACCCGAAACCCAAAGTCGTCACGACCGAGGACTATTTCTCGAAAAGAAAGGATCATTGAAGCTGTAGCGGCGCGCCCAGATCTGCTGCCTTGATGGCCGAGACAAAGGCTAGAATGGCCTCTAACTCCTCCAGCGTCATCTCGACCGGGTGGATTGGAGGGGGACGCAGAGGATCGAAGGGTGGGGTTATGTCCTCGATCTGCGTGAAAGCGGGATGAGGGTTCAGGGCAAAGAAGGCCTCGAACCGTTCGGACCAGTCCGGCATAGCCCGCAGCACGGCGAAAGAGGGGGTGGAGCCAAGTCCGTTCATTTGGTTCTGTGGGCCGATCACATGGCACCGCCCGCAATGGGTCATCGACAATTCCGCACCCAGGACAGCGTCGCCTTCGATCTTCGGACCCTCTGTTGCGACTTCGACAGTGAAACTGGCCGAATAGGACGGGCCGCTATCGGGGCTAAAGCTTTCAACGGTGCGTTTGCCGATGTCAGAAAGCAGCCACTCCCGAAACCGAATCTGCCTTGGGTCGTCGACGATGCGCAGGTGATAGGTGACGCCATGACGCTCGAATACCGGATCACCTGGCGGTGAACCGCCCAAAGCCATAGCGCCGGTATCGTCTGCAACGACGCGTATCCCGGTCTTGAGAGAAAAACGCGGAAGAATATGTTGCAACAGACCAGAGTCTGTAACCTCATCCGGGGCGGCAAGCCCCAGCGCCTCTTGCGACCAAGAGGGGGTAGCAGAGAGCAGCAAGCTCAGGCAAAAGAACGTAACCCGCATGAAGGCAGCTTATCGGCCTGCGCCCGAATGCGTCAAATGAACGAAAAAAAGACGGAGACACATGCAATGAAACGTATCCCAACGACCGGGCAAACCAAAAGGGTAATGGCATGAGTGTTCGTGACGCGGTTCTGGCGAACCTGAAGAAAATCACCGATCCGGTTTCAGGCCAGGATATCGTCAGCGCCGGAGTTGTCCGCGCGTTGAATGTCGATGGCGATACTGTGCGCTTTGTGCTTGAGATTGATCCGAAACAGGCAGAGCGGATGGAGCCGGTGCGCGCCGCCGCCGAGCAGGCTGCGCAGTTGGTGGAGGGGGTCGACAAGGTTTCCGCCATGATGACTGCGCATTCCGAAAAGGCCCCGCCTGAACTGAAGCCCAAGCCGAAACCATCTCAGACAGGTCCGCAGGCCGTTCCGGGTGTCGATCGGATCATCGCCGTTGCATCCGGTAAGGGCGGGGTCGGTAAATCCACCGTATCCGCAAATCTGGCTTGTGCTTTGGCTGCAGAAGGGCGGCGTGTCGGGTTGTTGGATGCTGATGTCTATGGCCCATCACAGCCTCGGATGCTGGGTGTCTCTGGCCGCCCGGCCAGCCCGGATGGCAAAACGATCCTGCCCCTGCGCAATCATGGCGTCACGATGATGTCGATGGGACTGATGACCAACGAAGGTCAGGCGGTCGTCTGGCGTGGTCCGATGCTGATGGGCGCGCTTCAGCAGATGATGGGGCAGGTTCAGTGGGGAGCATTGGATGTATTGATTGTCGACCTACCGCCGGGCACCGGCGATGTGCAACTGACGCTCAGCCAGAAGTTCAAGGTGGACGGGGCCATCGTGGTGTCGACCCCGCAGGACGTGGCCCTGATCGACGCGCGCAAAGGGATCGATATGTTCAATCAGCTCAAGACGCCGATTATTGGAATGATCGAGAATATGTCGACCCATATCTGTTCGAATTGCGGTCATGAGGAGCACGTGTTCGGCCATGGCGGCGTCGCCGCTGAGGCCGAGGCGCTGGGCATTCCGCTGCTTGGTGAGATTCCGCTGCATCTGGATATCCGGGTTGCGGCGGATGGGGGCGCGCCCATCGTTGTCAGCAAGCCGGACAGCGCACAGGCCGAAGCTTTCCGCAAGATTGCCCGCGACATGATCACCAAGGGCAATGCATGACCCTGCCGGTCTTTCCTCCGTTGCTAACTGGACATGGCGTTCAGGGCGGGGAAGACCCGTTCGAACGCGCCCAGGCGTTGGCAGCGCTGGGCTGTGATGCCGGAACGGTGGTCTACAACATTCAGGCCAACCATTTGCGCGTTGCCATTGTATTTGCACCTGAGGTTCCGTTGCAGGACGCCATGGTGATGTTGCCGCTTTGCGGAGTTGGGTTTCAGAATGCGCTGGGCGCTCTGGCCCCGCCCGAGGTTGCCGTTCATCTGGACTGGGGCGGCCCTATCTGTGTGAATGGTGCGACCTGCGGCAAGTTTCAGGTTGCTGCGTCGACTTCAGACCCTCAGATTGAGCCCGACTGGTTGATTGTCGGCTGGGAGCTGGCCTTGCTACAGACCAGCACTGCGCCAGGCCAGACCCCGGATATCACAGCGCTCTATGATGAAGGGTGTGCCGAGGTCCAGCCTGTCCAACTGATTGAAAGCTGGTCGCGCCATATGCTGACATGGCTCAACCGCTGGCAAGAAGACGGAAACGCGCCGTTGCACAGCGAATGGTTGGGCCTGCTGCGTGGTGTTGGCGAACCCTATGGCGAGATCGGGGTCTTTTTGGGCACTGATGAACGTTTTGGCATGCTTATCCGCAATGGTGCGGACACCCGCCTGCACCCGCTGACTAACTTACTGGAGAACGGATAATGAAATTGGCCCGTGCGATCCATTTCGATGAAAGCGACATGAATGTGTTTCATTCTCCGGCGAGAACGGGTGAGTGGTGCATTTCCGGCGGGTTCGAGTTTTCGAATTGGGGCGAAGGCGATTTGGAGGGTAAAGCCCGCCAGGCCTTTGCGAATGGTTGGTTGGGGGTTGAGACATTCGGCCGGGTGACCTTTGTAGCGGTGACGCAGGTTGAACAGGCCGAGATCGACCAGATTGCCCGGAATTTGGCGGAACATTTCGTGCAATTCTACGGAGCCCCATCGGTCGAGGCCGCCCTGGGTGTTGCGCAGGAAGAGATCGCGCATATGGCAGAGCTATGCGATGATCACGCCGCCAATACTCTGCTGACGGTCGCCCGTGAGCTGTCTGAAACCGGGGTGCTTGAGGCGTTTCGCATCATCACACCGCAGGAAACCCAGCTTGAGGCGCTGGCCGTCCACGGATCGCTGGACGAATAGGGCTTAAAGAAGATCGGCAAACCCACCGAATTGACCGCGTTTGAAGATCAGGCCTTTGCCGGTGCGGTACATGGCATGTTCGACCTCACCCACGATGATCAGATGATCCCCTGCCTCGTGCCGGGCATGAAGCTGGCAGTCGAACCGCGCCAGACAATCCGCCAGACGAGGGCGGCCACGGTGATCTGCGGCCCAGTTGGCATGTGAAAAATCCGCACCCTCGCGCGCGAATTTTAGGGCCTGTTCCTGCTGTTCCTCAGCCATCACATGGATCGAATAGTGATCGCAGTCTTTGAAAGCGTCGAACCGGTTTGAATCCTTCGCCAGGCACCACAGCACCAGCGGGGGCGTCAGCGAGACCGAGGAAAACGAATTGACCGTGATTGCGCGGGGCCCCAGCGCTGTTTCGGTGGTGACGACCGTGACCCCGGTTCCAAAACACCCCAATGCCTCGCGAAACGCGGTGCTGTTGTCCGGGGTTGGGGTGAAGGTGCGGTCCGTCATCTCACGCTCATTCTGTGGCCGCGCCTCAGGTGCCACGGCAAGTCGGGATTGTCCATGAAAAGCTGCGCCTGAGGTGCATATTTCGCCCTCAGTTCAGGTCCTCAAGCAGACGACCGTGCCGGCGGGTTGCTTCGATGACCTCGCCAAACGTATTCATCCCGCGCGCTTGCAGCATCGGAAGCATCCGAACCAGCGCCTCGGCGGTGGCAACTGCATCACCCAATGCCGTATGGCGCAGCTCATGCGGAATTGTAATGTCCAGCCGTTCGCACAGCGCGTCCAAAGTGTGCGTGTCGCTGGCGCCGAACAGGACCGCTGATAGCAGGACCGTATCCAGTACGGGATGCGTCCACTCAACTTTCATACGGTCGGCGTGGCGTCGTAGAAACGCCATATCAAAAGGTGCATTATGAGCCACGATTACAGCATTTCGCGCGAATTCGTGAAAGATACGCCCGGCTTCGGCGATTTCCGGCGCGCCTTCGACCATTCGATCCGTGATCTTGTGAACCTTGGTCGAGGCGGCAGGGATCGGCATGACCGGGTTCACCAGCATATCCAACCTTTCGCCTTCGACCATCCGTCCATTTACCACACGGACTGCGCCGATCTGGACGATCTCGTCTTTGTGCGGCAGCAGGCCTGTGGTTTCGGTGTCGAAGACAACAAAACAAAGCTCGCGCAGAGGCAATGTCTCGAATGATTGGTCGGTGGATGTGTTCAGCAAACCAAAGTCATAGACCAGAGGTCTGGCAGCCTCAGGCGCTATATTGGCGGCGCTGTCATCTAGGATTAGCATATAGCCGGAAGTTTCCCCCAGCGGTTTCATGCGGGCTGAATAGGTCTGCGCCCCATCAATGCTGGTCAGCGAACAGGATGCCTCCATCCCGGTCTTGGCCAGTTTGGCATAGGCTTTCTGCAGCGCGTCTGGCTGGAAGTAATCGAACAGTGGCGCATTCAGGCGTGGATGCGAAATCTGTGCCAGTACCTCGGCCGCCTGTCCGTCATACAAAACGAGCCTGTGAGAGGGGCTAGCCAGCAATATGGCTACAGGAATTTCAGTCAAAAGCGCCCTAAGCCTTTGCTGTTCCACAGCCAGATGCTCGGTTTCAGCAGCGACAGCCTCTGCCACGCCCATGGTCTTGTCGGACAGTTGGTTGGCCAGACCGGCAGCCGCAGGGGCCAGGTCGCCAAGATACCGCGCGGCTTGCAGATCGAGGTCGCGGCTGACACCGGCATGCGCTCGTGCGCGCAGTTCAGCGGAAAGCCTTTCGATCGGCTTGGCGACATTATCGTCGAACAATAGCCAGACAGCGGCGATCAGGGCCAGCAGACCGAACCCGATGACGATCTCTGCAAAGATGAACGCGTCGAAAAGGGCCGGATCCGCCGCTCGCCTGTAGCTGACCCAAAGCGCAACCGAGCTGACGGCAACCCCGCCGACCGCCAGCAGGCAGAAGAAGAGGAAAATCCGCAGGCGCAGGCTTAATCGGGTCAGCATGTTACACTCCGCAAGTGGCCTCGATGATCGGATCGTTCGTAGAGCCTGTTACCCAATCGGCGTTCAGCAACTGGCCGTTGTCACCAAACTCTGCCCCATCCGCCAGATTGGCGCGTTGGTTCTTATCGCAATCCACAGCGACCGGCAATTTTGAAACCGGTGCCCAGCGGCCAAAGAAATACAGTTCAACGAGGCGTTGTTCAGGCACTTGGTCATTGGTGCGCACAGATAGGGTGTCGATTGCGGCAAAACGATCAACAAAGGGCATCGCATAGGTCCAGGGACGGTACAAAGCGCGGCTTTCGACCTCTTGAATGATGATCAGACCATCTGGAAGCGTATCGCGCGTGCGGTCAAACCATGAATACTCGCTGTTGATCGTCATCCCGATCATGCCAATGCCCGCCGCGACTGGTGCGGACCAACGAGGCAGGCGTCCACCTGTCAGTTTGTTGATCACCATCACGATGCCGGCTAGGGCGACGCCTGCAAATATCGTGCCGATCAGTTCTAAGAACATGAATACTCTCCAAGGTTCCTGAGGGTTTAGCCCAGCATTCCTTTACCGTGGCCGACCGCCGATTGCATTGTTTTTACCACGACAAAGGCATCTCGCAGATGACTTCGCTCAAAGTCCGAAAGATCGGAAGGGGGCAGGAAATTGTCCGGCTTCTTGTTGCCTTTCACCAGGCGGGCCTGATGGTCCAGCCGCGTTTCGGCGATCAGATCGTAAGCGTCCAGCAGGTCGCGGGTACCTGAGGGGCTGAGGACGCCTGCCGCCCCAGCTGCTTTCAGGCGGGCACGTGTATTGGCCTGGGACAGTTGCCCCTGAAGGCTGTATATCCGGGCCAGGTCAACCACAGGCACGACGCCATTATGCTTTAGATCCAGCGTGTTGCGATGTTCACCCGAGCGTACCGTGGCAAACCCGCGTAACAGGCTCAGCGGCGGCGTGTGCTTTAACGAGTTCGAGATCATATGCGCCACAAAGATTGAATTCGCTTGGGCCGCGGCCAGCGTTTCGGCCTGCAGGTCATCGAACAGGTGAAATGCGCCGCCAATGGGGCGCAGGTCGAACATGACCGAGGCCAGCATCTGCGCCTCGGGGTTTGGTTTGGCGATCCACCCGCGAAAATAATCACGCCAGACACTTACCGGTTGGCACCAGCGTGGATTTGTCGCCATCATGTCGCCCGGGCAATAAAAGTACCCACATTTATCCAGCCCGTCCGAAACGATTTTTGCCAGTGCCTGGAAATATAGCATGTCGTCATCGGTTATTTTGTCATCCAGCATCAAGCAGTTGTCCTGATCCGACACCCCGGTTTGTTCCTGTCGTCCCTGCGATCCACAGGCCAGCCATAGGTAAGGCACAGGTGGTGGTCCAAGCTGTTTTTCCGCCATTGCCAGCAAACGTCTGGTGGCTGTGTCGGCGATATCGGTAATCAGGCGTGTAACGATCTCGTGGCGATTTCCGGCAGCGACAAGCTGGACCAGAAGCCGGGGAATCTCTTCGGTCACTTCTGCCATCTGCTGCGCGGTTTGCGCAGTTGCTATCCGGCGCACCAACTCGGCGGAATTGACCGCCTGATAGTGGGTCAGGTCTGTCTGGGTGACAATTCCGACCAGACGCCCAGCTTCGGATACCGGAATATGGCCGATGCCGCGCTCCATCATGATGTGAAGAACATCCGATCCGATATCAGACGGCGACAGCGTCACCGGGTTTGCCGTCATTATTGCCGAGACAGGCGTATCCACAGACATCCCATCGGCAACGTATTTGCCCGAGATATCTCGTAAGGTGGCGATCCCCAAAAGAATGTCCCCCTCGGTGATGCAGAGAGAGGAAATATGTTTGTCCCTCATCATCTGCGCCGCTTCGCGAACGGTGGTATTAGGGGGGCAGGTTGTGGGGTTATGTGCCATCAGAACATCGATAGCGCTGGTTGCAAGGCTTTGGGGGCTGGAGCGTTCCGTGCGGGTCCGATCAAAGAATTTGGCGACGATTTCATGTTCGTCAATGAGGTCTCGGATCAGGTTGGGCGGAATCACAAAAAAAACCGAGTTTGCGTGTGCCTGCGCTTTGGTCGCGGCTTTACCGTCTTTCAGTAAACCGCGTTCCCCGAAAGAATTGCGCAACCCCAGATGAGAGACAATCGCACCGTTCCTGTCAGTGATTTCAACCTGTCCTTCGTAAATCACGAATACGCCGGGCAGGGGCGCGCCCAGTTGATACACCGGGGATCCTTCTTCGACCTCCCAAACTTCGATCTGATCAGACAGCGTTGCCAGATCATCGGCGGGCAGGGCGTCATAAGGGTGAACGGATTTCAGAAACCGCGTGATCTCGGCTTGGGGCAGGGGCATCGGATACTCCTCGGTTTCTATTCGAAAAATCCCGCCCGGTGGAATGCCGGGCGGGAGTAGTCAGTCGAAAGACACGGCCTTTGGCAAGGTGCTCAGGGGCCGCATCTCTACTCAGTGATCCTGAGCGGCACCCGCGCCACGGGGAATGCGGACGCTTTCGACCAGATCCTTGATCTCTTGCGGGGTTTCTTTGGTCATGCCAGCCACCACATAGGCGACAGTGAAGTTGACCAATGCACCGATCGCACCGAACGAAGTCGACTTGATCGTACCCAACAGAGGATCAGCATCCGTGAACGAGTTGGTATCCGGAATGAACAACCAGCCCTTGTGCAGGAAGATGTAGACCAGGGTCACAGTCAGACCAGCCAGCATACCAGCAACCGCACCGGTGTTGTTAATGCGGGTCGAGAAGATCCCCATCATCAGCGCCGGGAAGATCGAGGCAGCTGCCAGACCAAACGCCAGGGCAACGGTCTGCGCTGCAAAACCCGGAGGGTTCAGGCCCAGATATGTCGCCACAACAATGGCCACGCCCATTGCGATCCGCGCCGACAGAAGTTCGGATTTTTCCGAAATCTGCGGGTTGATCGCGCCTTTGATCAGGTCGTGTGACACCGCGGACGAGATTGCCAGCAACAGGCCCGCAGCGGTCGACAGAGCAGCCGCAAGACCACCGGCAGCGACCAGACCGATCACCCAACCAGGCAGGTTGGCAATCTCGGGGTTGGCCAGAACCAGGATGTCGCGGTTGAACTTGGTCAGCTCGTTTCCGACCCAGCCCTTCTCTTCCGCAAGCGCCTGCATGTCGGCATTCTTGTCGTTATAGTACTGGATCTTGCCGTCGCCGTTCTTATCTTCCCAGTCCAGCAGGCCGGTTTTCTTCCATGTGGCCATCCAATCATAACGGGCGTCGTTGTCGATATCTTCGACGGATACGGCGCCACCTTCGATGCCGCCATTTGGCCACATCATGTCACTGATGTTTAGACGGGCCATTGCGCCAACCGCGGGGGCGGTCAGGTACAGCAGTGCGATGAACACCAGCGCCCAACCGGCAGACCAGCGGGCATCAGCCACTTTCGGCACGGTGAAGAAACGCATGATAACGTGCGGCAGACCGGCCGTACCGATCATCAGCGACAGCGTGAACAGCACCATGTTCAGCGTGTCCGAGTGGTGGGCGGTGTATTCGTTAAAGCCCAGCTCGGTCACGATCGCATCCAGCTTGGTCAGCAGCGGTTCACCGCTGGCGGTATCACCAAACAGACCCAGAGCCGGAACCGGATTGCCAGTCAGTTGCAGGGAAATAAAGATGGCTGGGATTGTGTAGGCGGTGATCAGCACGCAGTACTGAGCGACCTGTGTGTAGGTCACGCCCTTCATCCCCCCAAACACCGCGTAGGCGAACACAACGGCTGCACCAATTAACAACCCGGTGGTGTTTGACACTTCAAGGAAGCGGCCAAAAGCTACGCCAACGCCGGTCATCTGGCCGATCACGTAGGTCACAGACGCTACGATCAGACAGATCACCGCCACGATACGCGCGGTCTGGCTGTAAAAGCGGTCGCCGATGAACTCTGACACGGTGAACTTGCCGAACTTACGCAGGTAAGGGGCAAGAAGCAGCGCCAGCAGCACATAACCACCGGTCCAACCCATCAGGAAGGACGAGTTGTCATAGCCGGTAAAGGCGATGAGGCCCGCCATCGAGATGAACGAGGCCGCAGACATCCAGTCTGCCGCTGTCGCCATACCGTTGGTGACCGGGTGAACGCCGCGACCGGCGGCGTAGAATTCTGATGTGGACCCAGCACGGGCCCAGATCGCGATGCCGATGTAAAGCGCAAAGGACGCGCCCACAAAAAGCAGGTTGATGGTAAACTGGTCCATAGGGCCTTACTCCTCCTCAACGCCGTATTCAGCGTCTAGCTTGTTCATCCGCCAGGCGTAGTTGAAGATCAGCAGCAGAAAGACCAAGATGGATCCCTGTTGCGCGAACCAAAAGCCGAGATCGGTTCCGCCGACGGAAATGCCGGACAGAAGTGGACGCAGCAAAATGCCGAATCCAAACGACACCAGCGCCCAGATCACCAGGCTGATGTAGATAAGACGCAGGTTGGCCTGCCAATAGCCCTTATCGGCTTCGGCAGTCTGCGCGGAGTGTGTTGATTGATCCGCCATCGCGGGTTCCTCCTTCGCTTCCTCTTTGAGCGGCCCGTTGTCCTAACCCTCCAGCGCGCGGGGCCACTTTTCGATATGCTTGATGCCAGGTGGCATCAGGCAAGACTTCTCTGGTCCGCCAGAGCGGGTCCTTTGAAGTTTTCCTTTAGGAATTCGGCCCTTATTGAGGGCGGGCCATATTCCCCTAGTTCATTGTGTCGCTGACGATCCGTTCCAGATTGCCGGCGATGTCTTCGATATTGCCCATTGCGTTCAGACCTTTCAGAACGCCATGGTCTTGGTAATAAGTGATCAGCGGCGCGGTCTGCGTGTGATAGGCAGCCAGCCGTGAGGCGACGGTTTCAGCATTGTCATCTGCGCGGCGCTTGAACTCGGTCTTACCGCATTTGTCGCATTTGCCTTCGACTGCGGGCGTTTTGAACCGATCATGAAACCCTTCGCCACATCCGGCACATGTGTAACGGCCGGAAATACGGATCACCATTTCAGCGTCTTCAACCTCAAGACTGATGGCTGCGTTGATCTTCTGACCGGTCTCTGACAGCAGCGCGTCCAGCGCCTGTGCCTGAACCGTGGTGCGGGGGAAGCCGTCCAGAATGACGCCCTTGGCGCAGTCCGGTTCGGCCAGACGATCCCGCAGGATTGCAATTACGATATCGTCACTGACCAGATCACCCGCCTCCATGACAGCTTTGGCGGCTTTTCCGGCTTCGGTTCCCGCGGCAACTGCCGCCCGTAACAGGTCACCCGTGCTGAGTTGGACAAGCCCGAACTTGTCTTCGAGCATACGGGCCTGTGTACCCTTCCCGGCGCCCGGGGGGCCGAGAAGGATCAGTACGGTGGGTGTAGTGATCGTGGCAGCGTCCATCACATCCTCACTTGCTTGCGCGGTTTTCGATCAAGTTGTCGACCACGGACGGATCAGCCAGGGTCGATGTGTCACCGAGCGATCCAAAATCATTCTCGGCGATCTTACGCAGGATACGGCGCATGATCTTGCCCGAGCGGGTTTTTGGCAGGCCAGGAGCCCATTGGATCACATCCGGGCTGGCAATCGGTCCGATCTCGGTCCGAACCCAGGTGCGCAGCTCTTTCACAAGCTCGTCCGAGGGTTCGCGATCATTCATCAAGGTGACATAGCAATAGATGCCTTGCCCTTTGATATCATGGGGATAGCCCACAACCGCGGCCTCGGCCACGGCAGCATGTGCCACCAGAGCGCTTTCGACCTCGGCCGTACCCATGCGGTGCCCCGAGACGTTGATCACATCGTCCACACGTCCGGTGATCCAGTAATCGCCATCCTCGTCCCGACGGCAGCCATCACCGGTGAAGTAGTAGCCTTTGTAGTCCGAGAAATAAGTCTTCTCGAACCGTTCATGATCGCCCCAGACCGTACGCATCTGGCCGGGCCAGCTGTCCTTGATGCACAGCACGCCTTCGACTCCGTTGCCGTCGATCTCGACCCCCGATTGCGGGTCAAGAACAACGGGCTGAATACCAAAGAAAGGCTTCATGGCCGAGCCGGGCTTCATCGCGTGGGCGCCGGGCAGGGGAGTCATCAGGTGACCACCGGTTTCGGTTTGCCACCAAGTGTCGACAATCGGGCAGCGTCCTCCGCCAACAACGTCATTGTACCAGTTCCAGGCTTCCGGGTTGATCGGCTCACCCACAGTGCCCAGCGTGCGCAGATCGCTCAGATCGCATTTCTCAACCCATTCATTGCCTTGCCCCATCAGGGCGCGCAAAGCGGTAGGGGCCGTGTAGAATTGATTGACCTTGTGCTTTTCACAGACCTGCCAAAAGCGGGATGCATCCGGATAGGTCGGAACACCTTCGAACATCAGCGTGGTCGCGCCATTGGCCAGCGGGCCATAGACGATATAGCTGTGGCCCGTCACCCAGCCGACATCGGCGGTACACCAATAGACGTCGCCTTCATGGTAATCGAAGGTGATCTCATGCGTCATTGCCGCATAGACCAGATATCCGCCGGTCGTGTGCACGACACCCTTCGGCTGACCGGTCGAACCGGAGGTATACAGAATGAACAGAGGGTCTTCGGCGTCCATTTCCGCAGGCGCGCAATAGTCATCCGCCTCGAGCGCCATTTCGTTATAGTCGTAGTCGCGCCCGTCGATCCATGTGGTCTGGCCGTTGGTACGCTTGACAACCAAGCATTTCACTGTGTCCTTGCAGTGCAGCAGGGCCGCGTCTGCGTTTGACTTCAACGGTGTCTTACGGCCGCCGCGAGGGGCCTCATCAGCTGTAATCAGAACCTTGGCGTCGCATCCGTTGACGCGTGCAGCCAGGGCATCGGGGGAAAACCCTGCAAAAACAATAGAGTGGATTGCGCCGATACGTGCGCACGCCAGCATGGCATATGCAGCCTCGGGGATCATCGGAAGATAAATGACCACACGGTCGCCTTTGCGCACGCCCATGGAAACCAGGATATTTGCCATCCGGCAGGTACGGCGGTGCAGTTCGGCATAGGTGATGTGTTGGGCGGGTTCATTCGGGTCATCAGGTTCCCAGATGATCGCAGTCTGATCGCCGCGTGTATTCAGATGACGATCCAGGCAGTTGGCTGAAACGTTCAGAGTGCCATCCGCATACCAGTTGATCCCGACCGAGCCCAAATCATAGCTGACGTCTTTCACTTGGGTATAGGGTTTGATCCAGTCAACGCGTTTGCCTTGTTCGCCCCAGAATGCAACGGGGTCGTTTATAGAAGCCGTGTACATTTCGCCGTATTTCTTGGCATCGACATGCGCACGCGCTGAAATTTCTGCGGATGGCGGATAAACTTTGGCATCTGCCTGAGCAGCGGTTGTCATTCTGAGGTTCCTCCCTCTGGACTTAAATTCACTGGGACAATCTTGCCCGCTGAACAGGCAATGTCGACCTGTTTCCTCCCGATGCAGGATAATACGGAGATCAGAAAACAAAGAAATAAATTACAGAAATAGCAGGGTTTATTTGTTAATAAATTTCATTCCCTCTGGGGGATTTGTAAAGGAAATCGTAAGATAGTAAAAAAACATATTTAAAACAGCAATATAGATGTTAACCACATTTTCACTGTTTTCAAAGTGCTTGCCCGTGAAATTTACACATTTCATATACACCTTATGATTGTTAGCGCTGGCGGGCGGTTTGCAGATTTTTGTGGGTGGTCTGGCAGGGGTTGGCACATATCGATGTTGGCGCTAGCTTTACGCGCAAGCGACCCAAAAAAGGGGGCGCATCAATGGGAGAATTCACTATGACTAAAATGTTGAGCGGTGCCGCCGTCGCCGCCCTGACTGTTGCATTCGTTACCGAAGCTGCAGCAACAGAATGGAATGCTTCGGTCTGGGGCAAACGCCGGGCCTTTACCGAACATGTCGAGAAACTGGCTGAACTGGTCAGCGAAAAAACCGGTGGCGAATTCACGATCAATGTCAGCTATGGCGGGCTGTCAAAGCCGAAGGAGAATCTGGACGGGATTGAGATCGGTGCATTCGAGATGGCGCAGTTCTGCGCAGGCTATCACCGCGACAAAAATCGGGCGATCACTGTACTTGAACTGCCGTTCCTGGGTGTGAACAATTTGGAAGAAGAGGTGGCCGTCAGCCACGCTGTATATGATCATCCCGCCGTTAAGGATGAGATGGCTCAGTGGAATGCCCGGATCATCATGACGTCGCCAATGCCCCAGTATAATATCGTTGGAACCGGTGATCCGCGCTCAACGCTTGCCGATTTTGACGGCATGCGTGTACGTGCGACCGGCGGGCTGGGTAAGGCGTTTGAGGCCGTTGGCGGTGTTCCAACATCGGTGCCCGCGACCGAGGCGTTTAATGCGATGGAATCCGGTGTTGTTGATACAGTGGCCTTTGCTCAGCACGCACATTTGTCTTTCGGCACCATCAACGAAGCCGACTGGTGGACGGCCAACCTGAACCCCGGCACTGTAAACTGTCCGGTTGTGGTCAATATCGACGCCTACGAAGCGCTGCCTGCAGAACATCGCGAAGCGCTTAACAGTTCTGTCGACGAGGCCATTGCCCATTATCTCGCCAATTACGGCGGTCTGCTGGAGCAGTGGGATGGTGTGTTGACCGAAAAAGGCGTGCAGAAAGTTCAGATCGACGAAGCCGTGCTGGAGGAATTCCGCACCAAGGCTGCTGATCCGATCCGCGAGCAATGGATCGCTGACATGTCCGCGCAGGGTCTGCCTGCGCAGGATCTATATGATCTTGTTCAACTGACGCTGAAACAACAGCGTGGCGGGAACTGATCACGCGTTCCGGGTACCCAGCGCGGTACCCGGACACTGATTCCAATACAGAAAGGGCCAGCGGAATGGCAGGACAGGCGACGGTGCTTGCGGATGATAGCCGTCTGAGCAGGCTGGACCAGCTGCTGTTAAGGGCCGAGCGTACGCTTGCACTGATCAGCGGAATTGCCGTGTTCGGGTTAATGGTGCTGGCAGTTGTCTCGGTGAGCGGGCGCAACGCCTATAACGCGCCATTGCCGGGCTATGTCGATTGGATCGAGCAAGCCATGCCCTTGATTGCGTTTCTAGGTATCTCTTACGTACAACGCGATGGGGGCCATATCCGGATGGATATTGTCATTTCGCGGCTACACGGACGGGCTTTGTGGCTGTTCGAGTTGATTTCGGTCGTTCTCATCCTGGTGCTCATGTTGGCATTGGTCTGGGGCAGCTGGTCCCATTTCGACAGATCATTCGACTTTGGCGCACCTCTGTGGAGCCGGGACAGCTCGATCGACATTGGCATCCCGCTCTGGCCTGCCAAGTTACTGGCACCTATTGCGTTTTCGGTACTTTGCTTGCGGCTTGTGCTGCAAATCTGGGGTTATGGACGGGCCTTTGTGCTGGGCCTACAAAACCCAGTTGCGGTGCCGATGATACAGGACGCTGCTGCGCAGGCTGCCGCTGAAGCCGAACAATTCGAAGGGCAGGACTAGTAAATGGACTCGATTGAGATTGGCCTTTGGGTCACCGGTGGTCTGCTGGTTCTGGTTATCACCGGAATGCGTGTGGCTTTTGCCGCGGCTTTGGCGGGGCTGATCGGTCTTGTTTGGATATTCTGGGCCAAATTCGGATATGATCCTGACCGATTTGGCAAGGCGCTGACCGTTGCGGTAAAAACCGCAGGGCAAGTGCCGCATTCCAAGGTTGCAGCCCATACGCTCAGCCTGATCCCGACCTTTATCCTGATCGGTTACCTTGCCTACTACGCAGGCCTGACGCGCGCGCTGTTCGAGGCAGCCAAGCGCTGGGTGGCCTGGGTTCCGGGTGGGCTTGCGGTCGCAACCGTGTTCGCCACCGCTGGGTTTGCTGCAGTCTCGGGGGCATCGGTCGCGACATCTGCGGTATTTGCCCGGATCGCGATCCCGGAAATGCTGAAGGTAGGGTACAACAAACAATTTGCGGCGGGCGTAGTCGCTGCAGGTGGCACTTTGGCCTCACTGATCCCACCTTCTGCGATCCTTGTGATTTATGCGATCATCGTAGAGCAGGATGTGGGCAAGCTGTTGCTCGCCGGGTTCATACCGGGGGCCTTTTCGGCGGTTATTTACGGGTTGCTGATCGTCGGTATCGCGGTGGTGTTCAAGAATGTCGGCCCACCGGTCACTGGCTTTACCTGGAAACAGCGTTTTGCTTCTTTGCCTGGCGCTCTGCCGATTGTGGCGGTGATCCTGATCATCATCTGTTTTGTCTATAACCCCTTTGGTGAGAAAGCCTGGGGCACACCAACCGAAGGCGGGGCAATAGGTGCCTTCATCGTATTCTGTTTCGCCTTGTTCCACGGCATGAGATGGGCAGAGTTGAAATCCGCACTGCTCGAGACAGCCAAATTGACCGCAATGATCTTTTCGATCATCTGGGGTGTGCTGATCTATGTCAGGTTCCTGGGATTCGCCGATTTGCCGAACGCGTTTTCCGATTGGATCACATCGCTGACGATGTCACCCATGCTGATCCTGATCTGCATCCTGCTGGCCTATGCGGTGCTCGGCATGTTCATGGATGCCATCGGGATGCTGCTGCTGACTCTGCCGGTTGTCTATCCGGCAGTTATGGCGCTGAACGGGGGCGAGGCCGTCACCGCTGCGGAAAGTACGTTTGGGATGTCCGGGCCGATGTGCGCCATCTGGTTTGGTATTTTGGTGGTGAAAATGGCCGAGTTCTGCCTGATCACGCCACCGATCGGTTTGAATTGCTTTGTCGTTGCCGGCGTCCGCCCTGATCTGAGCGTTCAGGACGTGTTCAAGGGCGTGACGCCGTTTTTCATCGCCGACGCCGTGACGATTGCGCTGCTGGTCGCCTTTCCGGGCATCGTTCTGTACCTGCCTTCGCTGGCCGGGTAATTGGCATCTGGCGAAGTCAATCTTTGGTGATACCTGCCCCCGGCTGGCGCACGGGGGCAGGGTATCTCTATTTCGCTCGCATCAGCATTCCGTACAGATCGCGCGGGTCGTCAGGGTCTGCCAGCATGTCCAGGGGTTCGTAGTAATCTGTGCCCCGGACTGCGGACTGGATGTAGCGCAGGGCTGAAAAATCCTCGATCGCGAAGCCTACGCTGTCAAACAACGTGATCTGACGATCATCTTTACGACCCTCGGCCTGACCCGTCATGACCTGCCACAACTCGGTGACGGGATGATCGTCTTCAAGGGCCTGAATCTCGCCCTCAATACGGGTTTGTTCCGGGTATTCGACGAATATTTCAGAGCGTAGCAGGATATCTCTGTGCAGTTCGGTTTTGCCAGGACAGTCGCCGCCGATCGCGTTGATGTGGACGCCTGGGCCGACCAAGTTATCGGTCAGGATCGTGGCATTTTTCTTGTCCGCCGTGCAGGTCGTGATGATATGCGCGCCTTCGATGGCGTCCTCAGGGGATTTGCATTTCACGACCGAGAGGCCAGAGCCCGCCAAGTTGGCCGCACATTTTTCGGTAGCAGCCGCGTCGGTATCGTACAAGCGAACAGTATCAATCCCGCACATGGCCTTGAAGGCGAGGCACTGAAATTCGGATTGCGCGCCATTCCCGATCATTGCCATGGTCGAGGCCGATTTGGGCGCAAGATAGCTGCCGACCAGAGCAGAGGTTGCTGCGGTGCGCAATGCAGTCAGCATGGTCATTTCGGTCAGCAGGGTCGGATAGCCTGTGTAGACGTCTGCCAGCAATCCAAATGCGGTAACGGTCTGTAGGCCCTCGGAGGTGTTCTTGGGGTGGCCGTTGACGTATTTAAACCCATAGGCCTCACCGTCTGAGGTTGGCATCAGTTCAATAACCCCATGCGGCGAGTGGGCAGGGATGCGGGGTGTTTTGTCAAAGCTTTCCCACCGTTTGAAATCAGCTTCGATTTGCGCCGCAATATCGGTGATCATACGTTCGACGCCGATGTGGTGGACCAGTCTCATCATATTGTCGACAGACACAAACGGCACCAGGGCCTTTTCAGATGGTTGCATTAGGGGCTCCTATCGACGGGACAGGTGGATGCCCGCAATCATGCAGCGCACGGATCCACCGGCAGTTTCAATGGTGGGAATCGAAAGCGGCAGAGGTGTCGCGCTGGCTTCGATTGTAACGATTTGTTCCGGGGTCAGGGCGGCAAGTGCCCGGCTGGACAGCGCCAGCACGGGACCATTCTGGCCGCTCAGTTCGATGGCGTTGCCAGCAAATTCAGCGATCTGATCATGCGTCAGGTCAATGACCGTGCGACCGGATTCTTCCAGCCTGGCTTTCACTGTCGCGCGGCGTTCGGGGTCCGCGATCATATCAAGACAGATCAGCGCGTATTTGGAGCCGATGCCCATCAGAACATTCGTGTGATAGACATCACGTCCTGCGGCATCATGCGCCTCGAATGCGATGGGCTCATAGTTGAAATGGGTGCAGAAACGCTCCAACAGAACGGGGTCGGCGCGGTTGGATTTGACCGTGTAGGCCACGCGGCCAATGTGGTCCAGAACCATCGCTCCGGTGCCTTCCAGCGCCAGTCTGTCCTGTTCAAGCCCGGAATAATCGATCACGTCCTGAACACGATACTCCTGTTTCAACATTTCTATGACGTCGGCGCGACGTTCGCGCCTGCGCGACGGCACAAACATCGGATAGATAGCCACATGCCCGCCGGGATGGGTCGAGAACCAGTTGTTCGGAAATACGCTGTCTGGTGTGTCGAGGTCTCCGAAATCGTCGAAGACATGAACCTTAACACCCGCATCGCGCAGCAGCGCCACCGCCTGATCATGTTCATCGCGTGCTTGGACAGACGTGGCCGCTGCCGAGCGGTTGGCCAAGGTCTGGAACGCATTGTCGTCGCGTGTCTCGGGGTTCGAAGCAAACGCATGGGGCCGGATCATCACAACGGCTGGTGGGGCTTGTAGAGATTGCATCAGAAGCTCCGGGTGGGGCGGTCAAAGATGCGGCGGCCCAGCAATGAGGCGGCCAGATCGACCATCAACTTTGCAGTGCGGCCGCGTTCGTCCAGAAACGGGTTCAATTCTACCAGATCCAGCGAGCAGACAAGACCGCTTTCGTGTAGCAGTTCCATCACTAGATGGGCCTCGCGTTCGGTCGCGCCACCTGGAACTGTTGTGCCAACTGCAGGAGCAATGGACGGATCAAGGAAATCCACATCCAGCGAAACATGAAGGATGCCATCCGCTGCCCGGACCCGCTCCAGAAAGGCCATCAGCGGTGCTTTGATGCCGTTTTCGTCGATGCTTCGCATATCGGCCAGCATTGCGCGATCCTGTTCCAGCCGAGCCCGTTCGGCTGGGTCGACCGAGCGCAGACCGATCATGCCGACCCGGTCGGTCGGAACTGGCGATGAAACCGGTGGGAAGTCGTCAAATCCGGGCTGTCCGGTGAAATAGGCTACGGGTGTCCCGTGCAGGTTGCCGCTATCGGTGCTCTCGGGTGTGTGGAAATCGCTATGCGCGTCCAGCCAGAGAACGAACAGTGGGCGTTCGATCCGCTCGGCGTGCTGTGCCATGCCCAAAACCGTGCCCATCGAAAGCGCATGATCGCCGCCCATGAAAATTGGCAGGCCTTGTGGGGCGACATCCTGCGCAACACGGCTGAGAGCTTTGGTCCAACCGACACACTCGGGCAGGGCGAAGAGATGCGAATGTTCGGACATATCCGGAATGTCAGGTGTGATATCGCCGAGATCCCATAGGTGAAGACCGAGATCGGAAAGAGCTGATTGAAGCCCCGCAACCCGATAGGCATCGGGGCCCATCCGGCAGCCCTGTCGACGCTTGCCCGAATCCATCGGGGCGCCAACCAGAATTACGTTGTTTGTATCCATATGTACTACTACTCCGGCAATGTGGCTTGCGGATAGGGATCAAAATGCTCAAAATGGAACCGCAAGTGACATAACGGAAGTACTGAATGGACGATTTGGATGGCAAGCTTCTCAGCGCTCTGCACCGGGATGCCCGTGCTTCACTCTCGGAACTGGCTGAAACACTGGGGGTCACACGCACAACAGTGCGCAGCCGTCTGCAACGTTTGAAGCAATCCGGCGAGATTGTGGGCTTTACGGTTCTGACACGGCAGGATGTGGCGCAAAGCCCGGTCAGAGGGTTGATGATGCTGGAAATCGAAGGGCGCGGCACCGAGCGCACCATGGCCCAAATTGCTGCCATGCCGCAGGTGCGGGCTGTCCATTCGACAAATGGCGGTTGGGACTTGATTGCCGAGATTGGAACCGAAACCCTGGCCGAACTGGATGAAATCCTGTTTCGCATCCGCAGGATCGAGGGGATTACGCGATCTGAAACCAACTTGCTTCTTTCTACTCGGAAAGGCCGCGTCTGATTGCTGTAGTGCTTTGAGCAGCAAGGAATATGTGTAAAAGTTGCGATGCGTTCGCCACCTGCGCAAAGGCAGCTGCGAACCTGAAACAGGGAAATCACATGACTGATCAGGATACAGGCAAAGAACTCTGGGCCATCCGACTTGCCGAAAGAGTATCCGGTTTTCTGGAACGACCCCTGGTCAGAATCGCCATTCCCGTAATCGTCATGCTGGTCGCCCTGACCGTGCTGCATGAACTGTCTGCACATGTGAAATGGTCATCCGTTCAGACGGATGTGGCGAACACCTCTTGGACGCTGTTGTTCATCGCCCTGTGCTGGACCGCTTTTAGCTTTGTTTCCCTGTCTTTATACGACGTCTTTGCAGTCCAGAGCGTTGCCGACGGTGAGGTCCCTTTGCCGGTTGCGGGCATGGCCGGGGCCTGTGGTTATGCGGTGTCAAACTGCCTTGGGTTTTCCTACATCACGGGCACGGCGATCCGGTATCGGATCTACGCATCTTTGGGGCTGGATCTGGGGCGCGTCGCTGGGGTTATTGCGACCTCGTGGATCGCTTTCTGGTCTGGCATGACCTTGCTGTTGGGGGCTTTGCTGACCTTTCATCCCGACGGGATATCGAAGGTTTTGCCAATCAGCGATACGGTCGAGACGGTCATAGGATTGGGCCTTTTGATCGCTCTGGCAACGCTGTTCATCTGGCTGTCGAAAGGTGGGCGCAGGCTGGCCTATGGCGGGGTTGGATTTAACCTTCCCGGCGGCAAACTGGCCGGGTTGCTGACGCTGGCGGCCTTGGGCGATGTTTTTGGTGCGTCGATGGTTCTGTATGTGCTGCTGCCGACAGACCTTGGGATCGGCTACCCCTATTTCTTCACCATCTTTATTGGCGCGATTGCGGTCGGTATCCTCAGCCATGCGCCGGGTGGAATTGGCGCCTTCGAGGCGACTATGATCGCGGGACTTGGCGCGTCAGGCCGGTCGGATGTCATTGCCGCGCTGTTGCTGTATCGCCTTGTTTATACGTTTCTTCCCTTCCTCATCGCCACGCTTTCAATCGCTGTGGCATCAGCGCTGAGCCACCGGCGACATATTACTGGTGCAGCCACTTGGGTTTATCGAGTGATCCGTCCGATCGTGCCCATGGTGGCTGCAGGCGTGGCCGCAGTGGCCGGTGTGATACTTCTGGTCTCCGGCGCGTTGCCTGCAAGCAGCGGTAACCTGGGTGTGCTACGGGATTTCCTGCCCCTGTCCTTTGTCGAAGCGTCCCACCTGGCCGGGAGCGCGGTAGGGGTCTTGCTGATCCTTGTGTCACGGGGGCTGTTTCGCAAGCTTTACCGGGCTTGGGTTGTGGCCATGCTGTTGATGCTGGCCGGTTTTGTCGCTTCGCTGACCAAAGGGCTGGATACGCACGAAGCGCTCAGCATGGTGGGTAGCATCGTTCTGCTGGCCATGTTCCGGGATGCGTTCTATCGGGTTAGCGGCGCGTCGATCTTCAGGTTGAACATACCTTGGCTGGTCAGCGTTCTTGCATTGCTTGCCGTGATCTTTTGGGTGGGTCTGTTTGCTTATTCCCATGTCGAATATCAAAATGCCCTGTGGTGGGAGTTTGCCTGGAACGGCGACGCTTCGCGGTTCCTACGATCCAGCCTTGTGGTTGCGGTCATCCTTGGGGTGGTTGCCGTTAGCTCACTGTTCGGGCGCGAGATTCCTGTTCCAGTCCGCACAGAAATCCCCGAAGTAGTCGAACGTCTGGTGATGGAAAGCGAAGACACAGAATCCCAGATTTCTTTGACCGGGGACAAACAATTCCTGATCGCGCCGGATGAAACCGCTTTTCTGGCTTATGCCGACACCGGCAACGCACTGGTCACCAAAGGTGAGCCAGTAGGGGATAAAACCGCCGGTAAACAGCTGATATGGCAGCTGCGCGAGATGGCGGACCGTGAGGGTAAACTTTGTGCCTTCTACAGCGTTTCCACCAAATACCTGCCGACCTTTCTAGACCTTGGCCTGTCGATCCTGAAAATTGGCGAAGTAGCGCGGGTGCCGTTGAAAGATTTCTCGCTGGACGGAAAATCCCGCAAGCGGTTCCGTCAGGCCAAGAACCGGGCCGAACGCGAAGGGTATGTTTTCGAGATTATTCCAAAACAGGAACTAAACCTGATCCTGCCCGAGTTGCGCAAGATTTCGGATGACTGGCTGGCCCAAAAGGCTGGGGCCGAGAAAGGTTTTGCACTTGGCGGATTTGATGAAACATATCTGTCCTATTTCGACCACGCGGTGCTGCGGAATGGCGAAACAGGTGAGATCGTCGCGTTTGCTAACCTGTTTCAGGGCGGGCAAAAATCAGAACTGTCGCTGGATCTGATGCGGTATGAACCAGATAGCCCAAGTTTTGTTATGGACGCGCTGTTTGCCGAGATGATGTCATGGGGTGCCGAGCAGGGGTTCCACTGGTTTTCGCTAGGTGCGGCACCGTTTTCCGGGATCGAAAACCGGCAACTGGCATCACTGTGGAACCGCATTGGCGGCTTTGTCTATGAACATGGCGAACAGTTTTATCACTTCGAGGGGCTGCGCTCGTTCAAGCAGAAATTCGAACCAGAATGGAGCCCGAACTATTTGGCCAGCCCCGGAGGACTGGCCGCGCCGCGTATTCTCTACGAGGTCAACATTCTGATTTCGGGCGGCTTGCGCGGTCTGACGAAATAGCGCTCAGTTCAGGCTGGCTTGGATCGGAGCCTGTTGCAGCAGGTCTCCCCAATCGGTGCGATAGGCCATTTCGGCCAGCACGGTTTCCGGCAGGAACTCCTGATTTTGCCGGATTTGCCAACCACCGCCTAAACCTTTGTAGACTGCAACCAGATTGCTCGAGACCTGCTGGCGGGCTTCGATCAGGTTGGCCTGTGATCGCAGCAATGCGGTTTGCGTGTTCAGAACGCGGGAATAGCTGGCGATGCCATCCCGGTATTGGTTCACCGCGATCTCGGCAGCTTTGCGCGATGCGGTGACGCTGTTTTGGTAGAATGTCACTTGTTTGCGTGACTGCGTATAGGCGACCATGGCGCTTTCGACCTCGGAATAGGCGGTCAGAACGGTGTTTTGATAGTTCGCAATCAAGGCCTGATAAGCTGCGTCCTGGGCGCGGACATTATTCTTGATCCGCCCATAATTCAGCACATTCCAGACCACTCCGGCACTGGCTAGCCCAGTATTGCTGGCGGATGAAAACAGGTCCTGACTGCCCGAGGCCTGCAGGCCGATCGAACCGGACAGGATGAACTGGGGATACAGGTCAGCAATCGCGATCCCAACTTGCGCAGACTGTGTGGCAGCGGCCAGTTCTGCGGCGCGTACATCCGGGCGTCGGCGCAGCAATTCCGCTGGTACTCCAACGGCGACGTTGGATCGGGCCGAAGGGATACGACCGGAATTACCCAGCAACCCGGCCATGCGCGAGGGTGTTGTTCCCAGTAAAACAGCCAAAGCATTCTTGGTCTGCTGAAGATCGCTTTCAATTTCCGGCACTAGCGCCATGGTATTGTTCAGCAGGGCGGTGGCCTCTTGCACATCCAATTCAGTGGTGACGCCGTTGTTGAAACGCAGCTGGGTCAGATCAACCGAATCCTGCTGCAGCTTGATATTTTCTCGTGCCACGAACAGG
The DNA here is from genome assembly GCF_059611885.1 of Ruegeria sp. CDSA193. Lineage (NCBI taxonomy): Bacteria > Pseudomonadati > Pseudomonadota > Alphaproteobacteria > Rhodobacterales > Roseobacteraceae > Ruegeria > Ruegeria sp. CDSA193. Next base: position 407,550 of record NZ_JBXWPN010000001.1, on the reverse strand, counting down.
GTTTCTTGCAGCGCGCGGAAGCTTACATATAACGCTGCTACATCGCCGGTCAGCGTGACCAAAGCGTCATCGTAATTAGCGACCTGAAGTGCCAGATTGGATCGTGCGGCCTGCACACCCCGGCGTTGCTGCCCCCACACATCCAATTCCCATTGGGCGTCGAAGCCAACCTGCGAGGTCGAGAATTCGGTATCCAGAGGGATGATCCGATTGATATCGGAAATCGGCCCGATATTATCGCTGATCTGGCGCCGCTCGATCGAACCTCCGATGGCCTGCGATTGGGGGTAAAGCTCACCAAAGGCAATCCCAAGCTGTGCGCGGGCCTGTAATACGCGCGCACCGGCCACCTGTAGCGCCAGGTTCTGGGCATAGGCTTCGGCGATCAACCGGTTCAAAGTGGCGTCGTTGAAGGTCTCCCACCATTTTGCCACAGGGGCACTACGCGAGGTGAGGCCGCTGGCACCGACTGAAGGGTTGTTTACCTCGATCCATTCCTTCACGACCGGAGAGTTCGGTCGCACAAAATCAGGACCGACAGGTGCGCATCCCACCAGCAGCGCGGCACACAGGGCTGTGCCCATCAAACTGCGGTTTAGCCTGGCCCGTGTCATACAGCGTGTCCTTAAATGTCCAGTGGTCGGATGAAGTTTGCGAAGGAATAGAGGCGGATATTGATGCGCCGCAGGAACTCAAAGCTTTTGCCCTGGCCGGTATAGATTGCCACCGCGGCATGTCCACCGGCGGGAAAAACGTGGCCATCTGGAATATCGACCGAAATCTGCACGGCAATATGTCCAGGAATTTTTGGCAGTTCAAATCCGGGCAGGCGGCCTGATGGCAGATATTGACCCTGGCGGGTTGCCCACCAGATTGCCTCGACTTTGCCGGTCAGGATTTCTCCGGGATATAAGTCCAGCGCGACCTCAACCTGTTGCCCGGGTTTCACAAATTTCAGGTTTTGCTGCCGGTAAGTGGCGAGAATATAGGGATTTTCTTTGGTCACAAAGCTGGCGATTGCGCCCAATCGGATGTCACCGACAACCAGACCCGGGCGTGCCTGTTGTGAAACGATCATACCATCTTCGGGCGCGTAGATCGTAGTATTGTCCAGAAAGTACCGGGCCTTTTCCAACTGAGCCTGAGCTTGAACGATTCCGGTATTGACCCCGTCGATCTGCGAATCCAGCGCCAGCTTTGCCTTTTCCAGATTGGCTTCGGCCTCTTTTATCTTGGCCTGATCTTCCGTGACCTGCTCGTTCCAGCGATCCAGCTCATCCTCGCGGGCACCACCCGCAGGGACAAGGTTTTCATACCGTGCTTGCTGGGTCAGCGCATATGCCAGTTGCGCGTTGGCTCGCTCGACGGCTTCACCCGCGACGATCACATCCTGTTCCAGAATTTTGGCGTTCTGCTGGGCTGCAACCAACTGTGCGGATGCCTCTTCGAATTCAAGCGCAAAGACGGTGTCGTCGAACCGATACAGCGGATCCCCTTTCTTCACCTCTGTATTCGGCTCGACCAGAACCTCGGACAGGATGGTTGGTTCAGTCAGGCGCGGTACGATCTGTATGGTTGAGCGGACTACGTGGCTGTCGATCGAAAATGGCTGGAAGAACCGCAGCGCAACCATAAAGATCAATAACAGATGAGCACCCACCCAGAAGGAAACGATGCCCCAGGCGATACTAAACTTAAGCCATTGTAGTTTGAAGAAGATCAGCCAGACAAAAATGATGTAGAAAAGCGTAATGCCAAGAGCGACAAACATATTGTGGGACTTCCTTTAGCCTTAGCTTTTTTGTGTTTCGTCCGGGTCCAGTGGATCGCGATATTCTTCGGTCAGATCACCGCCTAACCGTTTGATATCCTTCCGTATCGCATCGCGTTCATCATCAGGCATACGGCGGATATCGACAGTGGCTGCATCGTGGAAAGCCCACATAAAGGCGTGAATCCAGGGAACGACAGCCAGAAACCCCATCCAGCCCATGATCTTGACTGCCTCGGCATGGGGATGGTTGCGTTTGATTGCGATGCGGCCGGGCAGTCCCATTATGAACAGAAACAGCGCCATTACAGCGGCCAGCAGCAGTATAAGTGCGATAAATGTCAGATAGTCATAATAGCCTAGCGGCTGCCCCAGTAGTCCCATTCCGATGCCTCCATGAGGGAAGGTTTATCCATCCTCAGTTGTTGGTGTCCAGTTCGTCAATCAATTTGTAGCTTGTCGGCGGGTCAGCGCAGATACCTGGGCCACATTCCAACAAGGTCGCCCCCGCATTCAGCGCGGCCAGCCCTAGCATTACAAAGAACGCGGTTTTGGCCAGCATATTGCCCCCGAACCGTGGTTGATCGACGGTTGTGTCCTGATATTGACGGTCGAAAAGCAGCATGATTGCCGTGCCCAGCAGGATCAGAAAAAAGCAGATCGCGGCCCATGTGTAGTAGTGATACCCAAAAACAGGCGAACCATAGTGGCCGGTACCCGGTACGATATGCAGCAAGATCTGGCGAACGGAAACGCTGATCCCAAACAGTGCCGCAAGCAACATCAACGCATAATGCTGCGGCCGGGCTCCGTATAGCAGGTTCAGGCCCAAACCAACGCCCACCGCTACGAACCCGACCCGTTGCAATAAGCAAAGCGGGCAGGGCAGTTCGTTCAGCGCCAGCTGGTATCCGAAGGCCAGCACAAGAACGAGGCTGACCGCCAGGGTTCCCAACGCGTTCAGGGTGCGGGAAAGCTCGGGTGTCATTGTGGCCTCCTACAGCTGAATGGTCAGTTGGCTGGTGGCATGAAACTTCAGCCAATAAACACTTAGGGCCATGGTAATGAAGAACACAACATTGGCCGCTTTGGTTTTTCTATAATAATTCAGCCCCATAGTGGCTGTGAGTAACGCAAATAAAAGCGCGATCATGGCCCGGATCTCCCCCTTGCCGTGCACTGATTGCAATATGTTGCGATACTGTCAGGGCCGGTCGCCTATGACAAGAACCACGTTTGGAATTACGCGTTTAATGCGAATCTCCGGTGGTTCGGCCGCTGTATACGACCCGCGTTCCCCATTCCTTACATTTACGTGCAAGCCCACTTGGAAGAGGTTGATCTGTAAAGAAAACGTCAACTTCGGACATCGAGGCAATACGGGCAGGGGCCGAGCGCTGAAATTTCGAATGATCGGCAACCAGAAAGCTGTGTCTGGCCTGTGCAATGATAGTCTGGCTGACACGGACTTCTTGGAAATCGAAATCCAGAAGATCACCATCGGCGTCCAGTGCGGAACACCCGATTACCGCATAATCGAACTTGAATTGTTCAATCGTTGAATTGGTCAGGTTGCCGATCAGACCACCGTCCGACCGGCGCAGAACACCACCGGCGACGACGATCTGGCAGTTCGTGTTTTCCACCAGGATACGCGCGACATTCATGTTATTTGTTACCACCATAAGATCTTTGTGGTTTAGCAACTGATGCGCGACAGCCTCGGTCGATGTACCGATGTTCAAAAAAAGCGATGCACCATCCGGTATGTTGGCAGCGCAAACCTGTGCGATACGGGACTTGATTTCAGCATTCAGGGCGCGCCGGTCCTCGTAACCGATATTCGAAACGCCGGATCGCAGGACCGCGCCGCCATGAACCCGGTCCAGCTTGCCCAGTTCCGCAAGCTCGGAAAGATCGCGCCGGATCGTTTGGACCGTGACACCAAACTGCAACGCCAGATCCTCGACCATGACGCGACCATTCTGCTTGGCGATTTCTATTATGTCTGACTGGCGGAACGAAAGAGACAAGGGAAGCTCCGGTTATTGGGTTCTTTCGTTTTTGTTCCTTTTTTCGCAATATTGCAACCGGCAGAAATCAAACATCGTTTGGACAACAACAAAAAATCGCTATTCTTGTTCGTTACGCGAAAAAAAACGAAAATCCACATTGACGAACCGAGTATCGAACGGGTTAATTGCCGCACGTTTTCAGCAAAAGGACTGACCTGCAAATGGCACAGCAGACTGGCCAGGTTACTGACCTATTCATCATCGGTGGCGGTATTAACGGTTGCGGGATCGCGCGTGATGCGGCCGGGCGGGGACTGTCGGTGACATTGGCCGAGATGAACGACTTGGCATCGGCCACGTCCTCGGCCTCGACCAAACTGTTCCACGGCGGCCTGCGGTATCTGGAATATTTTGAGTTCAGGTTGGTCCGCGAGGCGCTGATTGAGCGGGAAACGCTGCTGCGGGCAATGCCTCATATCAGTTGGCCGATGCGCTTTGTGCTTCCCTACCACGATGGGATGCGATTTGACTCGGACACGCCGACCTCACGGCTGCTGAGTACAGTGATGCCTTGGATGCGTGGTCGTCGTCCAACCTGGCTGATCCGTCTTGGCCTGTTCATGTACGATCACCTTGGAGGGCGGAAAATTCTACCCGGGACCTCTGCGCTGAATTTGCGTTCCGCGCCTGAAGGTGTCCCGCTGCAAAACAGGTTCGAAACCGCCTATGAGTATTCCGACTGCTGGATCGAAGATTCCCGTCTGGTTGTTCTGAATGCCCGTGATGCCGAGGCCCGTGGCGCCGATATTCTGGTTCGGACCGAAGTTCTTTCAGCCGAGCGGGTGGATGATGTTTGGCATGTGACGATCCGCGATAACCAAAATGACGAAACCCGTATCGTCCTGGCAAAGATGTTGATCAATGCCGGTGGGCCCTGGGTTGGCGATATCATCCAGGAAAAAATCCACGTGAACTCGCGCGAGGGGGTTCGGTTGGTCCGCGGCAGCCATATCGTAACCCACAGGTTATTCAACCATGACAAATGCTATTTCTTCCAAGGTGAAGACGGACGCATCATCTTTGCCATTCCCTATGAGAGAGATTTCACCCTTATTGGAACAACTGATCAGGATCATCCAGACCCATCGGTTCCTCCAGTCTGTACTGAGTCTGAACAGGAATATCTGTGTGCGTTTGCGTCAAAATATTTTGAGCAGCCTGTGACCCGCGAAGACATCGTCTGGACCTATTCCGGTGTGCGCCCTCTGTATGACGATGGGGCCAGCAGCGCAACGGCCGCGACCAGAGACTATACTCTGAAGGTCAATGGGCTTGGCGGCGCTCCGGTTTTGAATGTTTTCGGCGGCAAGATTACGACCTATCGCAGATTGGCCGAAAGTGCGCTTGAGAAAATCGCTGAGTACTTCCCGGATTTGCCCGGTCCATGGACCGCTGGTGTTTCTTTGCCGGGTGGCGATTTCCCCGTTAGCGCAGTGCAAGACCTAATTGCCGGTCTGGAATTCGACTATGCCTTTTTGAATCGCACATGGGCGGAACGGCTGGTGCGCGCCTATGGAACCGAGGCGCGCGCTATTCTGGCCGATGCAAAGACCGCTGAGGATCTGGGGGAAGAGTTCGGGGCGACGCTGACCGAACGCGAAATGGAATGGCTGGTCACCAAGGAATATGTGCGCTGCGCTGAAGATGCCATCTGGCGCAGAAACAAGCTGGGCCTAAGGCTTGATGCCGATCAGATCGCTGCCATCCAGCGCTGGATCGAAAAGCGCCTGGCCCATTAAAGAAAAGCCCCGCGTTATCGGCGGGGCTTTTTTTTGATTTATGCGGCTTCTTCCGAAGGGTCGGGGTCGTTCTTTGTCCCTTTGAGCCATTCCCTCAGCCCCTGCATCAGGGCGTAAAGTACCGGCACAAGGATAACGCCAACCAGAGTCGCCGCCAGCATTCCGCCAAAGACGGCGACACCGATGGCCTTCTGGCTAGCCGCTCCCGCGCCGTTCGCGGCAAGCAACGGTACAACACCCAACAGGAAGGAGAGGGCGGTCATCATCACCGCGCGGAAACGTTGATGGGCGGCTTCGGCTGCAGCATCTTTGATCGAAAGGCCATTGGCACGCTGTTCCATTGCGAATTCAACGATGAGGATACCGTTCTTCGACGCAAGCCCCACCAGCATGATCATCCCGATCTGCGTGTACAGGTTTATGTCGCTGCCCACGATGGCCACCGCCGCAACCGCCCCGAATAGGGCAACAATAACCGATAGAAGAATGGACACCGGCATCGACCAGCTTTCGTATTGCCCCACCAGGAACAAATAAGCGAACAGGACAGCAAGCCCGAGGATAATGATCACAAGGCTGCCGGATGCAAGCTGCTGTTGCGCGGTACCTGTCCATTCAAACGCGTATCCCGAGGGTAGGGCGTTGGCGGATTCTTCTGTCATCACAGTGATAGCGTCGCCACTGGACAGCCCTGGCGCAGGTACAGCTGTAACAGTTGCCGAACGGAACAGGTTATGCCGTTTTAACAGGACTGGCCCCAACACGTTTTCCACGTCGATCAACGTACCCAGTGGAACCATATCGCCCTTGGTCGAGCGCACATACAGGTTCGAAATATCTTCGACCTTGTTCCGATAGCTCCCCTCGGCCTGAATCATCACGCGGTAAACGCGGCCGAACAGGTTGAAATCGTTCACATAGTACGATCCTAGCTGGGCTTGCATCGTCTGGAAAATCTCAGCAACAGACACTTCCAGGGTTTTCGCTTTCTCACGGTCCAGATCGACAAATAGCTGAGGAACATTGGCCCGGAACGTTGTATAGGCCTGACCAATCTCGGGTCGCTGGTTTGCAGCATAGACGAAGGACCCAACGGCCGAGGCCAGATCCTGAGGCGTACCCCCCCCGACTTGCTGAACTTCCATTTCCACACCGGCTGACATGCCGAGGCCCTGAATCGGTGGTGGGTTGAAGGCCACGATCGAAGCGGCGGATTCGCCATTTGCAATCGCCAGAACCTTGCCCAGAATGGCATCGGCAGACAGGTCGGGATCTTGCCGCTCGTCCCAGTTGTCGAGGTTTACAAAAACGGTCGCTCCATTTGTGGTTGTGCCGTTCAGCAGCGAAAATCCGTTGATCAAAACTGTACTGGCGACCCCCGAGATATCGCGGATTTGGTCGTCGACCCGACCTGCGATAGTCTCGGTTCGTTCCAGTGTTGCCGCATCTGGCAACTGGATGTCCACAAAGAGATAGCCGTTGTCTTCAAGCGGAATAAAACCGCTTGATGTGTTCGACATGATCGTCCCTGTACCCATGGCCAGAACAACGATGACGCCCAGTCCGGCGACTGGCAGAATTAACAGTTTTCGGACAATGACAACATAACCGTCACGCAGCGTTCCGATGAAACGCTCAAACAGGGCCAGAATACCCTTGGGCGGACCCGAGCGCGCGCGCAGAACCAGTCCGCAAAGCGCCGGAGACAAGGTCAAAGCGTTGATTGAAGAAATCACGACCGCAGTCGAGATGGTGACTGCAAACTGAGAATACAGTCGCCCCGAGATGCCAGGCATAAAGGTCACGGGCACAAAAACGGCCAGCAGAACCAGAGTGGTTGCGATGACGGGTCCGGTGATTTGGCCCATTGCTTTCCGTGTCGCCTCAGGCGGGGACAACCCTTCGTCGGCGATAATGCGTTCAACGTTTTCAACCACCACGATGGCATCATCGACCACGATCCCGATTGCCAGTACAAGCGCGAACAAAGAAATTGTGTTCAGGGACATCCCAAACGCCAGCAGGAACGCGAACGTCCCGATCAGCGAAACAGGAATAGCAACCGCCGGAATGATCGTGGCACGCCAACTGCCCAAAAAGACAAATACGACCGAAATCACTAAAACGAACGTCAGCATCAGGGTGGAAACCACGTCGTTCAGAGATTGTTCCACGAAGTCGGTCGTGTTGAACGGAACCTGATATTCAACATCTGTCGGGAACGAACGCGACAGCCGGTCTAATTCGGCCTGAACACGATCTGAAACAGCCAACGCATTGGCACCGGGGGCTTGATAGATACCGATAACCGTTGCGGGTTCTGCCTGGAAATAACCCGAAGCCGAATAGAACTGCGCTCCAAGTTCGGTTCTGGCAATGTCCCTTATGCGTACGATTGCCCCTGCATCACCAGTACGGATGACAATATTGCCAAATTCAGCGGCCGAGGTCAGCCGGCCCTTGGTCTTGATCGTATATTGAAATGTCTGTCCCTCAGGGACTGGAGGCGAGCCTATCGAACCGGCAGACACTTCGATATTCTGTTCTCGGATAGCGTCTATGACATCACCCGGTGAAATCGACAGGGCGGTCATCTTGTCGGGATCCATCCAGATCCGCATTGCATATTCAAGGTTAGTCAGAACATCGGCTTTACCAACACCCTGTACCCGTGCCAACGCATCTTTCAGGTTGATCGAAGCGTAGTTCGACAAGAATACACTGTCATAGGTGCTTTTGGGTGAGGTCAGCGTGACCAGCATCAGCATATTGGTCGATGCCTTCTGAGTAACGACACCCGACGAAGTCACCTCTGACGGAAGCGAAGACATGGCCTGCGCAACGCGGTTCTGCACGTTAACGGATGCAATGTCGGGGTCGGTGCCGACTTCGAAGGTAATATTCAACGAATACGAGCCGTTATCCGAAGAGGTGGACGTCATGTAGATCATGTCATCCACGCCGTTGACCTGCGCCTCGATCGGCGCGGCGACGGTGTTCTCGACCGTTTCGGCATTGGCACCGGTATAGGTGGCGGAAACGCTGACGACCGGTGGCGTAATATCAGGAAACTGGGCGACCGGCAGAACCATATAGCCGATCCCGCCCATGATCGTCAGGACAAGCGAAATAACTAGGGCCAGCTTGGGCCGGCTGATGAACAGGGATGAGAACATCTGTTACTCTCCCGGCTGCTCGGATGCGGTGACAGCATCCACTGCCACACCCGGGCGCACGCGCTGAAGGCCCTCGACGATCACGCTTTCTCCTTCGCGCAGGCCGTCCAGAACGATCACAGCAGTTCCGACATTGTCGCCGGTGGTGATATAGCGCTGTTCGACCATTTGCTTATCGTTAACGACCAGAACGAAATCACCGCGCTGATCACGTGACAAGGCCGCCTGCGGGATCAGAACCTGCAAGGTCGGTTCCAGCGCTTCGATATGAACGCTCAGGAACTGACCATCGAGGATCAGCCGGTCGGCATTTGTGAATTCGGCCCGCATTGCAATCGTTCCAGTCAGCGGGTCGATACGGTTGTCAACGAAAACAATCGAACCTGTTTCGCCCAGATCCGATCCATTGGGCAGCGTTACATGCACATTCGGGCTTTTGGGGCTTTCAGCCAGCGACGATGCATTCTCGCCATATTGTTCAAGAACCGAGGTAAACTGTTTCTCGTTCAACGAGAAATTCACATACACTGGTGCCTCGCTGACGATATTCACCAATGGTGGGTTGTTCGGGCCGACAACGTCCCCGACGCTGATAGCGACCCGCCCGATACGGCCGGTGAACGGTGCGTGGACCTTAGTGTAGCTCAGATCAAGTTCGGCCTGTTGGATTGCGGCTTTCGCGGCTTTTACTTCGGCAATGGCCACAAGTTCGTTGGCACGGGCGATATCCCGTTCGCTTTCCGGAGTGGCATCGCGTTTGTAAAGTTCTTCCTTCCGGGCCAGATCAACTTTGGCGAGCTCAAGATTTGCTTCGGCACGGTCCAGATCGGCATTCCGTGCATCTAGTGTCGCCTGATACAGGTCCGGCTCGATCGTGAACATAAGGTCGCCTTCATTCACCATCGCGCCGTCTTCAACATTCTGACTGTCCAGAAAACCGCTGACCCGGGCGACGATATCGGCCTTGTTCAGCGCCTCAGCTCGACCGATGAAAGTCGCCTCGTCCGTGATTTCTTGTGTGTAGGCCGCTGCGATGGACACTTTGGGCGGTGGGGCGTCACCTTTATCCTGCGCGGCAGCTGGCACCACCAACCCACATAGGGCCAAAGCTGCGGCATACCAAACGGATTTGGCTATGGGGTCATTCGGTCGAAAGCTGAAAAGTGTTGATGCAAGGATCATGGCAGAAGCCCCATTGAAACAAAAACTGGACACAACTCGGGTCGCCGCCAGCGGTCCGAGTCGCCTAAACTCTTTGTGAGGATGGCTGGTTTTGGTAGGTTTCTCAAGCGTGTTAGCCCGTAGGGCAATCGCTTACCCAAGGATATTTTTCTGTAGGGCGGCAGGTTTACGAAAATCGGCCAGGGCTAGTTTCCTGATCTGGCAAGGGCGTTTCCGGCAATCTGGATCAAACGCAAAATGAAAAATGGGGGCCGTTAAGCCCCCTGTATTTTTTTCCCGGTCGGGTGTCTTAGGTGCGGACACCTGCAAAACGGTCCTGCCAGTCTTCGCGCTGTTCGTCGGTGATCTTGGCGAACAGAACATCAGGAACGGCAAAGTCGTGGCCTGCGGGCAGGGCGGACAGGGCCGCCGCAACATCGTCAGGCCAGCCGGTATCCAGCGTGTTCATCGCGCTCAGCATACGGGCGGTGGTTTCGGGAATGAACGGCGCACTGAGCACGGCATAGAGCCGGATCAAGTTCAGACCCAGACGCACCTGTACCGCGGCCTGTTCGGGATCTTCCTTGAAGGTCGACCAGGGTGCCGCGGATTGAAGATACTCGTTCCCGGCAACCCAGATGGCGCGCAATTCCTGCGCGGATTTGCGAACTTCCATCGCCTCCATGAACCCTTCATAGGCGCGGACGCGGCGGGTCAGCTCTTCGATCAGGGCCTGCTCGCGCTCGCCATAGGTGCCGCCTTGGGGCACCGCCTCGCCGAATTTTGAGCGGCAGAACTTGGTGATCCGGCTGACGAAGTTGCCCAACACATCGGCCAGATCCTTGTTCACCGATTGCTGGAAGTTCTCCCAGGTGAATTCGCTATCGCTGCTTTCGGGCGCATGGCTCAGCAGCCACCAGCGCCAGTAATCGGCAGGCAGGATGTCCAGCGCCTGATCCATGAACACGCCGCGACCTTGGCTGGTTGAGAACTGGCCGCCGTCATAGTTCAGGTAGTTGAAGGATTTCAGATGGTCGACCATCTTCCACGGCTCACCCGAACCTAGAATGGTCGCCGGAAAGGACAGGGTATGGAAAGGCACATTGTCCTTGCCCATGAATTGAACATAGCGCACGTCATCGGCACCTTTGTCAGTGCGCCACCAGCGCTCCCACTCGGTATCCGCTTTTCCGGTCGCATCGGCCCATTCCTTGGCGCAAGCGATGTATTCGATCGGCGCGTCGAACCAGACGTAAAAGACCTTGCCCTCCATGCCGGGCCAGTCCTGATCGCCTTTCTTGACCGGCACGCCCCAGTCCAGATCGCGGGTAATGCCACGGTCTTGCAGGCCGTCGCCGTCATGCAGCCATTTCTTGGCGATCGAGGTGGTCAGGATCGGCCAATCGGTCTTGGAGTCGATCCAGGTGTCCAGCTGATCCTTCATCGCAGATTGACGCAGATACAGGTGCTTGGTTTCACGCACCTCAAGGTCGGTCGAACCGGAAATGGCCGAGCGCGGCTCGATCAGGTCGGTCGGGTCCAGCTGTTTGGTGCAGTTTTCGCACTGATCGCCGCGCGCCCGGTCATAGCCGCAGTTGGGGCAGGTGCCTTCGATATAGCGATCCGGCAGAAACCGTCCATCGGCGTGGGAATAGACCTGCTTCTCGCTCACTTCGCGGATCAGCCCGGCATCTTCCAGCTTGCCCGCGAAATGCTGGGTCAACGCTTTGTTCTGGGCGCTGGACGAGCGGCCAAAGTGATCAAAGCTCAGGCCAAAGCGCTGTGCGATATCGGCCTGCACACTATGCATCTCGGCACAGTAATCAGCGACCGGCTTGCCTGCCTTGGCGGCGGCCAGCTCGGCCGGAGTGCCGTGTTCGTCGGTGGCGCAGAGAAACATGACCTCATTCCCCCGGCCGCGCTGATACCGCGCATACAGGTCGGCGGGCAGTTGCGAGCCGATCAGATTGCCGAGGTGCTTGATCCCGTTGATGTAGGGGATCGCCGAGGTGATGAGAATCCGAGCCATGTTCCGTTTCCGCGTATGTAACTGCAGGCCCGTCTATCTTATGTCACAGCCCAGCAAAAGCCCGGCTTTTGCACGGATGCAACTTTCCGGCCCCATGCACGGAAAAATCCCCTGAAAACTGATTTCACGACTGCCCCAAAGGCACAGTGTCAATTACCCATAGGTTGAAATATAGGATCACAACCTCTTGAAACTTTGTCATGACTCCCCATATTTACTGCATACCATCGTATACAATAACGGAGACAGCCCACTGATGCTCAGTTTTCTACTCGAGGGTGCATTTGTGCCCTTTACCATTGCGATTGCGTTGTTGTTTGGCCTTTTGGGGCTGGAACTGGTGGCGCTGTTGCTGGGTGGAAGCCTGATGGCGGGTGAGGGCGAGGTTGACCTTGATGTGGTTGACGCTCCGGAATTGGACATTGGTGATTTCGAACTTGATCTGGACGCGGATGTCGATCTGGGTGAGTTCGAGCTGGCCGAGGTCGCGGCGGAAACGCCGGTTGTGGCCTCGGACGGTCCTGCAAGCTGGCTGGGCTTTGGCAAAGTGCCGTTCATGATCTGGCTGGTGGTTCTGCTGGCTGGCTTCGGCCTGTCGGGCATCGGTCTGCAGCTGGGCCTGCGTGATGTGATGGGCTTTGATCTGCCCTCATGGATGGCCGCGATCCCGGCCGGGGCCTTTGGCATCTGGTTTGCGCGTGGCTTTAGCGCGGTCTTTGCCCGCCTGCTGCCGAAAACCGAGACCGAGGCGATGTCTGAACGGATGCTGGCCCGCCGTCGCGGTTTCATCTCGCAAGGGACAGCATCGCGTGGCCGCCCGGCCGAAGTGCGGGTCATGGATCGCTTTGGCAATGCGCATTACCTGCGCGCCGAGCCCCTGCAGGACAAGGATACGCTGGAACAAGGCACCGAAGTGCTTGTCTTGCGCGACCGACGGCAAGACCGGTTCGTTCTGGTCGGCTTGTCAGACTAACTAAATTTCAAACCCCAATCTTGGAGGATTTTGCATGGGACTTGAACTCCTGATCATTATTGTTGCGACCGTTTTATCGATACTAGTGTTAATTGGATTGGTTTTGAAACGGTTGTACCGACGGACCACCCGCGAGATCAGTCTTGTTAAGACTGGTGCTGGCGGCAAGAAAGTTATTATGGACGGTAGCGCTTGGGTTATCCCCCTTCTGCACGAAGTCAGCCCAGTAAACATGAAAACGCTGCGCCTTGAAGTTCAACGCAGCGCTGAGGCTGCCCTGATCACGAAAGACCGGATGCGTGTCGATGTAGGTGTCGAGTTTTATGTCTCGGTGATGGCTACGGACGAAGGCATCGCACGTGCCGCCCAAACCCTGGGCGCCCGCACATTCGATATCGAACAACTGCGTGAGATGATCGAAGGCAAACTGATCGACGGTCTGCGCGCCGTGGCCGCGCAGATGACCATGGACGGTCTGCACGAAAACCGCGCTGACTTTGTGCAAGAGGTGCAGAATGCGGTCTCCGAAGACCTGTTGAAAAACGGCCTGTCGCTGGAATCGGTCTCGCTGACCGCGTTGGACCAGACGCCGTTCGAAGCGCTGGATGAGAACAACGCCTTTAACGCCGTGGGTATGCGCAAGCTGGCCGAGGTGATTGCGACCTCGAAAAAAGAGCGCGCGCAGATTGATGCGGATGCCGAGGTAGAAGTGCGCCGTGCTGCCATGGAAGCTCAGCGTCAAAAGCTGTTGATCGACAAGGACGAAGAGCAGGCCCGCATCGAACAGACGCAACAGATCGAAACCCTGCGCGTGGCGCAAGAGGCCGAGATCGCCGCGCGGACCGAGGATTCGGTGCGTGAAACCGAACGTGCCCGGATTGCCCGTGAAGAAGCCATTCGTGGCGCCGATATCGAGCGCGAGCGTAAAATCCGTGAGGCCGAGATCTCGAAAGAGCGCGAATTAGAGGTTGCCGAGCAAGAGCGTCAGATCATCATCGCGCAGAAATCCGAAGAGGAAAGCCGCGCCCGTGCGTCTGCCGATCTGGCCCGCGCTGAGGCGACCAAAGCGACCGAAGCAGTGGTTACCGCCCGTCAGGTGGCCGAGGCCGAGCGTCAGAAGCAGATCGTGCTGATCGAAGCGACGCGTGAGGCTGAACGTCAGGCCACAGCCATCCGTCTGGCCGCCCAGGCCGAGAAAGAAGCTGCCGCCGACCGCGCCGAAGCCCGCCGTGAAGAGGCGCAAGCCGAAGCGGATGCGCTGAATATTCGCGCCGAGGCCAAGAAGAACGACATGCTGGCCGAAGCGGAAGGTAAGCGCGCGATTGTCGAGGCTGACAATGCCCTGTCCGTTGATCAGATCCGCCTGAAGGTTGATCTGGCCCGGATTGAAGCGATGCCGACGATCATTGCGGAAATGGTCAAACCTGCCGAAAAGATCGACTCGATCAAGATCCACCAGGTTGGCGGGATCGGTGCCGCCGGTGGTGGCGGAGGCGCCAATGGCGACAAGCCGGTGGTGAACCAGGCGCTGGATTCGATCATGGGTATGGCCGTGCAGATGCCCGCGCTGAAAAAGCTGGGCGAAGAGCTGGGCATGTCGATGGAGAACGGTGTGGGCGGTATCGTCAACGGCGCGCTCGAGCCGACGGTTGATCCGGTGGAAGAGGTCGAGGTGGTCGACAAGGAACCACGAACCGAACACTAAAGAGAAAGGGCCGGGATTTTCCCGGCCCTTTTTCTATCGTTCCTCGCGGGATCGTTTCAGCAAGCGCCCGATGGTAAACGAGGTTCGCGGTGAATAGACATAGCTGGTGCGTTCCTCGGGTGTTGGCCGCGACCGCATCCGCGCCAGACCAAAGATGATCAGGAACACGTGGCCAAGCGCTACAAAGGCAAAAAGCGCGCCGGGTCCAAAGGATTGAATCAAAGTGGATGACACGTAAGGCGAGGCAATCGCACCCAGCGCATACCAGAACATCAGCGCGGCAGAGAGCTCGACCCGCTGTTCGGTTGTGGCAAAATCGTTGGCATGTGCGGATGAAACTGAGAAAATCGGGAAGGTCGTAAAGCCGAACAAACACGCGGCCAGCATGACGCCGACGGTTCCGGTGTTGCTGGCGGCCATGGTCACACCGCAGCTTAGGACGGCGGCAACCGAAAGCCAGATCAGTACCCAGCGCCTGTCGTATTTATCGGCCAGCCATCCCATCGGATATTGCGCCAACGCGCCGCCCAGCACGAAAGACGCCAGGAAAAACGCGATCTGATCGACGCCAAGCCCGACCTCTTGCCCGTAAACAGGGCCGACCATCCGAAAGGACGCCGAGCTTAACGCGGCAACCACCACCCCGGCCACCGCCAGAGGAGAGCTGTTCCAGGCCAGTTTCGGGCGCAAGCGCGGGGCGTCGGGCGTTTCGGGCTGGCTGGCGCGGGTCAGTGTTAGCGGCAACAGGGCAGCGCAGCACAGGATCGCCAGCAAGTTATACGAGACATATGATGCTGGTGGCAGAACTGCGATGATCAGCTGGGCGCAGAGGGACGCGCCCATATCGACGATGCGATAGGTGCCCATGGCGCGCCCGCGCGTCTCATTCGTGACTTTTGCGTTCAGCCAGGCCTCGATCACTGTGTAGCACCCGGCGACACAGGCGCCTGACGCGATCCGAAGGGCCGCCCAGATATAAGCGTTGTCCGTCAGGGTGTGCCCCAGCAACCCCATTGCGCCCAAAGCTGTGCAAACGGCAAATGCCCGCGAATGGCCGACGCTTCCCATCAGGCGCGGGGCCCACCAGCATCCCACAAAGAAGCCAACGAAATGGGCCGAGCCCAACAGACCAATTTGCCCGGTGGTGAAATTCAGGGTCAGGCCGGAAATCGCATCCAGCGGGCCAACGCCACCGGTGGACAGTTGAAGCAGAATGACGGAAAGAAATAGGGCGGCAAAGGAAATGATCGTGCGCATGATGGGCTCAGATTGCGATATTTCCAGCGCGGTGCGCGCGGCCTATCGACTTTGTGGCGTCGTTTTTGATCTATCCAGTCTTTTTGATCTTGGCCCGGATATCAAGGCCAACAGTTTCCTTTACGAGGTCGGAATAACCCGAGGCGCCAAATTCGTGACGGTTCAGTGAACCGCTGAGTTGGATGGAGAGGTTATTCAAGTTGTCTCGGGCGCTGCCGGGCGGGCGAAAAATATTGGCGCGCAATGTGATTGGTCGCGTTACACCACGCAAGGTCAGGTCTCCTGTGATCTCTGCCCCGTTCGAGATACGTCCACCGTTGCCAAGCTGAATATCGGTCGAGGTGAAATGAATTGTGGGAAATCCTGTGGCGTCTAGAACCCCAGCGCTGAGCATGGGTTTGCGGGCAAAGGGCAGGTTGGTTCGCGCCTTGGCAACGTTCAGCGAAACATCCACCCGGCTGTTGGCCAGGTCGGTCATGTCAATTCGGATATCTGCAGATCGTATCGGCATGGTTCCGGACTGTGTGATTCCGGACAGCTCGAACGTAAAATCTACGGAAGTGCCATTGCGGACCAGTTCATAGGGACGCAACCCGGCCAGAGCCGGGTGCGCAAATGGAAGGGCGGTCAACCCGGACAGTATAGCGCGCCTTGTCAGTTGGGTCATATCATGACCTCCTGCCTGCGGGGCCGCGATCGCCTTAGCAACATCAGCAGGATAGCGATGTTCAGCCCGTTCCAGAGGATGCCATTGATAAAGGCCAGTTGATAATTTCCGGTTAAGTCGTATATCCACCCGGACATCCATCCGCCCAGTGCCATGCCCATGATGGTCATCATCATGACAAAGCCAACGCGTGCTCCGGCCTCTTGCGGGGGCATATATTCACGTACGACCAGCGCATAGCTGGGGACAATGCCGCCCTGCGCCAGACCGAACATGAGGCTGATAATGTAAAGTGAGGCCATCCCGTCATAGGGCAGGAACAGAAATAGGGCGATACATTGCAGGAAAGAGCCGACCAGCAATGTCATCAACCCGCCCAGCTTGTCGGCGACCAACCCCGAGATCACTCGGCTGACCACGCCGCCCAGCAACATCAGCGAGAGCATCTCGGCCCCGACCGCCGGGCCATATCCGAGCCCGACGCAGTAGGATACGATATGGACCTGCGGCATCGACATGGCCACGCAACAGCCAATTCCGGCCAGACCAAGAACGTATTGCAAGCTGCGCGGCGATATTCCCACGCTGCGCGCGTTGATCTGCGCATTGGCGGCGGCGGTCCGATGGGCCTCGATCGGGACTTGCCGGCGCAGCAGCAGAGACAGGGGTATGACAACGAGCAGCGTTATGACCGCCAGCGTCAGATAGACCTGCTGCCATCCCTCACGTGCAAGGATGCCTGACAGAAGCGTTGGCCAGATCGCCCCGGACAGGTAGTTTCCGCTGGCAACCAACGCCACCGCAATCCCGCGGCGTTTCATGAACCAGTGTGAGATATCCGCGATCAGAGGGCCAAAACCAACAGCCGTGCCCAACCCCAACAGCAGATGGGCCAGTGACAAGAGCAGCATATTCGGCGCCCATGTTGCCAACAGATAGCTGACCGCGCTCAGAAGGGCGGCACCGATCAGTGCCTTGGTCACGCCCAACCGATCAACCAGTTGCCCCAGCCACATGTTCCCCAGTGCAAACCCGATCATCGACAAGACATAGGGAAATGAGGCTTCGGCCCGACCGGCGCTGAATTGCGCCTCGATCGCGGGCATCACGACGATTACCGCCCACATGCCCACATTCGCCACCGTAGCGATTGCGAGGGTGATCAGAAGGCGAAGCCAAGAATAGCGGCTGTCATGGATTGGATGGCTCATACCGGAACGCTAGGGGTGGATGTGGCACTTGGCTAGTCACAAGTGCCGTGAGCCGCGTAACTTATTCACCCCAATACACATCTTGGGCCTTGATCCGCGTCAGGTTCAGTCCGGCATGTGTCTTGGTCTGGGTGGCCTGCCAGCTGACCGGGGGCAGGGCGCGGGCGCGACGGCGGGTCAGGGTCCAGCAGGGAACCCCGGCGTGATGATCCGCAGCCATGTGCCAGCGGGTTTCAACCCCCTGTGCGCCGCCATCGCCAGGGGTCAGTAGCAGGCCAAGCGGGGCTGGCCCCATCGTGCCGCCTTGTTCCGCGGCCAGATGCATCCGTCGGACCGGCGTCAGGCCGGGTGCCTCGGGCAGATCGCAGATCACCAGTGGGGTTGCCCCGCTGCGCAACGCTTCTTCCATGCACCACAGCAGGTCCTCGGCATGGTTGGGGCGGGCAAACAGGAACCGAGCAGGATCGGCAAAGGCCATCATCCCGCCTGGGTGCAACTGGCTGGCCTCCCACGCGGGGGAAATCCACAACACCGGCCCCTGTGCCTGACCGGCCAACCACATGGCAAAGCTGCGCCGGGCGGGGCCGCAGGCCTCGTGCACGCGGGCCAGTTGCAGAGTGATCTGCGGATGGAGCTGCAGCCCCGCCATTTGTCGTGCAGGCTTGCGGCCAAGAAGATGTGTGGACATGCTATTACTCTAGCATGTTCTCATTATGTTCTCAATATCGAGAGGGCATCAGCGCGACAGGATCAGACGCCCATCCGCGAATTGAATATTCGAGAACCGGTGCAGGTAATCCATGCCCAGCAAGGACTGATCCAGCGCCCCTTCATTCACCCAGGCCGAGACATTGCGATCCGTGATTGGCCCCAGTTCAAGGCTGTCCAGCCGTATCGGGGCGGTGCGCACCTCGCCATTGGCCGTCAGGGCCCGCCCGAAATAGTTCAGCTGATCGGGGTCAACACCGATGCGTCTGGCATCCGCCTCGTTCAACACAATCTGGCTGGCGCCGGTATCGACCAAAAAGGTGATGGGTTCTCCGTTGACCAGAACCGGTAGATAGTAATGCCCGTCATAGGCGCGCGGCACTTCGATGCTTTCGCCGGTCACTGTCATCTGCGGGGCAGGGCCAACAGTGCTGCGGATATCGCCCCATAGTCCATAGGCGGCAATGATGCCGATAAAAATAAACACCCAGGCCAGAGCCTGTTGCAACGTTTTGTTCAGGCTTTGCCGGTTCTGAGAGATAAACCAGGCCACGACCGCTGCGCCCAGCAATCCAAGATAGGCCAGATTTGCAATGCTGTCGCCGTCCATACCGATACCTTACTACGTCACTCGAATCCAATATGGGGATTTATGACGCAAATCCAAAGGCTTTTAGCCCATCCAAGATAAACTGAACTGACAAGGCCGCCAGCAGCATGCCCAGCAGGCGGGTCAGCACATTCAGCCCGGTCTTGCCCAGAATTCGTGCCACCGCGCCTGAAGACAGGTAGGTGACGAACACCATCGCCACTACGATCAGCATCATGCCGATCACCACGGCCAGACCCTCTATGCCCGGATGCTGCCCGGCCAGCAGGATCATTGTGGCAATCGCGCCGGGTCCTGCAATCAGGGGAATACCCAGCGGAAATACCGAAGGATCGGGATGCTCTTCTTCTTCGGCGCTGTTTTCGCGCCGCTTGGTGCGCCGTTCGAACAGCATGTCCAGCGCTGTGAGGAACAACAGAACGCCGCCCGCAACGCGGAACGCCTCCATCGAGATGCCAATAAAGCCCAGAACCGCCTCGCCGAATGCGGCGAACATGGCCAGAATTCCAGCCGCCGTCAGACAGGCGCGCACCGCTATTGTATAGCGCGCATGCCGGTCCATGCCTTGTGTCAGGGCCACAAAGATCGGCGTTTGTGCTGGCGGATCAATGACCACAAGCAATGTTGTAAACGAGGTTATGAGAAAGGCTGTATCCATCATGCTGCGGTCTCTGCCTGTTCCAACCGCTCTGCTGCAACCACCCAAAGTGCCTCGGCTTTTTGCATGGCCTTGACCACCTCGGCAAATTTCCGGTTCCAGATTGCCAGGTCGTTGATCTTGTCGTCTTCATACAAACTGGGGTCTGCCAGTTTGGCCGAGAGCTTTTCGTGCATATCCGTCAATTTCTCGATCCGTTCCTCGCATTTGCGCAGATCGGCGCGCAGGGTCAGAACCACCTCGCGCGATGGGCGTTTGGGCTTGGCCGTCAGCGGCTTTTCCTTAACAGATTTGTCGCGGCCCAGCAGAAGGGACCGATAGGATTCCAGATCCCCGTCAAACTGTTTGACGGATCCGTCCGAGACCAGCCAGAGGTGGTCCGCCACCAGCGACAGTAGGTGCATGTCATGACTGACCAGCACTACGGCCCCGGAATAGGCGGTCAATGCCTCAACCAGCGCCTCGCGGCTTTCGATGTCCAGATGGTTGGTCGGTTCGTCCAGAATCAGCATATGCGGGGCGTCGATGGTGGCCAGCAGCAGCGACAGGCGCGCCTTTTGTCCGCCGGACAGCCGCCCGACCTTGGTTTCTGCCTGATCGGCATTCAATCCGAACCCGGCCAAACGCGAGCGCCACTTGCCCGGTGCTTCATTCGGGCGCAATCGGCGCAGATGATCCAAGGGCGTCTCGTCCACATGCAGCTCATCCACCTGATGCTGTGCAAAATAGCCGATGCGCAGCTTGGTGCTGCGGCTCATCTTGCCAGCCATCAACGGCAGACGATCAGACAGCAGCTTGGACAGGGTCGATTTGCCCTGACCGTTCTTGCCCAGCAGCGCGATACGGTCATCCTGATCAATGCGCAGGTTCAGTCTGCGCAGCACCTCGGTCTCGCCGTATCCCGTCACACCGCCTTCGATCTGAATGATCGGGGGCGACAGTTCTTCGGGTTCTGGGAAGGAAAAAGCGCGCAGAGCAGCCTCTTGCGGGGTCGAGACCAACTGAATGCGTTCGATCATCTTCAGGCGCGACTGGGCCTGAACTGCTTTGGACGCCTTATAGCGAAAGCGATCCACGAAGCTTTGCAGATGCGCGATGCGCGCCTTCGCCTTGGCGTTTTCCGATTCCGCCTGTGCCAGACGTTCAGCACGGCGTTCGGCGAATTTGTCGTAAGGCACCGCGTAATAGGTCAGCTTGCGGTCTTCCAGATGCAGGATCGACCCCACAGCGCGGTTCAGCAAGCCGCGGTCATGGCTGATTATGATCACCGTGTGCGGATATTTCGCCAGATAGCTTTCCAGCCACAGCGCGCCTTCCAGATCCAGATAGTTGGTCGGTTCGTCCAGCAGCAACAGATCAGGCTGCGAGAACAGCACCGCTGCTAGCGCGACGCGCATGCGCCAGCCGCCGGAAAAGTCCGAACAGGGTTTCAGTTGATCCTCGTCATCGAACCCCAACCCTTTGAGGATCGAGGCTGCGCGCGCTTCGGCCGACCAGGCGTCTATATCGGCCAGCCGGGTCTGAATATCGGCGATGCGTCCGGGGTCCGTGGCACTATCGGCTTCAGTCATCAACGCGCTGCGCTCGGTATCGGCGGCCAGAACGGTATTGATCAGTGAGGCCTCGGACGAGGGCACCTCTTGCGCCACGCCACCAATACGCGCCCGTTTCGGGACAGCGATACTGCCCGATTCCAGCGCCAGTTCCCCCCTGATCAAGCGAAACAGGGTGGTCTTGCCGGTGCCATTGCGCCCCACTAGTCCAACCTTGTGGCCATCGGGGATGGTTGCGCTTGCGCCCTCGAACAAAGGGCGGCCTTCAACGGCATAGGTGATGTCTTGAATCCGTAACATATGCTGCTCTTAGCAGAGCCGTTATGCCGCCGCCAGCAGCTTGCATGTTCAACCGGCATTCAATGTGTTAGCGCTGTTTTGCCTGAAGTTTTCACACGGTTCCATCATGCATACAGCCCGAACACCTCCGTCGTTGGTCACGCTGGTCTTTGCCACGGCGTTGTCGGTGCTGACGCTGAATATGTTCCTGCCATCGCTGGCGCATATGAGCGTGGACTTTCAGGTGGATTACGGCCTTATGAATCTGGCGGTTGCGGGATATCTGGCGGTTTCTGCTGTGCTGCAACTGATTATGGGTCCTCTGTCGGATCGATATGGGCGCAGGCCGGTCCTGTTGATCTGCATGTCGATCTTCGTGGTCGCATCCATCGGCTGCGTGCTGGCTGGGTCAATCTGGGTGTTTCTGGGTTTTCGCCTCATTCAGGCTGTGGTCGTCGCCGGGTCTGTGCTGTCCAGCGCCTCAATCCGCGACCGCTATCCCCCCAACGAGGCGGCCAGCAAGCTGGGCTATGTCGCAATGGCTATGGCGTTGGCGCCAATGCTGGGGCCGATGTTGGGCGGCGCGTTGGACATGCTGTTTGGCTGGCGCTCGGGGTTTGTTCTGTATTCCGTACTTGGCACCGGTCTGCTGGCTTTGCTGTGGTTTGATATGGGAGAGACCAATATAAACCGCGCCCCAACATTCGCGGCGCAGCTGAAGGAATATCCGCATCTGTTCCGCGCCCGAAGGTTTTGGGGTTATGCCCTATGCGCGGCATTTTCGATCGGCGGCTTTTTCAGTTTTATCACCGGTGCACCGTTGGTTGCAGCTGCTTGGTTTGATCTGAGCCCCGCGATGCTGGGTCTTGGGATCGGCATTATCACCGGCGGGTTCATGGTCGGGAATTTTGTCACTGGCCGATTGGCGGCGCGGACGCAGTTAACAACGATGATCCTGATAGGGCGGAATGTGGCCACGGCAGGGCCGCTTTGCGGGCTGCTTCTGTTTTGGGTCGGGCTTGGTACGGTTTGGGTCTTTTTCGGCTCGGCCATCTGTGTCGGTTTCGGCAATGGACTGACCAACGCCAATGCATCGTCGGGCGTGATGTCGGTTCGTCCCAAACTGGCAGGCAGCGCGGCGGGCCTGTCAGGTGCAATGATCGTTGCGCTGGGGGCGGTTCTGACCACGATCACCGGCGCCTTTGTCAGCCCGGAAAACGGACCCTTTCTTGTGCTTGGCATGATGTGCGGGTGCAGCTTTATCGGCCTTCTGGCCGTGCTCTATGTTCGTAGGATCGACCGTCTGGACCCGTTGCCCGGCACATTGTGACCGGCAAAGCGCCGGAGCAGGGCATCATAACACTTTTCATAAGCTACAGACCATGATACGCGGCCCGCGATGGATTTCGGCGCGGGCCCCGCGCCCTATTTTAAGGAGAGGCCGACATGGCACTGGAACGCACATTCTCGATCATCAAACCCGATGCAACCCGCCGCAACCTGACTGGCAAGATCAACGCCAAGTTTGAAGAGGCCGGTCTGCGCATCGTAGCGCAAAAGCGCATTCACATGACCAAAGCACAAGCTGGCAAGTTCTATGACGTCCACGCCGAGCGCCCGTTCTATGACGAACTGTGTGAATTCATGTCGTCCGAGCCGGTTATTGTACAGGTTCTGGAAGGCGAAGGCGCCATTGCCAAGAACCGCGAAGTCATGGGCGCAACCAACCCCGCAGATGCGGCCCCCGGCACCATCCGCGCTGAGTTCGCTGAATCGGTTGGCGAGAACTCGGTCCACGGTTCAGACGCACCGGAAACCGCAGCGGTTGAGATCGCCTATTTCTTCTCGGGCATCGAACTAGTCGGCTAATCTGTTTTAAGATCAAGCCTATAAAGCCGCTCCCGGGGTCGGGGGCGGCTTTTTCTATGCGGGTTTCAAGTCGTCCGAAGATATCCGGACGCCGATCGCATCCAAGTCGGCGATCATCTTCGTTTGCGGCGCAGTGCTGTTGCTGGCTTTGATTGCGTCGAACCTTTGCCGCAGGGCTTTTTTCTCTTCGCCTTTGCAATCGTTCCAGGGGCGGCCTTGCAGCCCCATCACCAAAACATAATAGCCGATGAAATGAGGGCGCGATCCTGCCTGCAAGAGTTTTGCGTAGGCCGCGTCGGGGCCTATCTCGCGCAGTTGCTGGGCCGAGTGGATACCGGCACGCGCGCAAGCCTGTTCATAGGCCGGGCCGAGATTACGGATAGTTGAGATCGGGTCAGACATAATCGACGTTTTAACCGGTGTCAGAATTACTGTCACCCGATCCTTTTTTACCTTTGCGGTTCATGATTACCGGATCAGGGTTTGCGCGACAGACGAATAGTGGCTTCAAGGCCCGGATCACAGTTGCGGGCGTCGAACATGCCTTTGTGCATATGCGATATCGCTGCGACCAAAGCTAGGCCCAGACCTGCATTGCGCTCGGTCCGGGCGGGATCGAGTGTCACAAAGGGCATCTGCAGACGGGCCAGATCGTCCTGTGGTACACCGGGGCCGCGATCCCGCACGCTGAGGTTGGTATACAAGCCGTCATCCGCAATATTGATCGTGACAGTCGTACCATCAGGCGCATATCGCAGGGCATTTTCTAGCAGATTGGACAAAGCCTGAGACAAAAGGGGTCGGTGGCCGGGAAGGGGGGTGGTTGACCCGGTAACCTCAAGCATTACGCCCTGATCAGCGGCAACCGGATCATACAGCTCGACCACGTCGGCCACCAGTTGCTGCAGGTCCAGATCTTCGAACTGCTCACGCCCGACACCCGCCTCGGCGCGCGAAATCTCGGTCAGTTGACCCAGAACCCGCAGGACATGATCAACCTCGGTCGTCGCGCGCGCGATGTCGATTTCGCGATCCTGTTCGGATTTGCGGCTATCTGACAGGGATTCGACCCGCTGTTTCAACCGCGACAAAGGAGAGCGTAGATCATGCGCGATCGAATTCGAGGTCGTCCGTAGATTGCTGACCAACTCCTCGATCCGGTCCAACATCGTATTGAGCGTACCTGAAACTTGATCGAATTCATCACCGGTCCCGCGCAAGGGCATCCTGCGCGACAGGTCGCCTGAAACGATATTTTCTGCGGTCGAGGCGATGTCAGACAAGCGCGAAAAGACGAGCCTGGTAAACAGCCAGCCTGTCAGGACGCTCAGCGCCAGCGCGATTGCCAGCGCGAAGCCGACCGAGCGTAAAAGAACACGGTCAAACTGCTGTCGTGCCAACGCATCCCGCCCGACAAGCAGGCGTTCTCCGCCCGGCAGACGAATGGATGCAGCCGAGATTGGCACCAGCTGTTCGCTGTCCGAGCGTCGCAGCTCAAGTTGGACCCAACCACTTCCGGCAGTGATGTCATCGGGCCATTGCCTCAGGTTGCCAGCCAATTTCGTCCCGTTGCGGTCGGTCAATAAGTAAAGGGCATCCCGTTCAGAGGCGGTGGGAATACGGCGTTCGATGGCTGTCAGCAAACCGATGAGCCCGCGCCTTTCGTATTCATCGGCCAGACCGGTCAATTCCGCGGAAACCACCGAGCGGGTTTCGCTTTCGATACTGCGATTTGCGGTGACATAGACAAGGGCCAGCACGGTGGCTGTCAGCAATGTGCTCAGAACCATGCTGGCCAGAACCAAACGTGTTCTGGAATTATTGAACGAAAGCCGCAGGTTATCCATCAGATATCATGTAACCTGCGCCCCGGACTGTTTCAATCAACGGGATCTCTCCGCCTTCATCCAATTGGCGGCGCAGTTTCGAGATATGGACGTCAACCACATTGGTGTTCGGGTCGAAATGATAATCCCAGACACCTTCCAGCAACATAGTGCGTGACACCACACGGTTCTTGCGTCTCAGGAAGAATTCCAAAATCTGAAATTCACGCGGTGTCAAGGTAATCTCTCGCCCGTTGCGGGTGACTTTGCGGGTCAGCAAATCCATATCCAGATCGCGGCAGGTCAGGGTCGGGTTTTCCTCAGATTCCTGCGGGCGTCTTAACAGAGCCTCGATCCGCGCATGCAGTTCCTGAAAAGAGAACGGTTTGACCAGATAATCATCTGCACCGGCCCTCAGGCCTTTGACTCTCTCATCGACCGCGCTCATTGCGGTCAACATCAGAACCGGAGTTTTCAGACCCGCGGCGCGCATGGATTTGATCAGTGACAGGCCGTCTAGACCGGGCAGCATTCGGTCCAGAACGATGGCGTCAAAGCCACCATCTGTGGCGTGATACAGCCCTTCGCGCCCATCCGCGGCCTGTTCGACGACATATCCTTCCTCGCTGAATCCTTTTGCTATGAATTCCCGGGTGTCTTCATCATCTTCAACGATCAACAGGCGTCGGCTCATGATCTGAAATCCTTTCTACCGGAACTTAAACACAATTTTTCAAACAAAGTACAAGATTTGACCGGTTTAGATGCCGGGTGCGTCGTTGCGCACCCGGCTGCTCCGGCAGATTGCGGACAATTCAATCATGCCAGAGAGGCGCCCGCCAGATCTCCCCATCACGTGGCGCGCGCAGGTGTTCGATCAGGCGATTTCCACCGCAACAAAGATCTGGTTGCCGCCACGGTTGATCAGGACAAGCGCGGGATCGGTTTTTTCGCTGTCCAGCGCGTCTTTCAGTGCGTCAGGAGTGGCCGTATCCTGGTTGCCTAGCTTCACGATCACGTCGCCACGCTGAAGACCGGCTTTGGCTGCAGGGCTGTCCGGTTTCAGGTCCGTGACGATCACACCGTCAATATTCTCGGCCACGCCCAGTTCCGCACGGTTGGTTTCTGTTAGTGGTGCAACGGTGACGCCCAGGGCGGTGCCCGAAATGCCTTCATCCACTGACTTGTCCATTTCGGCCGATGCGGACTGATGCTGTCCAATCGTCAACTTTATGTCTTGCTCACTGCCGTTACGCAAAACTGTAAGCGTGCTTTCTGTTCCAACCTTGGTAGTTCCGACAAGGATCGGCAGGTCGCTGCTGGACGCGACGGGTTCGCCGTTAAAGGTCAGGATGACGTCGCCCTGTTCCAGGACGCCTTCGGCAGGGCTGTTGGCTACAACGTCCGAAACCAATGCGCCGTTTGAGGCATCAATTCCCATCGCCGCAGCGATCTGAGGGCTGACATTCTGGATTGACACACCCAGCCAACCGCGGCTGACCTGGCCATCATCGCGCAGATCCGCGGCAATATGGTCCACAATGTTCGACGTGACGGCAAAACCCAACCCGACCGACCCACCGCTCGGGGAATAGATGGCCGAGTTCACGCCGATAACCTCACCATCCATGTTGAACAGCGGGCCACCGGAATTGCCTTTGTTGATGGCCGCATCCGTCTGGATGAACTCGGCATAAGGTCCCTGCGAAATATTGCGGTCCTTGGCCGATACAATCCCGGTCGTCACGGTCGAGCTGAGGCCAAACGGGTTCCCGATGGCGACAACATCCTCGCCCACACGGATCACATCGCTATTGCCAAGCTCTACGGCCTGAAGTGGCTCGCCCGCGTCGATCTTGAGAACCGCGATATCGGTCAACGGGTCGGTACCGATCACCTCAGCCTCAAAAGTTCGGTCATCATTCAGGCGAACGGTCACGGTCGCTGCATCGTCGACCACGTGATGGTTCGTAATGATGTATCCGGCTTCATCCAGTACAAAACCTGACCCCAAACCCTGAGAAGGACCACGACGGGGGGCATCGAACCCTTCAGGCACGCCAAAGCGTTTGAAGAATTCACCGAATGGTTGGCCTTCGAAATCAAACTGCTGTCCGGTTTCCGGGCCCTTGGCGGCGTTTTGTTCCGCGATGATGGTCACGACAGAAGGTGACACGCTCTCAACTAAATCAGCCAGCGCTTCGTCAGCTTTCGAGGGCAGGGCGGTCGTCGCCAACAATGCCGCACTCAGCGCTGAGACGCCTATCCAGTTTGATGTGCGTGGCATAAGAAGAGAGGATTTACGGATGCTCATTTTGGTCTCCTGATTGAAGCACGCGACACTGGCCGCGCCTTGGATCAAGAGATGCTGCATCAGTCTGTGACTTTCCTGATTGGTTGGTTAATAAATCTTAATTTTGCCACAAACGAGAGGCTCTATCCCGGCGTCGGGTGGCAAAGATTCGCGGAAATCTTCCGAATCATAAGGTGAGAATCGGTGGATTGTTGCCTGTTCGGCAGTCAAATGATGATTTTAGTTGAATTAAATCTGTTTGATAAACAAAACGAGCTCTCAGAAATTGATGGATTTATGACACAGCCATTGGTTGTGAGTGGATCTGGTCTCATAGGCTGAATTTGCCGGAAACATATCATATTATGAACATGTTATATATATGGTCTGTGATAAATTGAATGTACTTGCTTTTAGATTTTCACGGACGAACAACCTATAGTAGAAACACATTGAGAGAGATGTTGCGTAAAAACCAAACTGAAACATCAGAAAATGCAAGTTTAGGCCAATTTTACGTTGTTTGAGAGCATCTGATAGGTGACGATGGTCTTGCCCAAGCGAAGGGAAGTCGGCGGCACTAGGGGGTGCCAACGGCTTGTCACAGTCTCTGGAAGCGCTGAGCGGCATGTTAACGAGGGGGTCTTGTTTAGGTTCGGTTGCGGAATATTCGGAATGCCTAGTGTGTTCTGGACGCGCTTTCAGGATCAGTGAAAAGTGGTAGTCCTTAATTGGGTAACCGGCCCGGTCTTCATTGACCGGGCCGTACTCGTTTTAACTGTTGCGATTTTTGGTCCAGATATCCCATGCTTCGGGCGTGTCCAGATCCAGCACGGCATGTTGGCCGGGGAGCACACATAGATGGACCTTGTCCTGATGGTCCCGAACCACTGATTGTGCGCCTTCGTCTCCGGTCAGGCGGCTGATTTGATCAAACAGGAGACGGCTGAAAATCACAGGGTGGCCAGGCTGTCCTGACGCGGTCGACCCGCGCCAGATCAGCTTATCCGGATACGCCTTAGTCGCCTTGATCAGCGTCTGAAGGTCATCCAGCGTGATTTCAGGCAGGTCAGATAGCAGAACCATGACGGCTTCGGCCTCTGGCCCAACAGCGGACAGAGCCCCTCGTAAGCTTGCATTCATACCTTCCTCCGCATCTGCGATTTCGACCAGATGCAGGTCCAGCCCCTGCAACACGTCGTACCTGGGATGAGGCTTGGACGGCAGGGCAACAATAACCGACGATGCGGCCCGTGCTGTCTGGGCGGAACGGAGCAGCAGCGGGCAGCCATCAATCTCTTGCAGCAGCTTATCTGCGCCTCGCATACGCCGGGATTGTCCGGCGGCCAGAAGGATGATGGGTATTCGCGTCATGCGCCGACAATGCAGGCGTATGAAAGCAGTGTCATCCCCTCATACGCGCGCCATCGGCGTCGAATAACGGTTCTGAGATCACACGTGCCTTGCACAACTGGCCAAGTATTTCGATTTTTACTTCCAGCCCGTCCACAGCGCGGTCTGTTGGCAGAAACCCCATGGCAATGGACTTGCCTGCATAGTGTGAATAGCCACCCGAAGTGCAGAACCCGGCGACTTTTCCGTCCAGCCAAATCGGCTCATACGCGTTGACATCAGCGTCCTCGGCATCGACCTCGAACGCGACCAGCCGACGGGCAGGGCCTGAGGTGCGTTCCGCCTCGGCAGCTGCGCGGCCAATGAAATCGGCGTTCTTAGAGAATGAAATGAACCGATCCAGACCGGTCTCTGCGGCCGTGTAATCGGGCGAGAACTCTCGCATCCAGGAGCCAAAGAATTTGTCCAGTCGCAGGCTCATCATCGCGCGCATACCAAAGGGGACGATGCCGTGTTCTTGCCCGGCCTGCCATAGCGTCCACCACAACTGCCTTTGTGCCATGGGATCGCAGTAGATCTCGTACCCGAGATCGCCGGTATAGCTGACGCGCTGGACGATACAGTCGGTCATCCCAACGGTCATGCGGCGCAGATCGAGGAACCGAAATCCGCTCAGGTCATCACGGGTGCAGGCCGCCAAAACCTGCGTGGCTTTTGGGCCTGCGATCTGGAACCCGTTCTGCCGATCGCTGATGTTTTCGACAGTCACGCCATTCTGCGCATTTTGCAGGAACCAGCGCATGTGAAACGCCTGAGAGCCGTAGGAGGCGGTCAGACGGAACTCGGTCTCATCAAGACAGGAAACGGTAAAATCACCGATCAGCTTGCCCTTTGGAGATAGCATCGGGGTTAGCGACACGCGGCCCGGTTTGGGGATTCGGCCCGCCATGATCCGATCCAGCCAATCACGGGCAGCAGGTCCAACAATGCGGTATTTACCAAAATTGTGCACTTCGTTGATGCCAACACTTGATCGCACGGCCCGAACCTCGCGCCCGGTGGCATCGAATGCGTTGGATCGGCGGAACGAGGGCGTTTCAAAGCCCGGTTCATCCCCCTGGGCGAAGTAATTGGGCACCTCAAGCCCGTATTGCTGACCCCACACAGCACCAAGATCGGTAAAGATATCATACATCGGCGTTGTGCGGGCTGGGCGAGCTGCCGGCAATTCCTCGTTCGGATAAGAGACGCTGAACCGCTTCTGATAGTTCTCGATGACCTTTGGACGGGTATAGCCTGGGCTGATCCAATCCCCGAACCGCGCCACGTCCATCGCAAAGACGTCGCGCTCTGGCTCACCCTCAATCATCCATTGCGCCAGTGTCAGACCAACGCCGCCGCCCTGGCTGAACCCGGCCATCACGCCGCAGGCCGACCAATAGTTGCGCAACCCCGGAACCGGCCCGACCAGAGGATTGCCGTCCGGTGCAAAGGTAAACGGCCCGTGGATCACCGATTTCACACCAGCCTCGGCCAGAACAGGAAAGCGGCGATAGGCGAATTCAATACTATCGGTGATCTTGTCGAAATCATCGGGAAGAAGCTCGTGACCGAAATCCCACGAGGTGCCGTCGACAGCCCAGGGCCTGCAGGTTTGTTCATAAAAGCCGATGCACAGACCGCGTCCCTCTTGCCGCAGATAGCTTTCGCCGGCGGGATCCATGACATGGGGATGTTCGCCGCCTGCGTCGATAATTGCCTCGATTTGGGGGATCGAGTCGGTGACCAGGTACTGATGTTCCATCGGATGCAGCGGGAAATAGACACCGGCCATGGCGCCAACCTCGCGCGCCCAGAGCCCACCAGCGTTGACCACATGTTCGGTGTGAATCGTGCCCTTGTTGGTGACCACATCCCAAGTGCCATCGGGGCGCTGATTTGTTTCGTGCACCATGCAATGGGTTTCGATTGTTGCGCCGCCCATCCGCGCCGCTTTGGCATAGGCATGGGTGGTTCCGGACGGATCAAGATGCCCGTCCAGCGGATCATAGAGCGCGCCGATGATGCCGTCGGTATTGGTGATCGGTGCGATTTTCCTTATCTCTTCAGGGCCTACGATTTCGGTCTCTAACCCCATAAAGCGGTGCTTGGCACGTTCGGCCAGGAGCATGTCAAACCGGTCGCGGTCGTCGGCCAACGTTATGCCGCCAACGTGGTGCAGGCCACAGGACATGCCGGTGATCTCTTCCAGCTCTTTATACAGCCGGATCGTATAGCCTTGCAGTGCGGCCATATTAGTGTCGCCGTTCAATGTGTGGAAACCACCCGCCGCGTGCCAGGTCGAGCCACTGGTCAATTCGGATCGCTCCAGCAGCATCACATCCGACCAGCCCAGCTTGGTCAGGTGATAAAGAACCGAACACCCGACAACGCCGCCACCGATTACAGCTACCTGAGTTGTTGTCTTCACGTCACAGTCTCCCCTTGCGATATAGTCAAAGCCTGCAATCGCAGAACCAGGGATACTGTTCCGTTCACGACATAGGCTGTCGCGGCGAGAGGATCAGAGGGGACGGATCTTCAGCTCTGTGATCCTGTTGCCTTCGCGCGCGACGACTTCGAATCTGAAACCGTGGAACGAGAATACCTGACCCGTGATCGGGATCATCTGCGCTTCGTGGATGACCAGACCGGCCACGGTATTGGCCTCTTCGTCGGGCAAAGACCATTCCATCGCGCGGTTTACATCGCGGATCGTCATGGCGCCTTCAACAAGGTACTGGCCGTCTTCGGTTCGCGTTACCGGGACGTCCTCATCAATATCAAACTCATCAGCAATCTCGCCGACGATTTCTTCGAGGATATCTTCAAGCGTGATTAGACCCCTGAGTGAACCATATTCGTCGACCACCAGCGCAAAATGGCTATGCATCCGCAGGAATTCCCGCATCTGATCGTCCAGAGTGGTCGTTTCAGGCACAAAATAAGGGGCGTTCGCTACCTTTGAGACATCGAACTCTTTCAGTCGGTTGTTTTCACGTTCGCTGCTTCCTGCATGAGCATACATAGCGCGGAACAGGTCTTTGGCGTGAACAACCCCAACGATGTTTTCTGGTTCGTCCCTAAAGACAGGCAGGCGTGTATGGGGGCTTTCAAGGCATTGTTTCAGGATCGCCTCGGGAGCGTCATCCGCATCAACCATCTCGATATTCGAACGATGGAGCATGATCTCTTCAACCGCACGTTCACCCAGATCCAAAGCGCCAAGAATGCGGTCACGGTCTTCCTTCTCGACCACGCCTTCGGAATGGCCCAGATGCAGGGCCCCAACGATTTCGTCGCGCACGGCCAGAATGTTGCTATCCGGGTCGATCTGTACACCGAAGAGGCGTAAAACTCCCCGTACCAATAGGCGTACGGCCGAAACGACCGGTGAGAATAGGGTGACAACCACGCTGATGATCGGAGCAACGGCGGATGCCGCTTTTTCCGAATTGGTTATGGCATAAGTCTTGGGCAAAACTTCAGCAAAAATCAGAACCAGCAAGGTCATGACCAGGGTTGCCAATGCTACGCCGCTTTCGCCAAAGAGGCGCGTGAACATCGCTGTGGCCAACGAGGCCGCAAGAATGTTGACCAGGTTGTTGCCCAGCAAAACCGATCCGATCAGCCGTTCGTTGTCGTCGGTGATGTCCAGCGCCTTCTGCGCCCCGCGCGACCCTTTGTCCGCCTGCGCCCGCAGCTTGCCGCGTGACGAGGCCGTCAGAGCCGTTTCAGAACCCGAGAAAAACCCCGATAAGAAGAGCAATAGCAATATGGCACCGGACGTAAGCCAGAATGTGCCGTCGATCAGAGAAGTTGAGGGTTCCATCGGTCCTTAGCTGCTTGTGTTTCTGCGTCTGTTATGGGGGCGCGGCTTGACTGGATCAAGGAGTTAGCCCTTTTCAACTGGATCTTTAGCTAATGGGTGATGCTGCAACACCAGTTCAGCCAGCCGTTCTTCCAGGACATGAGTATAGATTTCTGTGGTCGCCACATCCGCGTGACCAAGCAATGTTTGGATCGATCGCAAATCGGCACCGTTGGCAAGAAGATGTGTCGCAAAAGCGTGACGCAAGGTGTGAGGTGTAACCTTTTCGGGCGAGACCCCACCGTGAACCGCCAGTTCCTTGATCAGATGATAGAACATATGCCGTGTCAGATGCCCGGCCTTGCCACGTGAGGGAAAAAGAAATCGGGAACTCTGCCCACCCTTTGTAACACGCTTTTCCTCAGTCTCATCCCGAGCCGCCAACCATGCCGAAAGCGCCTGTCGAGCCGGAGGGGACAGTGGAACCATCCGCTCTTTGCCGCCTTTTCCCAATACCAAGAGCATCCTCGGATCGCCGCGCGCCGATGACACCGGCAACGATACCAGTTCAGTGACACGCATCCCGGTGGCATACAGGATTTCCATCAGGCAGGTATTGCGCAGCTTTTCGATGTTGTTTCGCCCGCTTTCGCGCGCAGCAACCAATAACCGGTCCACCTCGGATACATCCAGAGTTTTCGGCAGCCGCTTTGGCCGTCCTGGGCCTTTGATCTTGATCGCGGGGTTTGTCGAACGCCAGCCTTCCTCGAATGCGAACCGATAAATCTGTTTTATGGCAGACAAACGGCGGGCGCGGGTGGATTGAGCCAATCCCTGTGCGTCGCAACTGATCAGGTAATCCTCAACCTGCTTGGCGTCGGCCTCGGCAAACCCAATTTTCCGGCGCCGCAGCCAGGCCGCAAAATCCTTGAGATCGCGGCCATAGGCAACAAGCGTATTTTGGGCAGCGCCTAACTCGGCGGCCTGTGCTTCCAGAAAGGTCGAAATCCAGATTTCGTCAGAGCCCGGAGACGTCATGATCACTTGCCCTGCAGGATCAGCAGGTTCAGCGCGGCGCGGCGCGCGGTATCTTCTAGACCGACCCGGCGCAGGGTTGCCATGGCAGCTGTCAGGTCGACCAGATTTCCCCGCGATCCATGGGCAAACAGGACCATCGTCTCCAGAAGCGCCTCACCGAGGCGGCCTTCGTCCAGCATGTTGCCAATATCGGTTGGCACCGGCGCCGCCCATGCAAACCCCTCTGCAACGGCATCCGCCAGCGGCGAAGGGGAGGGCGCGCGCCCCGGATCACCCTGAGCCAGCGCAGCCAGAAACTGACTTTCTTCAGAATTGTCCGGAGCCGACAACGCCGCTGTTTCATATAGATCTGACAGCAACAGAATGCGCCACCGCAGATCCTCGGCCGCGGGTTTCTGTAGTTTGACCTGAGAGAGGCGCCCGGCGAAAAGTTCAGCGAATGGCACTTCCAGGCCGATATTGCGCATCTGGTTCCAAACCACCGGCAGAGCTTTGGCGATCTTTGCCGAATTGCCAGAATCCAGTGCTTTTTCGAACCGCTGTATCGACGATACCCGGTCCCATACGGCTCCAGACGCAGCCGGAGACCGTTCTGTATAGAGCCCCAGCAGTTGATTTGGCGTAAGCGCCCCAACGCGGGTCAACCGTTCTGCGGCTTCGACCTGAGCCTTCCAGCCCGCAACATCCCGCAGATCCGCATTTGCGAAGACGCGAGGCAAAGCAGCCGAGGGCAAACGTTCGCCAATAGCTTCGAACAAGCGGAACATCAGGGGCGACGGGTCGTCCGGTTGCGGCAGATACTCGGCATCTTCGTACAGTTCGGGGCTTAGAAACCTGTCCAGAACCTCCAGCTCTTGTGGTGCCAGAACCTGTAGGGCATGGGCTGCCTCAAGCGTGAGAGCGGCCGAGTCCCAATCCCCACGCCGGGCCTTGCAGAAAATCTGAGCGGCATAGTCCCGTGACAAATGCGGCTGAGCAATCAGCGCCGTGCAACTGCGATCTTCATCCCCGGTCAGAAGGGTGGCGTCGAACCAGCGTTGAAATCGGTCAAGACTGTTCGTCGGGCCTGCCAGCTGTACCAATGATTGCGTGGGGTCTGCAGCGCCAAGATGCATGAGGCGGTCGAGCCGCGCCAAAAGCAAAATCTCTTCCCCTTTACTGGACGTCGGTGCCCGAGCTTCGGTTAAAAGCAACGTGAACAGCAAACGCTGCATTGCAGGGTTATACTTGACCGGGACGCTTTCGATCAGTTCGGACAGGCGTTGGGGATCGCTGTTCTGCCACATGTCGACAGGCAATCCTGTGACAGTCGAAGCAACCAGGCCCAGGGGTTGTGACAATGCCTGAAGTGGGGTCACAAGAACATCGGGCTGACCGCCGGGCTGCGCCACGGGTGGCTCAAGCAAAACCGTCCCCGGAAGATTTTCCGGAGGATTGGCCAGCCATTCAATAACAGAAAGGGGTTCCTGCTGCGCCTGCGCTGTTCCTGCAAGAAACAGCGCAACCACCGCCACTTTATTCGACATTCAGTATTACCGGCTCCCTGACCTCGCTTTGCGGCGCAGAGAAATCTGCACCAAAAAACTCACCCAGGTAGACATATCCCACCAGCCCGATGAAACACAGGCAAATCAGATATATCAGGAACTTGATCAGACGGCCCATGGTCAAACGCTGCCTCAATTTTCTCTTTTGACCAAGTTATAACTGGCATTTTTCCTAAGATCACGTCATTCACGATGAAATGAGCGAAATTAAGCATAACACCCATGCGGCATCTGCCGTTTCGGACTATACACTGCACAAAACAGTGGTGCTTGTAGGTATGATGGGGGCCGGAAAGACCGCCGTAGGCCGCGCTTTGGCCGCTCGGTTGCGGGTTCCTTTCCTCGATAGCGATGCCGAAATCGAATCAGCGGCCAACATGACCATCCCCGAGATATTCGAGCGTGATGGCGAAGCCTTTTTTCGCAGCAAGGAAAGCCAGGTCATCGGGCGGCTTTTGGTCGAGGAAAAAGGTATCCTTTCTACTGGCGGCGGTGCCTTTATGACTGAACAAAACCGCGACATGATCACTCAACGCGGGGTGTCCGTTTGGTTGCGCGCCGATTTGGGTGTGTTGTGGAACCGCGTTCGTCACAAGGATACGCGCCCGCTTTTGCGCACCGAAAACCCGTTTGCGACCCTTCGTGCATTGTACGATCAGCGTGTTCCGATCTATGAACGCGCCGATCTGGCGGTTTCGTCCGACGGGGATGTCTCGATTGAAGATATGGTAGAGCGTGTCGTCAAAGCTCTGATGACGCGACCTGATGTTTTGGAACGGAATTAGATGCACCAAACCGTACATGTTGAGCTTGGGGATCGGTCCTATGATGTCGAGATCGGCCCCGATCTGCTTACGCAGGCCGGTCAGCGCATAGCGCCTTTGCTGCCGCGACCCAAAGTAGCGGTTCTAACCGATGAAAACGTGGCGAGCCTGCATCTTGACGCGTTGCGGGATGGGTTGGCCAGCGCAGGGATCGAAATGTCCGCATTGGCGCTGCCCGCGGGCGAAGCGACCAAAAGCTGGCCGCATTTTGAGCGTGCGGTCGAATGGCTGTTGGCCGAGAAAATCGAGCGGCGTGACGTGGTGGTTGCGTTCGGAGGTGGGGTTATAGGTGATCTCGCCGGATTTGCCGCGGCCGTTTTGCGCCGGGGCGTACGGTTTGTTCAGATACCAACTTCGCTGCTTGCGCAGGTCGACAGTTCGGTTGGCGGCAAAACCGGGATCAACGCACCGCAGGGCAAGAACCTGATTGGCGCATTTCATCAACCCTCACTGGTGCTGGCGGATACTTCGGTTCTGGACACAATGACCGACCGGGATTTCCTGTCCGGCTATGGTGAGGTCGTAAAATACGGGCTGTTGGGGGATGCGGCATTCTTTGAATGGCTCGAGAGCAATGGCCTCGATGTCTCGGGCGGGGATATGGCCGCGCGGGTTCGGGCCGTCACCCGATCCGTTCAGATGAAAGCCGACATCGTCGCTCGTGATGAGACCGAACAGGGGGATCGCGCCCTGCTGAATCTCGGGCATACGTTCTGTCATGCGCTTGAGGCTGCGACCGGGTATTCTGATCGTTTGCTGCATGGTGAAGGCGTTGCGATTGGATGCGCACTGGCATTCGAACTGTCGGCGCGACTTGGTTTATGTTCGCAAGAGGACCCAAGCAGGGTTCGGGCACATCTGCGTGCGATGGGCATGAAAACCGACATTTCCGATATCCACGGGGATTTGCCCGACGCCGAAGCGCTGGTCGAGCTGATGGCGCAGGACAAGAAGGTTATCGATGGCCAGCTGCGTTTCATTCTGGCCCGAGGCATCGGGCAGGCATTTGTCACGTCGGATGTTCCGCGGGATGCGGTTTTGAGTGTCCTCAAGGACGCGCTGGGTTGATCAACGCCCGCGAATGATCATTAACTCGCCAATATTTTCACGGGTAATATAGCCGACCATTTGATCTGACCGCGTGCAGACGGCAACTGCGGGGGCACCCCCGTGGAACTGTTTCAGAACCGCTTCCAACCCGCTGCTCAGGGTCACTGTCGGGATATCCTCAACCATGATTGAACTGGCCAATTCTGACCGGGGAATATCTTTGGCGAGGGCAGCAAACAGCCGGTCGCGCGTGACAAAGCCCTGCAGTTTCCCTGTTGCATCCAACAATGGAAATTCATGCTGAGTGGTGTGAATAACTGCTTGAGCGGCGGTCGCAAGCGTGTCGGTTGGCGATAGGGCGTGAAACTCGGTGATCATGGCGTCGCGGGCCAGAACCTGACGCGCCACTGATCGC
The DNA here is from genome assembly GCF_059611885.1 of Ruegeria sp. CDSA193. Taxonomy (NCBI): domain Bacteria; kingdom Pseudomonadati; phylum Pseudomonadota; class Alphaproteobacteria; order Rhodobacterales; family Roseobacteraceae; genus Ruegeria; species Ruegeria sp. CDSA193. The sequence continues at coordinate 369,913 of NZ_JBXWPN010000001.1, read as the reverse complement.
ATTGCGACGTCCTGGCTTTCTGCATTGGCGGCAACGAATACAAAAACCGCGATCAGAACCAACAACGGATTGCCTGTGCTTAGCCCCAGAAACCCCAATCCTACTGCCACTATCTGACCGGCAAATGCGGCAATGCGCGTGGCTTTGACCCGATCCATCCTCAGGCAGAGCAGCGCGCGAAAAACGCGTCCACCATCCATCGGGAATGCGGGGATGAGATTAAAGGCGGCCAGAAGAAGGTTCACATAGGCGAGGCGGTTCAAAAGCCCGGTCTCGGGTGAATCAATATTGGCGAGTGTTTCAAATGGCATTCCTGCGCCCAAAAAGACGAGGATGATCCAGATGATGACGTTTACTGCAGGACCGGCCAAAGCCACCGATACCTCTTGCATGGGGTTCTCTGGCATCCGTTCCAATCGGGCAAGACCGCCGATCGGCAATAAAGTAATGTCCGGAGTTTTTATGCCATAGCGCCGCGCCATCAGCGCATGACCAAACTCATGCGCGACCACACATGCAAAAAGGGCAAGCACGAAAATCAGGTTCCCGATCGCGGCCTGCATCCCTCCGGTAGAATAGGCAGCGAATCCAACCCATGCCAACAAGAGGAAAAAAGTGACATGGACCTTCAGTTCCGACCCCAATAGTCGGCCGAGCGAGAAGGACCATGTCATGATGTGTCTCCGGTGTGCCTAGAACGGAATCTCGTCGTCGTCTATTCCACCAGATGCGGGTGCCGGGGCGCTGGATTGTCCGCCATAGGGGTCACCATAGCCACCACCTGCCTGGCCGCCACCGTAACCGCCGGATTGACCACCGCCACCGCCGCCGCCTTCTCCACGCGCATCCAGCAAAGTCAGCTCGCCGCGATAGGGGCGCAAAACCACCTCAGTGCTATAGCGGTCCTGACCGGACTGATCCTGCCACTTGCGGGTTTCCAGCTGACCTTCGATATAAACTTTGCTGCCCTTGCGCAGATATTGCTCGGCAATGCGGGCCAATGGTTCTGAAAAAATCGCGACCGAGTGCCATTCTGTCCGCTCGCGGCGTTCGCCGGTGTTGCGGTCTTTCCAGGTCTCGGAAGTGGCGATGCGCAGATTGCAAACCTTGCCACCGTTCTGGAACGACCGTACCTCGGGATCGCGCCCCAGATTTCCTACCAGAATGACCTTGTTGACAGAACCCGCCATGTATTTCCCCGTTCTTAACTGACTTGAGTGCGCCCGAATCTGGCGCTGTGTATTTCTGAGACCCTATACGCCCTGAACCATGGTTGGAACATGGATCATGAGAAATGAACTGGTCGGGAGTTTGCACAGAGAAAATTTACCATGCTTTCATTATTGGCTGAAATACATATACTCACTCGGGTTCGTGACAGTGCGGGACAGGCATTAATGCGTTTCAGATTTTGTTTTTTATCGGTTCTATGCTTTGCGTTGACCTGTGGACTCGCTGCGGCGGATACGCTGTCTACCAAAAGCCGTAAGGACATTTTTCTGAAGCAATCCAAATATTTGGACGGCCGTGCGGCCACCCAGTACCGCGATTCAGATCGGTTGAAGCCTAAGACGCCTCAACCACAATTCAGTAAGCGATATTCCGGCAACTATCGGGGTGAGTACCTGACGATGGCGCGGCAAGCGGCTCGTAAACACGATGTTCCCGAAGAGCTGTTCCTGCGCCTTGTTCAGCAGGAAAGTGGATGGAATCCGCATGCCGTGTCACATAAAGGCGCGTTGGGTCTGGCCCAGTTGATGCCCGGGACCGCGCAATTATTGGGCGTGAACCCGCGCGACCCGAAACAGAATCTTGAAGGTGGGGCCCGGTATTTGTCCTGGCAATACCGCAAGTTCAAATCCTGGCGGCTTGCGCTGGCCGCCTATAATGCCGGACCTCAGGCTGTTGAAAAACACGGTGGCGTACCACCCTACAAGGAAACCCAGAATTACGTGAAGGTGATTTGGGGCGGTTAGGCCGCCCGATGAATTGCCGGATCAACAGGTGATGCGGCTTGGCCAAATCAGCGCGTTCAGTGACAGGCTGCTCGAGGTCGTGTCGCTTAATTAGGGCGCCGGAACCACCTTACCGACGCCCTTGTTGCGTACCCAATCCCATTACTCAGCGGCGATTTTTATGACGGGTTCCATACGTGCCAGGATGTCGTCTGCCAGATGGCATTTGACCTGATGACCGTCTGCCAGGGTTTTCACGGGTGGGACATCTCTTTCGCAAAGACCGTTGGGGACTTCGGATTTCCAGCGACAGCGGGTCTGAAACGGACAGCCAGGAGGCGGGTTCATCGCTGATGGGATGTCGCCTTCCAAGACGATGTGCTGCTTCTCGACCGAGGTATCGGCGATGGGGACCGCGCTCAGCAGGGCTTCTGTATAGGGGTGATAGGGCGGCGCAAACACCTGATCAGTGGTGCCCAGCTCGACCACATGGCCCAGATACATCACCATCACCCGGTCGCTGAGATAGCGCACGATCGACAGGTCGTGGCTGATGAACAGCAGTGTGGTTTTGTGCTCGCGTTGGATCTCCATCAGCAGGTCGGTTACCGCCGCCTGCACCGATACATCCAGCGCCGAGACCGGCTCATCCGCCACCACGATCCGCGCATCCCCGGCAAAGGCCCGGGCGATGCCGACACGCTGTTTCTGACCACCCGACAGCTGTCGAGGCATCCGCTCGGCAAAGGCGCGGGGCAGTTTCACCAAGTCCAACAGTTCGAGCATCCGCTTCTTGCGCTCGGCTTCGGACTTACCGACGCCAAAGATTTCCAGAGCGCGGATGATCTGACGGCCCACGGTCATCGAAGGATTCAACGTGTCGAATGGATTCTGGAACACCATCTGAACCTCGCCCACCGTCTTGGCGTCGCGCTCTTCGATGGGCACGTCCTCGATATTGCGGTTGTCCAACAGGATCTGCCCGTCCGTTGCCGTCTCCAACCCCATAAGAACTTTGGCAAAGGTGGATTTGCCGCAGCCGGATTCGCCCACAATGGCGAGTGTCTCGGATTCATGCGCCTCAAAGCTCAGAGTTTCGTTGGCTTTGACTACCTTCGCTTCGCCGCCGCCAAACAATGCATTTGCCGCAACCTCGTAGTATTTCTTGAGATTTTCCATCTTTAGAACAACGCGGCCAATCTCACCTTTTTCCTTTTGCTCGGCCAGGGTGATGGGCGCGTTCCAGTCGATCTCCTGAAATTTCAGACAGCGGGTATGATGCCGGTCATTGCCTGGCACGGCCTCCATCAGAATGTTCTGCGCGTCACAGCGACCTTCCTCGAAATAGTCGCAGCGTGGGCCAAAGTTGCAGCCCGGAGGGCGCTCATGTGGCAGGGGGAAATTGCCCGGAATGGCCACCAGCGGGCGCGCGTTCTTGTCCGCACCCGGCAGTGGAATCGACCGGAAGAGCGCCTGCGTATAGGGGTGCTGCATTTCGTCGAACACATCCTTGATCGAGCCGCGCTCGACCGCTTCGCCGGAATACATCACGCACAGCCGGTCGCAGGTTTCCAGCACCAGCCCCAGATTGTGGCTGATGAACAGCATAGAGGTGCCGTATTTCTTGCCCAGATCCTTGACCAGCTCGACCACCGCGGCCTCGACGGTCACGTCAAGCGCGGTGGTGGGCTCGTCCAGGATCAGCAACGATGGCTTGGACATCAGCGCCATCGCGATCACGATGCGCTGTTGCTGGCCTCCCGACAGCTGGTGGGGGAAAGAATTCAGCATCCGTTCAGGGTCGGGCAGGCGCACATCGGTGACCACTTCCAGCGCACGGGCATAGGCCTCGTCCTTGCTGACGCCCTCGTGGATCATCGGTACTTCCATCAGCTGCCGACCGATCTTCATCGCGGGGTTTAGGCTGGCCATAGGTTCCTGATAGATCATGGCTATTTCATTGCCGCGAATATCGCGCAGCTCTTCGGCCGTCATCTCGGATAGGTCACGACCCTTGAACTTGATGGATCCGCCAACAACACGCCCGTTCTTGCCCAGATCCTGCATCACGCCCAACGCAACGGTGGATTTCCCGCACCCCGATTCCCCAACCAGCCCCACAGCTTCACCAGGCTGCACGCTGACCGAAAAATCCATCACTGCAGGGATCTCGCGCAACCGCGTGAAAAACGAAATCGACAGCTTGTCGATCTCCAATATCGGGCCCTCATAGGACGCAAGTTTGGTCATCTGTGTTGCTCCTCACCAGATCCCGGGGATTCCCTTCATCTGGCCAAAAATACCTCGGGGGTCCGGGGGCAGGGCCCCCGGCCGCTCATACATCAGTCCTTCAGACTTTCTTCGCGCAGGCCATCAGCCAACAGGTTCAACCCAAGAACCAGTGTCAACAGCGCCAGCGCAGGTGGCAGGGCAGGGTGCAGATAGATCGACAAGAGCTTGCGCCCTTCATTGATCGTCGACCCCCAATCGGGACTTTCGGGTGGTAGCCCGAGGCCAAAGAATCCCAAGGTTCCCAAAAGGATGGTCGTATAGCCAATGCGCAGACAGAAATCGACGATCAGCGGCCCGCGCGCATTGGGCAGGATTTCCCAAAGCATGATGTACCATGGACCTTCACCACGGGTTTGCGCTGCGGCAACATAATCGCGGGTTTTGATGTCCAACGCCAGGCCACGCACGATACGGAATACCGTGGGTGAGTTTACGAAAACCACCGAAACGAACACGACCAGAATGCCGCCGGGGATATTGAACAGGTCCAGATAGGTGGGCAGTCCCCAGATGTTGTAGCTGTTGGTTTCGATGATGTAGCCGTCTGTTGAAATCAGAGATAGATAGAGCCACATCGCGATGCCCAACACTCCGATCAGCAGAGGTGTGCGGAAATTGGGCCGCGTATAGAACCGCGAATTCAGCAGGACGCAAAGAAACAGGATCGGAAAGACGAACAACACGGCTGCCATATAGTTCGGCACACCGGTTGCCACGATCTCGGGCGTGACCAGCAGATAGAACAGCAGGATTACTGGGAAGGCCAGGATCAGGTTCGCCAGGAAGGACAGGAACGTGTCCAGACGTCCGCCATAAAACCCCGCAGGCAGGCCCAGAGTAATCCCGACCATGAAGGCAAATATGGTTGCCATCGGTGCGATCTGCACCACGATCCATGCCCCTTTGACCATCCGGCTGAACACATCGCGGGCCAGATTGTCCCCACCCAGTAGATACCAGGAATATGTTCCGTCCTCAGTGCTGGGCATTGGAGTTCCGGGCAACTTGTTCTTCATACCTGAAACTTGCGCCAGCGGATCATGCGTGACGATCAGGTCCAGCGCACCAAAAATGCCTGTAAATACCCAGAACATCACAAGGCCAAAACCGATCATGCCGATGGGGCTGTCAAACAGTTTGCCGTACAGGCCAAGCTTGCGCTTGAAGGCGATCGACATTGCAAACAGGATGATCAGCGACATCCAGACAGGTAAAAACTGCCGAGAGATCGCTCCGATAATCCCGGCGCTTGTCCCCATCAAAATGCCAAGCACCACATATGCCAGACACAGCGCAACGCAGGCGAAAAAGCTGTATCTCAGCGCGATCTGCGTCAGGCCGCGCAGGCCGGTATCTGCATTGATTGTGCCGTCGATATTCACGACGACCGGCGTTTCGGGCAACACGATGCTGCCCAAGATCCAGACGATGATTGATACCCCTAGTGCCACCAATGCGATCATTAGCAAGGGGTTCAGAATGGCGATAGAGCCGGTCCAGGTAAGTGGTTCCATGTTCTGTCCCTCCTTACGAAATTCGGATGCGTGGGTTGAGGTAGACATAGCCGATATCCGAGATCAGCTGCGTTACTAGCACCACAAAGACCGACACTACCGAAATCGCCAGCAGAAGCTGGATGTCGTTATTGCCTGCTGCCTGAACCAGCGCCCAGCCGAAACCTTTATAGTTAAACAGGGTCTCGACGATCACCACGCCGTTCAGCAGCCAGGGAAACTGCAGCATGATGACTGTGAACGGTGCGATCAGCGCGTTTCGCAGCGCGTGCTTCATAACGATATTCGGGAAGGAAACACCTTTGAGCCGCGCGGTACGGATATATTGCGCCGTCATCACCTCGGTCATCGAGGCGCGGGTCATACGCGCGATATAGCCCATCCCGTAGAGAGCAATAGTCAGTACCGGTAGGAAGAAGTTTTCAAAGGTTGGGTTCTCCATCGCCTGTGTCGCGGTGCCTTTGAACCATTTCAGGCCAACGGCGGACGAAGTGAAGATCGCGATAAAGATCACGCCCGAGACATATTCCGGGGTCGCTGTCGTCGTGATGGCGAATGTTGAAAGGGTCCGGTCGGTGGCCGATCCTTCCTTCATACCCGCAAGCACCCCAAGGATCAGCGCCGAAGGGACCATCAGCAACATAACCCAAAGCATCAACCGACCGGTCAGAGCCAACCGGGTGCCAACAACTTTCGAAACTTCCTCTTTGAAAACGGACGAGTATCCCCAGTATCCCTGCAGGATGCCACAGAAGCTTGGCGAGCTTTCTGCGGTTTCACCGGGCAGGATACATCTTCCTTGTACGCTGCCGTCTTCGTTGGTGTGCCGATAGGATGGCAGCACGCCCAACCACTCGCCGTATTTGATCGGCGTCGGCTGCAGATACCCGTTTTTCAGAAGATAGCTTTCAACCTGTTCGTCGGACATCCGAAAATTGCCCTGCGTTTTCGCAAGCTTTTCGAGGTTTGGATACAGGTTGGTGAGGAAGAAGACCAAGAATGTCAGGCACAAAGCTGTGATGAGCATGATGCCGACACGCTTTAGAATGAATAGTCCCATATTAGCCCCTGTTGGTGGCCAGTGCAGGTGTCAAAAGCCCCACACTTCGCTGTTTTTTGGTCGCCACGATACGGACGAAAAAGCCGCGCCCAATCGGCGCGGCTTGTATATGTCGGCTTAGGAAAGAATGCCGAACTTATAGATTTGTGGCAGGTCGGCGATGTGCTTTTCAACCCCAACCATATTGTCCCGGTGGTGACGCATCGCCGTCCGCCAATAGGGTTGGATGGTCACGCCTTCTTCGATCATGATCGCCTGCAGCTTGGCCATGACTTCGCGACGTTTGTCGACATCCGCGATCGAGTTTGCCTCGGCCAGAAGCGCGTCGAACTCGTCATTGGCGAAACCAGCCTCGTTCCAGGCTACGCCCGATTTGTAGGCCAGCGCCAGAACCTGCGTGCCCAGCGGGCGGTGGTTCCAGTTGGTCGACGAGAAGGCGTATTTCGTCCAGTCGTTCCAGAAGGTCGAACCCGGAAGAACTGTATGACGTGCCTTGATGCCAGCATCGTTCAACTGAGCGACCACGGCCGCGGTCGTGTTGCGGCGCCAGTCGTCGTCGATGGACTGAACCTCATGCTCGAAGTCACCCATTCCGGCCTCGTCCATCAGCGCTTTGGCCGCTGCGGGATCAAAGGGCAGGCGGGTCACAGCCGAGTCATATTCCGGGTGCATCGGGCCAACATGGCAGTTGTCGGCAGGAATGCCGTATCCTGACATGCCCAGCTCCAGGCAGACGGCGTTGTCGACGGCCATGGCCAGGGCCTGCCGCACACGTTTGTCGGCGTAGATCTTGTTGCCGTCGGCATCTTCGGCCAGCTGGTTCGGGCGGATGACGATGGTAAAGCCCGATGGGATCTCGGACCGTGTCAGACCGATGCTGTCAAAGATGTCTACGAATTCGCCGACCGACTCCCAGTTCATGTCGATCTCTTCGGCCTCATAAGCAGCCAGGAAGGCCGCAGGGTCGGTGCCGTAGTCGATGAATTCGATCCGATCGATATAGCCACCCTTGCCCGCAGCATATCCCCACCAGTCGTGCTCTTCATTGCGGACCAGTACACCCTTTACGCCCACTTCGTGGCTTTCAGGGATCATGAAGCCAGTGCCAATCGGATTGGCCAGCATATTGTTGGGATCGTGGCTGCTGTGCACGATGGCTGCCGGATAGTCGGCCATACCTGGAATGATCGTGATATCGGGCGTGTTGCAGGTCAGCTTGACCGTGTGATCATCGACCACAGTGATTGCACCTTCACCCGCTTTCTGGGTTGCCTCGTCAACCAGGGATGACATGCGCGATGCCATCGAGTTCCCCTCGACTGCCGCGTCACACCACATTTCGATGTTGCGGGCGACATCCGCTGCGGTGAAGTCATCACCATTGTTCCACTTGACGCCTTTGCGAACGTTCAGCGTGTGCTCAGTCGCGTCATCGTTGGATTCCCAGCTTTCCAGCAACATCGGCTTGAACGAACCGTCATTGTTGTATTCGACCAGATATTCCAGCCAGCCAGCCGTGAAGGTCGCAATTTGCGTCCAGTCATAAGTACGTGGATCTTTCAGGCCGCGCACTTCCATCTGATAGCGGATAGTTCCACCGCGCGGTGGCTCTTGTGCTTGTGCCGGAGACGCCAGGCCGATCATTCCATAGGCGGCGGGGACGGTAACCCCCAATGCCGTCACGCGCGCCAAAAACTCGCGGCGGCTTAGTTGCCCGTCGCGGTACTCTTGCGCGTGCATTTCCGCGGCACGATGGATCGGCGCTCCGGTAATGGTTTGGTGTTTCATTAATGTCTCTCCCTGTGACATCGATTTTGATGAAGTAGCTCTGAACCGCTCAGACCAGTTGGTGCCAGGCAGCAGGTTCGTGTGTTCTTTTTTGGATAAGCAGCATCCCCATGGCGTCATTCGGCACCAGATTTCCCATGAGGTCAATGTCGGAAATCGTCATCAACTGCACAAAAGCGACATGCTGGGGCCGAAGTTTCCGTCATCGCGGATGCTTAATCTGTGCTCTAGGTAATTCGAATAAGTGACCGCCAATCAGATTCGATCACTTCGAATCTTCGGTTGGTGTCCTGAAAATGGGTTTGTAACGACCTTAAGTATCACTTTGATAAATCAGCGCGAATCCAGTTTCTCATGCGAGCGCGAAACCACGTGCGCTGACGTTTGGCAAATTGACGGGTCGAGATTGTGGCGCGCTCGCGCGCGTCATCCAGTGTGATACGGCCTTCAAGATAGGCTACCAACTCGGGAACGCCGATGGCCTTGAAAGACGGCAGCGAGGCGTCATACCGGTTTCGCATCGCCTCAACTTCTTCCAAAGCACCACTTTCCAGCATCAGGTCAAACCGGCGCCTGATCCGATCCAATAGCCATTCTTTGTCGACATCAAACACAATGGGCACGGCGTCTTGCGGGTTCAGAACCGGAGGAGGGGTGTCAGCTTGCCAGTCCCGCAAGCTGCGCCCGGTGGCTTGCTGAACTTCCCACGCACGTTGAACGCGGGCGCGATTCCGGGTGTCAATCCCGGCCAGGGTTTTGGCATCGACCCCATCAATCAGTGTAGCTAGGTCCAGTTGATCCGCGGCAGCCCGAACTTTGGTCGGAGTCGCCGGGATATCGGCCATACCTTCGGTCAGGGCAGAAAAATACAAACCTGTACCGCCCACAATGATGGGGCGCTTTCCGCCGGACAGCAATGGCTTGACCTCGCGCAACCAGTGGCCAGTCGAATAGTTCTGATCATAAGGCACATGACCATAAAGCAGATGCGGCGCGCGGGCTTCTTCCTCGGCGGAGGGACGCGCCGAGATCACGCGCCAGCAATCATAAACCTGGCTTGCGTCTGCATTGACGATCACGCCGCCGAACGTTTCGGCGATCTTCAGCGCCAATGCTGATTTCCCCGATGCGGTGGGCCCGGCGATCAAGACGGGTTTGTCGTCAGGAATAGGGGGAAGGCGGTCCCAAAACTGCGTCATCTTGGCATTGGCCATTCAGGTTGCCTCATTCCTCATCATCCGCATTGAACCCGCGGAGCTTTTGCTTCATTTTGCGCCGGAATTAAACCCGTGCCAGCCCGGAGCGCAACATGACCCTTTCCCCCACAACCGACACTGTCGATACAACCAAGGCGAAATACAGCCGAGTGATGCTGAAGATTTCGGGCGAGGCGCTGATGGGAGATCAGGGTTTTGGCCTGCATCCGCCCACCGTTCAGCGCATCGCGCAAGAGGTAAAGTCAGTTCACGATCTAGGGGTCGAGATTTGTATGGTCATCGGTGGTGGCAACATCTTTCGCGGTCTCAGCGGTTCAGCTCAGGGGATGGAACGGACGACGGCGGATTACATGGGTATGCTGGCTACGGTCATGAATGCGCTTGGCATGCAATCGGCGCTTGAGGAGGTTGGCGTGTTTACTCGTGTGATCTCGGCCATTCGTATGGATGAGGTTTGCGAGCCTTACATCCGCCGCCGCGCTGTGCGGCATCTGGAAAAGAAACGGGTCTGCATCTTTGCCGCTGGAACAGGGAATCCGTATTTCACCACAGATACCGCAGCGACACTGCGCGCCAATGAGATGGCTTGCGAGGCGATCTTTATGGGTAAGAACGGCGTGGACGGTGTCTATGACAAAGACCCCAAAGAACATGCGGATGCGGTGCGTTATGACTCGGTCAGCTACGATGACGTGTTGGCAAAGCGGCTGAAAGTCATGGATGCATCGGCCATTGCGCTAGCGCGCGACAATAACCTGCCTCTGATCGTATTCGGATTGGATGAGCCGGGCGGTTTCCGCGGTATCCTGGCCGGTGAGGGAACCTACACAAAAGTTCAGGGCTGACACCCGAACGATACTCATTTTCAAGGCCGGGCATAATTGCCCGGCTTTTTCTTTGGTTCAGGGCACAGTGTTCTTGACGATGGCAAAAGCTGTGGGCAATTTGTCGGCGTACTTGCGCGGCAAAGGCGCAGGTTCTGCGGGCACCTGAACGTGTCGGCTGGGCTGGAAGACCTGCCATGATTTCTGAGGGTTCCGAAATCATGCTCGGGCACCTCTTGGATAGGCAAGCATGATCAAGGAGGCACGTGCCATGAGCACTCTGGATATCAATTTTGTTCGGTCGCAGTTCCCGGCTTTTTCCGAACCCAGCCTGCAGGGGCAGGCATTTTTCGAAAATGCTGGTGGATCATATACTTGCAAGCCGGTGCTTGATCGTTTGACGCGCTATTACACCCAGCGCAAGGTACAGCCCTATGCCCCCTATGAAGCCAGCCGTCTGGCCGGAGAGGAAATGGACGAGGCCCGCGCCCGAATGGCTGCGATCATGGGTGTGGATGCAGATGAACTGAGCTTTGGCCCGTCGACCACGCAGAACACCTATGTTCTGGCGCAGGCATTCCGACAGTGGATGCAGCCGGGTGATGCGATTGTCGTGACAAATCAAGATCATGAGGCCAATTCGGGGCCTTGGCGCCGTCTTGCAGATGAGGGCATAGAGGTTCGAGAATGGCAGATAGACCCCGAATCCGGGTCTCTGAACCCGCAGGATCTTGAGGACATTCTGGATGAAAAGGTGCGTCTGGTCTGTTTTCCGCATTGTTCGAACGTGGTCGGGGAAATCAATCCGGTTACCGAGATAACTGCGATTGCACATGCGGCAGGCGCGTTTGTCTGCGTCGACGGTGTCTCTTACGCGCCGCATGGATTTCCGAATGTCGGTGATCTGGGTCCGGATATCTATCTGTTTTCGGCGTATAAAACCTATGGCCCTCATCAGGGATGCATGGTGATCCGCCGGGCATTGGGTGAGCTGTTGCCCAATCAGGGGCACTATTTCAACGGCGATGTTCTTTATCAACGCTTTACCCCTGCAGGGCCGGATCACGCACAGATCGCCGCCAGTGCGGGGATGGCGGATTACGTCGATCTTTTATGCGAACATCATGACGGACCCGGAACTGGTGCTGCAGCGCGGGGGGCGTTTGTCCACGACCTGATGCGCGGGCACGAGATCGCCCTGCTACAACCGGTTCTGGATGCGGTTAAAGATCGCAATGCAGTCCGTCTGATCGGAACCTCTGATGCCTCGCGGCGTGCGCCAACGGTCGCGCTGGCGCTGAACCGAAATGCTGAATCTGTTGCTGCCAGTCTTGCATCGCATGGGGTTATGGCCGGTGGCGGAGATTTCTATGCCGTGCGTCCTTTACAGGCCATGGGTGTGGATCTGGATCAAGGTGTTTTGCGAGTCAGCTTTACGCATTACACATCGAAACGGGAAATTGATCAGCTTTTGAATGCGTTGGACGCTGTTTTGTGATCCAGTTCTGGCACTGCTGCGTAGAAAGGTAAACAATACGGAGCAGTCATGGGACCCAAGAGCCCGCCGATAATTATGTGGTTCCGACAGGATTTGCGACTGTCGGACCATCCTGCACTCAGCGCTGCTTCGGCAACGGGGCGGCCAATCATTCCGGTCTATATTTTCGACGATCTCGGGCAGGCCTTGGGTGCGGCTCCTAAATGGCGCCTCGGCAAGGGCCTTGAGGTGTTTGACCGCGCGTTGGCGCAGTTGGGAAGCCGTCTGATCTTGCGGCGCGGGGATGCGTTGGAGGTTATGCAAAACCTGATCAAGGAAACCGGATCCACCGAGGTCTATTGGTCTCGGGCTTACGATCCGGACACGATTGCCCGAGATACAAGGATCAAGACGGCTCTGACCAAACTGGGCGTACAGCCCAAATCGTTTTCCGGGCACCTGCTTTTTGAGCCCTGGACCGTCCAGACCAAGACCGGAACGCCTTTTCGCGTGTTTACACCAATGTGGCGATCGGTACAGAGACGCGAGGTTCCATTTCCACATGCGCGACCCGCCGCGCTGGCCCCGCCGAAGGAATGGCCGCATACAGATACTCTGGAGTCGTGGGGATTGGCCGCGGGAATGAACCGCGGGGCATCAGTTTGCGCCCGCTATGTACAGCCAGGGGAAGACGCAGCGTTCAAAACGCTCCATCGGTTCTTGGAACGGCTTTCGGGGTATCCCGAAGCCCGGGATCAACTGGCCGAGGATGGAACGTCGGGCATTTCCGAATATTTATCGCTGGGTGAGATTGGACCGCGTAGCGTCTGGCACGCCCTCCAGGGCGCAGAGATGTTCGGCATGTCCGGTACCGAAGCCTATTTGCGGCAGTTGGTTTGGCGTGAATTTGCCTATCATTTGATGTTCCATACGCCTCATTTGTTAAGCAACAACTGGAAACCGGAATGGGATCAGTTCCCTTGGGGCCAGAACGTCTCTAGCCCCGAGATCATTGCTTGGAAGCAGGCAAGGACAGGCATTCCCGTGGTCGATGCTGGGTTGCGACAGATGTACGTCACAGGTCGCATGCACAATCGCGCACGGATGATTGTCGCCAGTTATTTGACCAAACATCTGATGGCGCACTGGAAAATCGGTATGGGCTGGTTTTCCGATTGCCTGACCGATTGGGATCCGGCCTCAAATGCGATGGGTTGGCAATGGGTTGCTGGGTCCGGCCCAGATGCGTCCCCGTTTTTCCGTATTTTTAACCCCGAGGCGCAGCAAAAAAAATATGATCCCTATTGCGACTATGTGCGGAAATGGGTGGCCGAAGGACAATCAAACCCGCCCTCAAGCGCACTTGATTATTTTGAAGCCATTCCCTGCAAGTGGGGTCTTGATCCGTCCGCGCCATACCCAAACCCTGTTGTGGGTTTGGCCGAAGGGCGCGCGCGCGCCTTGTCGGCCTACGAGGGCCGAAAAAGCCGGTAAAGAACTGAAAACTTGCCAGAAACACAAACTCGTTTTAGCCTTCTACAACAACCGCACAGGGGAGAGCGGATGGTTCTAACTACAATCGAAGGGCAGACAGACCTGCCAAGATATTTTGCACATGTTCTGAATATGCTGAACCAGATGGAGCAGGGGCAGCTTGATATTGCCTTGCCAGACGGTCGTGTATTTCGAACCGAAGGCAAACGCCCTGGGCCTGTCGCACGGGTCGATATTCACAATCCGGACGTATTTGCACGACTTATCCGGGAGGGTGAGCTGGGGTTTTCAGACGGATATCTGGAAGGCGATTGGAGCACACCAGATCTGCGTGCCTTCATGGATCTAGTGCATCTGGGTACCGAGACCGTGTACGACGATTTCACCGGGAAATTTCTGGTACAGGCCTATGAACGCCTGCGCTTTTGGTTGCATCGAAACAACCGTCGACAGGCTAAAAAGAATATCTCTTATCATTACGATTTAGGTAATGAATTCTATGGGTTATGGCTAGATGATACCATGACCTATTCCAGTGCCTTGTTCGAAACCGGACAGGAAAGCTTGGAAAAGGCACAAACCGCTAAATACGCCAGTCTGGTTGATGAAATGGGTGCCAAACCCGGTGACCATATTCTGGAAATTGGCTGCGGATGGGGTGGTTTCGCCGAATATGCAGCAAAAGAGCGTGGCCTGCGGGTCACAGGCTTGACGATCAGCAAGGAACAGTTGAGCTTTGCCCGTCAACGCATTGAAAAAGAAGGACTTACAGATTTAGTTGATCTGAAGCTGCAGGACTATCGTGACGAACGGGGCCAATATGACGGGATCGCCTCTATTGAGATGTTCGAGGCGGTTGGTCAGAAATATTGGCCGGTCTATTTCGACACTATCCGTGATCGCTTAAAACCTGGCGCACAGGCAACCTTGCAAATCATTACCGTCGGCGATCATCGCTGGGATGTGTATAAGAATGGTGTTGATTTCATTCAGAAATATATCTTTCCGGGGGGGATGCTTCCGGCTCCGACAATTCTGCAGGAGCAGGTGGAGAATGCGGGTCTGACCGTGGTGAAGTCAAAAGAATTCGGCAAAAGCTATGATCTGACACTGCGCCGCTGGTACGAGACGTTCAATGACAAATGGGACGAGATTTCGGGAATGGGGTTTGATGAGCGTTTTCGCCGCATGTGGAATTATTATTTGACCGCTTGCGGCGCGGCCTTTGACACCGGCAACTGTGATGTGACACAGATCACCATAGCGAAACCTACTTAGTAAACGGACCTTTAGAATGCCCAGCGCCTCACGTCTTGTCGCAGCCCTTTGTCTGGCGGTGGTGGCATTTCTGGTTTCCAGCATGATCATAGCAAATGGTGAAGAAGGCAAAAGCTATGGCTACTTCACTGTCGTCAACATGGCCCTTGGGGTCGCGTGTGGTTGGAAAATCATGGGTAAACGGACCGGCAAGGGGTGGACCGCTGCCGTCAATAACGGACTGACAGGCATTGCCTCGCTGGTGTTTTGGGGTCTTTTCGTTCAGGGCACCTATGAGATGTTCCGCTTGGCCATGCGCCACCGCTATGACGGCCCGTTCGAGGCCCTTATGGCGATATTCAAGATTGGCGTTGGCTATGGCGAACAGTTGTTAGCTCCGGAAATTCTGTGGACTTTGGCTATTGGCGCTCTTATCGCCGGTTTGGCGACGGAAGAAGCAAGCCGCCGCTGGCGCTAGCGCCCAAACACCAACGCGAGATACCCTTGTGAACGATCTGTTTTTCTATGGCACGCTTCGGCATCTGCCACTGCTGCAACTGGTGCTTGGCCGTTCGCTGTCATGCCTGACTTTGTCGGAGGCCAAGCTGAAGGATCACGCGGTTTACGGCGTGCGCGACGAGGCATTTCCGATGATCAAGCCAGAACGTGGGGCCGTTGCGGATGGCCTTCTGGTTCAGGGCCTCGAACCCGAGGATTTCAAGCGACTGATTTTCTATGAAGGGGGGTTTGATTATGATCTGCAGCGGCAGCCCGTTGAATTGCCCGATGGCTCTGTTGTCGAAGCCAGCGTGTTCTTTCCCGAGCCTGACCTGTGGTCGCCCGGTGAGCTATGGTCCTTGCAGGACTGGGCAGACGCGTGGGCGGATCTGACCCTAACCGCCGCGCAAGAGGTCATGGGCTATTACGGCAAGGCCGATGCCGTCAAGATCGCGCGCAGTTTTCCGTCGATCCGAACCCGCGCCTGGGCCAAGCTGGGTGCACGCAAACGCGGAACCGGTGACGCGCGTGATCCGAAGAAGGATGTGATCGTACACGAGCATACCCATGCCTATATTGACTATTTCGGCATGCAGGAGGTTCAGCTTCAACACCGAAGGAATGACGGCACGATGGGGTCGGTGCTGAACCGCAATGGATTGATGCAGGGCAGTGCTGTGGTGGTTCTGCCATATGATCCGGGGCGTGATGCGGTGCTTTTGGTTGAACAATTTAGGACGCCGGTTTTCCTGATCGAAGACCCCGAGCCGTGGATGTGGGAACCCGTTGCAGGCATGATTGACCCCGGTGAAACGCCGCAACAGGCTGCGCGGCGTGAGGCGATGGAAGAAGCCCAGATCAACCTCAAGTCGCTTGAATTTGCCGGAGAGGCCTATTCGTCCAGCGGATCGTCCACCGAATACGTCTATCTTTACGTAGGGTTGGCCGATCTTGAGAAAACGATAGACGATGGCGGGTTGGCCTCGGAAGGTGAGGATATCCGCACCAAAATCATTCCCTATGCTCAGTTCATGGATCAAGTCGACGGGCATGGGTTCAAGGATTTGCCGCTATTGTCACTGGCGCATTGGCTGGCTCGACACAGAGACAGGCTGCGTGGGGCGTGATCGCGGCTTGTGGTTGTTGCGCAGCATCTGTAAATCTTCGTTGATACGTAAAGAAATGAGGGCGCCATGCGCATTGCGAAAGACCTTGCCGACGCAGTAGGGAAAACTCCGTTGATCCGGCTGCGCCGTATCAGTGAGGAAACCGGGTGTGAAATTCTTGGCAAGGCCGAGTTCATGAATCCTGGTCAATCGGTCAAGGACCGTGCCGCTCTTTATATCATTCGCGATGCCATAGCACGGGGCGACCTGAAACCTGGGGGCACCATCGTTGAAGGCACCGCTGGAAACACCGGTATCGGTCTGGCGCTTGTCGGGGCGTCGATGGGCTTCAAGACCGTGATCGTGATCCCGGAGACCCAGTCCGAAGAAAAGAAAGACATGCTGCGTCTTGCGGGTGCACAGTTGGTTCAGGTCCCGGCAGCGCCGTATCGCAACCCGAACAACTTTGTACATTACTCTCGCCGTCTAGCTGAAGAACTGGCGCAGACGGAACCCAATGGCGCAATCTGGGCCAATCAGTTCGACAACGTCGCCAACCGTCAGAGCCATGTCGAGACCACCGGCCCCGAGATCTGGGAGCAAACCGGCGGTAAGGTCGACGGCTTTGTCAGTGCGGTTGGTTCAGGTGGCACGTTGGCCGGTGTGGCCGAGGCGCTGCAGCCCAAAGGCGTCAAGATCGCATTGGTCGATCCGATGGGGGCCGGGTTGTATTCCTATTACAAAACCGGTGAGATCGCGATGGAGGGAAGCTCGATCGCGGAAGGTATTGGCCAGGTGCGGATCACCAAGAACCTTGAGGGGTTCAAACCGGATTTCGCCTATCAGATGACGGATAACGAAGCGTTGCCCTATATCTTTGACCTTCTGCGCGACGAAGGTCTGGTCATGGGCGGATCGACCGCCATCAACATGGCTGGCGCCGTGCGCCTGGCCAAGGATCTGGGTCCGGGCCATACCATTGTTACGATTCTGTGTGATTATGGCACGCGCTATCAATCTAAGCTGTTCAACCCGGAATTCCTGCGCGAAAAAGAATTGCCTGTTCCTGATTGGATGACCGAGGCGCCGCGTAGCATTCCGGGCGTTTTCGAGGACGTATGATGTTGCGGCAGGTCCGCCTGTTTCTGGCCCTTGTTTCACTTTTGTTTGCAGTTCTGTCTGGTCCTGCAACGGCCCAGCTTTCGGATCGGCAAAGTGACTACTATCAGGGTTGGGTAAAAACGGCGGATCGGGCCGAAGATGTGATCGAGGCCAATCGGGCCTCGAACGCTTCGCTGGAAAACCTGCGATCGGAAATTCATACCTATCGAGATGTTTTCAACAGCGCGCGTGGTGCAAATACCGAACGTATTCAGACCCTGGAAAGCCAGATCAAGGCTTTGGGTCCCGGACCGGAAGGTGATGCAACCGAACCGGAAGACATTGCTACGCTGCGTTCACATCTTGAAAACCAACTGAACGCACTGCGGGTGCCGCATATCATTTCCGACGAGGCCTTCAGTCGCGCCAACGGACTGATCGCAGAAATTGACCAGATCCTGCGAAATAGGCAGAAAAAAGAGCTGTTGGAGCGCGGCCCATCGCCACTGAACCCCAGCTATTGGCGACCAGCCTGGGTTGATCTGACTGAAGCGGGCCGAAGCCTTTTCAACGAGGCTGTGCAGAACTACCAAACAGATGTGGTGCATGAGCAGCTTCGCAAACAAGGGCTTGGAATTTTATTGCTGGTCTTCGTGGCCATTGTTTTGCTGGGCTATGGAAAACGTTGGTCCGAGGCTGCTGGGAACTATCTGCGTACCATAGGGGGGCAGGGAACTGGCGTATGGACATTCCTGACATCGCTGTTTCGGATAATTCTGCCATGGCTGGGTGTTTTGTTGCTGGTAAAAGCCGTCGTCCTGACGGGGATATTGGGATTGCGGGGAACCCTTCTGATACAAAACGTACCGTTCTGGGCGGCCATTGTTCTGTACTACGACTGGATTGGACGTCAGGTCTATGTAATGCAGCAGGCGCAGGGTTTCAGAAAGCTCTCGCCAAAGCGGATCACCGAGCTTCGAATCTACCTGGATCTGCTTGCCGTTTTTCTCATTTTGCACGATCTTGGGAACCTTTTCGAACAGATCGAGAATACTTCGGATGCGACGCGCGCGGTTGTGGGCTTCCCAGTTATTCTTGCAACTGCTCTGGTTCTGTTGCGTGCGCGGCAGATACGGCTTGCCGAGGTGCAGGCAGAACCTGATGGCAATGCCCGTGGAACCGGGGTCATCCAGCTGGTCGAATTCTTGCGCCGAGCATTGTTCCTGTTGGGAGTTGTCAGCCCAGTTCTGGCTGCCATCGGTTATAACAACGCGGCTGAGGCCATTGTTTTTCCAGCGGTAAAATCGTTGATCCTGATTGCCGCACTGATCATCCTTCAACGATTCCTGACTTCGGTTTATGGATTGATAACCCGCAAGGGTGAGGCAGCCCGGGACACATTGTTTTCGGTTCTGATTGGCTTTGCCATGGCCATTTTGGCCCTGCCGGTTCTGGCGCTGATCTGGGGCGCACGCGAGACCGATTTGTTAGAGGCATGGTCGCGGCTCCTTTTGGGGTTCGACATTGGGGGCGTGACCGTCTCGCCCAGTAATTTCTTTACTTTTCTGGTGGTTTTCCTGATCGGATACGGACTGACACGCGCCCTGCAGGGTGGGTTGCGGACCTCTTTGTTGCCAAAGACGAGCATTGATCCTGGTGGTCAAAACGCGATTGTTTCAGGGACGGGGTATGTCGGTATCTTCCTGGCAGCCTTGGTCGCCATCATGGTTGCGGGTTTCGATCTGTCGTCTCTGGCCATCGTGGCCGGGGCGCTATCTGTCGGGATCGGATTTGGTCTGCAAACCATTGTCTCGAACTTTGTGTCCGGCATTATCCTTTTGGTCGAACGCCCGATCTCAAAAGGCGATTGGATCGACGTAAACGGGATGATGGGTTATGTGCGCGACATCTCGGTACGCTCGACCCGGATTGAGACCTTCGATCGAACAGATGTCATTGTCCCGAACTCGGACCTGATCAGCGGTGTTGTCACCAACTATACCCGTGGAAATACGATCGGACGCGTCATTGTCCCGGTCGGGGTGGCCTATGGTACCGATACCCGCGTGGTTGAGACAATCCTGGGCGAAATCGCCAACGCACATCCGATGGTATTGGCGAATCCGGCACCCAGCGTAGTGTTTCAGGGGTTCGGTGCGGATTCTCTGGACTTTGAAATCCGCGCCATTTTGCGGGATGTGAATTGGGTTCTTTCGGTGAAGTCCGACATGAACCATGAGATCAATCGCCGCTTTGTCGAAGAGGGGATCGAGATACCGTTTGCTCAGCGTGATGTCTGGCTGCGAAACCCCGAGGCCCTTCAATCGTCAGGTAACGCGCAAATGCCCCCATCTGAGCCTGTTTCAGAGACAAAAGCGCCTCCGGCCTCTTCGCCCGCCGAATTGACCGAGGCTGATCTTTCCGACGGAGATGGTGACGAACCCTGAGGCAAGTTCGGACCTGAAACGAGCCAGAGAATTTTACGCTAATCGGGCCTTGCAAATCCTCAGGCGATAGTCCAAATAACGCCCGCACGGAGAGGTGGCCGAGTGGTCGAAGGCGCACGCCTGGAAAGTGTGTAGGCGGGAGACCGTCTCCAGGGTTCGAATCCCTGTCTCTCCGCCACAACACCAGCTCTTGTCTTGGACGCTTAGGTGTTTCACATCTCAGACATTGTTTTGGAACCCCCCAGCAAAAAAGGCTCGGTAAGCGATTCACATAACCCATGTTGAGCGAATTCATCCAATTTAGATGGCCCAGAATTACTGTTTCTTGCAGGCAAGGGAATTTCAGGATGCGAGGCAGTCAAACTGTTGGGTAGGGCCTATTCCTGTGTCGGTTGGGTAACTACAGGTGAAAACTCGGCGCTCGGCTTGTTCGCTGATGCGTCTGTTGAGATATCAATACATCTACAACGCCAAGTGAACGCTATTCCTTGGCTGGTCCGTTTTGCGATAGGTGCGCCGTAAAATCGCGCCCGGAGGTTAGATGTTACTGTCTGTCGTCATTCCATGCATGAACGAAGAGGAGTCGATCCCCTTACTGGTGGAGCGCCTGATCGCTGCGACTGAACAATGGAACGCCGAATCCGAGATTATTCTGGTGGATGATGGGTCTAATGACGAAACATGGCGCGCAATCTGTGCCCAAAGCGAGTTTCATCCGCGTATTCGCGGTTTGAAGCTATCGGGTAACCGCGGTCACCAGATCGCTCTGACAGCGGGGCTGAATGCAGCCCAAGGGCAGCGGATTTTTATGTTGGATGCCGATCTGCAAGACCCGCCGGAGCTTTTGTCGGACATGATGGCGATGATGGATCAGGGTTATGATGTGGTTTATGGGCGTCGGAGTGAGCGAAAAGGCGAAAGTTGGATTAAGAAAGTAACAGCTCATGGTTTCTACCGCATATTGAACCGGCTTTCGGACGTACCCATTCCAAATGACACGGGCGATTTCCGGCTTGTCAGCCGTCGGGCGCTGGATGCGGTTCTGAGTATGCCGGAACGCGCGCGGTTCGTTCGGGGCATGTTCGCTTGGGTTGGTTTCCGTCAAATCGGGATCGAATACATCCGCGACCCACGGATCGCGGGCGAGACCAAATACCCGATGTCCAAGATGATCCGCTTTGCGCTTGATGCACTGGCGAGTTTTTCGATCAAACCGCTGCAGATCGCCACACGAATGGCCTTTCTGACACTAATTATCGCCGCGCTGATGGCGGTCTACGTCTTTTGGTCCTTGATCCTTTACAACGCAGTTGCGGGTTGGGCTTCGACGGTTCTGGTGATCAGTTTCTTCTCGGGTATCCAGCTGTTGACGCTTGGAATCATGGGGGAATATCTCGGACGTCTGTATATCGAGGCCAAAAACCGACCACTCTATTTTGTAGATCAAGAGACCTCAGAGATTTCGGACACCATAGTAGAAGAGAAGACCGCGCAGAAATGAGCGAACGGCGCCGCATAATCCGGTTTGCCATCGTGGGCTTAGGCGTGGCTGGTTACTACATGCTGGCTTATCTGGGCCTGTTGGGCGTGTTTCATTCGCCCTGGATCGCCAATGCATTGGCTTTTGGGTCCGCAATCCTGATCCAATATATTGGGCAAACAGTCTGGACCTTCGGGCAGGCGCTGGTGGTTCCTGCACAGTTTGGGCGGTTTCTTTGCATGGTCGGAATTGGGCTGCTGGTTTCAGCTGCGATTACTGGACTGGCCGGCCCTCGTTTTGGCCTGAGCGAAGTTGTCTCGGCCGCTGTCGTTGTAGTTGTTCTACCTGTGATCAACTTCGCGTTCCTACGGCTGTGGGTCTATAAACCGCAGAATTCAACCTAGAGATTGGCAATGTCGCATATCTATTCAAACGAGTTCTTTGACTATATTGACCAGGGCGCCCGGCGGTCCGCAAACAGGCTAATTGCTTGCCTTCTAGGAAAAATCTCTGCGGACAGTGTCGTGGACTTTGGCTGCGGGCGGGGTGTGTGGCTGTCGGAGTGGCAGGCCGCGGGTTGCAAGGATATTGCCGGTGTCGATGGCGACTATGTGGATCGTGACAAGCTTGCGATACCGGCTGAGGCGTTTATCGGTGCAGATCTGTCCAAACCGGTCGAGCTTGGACGCCAGTTTGATTTGGCTCAGTCGCTTGAGGTCGGTGAACACTTGCCGCATGACGCGTCGGCCAGCCTGGTTCAGAGCCTGACCACACATAGCGATCTGGTCCTGTTCTCAGCCGCCGTTCCGGGGCAGGGCGGCGAGTTTCACATAAATGAACAGCGCCTGTCCTTTTGGCAGGGTTTGTTCGCTGAACGGGGATACACGGCCTATGATTGTTTGCGGCCTGAGATGTTCGGGGATCAATCGATCGAACCCTGGTATCGGTATAATTCTGTCCTCTATGCGAACCAGTCAGGGGCAGCCCGGCTGTCTCAGGACGTGCTGGATACCAAAGTCGCGCCCGGCGCGTTGAAAGAGGTCGGCAGTTTAGGCTGGACCCTACGCAAGCTGGTTGTGCGTGCCTTGCCCCGGTCGGCTGTCACCGCGATCGCGCAGGTCCGGGCCTCTGTTATTGCAAGGTCATATGGCGACAAATCATGACGGAAAAAACACCTCGGCAGGAGTTTCTTTTTCTGTCCCTGCTTTGCACCGCTGCGTTGTTCCTGATCAACTGGCCACAGCTTTTCGACCCTTTCGTACGTCATGATGATTTCCCGGCGCTGCTGGGCTGGACCGAGATTGCCTACCACAAGGCCTTGGATGAAGGTCGTTGGTTGAACTACTGGTGGCAGTTCCGGCCATTTCTATGGCCCTCACAAATAAGCATGTATCTCTATAACATAGCCTGGGGCTTGTTCTCGGCTGCGGCGGCAGTCGCGATCATGGAGCGTTCGGACCCGATCTGGTACAAAGGTTATCTTGCGCTATTCATTGCGTTTTCGGTTCCAGCATTCCTGATTTCATACTGGTTCAACACGTTGCTGCCGGGGATCTGGGTTATCACCTTGTACAGCCTGGCAGTTCTGTTTCTTCCGCATCGTGTGTCGCTGGCCCTGTTGGTTCTAGTAGTGCCCTTATCCTTCATGGCCTACACGACCTATCCGTTCCTGTTGCTGACACTGATCCTGCTGTCAAACAAGGCACCAAAAACCTATACAAACGTCGCTGTTACGTTGATCATTTTCTTTGTCAGCCTGGTTCTGGCGCTCCTGTGTGTTTACACCCTGAACTACTTCTACCATGGCATATTCGGTATTCCGGTTGCTGAATGGCGTGGGCCGAACGAAGTAAATTCGGTCGATGACCTGCTGCTGAACCTTACCAAGGTCAAAGTATTCCTCCGATCCATCATCTATACAATGGGCGGAGGGACAATCAGCTATGGCTTGATGCTCTTGGCCCTATTTGCAGGCGCCTGGGGGTTCCTGTTTACCCGAAGACGGCTGTTTGCCGTCGCGATCCTGATGGCTGCACTTGCTGGCCTGGCACCGCTTATCCTCAAGGCGATGATGTCGGGGGTGCAGGTCCCTGTCCGGGCATTGAACTGGCTTTGGATCTTGTTTGGGGTCGTGCTCACCACGTGTGGGGTTCAGTTTCTGCAGTCTTCAAAAAGATGGTTAAGTGTTTCGCGTATCTTGTTGATGTGCGTGTTGATGATCAATTTGATGCTCATTGGCAAAACATCGTTTATGTTCATCCCGCCTTGGCAAAAAGCAACGCGCGCATTGGCGCAAAGCCTGCCTGAACAGGCCGAAACCGTGTATATCTATGGGCATTTTCTTGGCGTGAATGGTGCGGCAGACGCCAGAGTTCAATTCGAACGGGGGCTGCGGTTGCGGTTAAACTATCTGACCGGGGCCGAGATCATCATGTGCTGGAAGCAGCCCGATAGATGCGATGGGATTACACCTCCGTTCGATCCAGGCGACTGGGTCTCGACGCCTGTTGTCGTATCAACTGGTGACCAGGCCTTTATCCTTTTGCCGCGTCCCAATCTTGGGCCCTGATCAAAAGGTGAGTTGTAACAGGTTTGAGAAAATTCTATGAATGCGCCCACTTGGGCTGTCCGGCATTCAAGGACACATACCCCAACCCCTGTTGGAACACCCGGACATGATTGACCTGAGCGACCACAAACCCCTGCGAAAAAGTCGCAACTATCTGATTTATCAGCACCCCGAGGTCGAAGGGGCGCTGCTGAAAGTGCGGGTGGACGAACCTGTGCGTAGCCATTTTCTGCCGCGTTATGCCGAATGGCGCTATGGCAATCTGCGCCAATGGAACCGCGAAGCAAACGAATATCTGGCGGCGCTCAACCGTGGATGCCCCGAGATCGAGAGGTTGGCGCAATTCATGGGATATGCGCCAACATCAGCGGGCCCGGCGATAGTGGTGGAAAAACTGACCGGCCCGGACGGAGATCTTGCGCCAACCCTGCATTCGGAACGCGTCGCGCTGGCCAAAGATCACGCCGGACGTGAACGTCTTCATGCTGAATTGATGGAACTGTTTGACGATCTCGAAAGTGGCCGGATCATTGTGGGTGACATGGGGTTCGAAAACATCGTTCGTGCGCAGGAAAGAGGTGGCAAGCTGACCGTGATTGACGGCGTTGGCGAGAGGGTTCTTTTTCCGCTGTCACTGGTCAGCGAAACAGCGTTCCGCAAGTCAATCGATCGTCGGCGACAGAGGATGTCGAGTGGCTTTGGTTTAATGAAGACCTGACCACTAAACTGCTACGCGCAGGGGAAACGCGCGTTCGACCTCTTTTGCTATCTCCGCAATCAGCGCTTTTGTCACGGCGTTGCGGTTGTTCATCTGAACCCGTGCGACATAGGCAAGCTCTGGAGGGGTAGGAAAGACATCGTTGATGACTTCCATGTCTGGTGTAATGTGCATCCCGTTCAATAGCGCTATGCCCAGCCCAGATCGAACAGCCGACTGGATTCCTGCTGCACTTGGACATTCCAGGATATTGTCAAAACGGTGGTCCTGCTGCTGACTGTCTTCCATTCCCCATCTTCGGTAGAAACACTGTGTGTCAAAGGACAGAAACGGAACCGGTTCTGACAGATTCAGACGATAGTCGGGTGATTTGACCCAATGAAGGGAATCCTGAAACAGGATCAGATCTTCGGGCTGCACGTCGTTGCGAAATATCTGAATCACCGCCAAGTCTAATTCACCAGCCTTCAACCAATCCTGAACATTCAGGCTTTGACCAGTGCGGGTTCGTACGCGAACATCGGGGTACAGCCGTGTGAAACGTCCAAGAATTTGGGCGATCCCGCTGGTTGTCGCATCCTCGGTCATGCCAAGCCGCAAGTGGCCGGTGAGCGGCCTGTTACCAAGTGAGGCCACCGCTTCGTCATGCAGAGTGGTAATTCGACGGGCGTATTCACAAAGACGCAGCCCGTCTTCGGTGAACAGGGGGGCACCTTTGCGACGAGTCAGCAGTTTGCAATTCAGTACGCGCTCTAAACGGCCGATCTTATGGCTGACTGCCGATTGCGAAAGCGCGAGATGTCGGGCCGCACGGGTTACACCACCATAGGTCGCGATTGCGAGCAGCGCGCGCAAGGCGTCTATTTCCAAACGTTCGTTCATGATTTCCCATGACAGATTTTGATCATTGAATGATAATCATTCATTTGCGGCAAAGGCAAATGTCAGATTAGGTATCGCGAACACAATGTACGCGGAGCTTCGAAATGAACAATCTATACCCGGAGGATATCACAGACTTCGAACATCAGTCGGAATGCAAATCTGGCCCGCTGACGCTGTCTTCTTCTTTCGGCAAAGGTAAGTGTAATTGATGACGGAAGACAGAACAGCTAACCGCCGCCTGACAACACTGTTTGAGATCACCGGATCGGTTCTGGCTATGGCTTATGCCTTGCTGATTGCTTCGAATATTGGCGCTGAGATTCTTGGATTCTCCCTACTGTTGGTGTCGTCGGCACTGTTTGCCGCATGGGCATTGATTGATCGGCGCTGGACGTTTTTGCTGTTGCAGGCGTTCTATGCGACCTCTGCCATTATTGGACTGATCCGTTGGGCATAAACTTGGTGTAGGGTTGCCGCCAGGAACTTGTTAGGACGGATCTATGACGGATCAGGACAGAATCGATATCGGCTTTCTGCTGTTTGATGGCTTTCCGATGGCTTGTTTGACATCGGTGATCGAACCCCTGCGGGCGGCCAATGAAATCGCAGGTCATCAAGCGTTTAGATGGTCGCTGGTTTCTGAACGTGGTCAAAAGGTTCAGTCAAGCGCAGGGGTTGGGTTCGAAGCAGATCGCGCGTTGGCGGACTGCAGGAATATCGACATTCTATTCCTGCTCAGCAGCCCGTCTTCGGTCTTTGACAACGCTGTTAGCGGCAATGCCTTGCTGCGTGGTCTTGGGAGGCACGGAACAGTTCTGGGCGGGATCAGCGGTGGCGTATTCCCTCTTGTGCGATCCGGTGCAATGGCAGGTCAGCCGGTCTCGGTCCACTGGTGCTATGAGGCGGCTTTTGAGGCCGAGTTTCCCGATATGGACGCCCGGAGCGAAGTGATCGTGCGCACCGTGACGCGCTATACCGCCGCCGGTGCAGCGGCAGGGTTCGACCTGGCACTGCATTTGGTTCACGATCGCTTGGGCGGTGACATTGCGCATGAGGTTGCGTGCTGGTTTCAACATCCGATGATGCGCGGTGCGGCAGTGCGTCAGCAGGTGCCCAATGCGACAGCGCCGAAAACGGGAGACCGCCTTCCACCGCTTGTTTCACGCAGCGTTGAAATGTTTGCCGCCAATATTGGTCAAGCGATCTCGATTGCCGAAGTTGCGAAACAAATGGGCGTCACACCTCGTCAGATCGAGCGGGCATTCAAACAGGCAACCGGACACAGCCCCAGCCATTATTACCGCACAATGCGGATGAAAGCGGCGCGTCAGATGGTGGTTTATACCAAAGATCCCATTTCCCAGATCGCGGCCGCTGTCGGCTATGGATCTGTCGCGCCCTTGGTGACGCATTACCGGTCGGCTTTTGGCCTGAGCCCCAGCGAGGACAGGCGCCGCATCAACCGTTTCCGGGTTGAGGATAACGCCCCTTTGCCCTCGGTCTAGGCGCTGACTAGAGCGCTGATCGCATCGCCGTCAGCATCGCATGGTGCAGAGATTTGGCGGACGAGCGCGGACCGTACAGGCTGTAGTGATCCGAACCACGACAGAGCACGAAACAGCCAATATGGTGGATCGAGCTGCGCGCCGCCGTTCCCTTAGTCAATATGCGCAGATCCAACTGGCACAAAAGCTCCAGCACTGCTTGAATGTTCGCACCAGCCAGGTCGAAACGCACCCAAGCATCGGTCTGTTCAGTGACCGAGGCCGCAGACCCAACCGCAGATTTCACCTGCGCGGCAAGGTCCTCGTGCGTGTCATGCGGTGCTTCAACCATCCATTGCTCTGGCCCCGCCCAAAAGGCGGTGATTGCGGTTCCTTCAAACCTCTGGACCTTTGGTGCCTCAGCGCCGATTAGTTTCTTCAATGCGGCTTTGGCCGCTGTTTCCTGACCGAGCCGCGCCGCGACTGATGCCAACGCCACGTCCGGTATCTCGGAACAGGTGACAGGCCCAACCGTGTCTACCCGAGGGTCAGCCGCGCCGAGGGCGGTTATCGCAACCAGATTATCCACGCAGACGTTCTCCTTCCGGGTCAACGAAATGGGCCGAGACAATTTCCACCTCGACCGTCAGGTCCGTCAGCGGAGAGACAAGGCGCATTTTTTCGCCCAGCCTGTCGCCGCCGTTTTTCAACAATCCCAGCCCAATGCTACTGTTCAGAATGGGTGAGTAGACGGCTGAGGTGACATAGCCCTGATCATGGGCCGCATCGACCGGGCCATCGTTCTTCATCAGGTGGCCACCGGCGGTTACCTTGTTTTCAGGCTCCAACGGTTTGATCCCCACCAGCATCAGTGCATCGGGTTGGTTCAGTGCCTCGCGTTCCGACAGGGTTGATCCGATGCTGTCCTTCTTTTTGGACACCATGCGGCCCATTCCCAGGTTCAGGGCGGTTGTGGTGCCGTTCAACTCGCTGCCTGCAGCATGGCCTTTTTCGACCCGCATGACGCCCAGTGCTTCGGTGCCATAGGGGACAACGTCGAACTCTTCGCCCTCGGTCATCAGCTGCCGCATCAGCGAGTCGCCATAGCGAGAGGGAACCGCGATTTCGAATGCCAACTCGCCAGAGAACGAAATCCGGAACAGCCGCGCCCGATGGCCGCCACACACGGTGATGGTGCCGCAGGCCATGAAAGGGAAGCCCTCATTCGAGATGTCGAATTCCGGGTCGACGATCTTTTGCAACAGCTTGCGCGAGTTGGGCCCGGCGACCGCATATTGCGCCCATCCCTCGGTGGTGGAAATCAACTGCACGTCCATGTCCGGGCACAGGCACTGGCGCACGAACTCCATGTGGCGATAGACCAATACGGCATTTGCGGTCGTTGTGGTTACGACGAAATGATCCTCGGCCAGTCGCGCGGCGGTGCCGTCATCCATGGCTATGCCATCTTCGCGCAGCATCAGGCCATAGCGGGTTTTGCCGACTGCCAGCTTGGCGAAAGCATTGGCATAGACGCGGTTCAGGAACGCTGCCGCATCGGTGCCCTGGACGTCGATTTTGCCCAATGTCGTGCAGTCGCACACCCCGACCGAGGCACGCGTCTGACGCACTTCACGGTCCACGCTCTCGCGCCAATGGGTCTCGCCGGGCAGGGGGAACCACTGCGCACGAAGCCAGTTTCCAACCTCGACAAACACCGCGCCGCGTTCTTCGGCCCAGTGATGTGAGGGCGTCAGGCGGGTAGGGTGGAACTCTTTGCCCTTCATCCGGCCTGCGAAAGTAGCAATCGGAACAGGAGTGTAGGGCGGGCGGAAGATGGTGGTACCGGTCTCGGGGATCGACTTACCGGCCAGCTCGGCCATGATCGCCAGCCCGCCGATATTCGAGGTCTTGCCCTGGTCCGTGGCCATGCCCAGCGTGGTATAGCGTTTCAGATGCTCGACCGAACGGAAGCCCTCCTGATAGCTGAGACGGACATCCTTGACCGTCACATCGTTCTGCTGGTCAAGCCAGGCGCGTTTGCAGCCCTGCACGTACCAGAATGGGGTCTGCGCGATGGGTGCGTCCTCGGCCTCGGGCAGATCGGGTTTGGCGCTGGTCAGGTCCAAAGCGGCGATTGCGGCCTCGGCGCCAGAACGCAGCGCGCCGTGGGTGGACATATCGCCGTTTGCCGCACCGGCGACGGACATGCCAACCGGCAGGTCTGCGCCGGGAACAAAGGCGGCCAGCGTCTCATCCCAGGTGGGGCGGCCGCGTTGATGACAGGTCATGTGGACGTTGGGGTTCCACCCGCCAGAAACGCCCAAGGCACCACATTCCAATGTCCGGGTTGAGCCATCGGGCAGGGCGACTTCGACAAAACTCAGCCCCAGACGGCCCTTGGTATTTGTGACCTCAGCGCCCTGTAGAACTTCGTAATCGTGGCTGATTGGTGCGTCCTTGCGTACATCGATCACCGCGGTGATTTTAACACCTTTGGCGTGCAGATCAGCTGCGGTGCGGTGGCCGTCATCATTGTTGGTAAAGACCGCGACGCGCTGCGATGCCGCTGCTCCAAACCGGTTGGCATAGGTCCGCAGGGCGCTGGCTGTCATGATGCCGGGGCGATCATTGTTCTCGAATGCAATCGGGCGCTCGGTCGCGCCTGCGCACAGCAGCGCCTTTTGGGTATAGATACGCCACAGGATTTGCCGGGGTTTGCCTGCGGGCAGACTGGGCAGATGATCGCCCGTACGCTCGACTGCGCCATAAATTCCGTGGTCAAACGCGCCGATGACCGTGGTGCGCGGCATCAGGCGCACATTGGGAAGCGCGGACAGCTCGGCCACAGCCTGCGCCGCCCAGTCAGACGCCGCAGCATCGTCAATGATGAGTGTTTCGCTGTTCAGGCGACCGCCAAGGGCGAAATCCTCATCCGCCAGAATGACGTCCGAGCCCGCACGACCAGCGGTCAAAGCGGCCATAAGCCCGGCTGGTCCGGCACCGATGATCAGCAGATCGCAATGGCGAAAGCCCTTGTCGTATTCGTCCGGGTCCTCTTGCATCGAAAGCGATCCAAGCCCGGCTGCGCGACGGATTGTAGGCTCGTACAGCTTTTCCCAGAAGGCTGCAGGCCACATGAAAGTCTTGTAGTAGAAACCCGCAGACAGGAAGTTGGAAAACATGTCATTCACGGCCAGCGCGTCGAATTTCAGGCTGGGCCAGCGGTTCTGTGATCGCGCCTCAAGCCCCTCGAACATCTCGATGGTTGTTGCGCGGGTATTGGGCTCTTTGCGGGCACCCGAGCGTAGTTCGACCAGGCCGTTCGGCTCTTCGGATCCTGCGGTCAGCAATCCGCGCGGACGGTGGTATTTGAAAGACCGCCCGATCAGACGCACATCATTGGCCAGCAGGGCAGATGCCAAAGTGTCGCCGGGATGGGCGGTATAGCTGCGCCCGTCAAAGCGGAAGTTCAGCGTTGTATTGCGGTCGATCTGTCCGCCATTCAGCCGGTTCACCTGCGTCATTTGGAGCGCCCCCGTTCGCGGGCCACATCGCGGGCCAGTTCCACCTTTGAAATCTCGTGGGTCAGCGTGTTGCGCGTGACTACCAGCCAGGATCGGTCACCTGTTTCGTGGTACCAAAGTTCACGGTGCTCGCCTGCCGGGTTGTCACGCAGATAGGCATAGTCGTGAAAGACCTCGGCGGCATTTTCCGCCTGCCAATCGGGGCGGTCAATCAGCGCGGCGTCGCCCAGATAGGTGAATTCCGATGCGTCGCGAGGCCCAAGAAGGGGGTGGTTGATTATCATGTCTGCTGTCCCCTTTAATGCAGGTTGGGCTGATTGCCCGCGCCTTTTTCGTCGATCATCCGGCCGGTGCGGAACCGGTCCAACCGATAGGCCGTTGCGACAGGGTGCGGTTCGTCCTTCGCAAGCAGATGTGCAAAGCAATAGCCCGAAGCCGGAGTTGCCTTGAACCCGCCATAGCACCAGCCCCCGTTGAAATAGAGGCCCTCGACCGGCGTTTGGTCAATGATCGGAGAGCCATCCATCGACATGTCCATCACGCCACCCCACATCCGCAGCAACCGGGCGCGTCCGATCATCGGCATCAATGCCATGCCACCTTCGCAAACATCCTCGACCACGGGCAAGTTGCCGCGTTGGGCATAGGTGTTATAGCCGTCAAGATCGCCACCAAACACCAGCCCGCCCTTGTCGGACTGACTGACATAAAAATGCCCCGCGCCATAGGTGATGACACTGGGCAGGACAGGCTTTAGCCCCTCAGATACAAAGGCTTGTAGAACGTGGCTTTCGATAGGCAGGCGCAGTCCGGCCATCCCCATAACGCGCCCCGAACTGCCCGCAACTGCGCATCCGACTTTGGAGGCGCCGATAAAGCCCTTAGTCGTTTCGACCCCAAGACATTTGCCATCTTCGATCCGCAGCCCGGTAACTTCACAGTTCTGGATAATATCGACGCCATGCAGGTCGGCTGACCGGGCATAGCCCCAGGCCACTGCATCATGGCGCACGGTGCCGCCGCGCCGTTGAACAAGGCCGCCCTTGATCGGAAAGCGAGCGTCGTCGAAATTCAGATAAGGGTGTTCGCGCCGCACCTGATCTGCGTCCAGCAATTCGGCATCGGCCCCGTTCAGGATCATCGCATTGCCACGTCGCGTATAGGCGTCACGCTGTCCGTCTGTATGGAACAGATTGACGATACCGCGCTGACTGACCATTGCGTTATAGTTCAGGTCCTGCTCGAGCCCTTCCCACAGCTTCAGCGAGAACTCATAGAACGGCTCATTCCCATCCAGCAGGTAGTTCGAGCGAATGATCGTGGTGTTTCGGCCCACATTTCCGCCACCGATCCAGCCTTTCTCGATTACGGCAACATTTCGTTGGCCGTAGATTTTGGAAAGGTAATGCGCGGTTGCCAGACCATGCCCGCCGCCGCCGATTACGATGATGTCGTAATGGGCCTTAGGTTCAGGTTCACGCCAAACCGGTTTCCACCCTTTGTGGCCGGTTAGCGCCTCTTTGATAACTCGAAAGCCGGAATATCTCATGAATCGGACCTTTTCTTCCAAACTTCACTATTTTCGGGCGCGGCGATATCCCCATATGCGACATGGGTGTGTCTGAATCAGACCCTCAGGCACAAGAAATAAGGCCGGAAAACCAATCGGTGAAATCCGATACCTCGGCTGAGTTGCGAAGGACGGATAAAAAATAGCCCTCACTGGCGGGTGCGGAATCTTTGCTGGCAAGGCGGACTTTGCCCGATTTCAGGGCTTGCTCTGCGATGATAGAATTCACCAGCGCAACGCCGCTGCCTGAAACAGCAAGTTGCAGGGCGAGGCCATAGGAATCCACAAAATATGATGGCTTGCGCAGTTTCTGGCCGGTGATTTCACCCCATGACGCCCAACTGTCCGATGTGCCAACGGATTCGATCAGAGGCAGATCAAGCCAATTGCCGCTTAGATTCGGCGACACCACCGGGACAAGGCGATTGGGATTCAACGGTTTCGCATTTTTCCCGACTTGTTTTTCTGAACCAAAGCGTACCTCAATATCGGCGCGCGATGCTGCGTATTCGTCAGGCCAGATCGTGCTGACAAATCGGAGTGAGGTTTCGGGGTGCTGGGCCTGAAATTCCGGCAAAGCCGGAGAGATGACCCATTCGATAATACTGATAGAGGCTGCGACCGTGATATGGCGTGCCTTTTCCTCGGCCAAATAGGGCGAGGCGGCGGAGTGCAACATATCCAAGGCTGCCTCGACCTGTGGCAGCAGCTTCCGCCCTTCATCCGTCAAAGAAAGACCGCGCGCGTGGCGGTGGAACAGAACGACGCCCAGACGGGTTTCCAAGGCTTTGATTTGTTGGCTGACTGCGGATTGCGTCAACCCGATTTCATCCGCTGCAGCAGTTGAACTAAGCCGCCGCGCCGCTGCTTCGAACGACCGGAACCACGTCAGGGGAGGGAGTGTTTTTGCCATCGGTAACCAACCTATTAGTGTTGTTAATACCTAAGGCTCAAGTTCTTTCGTTTGTCAAAAGATGTTTCTAACGGTGATATTTCCTCAAGCAGATTTGGGGAGACGGCAGTGCAGCCAAATATCAGAAAAATAGTGACTTTCGACGAAGAGGTTCTGGTTGAAGGATTTCGTGCCGCCGACCGCCCGTGGCGCATGTTTGCCGTTGCGGCGGTTGTGTCGAACCCTTGGGCTGGCCGGTATGTCGAGGATCTGAGACCGGAAATTCTGGCCTATGGGCCTGTGCTGGGGCAAATGTTGACTGACCGGATGGTCACGCTTGCAGGTGGCGGCGAG
Source organism: Ruegeria sp. CDSA193 (assembly GCF_059611885.1). Taxonomy (NCBI): domain Bacteria; kingdom Pseudomonadati; phylum Pseudomonadota; class Alphaproteobacteria; order Rhodobacterales; family Roseobacteraceae; genus Ruegeria; species Ruegeria sp. CDSA193. The sequence goes on along the minus strand of NZ_JBXWPN010000001.1, from coordinate 336,404 downwards.
GTGATCGAAGCCTATGGCAAAGCGGCGGTTGTAGGGCTGGATGGCGAGGTCGAACATGCCTCGGGCCTGATCCACACGCTGCATTTCGGGAATTACTATCGTCAAGCGGTTGGGGCCAAGTCCTATCTGTCCTTCACCAATACCCGCGGTCCGGCGAACACTCCGATCATGGTGCCCATGATGGACAAGAATGATGCCGGGCGTAGATCGCATTATCTGACGCTGCAGTTTGCAATCCCCGACGCACCGCGCGCGGATGAAATTGTGGTCGTGCTGGGTGGCGCAACCTCGGGCCGTCCCCATCATCGGATCGGCGACCGTTATCAGGACCTCAAGGATTTGGGCCATGACGTGGACAACCCGGCCTCGGTCTGAACTCAGCACCCTGGCGGTGATTGATCAGGGCCAAGGGCCGCTGGTTATTCTGCTGCACGGGGTTGGTCTGCGAGCCGAGGCGTGGGGTGCGCAGATCGACGCTCTGGTCGCGGCGGGGTATCGTGTCTTGTGCCCGGATATGTCAGGACATGGTCAGTCGAGCTTTGATCATCCGACTGGCTTGGAGGCATACGTGCACCGCACGGCGTCCGTGCTAACAGAACCCGCTGTCTTGATCGGCCATTCAATGGGCGCCCTGATTGCGCTCCGACTGGCGGCGGATGTGCCAGATAGCATTCTTGGCGTTGCGGCATTGAATGCGATCCATCGACGTCCGGTTGCCGCGCACAAAGCCATCGTCGCACGTGCCTCGGCCTTGGACGTGTCGGGGCCAAATGATCCCACGGTCACGTTGCAACGTTGGTTTGGCGAAGCCTCGTCCGCCGAGCGACTGGCCTGCATGCGCTGGCTGACTGAGGTTGATCCGGCGGCCTACAAATCCGCGTATACCGCTTTTGCCGAAACGGACGGTCCTTCCGATGATGAGCTGGCCCGTATCGCTTGTCCCGCCCTGTTTATGACCGGCGCGGATGAGCCGAATTCGACGCCTGAAATGTCTCGGGACATGGCGCGTTTGGTTCCCTCGGGACAAGCGGCAATCATCGCAGGTGCCGCACATATGTTGCCGATGACTCATCCCGCCGAAGTAAACGCACAGCTGTTGGAATTTGTGGGGGGGTGCCAGCCATGACAAGTATGGACCCCCGAGCTTTGCGTGACGCCTTTGGCAGCTTTATGACCGGGGTGACAGTGGTGACGGCACGGGATCCGCAGGGCGCGCCAGTTGGGTTCACCGCAAACTCGTTTTCGTCCGTATCGCTTGACCCGCCATTGCTGCTGGTGTGTCCGGGGAAGTTTCTGTCCAGCCACGATATTTTCGCCAACTGCACCCGGTTTGCGGTGAATGTGCTTGCAGATGGACAGCAAGAGATATCGAATACTTTCGCTGGGTATAAAGGGGACCGGTTTGCAAAGGTCGCGCACAGCAATGGTCTTTATGATCTGCCCCTGATCGACGGTGCGCTGGCGCAGTTTTGCTGCAAAACCCATCGGGTCCTTCCCGCCGGTGATCATACCTTATTGATCGGTGAAGTGGCAGAGTTTTCGCACTCGGTCGGGCAGGGTCTTGGATATGTCGGCGGGTCGTATTTCAGTCTGGGGCTCGAACGTGAAATAGACGCCATGGTGCCCACGATCTGCGGTGCGATCATCCGCAATGGCGACAGCGTTTTGCTTGAGCAGAGCAACGGTGCCTATCGTCCCATTCAAATCGCCGGGGTTGAACGCGGTGGGCAGCGAAACCGGTTGACCCAGGGCCTGTCCGAACGCGGGCTGAAGGTGCAGGTCGAACAGGTCTATTCCTCATTCGACGATGCGGAAACAAAGCAGCATTACACCTATTTTCTGGCCAGCTGCCCCCGACCAACGCCGCTTGAGGGCGCCGAATGGATCAGAACGGATGACCTTCCGAACCTGAAATACGTGTCCGGCGGTGTCCGCCATATGATGACCCGCTATGCGATGGAAGCCAAAGAGGGGGATTTTGCTCTCTACCTTGGTGACGCCTCGCAGGGCGACATTCACAGCTTACGATAAAGGAGCAGGTCAATGGAATTTTCCCTGTTTGCCCATATGGAACGTTTGTCCCCAGATCAGCCGCATGACGTTCTGTATGACGAATTCGTCAGCCTTGTGAAAATGGCGGACGAGGGCGGGATGCGCGCCGTCTGGACGGGTGAGCATCACGGGATGGAGTTCACCATCGCGCCCAACCCCTTTATCTCGCTAGTCGATCTGGCTCATCACACCCGGAATGTACGGCTGGGGACGGGTACGGTAGTCGCTCCGTTCTGGCATCCGATCAAACTGGCCGGAGAGGCAGCCGCGGCAGATCAGATTACCAAAGGCCGGATTGAACTGGGGATCGCACGGGGCGCATATTCCTACGAATATGAGCGCTTGATGCCGGGGATGGATGCCTGGGAAGCGGGCCAACGGATGCGCGAAACAACCCCTTTGCTTCCGCAAATCTGGCAGGGCGATTGCGCGCATGAGGGAGAGTTCTATTCCTTCCCGGCCACCACCTCTGCGCCGAAACCGTTTCAGAAAAACGGTCCGCCGATCTGGATCGCGGCGCGGGACCCCAATAGTCATGAATTCGGTGTCCACAACGGGTTTAACATCCAGGTCACCCCCCTGTGGCAGGGCATGGAAGAGATTGAAACGCTGATGGACCGCTTCAATGCAGCCTGCGACAGCAATACCGGACCGCGCCCCAAAATCATGCTGTTGCATCATACATATGTTGGCAAGGACACAGACGATGTTGCGCAAGGCGTTCAGGAATTGCGCCGGTATTACAACTATTTCGGTGCCTGGTTCATGAACAAACGCCCGGTCGCACAGGGTTTGATCCAACGGATCACCCCGGACGAGATGGATGCCAACCAGATGTACACAAGTGATAAGCTGGCGCGCGACCTGACGGTTGGTACAGCGCAGCAGGTTATTGACCGGATCAAACGTTATGAAGATTTGGGCTATGATGAGTTTTCGTTCTGGGTCGACAGCGGGATGACGAACGAGCGAAAACGTGCCTCTTTGGCGCGGTTCATCGACGATGTCATGCCAGCCTTTCAGTGAGGAACACTATGGGAAATCTACCGCATTTTCAGCTTTTCATTGATGGCGCCTGGTCTGAGGGGGCGACGTCTCAGGTCATGACATCTGCAAATCCCGCAACTGGGCAGGGGTGGGCTACGTTTTCCTGTGCGGCACTTGAGGATGTCGACAGGGCAGTCGCCGCCGCCAAACGTGCGCTTGATGATCCGCAATGGTGCGACATGACGGCCACCGCGCGCGGCAAGCTTCTTTATCGCCTGGCCGACCTAGTTGCCGAAAACGCTGCACGGCTTGGAGAATTTGAGACAACAGACAGCGGTAAACTGCTGGCAGAAACCTCGGCGCAAACTGGGTATGTCGCGGATTACTACCGCTATTTCGCAGGGCTTGCGGATAAGGTTGAAGGGACGGTTCTGCCCATCGACAAGCAGGATATGCATGTGTTTACCACGCGCGAACCCATTGGTGTTGTCGCGGCTATTGTGCCTTGGAATGCACAAATGTTCCTGACAGCGACTAAGTTGGGCCCGGCGCTTGCGGCTGGGTGTACCGTCGTGCTGAAGGCATCCGAAATTGCGCCGACCCCGATGCTGGAGTTCGCGCGTTTGATTGAACAGGCAGGATTCCCCGCGGGCGTTGTCTCGGTCATCACCGGGGATGCGGAAAACTGTGCAATTCCACTGACCCGCCATCCCGATCTGGATCGCATCGCCTTTACCGGTGGCCCCGAGACAGCGCGCCATGTGGTCAGGAATTCTGCCGAAAACTTCGCCGTCACCTCGCTGGAGCTTGGTGGCAAATCACCGATACTTGTTTTTGAAGACGCGGATCTGGATGGGGCCGCAAATGGCCTGATCGCCGGAAACTTTGGCGCGTCGGGGCAAAGTTGCGTTGCGGGCACGCGCGGGCTTGTGCAGCGATCCGTTCTGCAAGGCCTGATCGGCCGCATCAAAGAAAAGGCGGGTGCAATCGTTCTGGGTGACCCGCTGGATGCCGGTACCCATGTCGGACCGCTATGTACCATGGCGCAAGTGAACAAGATCGAAGAGACCCTGGCCAAGTCAGCGGAGCAGGGGGCCGTGGTCCATTTCGGCGGGCAACCTGCGGATCGGCCCGGCAATTACATGAACCCAACACTGGTCGAGTGCATATCGCCCGAGACCGAGACGTTGAAAGTTGAGATGTTTGGCCCGGTTATGTCTCTGCTGCCCTTCGATACCGAAGAAGAGGCCATAGCATTAGCCAACAGCACGGTCTTTGGGTTGGGGTCTGGCGTGTTCACGCAGAATCTGGCGCGGGCGCATCGGGTGTCCAAGCGGATCAAGTCGGGGATTTGTTGGGTTAATACCTATCGCGCGATCTCTCCTATCGCGCCGTTTGGCGGATTCAATCAATCAGGGTATGGCCGTGAAGCCGGGGTTGAGGCGATCCTGGATTACACCCGGACCAAGACCACCTGGATCAGCACCTCGCAAGAGCCGATGGCGAACCCGTTTGTGATGCGCTAGGCCTGTTGTCAGACAGATATCGGAGCGCGGTCATGAAGTTGAAACATCCGAATTTTGAACCTCCGGCAGACGCAAATGACCGGAGGGCGATCCCTCCAGTCATTTGCTATCCGCCCGAAACGATACCGCAACCTGATCTGGCTGCGTTGACTGACCTGAGGCAGCGCGCGGTGAAAACCGCCGAAGTCATAGCAGCCCCGCGTGATGCGGCCTGTATTGAAGTGCCCGCGGGGGCCTTTATTCGGGTGGTGTCGGTCGATGGCGCGCAGGTCGGTGATCTGAACATGTGGTACAAGCACGACCTGACCGAACGGTTCTATTCCGGCAAAACCCGCGCGCTGCATGGCACGCATCTGTCGACCGGGGATCGGATGTGGTCAAGTTTTCCGAATATGCGGCCCATGGCGACCATCGTTACGGATACTCTGGATTGGTATGGGTTCGATTCATACGGCGGATCCGTGCATGACGTAATCGGGACCCGCTGTGACCCCTATACCGGGCGACTGCTGTCTGGCGATGACTACCATTATTGCTGCCATTCCAACCTGACACGGGCATTGGCCAGCCATTGTGGCCTGCCGCTGCATGAGGCCGAAATGCACGTCCACGACGTGTTGAACGTCTTCATGTGCACCGGATTTACGCAGGACACAGGCCAATACTTCATGAAGGCAAGCCCGGTGCGTCCGGGTGATTATCTGGAATTCTACGCCGAGATTGACCTGATCGTCGGCCTTTCAGCTTGTCCCGGGGGCGATTGCTCGTCCGAGCATTCCTCGGACGCAGCCGCCTGTTATCCATTGGTTATGGAAGCCTATGACCCCGGTGAAGACATCCGAAACGCGCATATTCAGCCCAAGCGATCTGCTTATGATCGCACTCATGGGGCAGGTTAAGAGGTCAGGCGTTGCCCAAGCCGGTCCAGCATCCGACAGCATAGGTCGAGCTGTTCGATCTCGACGTACTCATCTGCTTTATGGGCCTGTGTGATCGAGCCGGGACCGCAGACAATCGCGTGGGTGCCAAGCTGCTGAAACAGGCCAGCTTCAGTGGCGAATGACACAACACCTGTTCCGTTCGCCCCGGTCAGCTCGGCAACCAGTTTGCGGGCGGCGTTTTCTTCCATTGGCTCAAGGCCTGCAACCTCGGCGGTGATATCCTGCGTGATGCTGGCCTCACTGTGGACGGCTTGCATTTCGGGCAGCAGGCTGTGGGTCACATAGTCTGACAGGGTTTGCTTAACGAAATCCGCATCGCTGGCTTGAACCGGGCGCATTTCCCACCCGACATCGGCTTTGCTGGCAATGACGTTATGGGCGACGCCGCTATTGAAGAACCCCACGTTTATAGTGGTCCAGGGTGGCTCGAAGGGGCTGTTTGTTGGCGCGCGGGATTTCAATATCTGGCGCAGTTCCAGAAGTTTTCCTACATAGCGTGCCGCGTATTCCGCCGCATTAACCCCATCATCGGGGGCCGAGCTGTGTCCTTCGAGCCCGACAAACCGGGTGGTGTATTCAAAGCACCCCTTATGCCCTTCGATCAGGCACATTTCGGTGGGCTCTCCGATTATTGCGATATCTGGCACTATTCCTCGTTCGGAAAGATCGTTCACCATGTTCTGCGCGCCCAAACATCCGATTTCTTCATCATAGGTGAAGGCAAAGTGCAGCGGTTGGGTCAGTTTTCTGGCATCCAGCGTTTCGGCAAGTGCAAGTGCGGCGGCGATGAAGCCCTTCATGTCACAGGTGCCACGTCCGTAAAGCCTGCCATCTTTCTCGGTCATCAAAAACGGGTCTGATGTCCAGTTCTGATCCGCGACGGGAACTACGTCCGTGTGGCCGGATAACAGGATGCCGCCGGGAATGTCTGGGCCTAAGGAAGCAAATACATTGGCCTTGGTGCCAGTATCATTTCGGGTTTCGATGCAGCGTGCACCCAAGGCCTGCAACCTGTCCCTTAGATAGCTGATGATCTGAAGATTGCTGTCTGCAGATACCGTTTCAAACGCGATCAGATCGGCGAGGATATCTTGGGTTCTTTGCAGGGTCATGGCTTTACAAACAGCTTTCTTGGGCGGTTACAGAAACATTCGGCAGGACCGGTATCGGTGATCAGGATCGACACGGTGATCTCTAACCCCCAGTCATTCAACCAGAGGCCAGGCATAAAGTGAAACGTCTTGCCAGGTTCCAGGATTGTCTCATCCTCGGGACGCAGAGATACCGTGCGCTCACCCCAGTCCGGGAGATAGCTCAGACCTACTGGATAGCCGCAGCACGCGCGGCTTTCAATGTGGACGTATCTGACAATCAGGCATCCACACTGTACGTCGTTCCCCATTAGTATCCTGATTGCGTCCCCACTAGATCGGGTCTGCGTCATGAAAGACCAAAACGCCTTGATGGACGTAGAACGACCACCCCTCGTATCCGGTTAGCCACGTCATGTTCGAAGGATCTTCGAAGAACAGCGCGTCCAGCCCGACCTCGGTCACGGCTTTTCGTGTTTTGGACAGCCGACGGTCAAATTCCCCCCGCATGAATGCCGGATTCACTTGGCTCATCGGATCCTCGTGTCGTGATTAGAGACGTGTTGACAGAACTTTACGAATCCGATCACGTCAATGGACAACTCAGGAAGGAAATACTGTTGAAACTCAGTTCAAACCCACACCGCGGCAAGGAAAAATTGATTCCTGATGCTCCATTTCCTTCGATAAACGCGGCTCGCGTAGCTGATTTGTTAACAGTATGCCCTGCAGCAGCAGAAACCAATCTGGTTGAAGCCAAGGATTTGGCCAATGTCGCCGATCTATGGGTCAAAGATGAGCGTGGGCGCATGAACCTCGGGTCATTCAAGGCTTTGGGGGCTGCCTATGTCATCGCCCGCCACGCTGCTGATCTGGCGCAGACACCGGATAAGTCTACTTTACGCGGGAAAACCTATGTCACCGCTAGCGCGGGTAACCACGGGATGAGTGTAGCAGCAGGTGCACGGATATTTGGGGCTGATGCAGTGGTCTATATCGCCGAAACCGTACCTGAAAGTTTCGCGGAACGCCTTCGTGCGCAAAAAGCCAGGGTCGTTCGTCAAGGCACGGATTATGCCGCCAGTATGGAGGCTGCTGGCAAAGCGGCGCAGGCTAACGGTTGGACATTGCTATCTGACAGTTCGTGGGACGGGTATTACGAGCTGCCGCACACCCTGATGGAGGGATATCTGCAGATGGCTGCAGAAGCGGTGCGCCAATGCCCAAATGCGCCCACGCATATCATTTTGCAGGCCGGGGTAGGTGGGTTGGCAGGGGCGGTTGCAGCTTATGCGCGCCATGCCTGGGGTGATGGACCCAAGATCATTGTCGTGGAACCCGAAGCGGCCCCTGCGTTGCAAGCCAGTATCGAAGCAGGTACCTGCGTCTTTGCGGATGGGCCTGACAGCATCATGGGACGGCTGGACTGTAAAGAACCCTCGCTGATCGCGCTGAATGGTCTGGCGCGGGATGCAGACTGTTTTCTGACGCTCTCGGATGACGACGTGGTGCGGTATTTACCGGCTATGGCAGAGGCTGGGTTGGCGACAACTGCTTCGGGCGGGGCGGGCGTCGCAGCAGCGATGAATGCAGATGTCTGCGAGGCCGTGAACATTGGGAGCGATGCCCAAGTTCTGTGCATTTTATCCGAAGTGCCGGATTGAAGAAGGTCAAGAAACATCTGAATCTTGCCCCGGAATAAGCGCAGGAAGCCGCAAGTTAAGAGGGTGCAACTGCCCCCAAAGGCAGAATCCGATTGCGCCTGAAAACGGGAGGTGCGCAAATCCGCACCTCCGCCCTATCAAAATGAGATTTATTGCCCCCCAAAGCGCGGTTTTTAGATTGGATTGCGCCAGATAATTTTGGCGTTTTCCAATCGGTCGAGGAATTTCGACATGCGAATCTCTCAGCACCTCAGTATCGATGCCGAGGTCTGGGCTGTGAGATGTGGTGGTTTAGGTTGTAATTATAACCTATTAAAAATATTATATTAATGTTGTGGGTGAGGAAGTTAAATAGAGGCGAATGAAGCAAGTTAATTACGCTATTCAAGGCCTTGCGTTGCGGGCGAGATATCGAAATATCAGTTGAGCAGAAGTGAATTTCAGGATTCTTTGTCGCCTAGCTGTAACATTTATGGTTGCGTGGTTGGTCCCCCATGTCCTTAAATAGGGTGGACTGGTCTTTGAGATCCGGATGAACCGGGCAAGCAAAGACCGCACAGGGGAGCCAAGTTGGTAATGTCAAATGACGCAGCGTTCGTCGAATTTCAGCGTGTTCAAAAATCTTATGACGGCGAGATACTCGTCGTAAAAGATCTTAACCTCTCAATGCCAAAGGGTGAGTTTCTGACAATGCTGGGCCCCTCTGGGTCTGGCAAGACGACTTGCCTGATGATGTTGGCTGGTTTTGAGACCGCTACCCATGGCGAAATCATGTTGGACGGGCGCCCGATCAACAATATTCCACCTCATAAACGCGGGATCGGCATGGTGTTTCAAAACTATGCATTGTTCCCGCATATGACTGTGGCTGAAAACCTTTCGTTCCCGCTTGAAGTGCGCAACATCGGCAAAAGCGATCGGGAAGAAAAAGTGAAGCGTGCGCTGGATATGGTCCAGATGGGCGCCTTTGGCAGCCGCCGTCCGGCGCAACTGTCCGGCGGTCAGCAACAGCGGATCGCCTTGGCCCGTGCCTTGGTGTTCGAGCCCGAGCTGGTCTTGATGGACGAGCCACTGGGCGCGCTGGACAAGCAACTGCGTGAACATATGCAGTTCGAGATTACCCGTCTGGCGCATGAGCTGGGGATTACGACAGTTTACGTGACCCACGACCAGACAGAGGCGCTGACGATGTCGGATCGCGTGGCCGTGTTCGACGACGGACGCATCCAGCAGCTTGCGCCGCCGGATCTGCTCTATGAAGAGCCCGAAAACAGCTTTGTTGCCCAATTCATTGGCGAAAACAACACGTTGGAAGGCGTTGTTAAATCAATCAGCGGCGACTCCTGCGTGGTTGCACTGGATGATGGATCAGAAATTGACGCCAAACCGGTCAATGTCAGCGCTGCAGGTGAACGGACCAAAGTTTCAATCCGCCCCGAACGGGTGGAGTTCAACAAAGATCGCCTGCATGCCGATGCGCATACGCTAAAGGCGACTGTCAAAGAATTCATCTATATGGGTGATGTCTTCCGGTTCCGTCTATCTGTGGCGGGCAATGAAGACTTTATCATCAAGACCCGAAACGCTCCCGATGCGGTTCGGTTGTCGCCCGGCCAGGAAGTTGAAATCGGTTGGTTGGCCCATGATTGCCGGGCACTTGACGCCTGATGAAGAACGTCCCCTGGTGGATCGCTGGGGGGTAAATGGCGGCCGGGTTGCCCCGTGATCCGGTCTGTTCAGAAATTTACGGGTATAACAGGGAGTTAACAATGAAAGTTAAGACCACTTTGATGGCAAGCGCCATTGTTGCCGTGGCCGGAGGCGCCATGGCCGAGGAGATGACGATTGTCTCGTGGGGCGGAGCCTATTCCAAGTCACAGCTGAAGGCGTATCACGAGCCCTATTCTGAAAAGAGCGGCATCACTATCCTTAACGATGACAGCTCGGCCGAAGCGGTTGCCAAGCTGCGCGCGATGAACGAAGCGGGCAACATCACCTGGGACGTAGTGGATGTTGTTGCTGCGGACGCAATTCGTCTGTGTGACGAGGGTCTGGCGATGGAGATCGACCCCGACACCATGCTGGCCCCGGCGCCCGACGGCACTTCGGCTGCCGATGATTTCGGTGACCTGCTGGTCAGCGAGTGCTTTATCCCGCAGATCGTGTATTCGACTACATTCGGCTATCGTACAGACTTGGTAGGTGACACACCTCCGACCGATGTCTGCGCCGTATTTGATCTGGAGGCCTATCCGGGCAAGCGTTCACTGGAAAAGCGCGCCATCAACAACATGGAATGGGCGCTGATCTGTGACGGCGTCGCCAAAGATGACGTTTATGACGTTCTGGCGACTCCAGAAGGTCAGGATCAGGCGTTGGCGAAACTGGGAACCATCAAGGACAACGTCGTCTGGTGGTCCGCGGGTGCCGACACGCCGCAGCTTCTGGCCGATGGCGAGATCATCATGGGCTCGACCTATAACGGTCGTCTGTTCAGCGTGATCGAAGAGCAGAAGCAGCCCGTTGCCATGCTGTGGGACGCGCAGATCTTTGACCTGGACGGTTGGATCATCCCCGCCGGCCTGAGCGAAGAGCGTCAGCAGCGTGCGCTGGACTACATCATGTTCGCAACGGACACGCAGCGTCTGGCGGATCAGGCCAAGTACATCTCGTACGGTCCGGCCCGTGCCTCGTCGGCTCCGCTGGTTGGTCAGCATGCCGAGCTTGGCATCGACATGGCGCCGCACATGCCGACCGATCCGGAAAACGCCAAGAACACGTTCCTGTATAACTACGAGTTCTGGGCGGATTACCGCGATGACATCGAAGCGAAATTCCAGGCTTGGCTTGCGAAATAATCGTTTGATTTCATGAAACAGTCGGGGGCGGTGCGCCGCCCCCAGACCCAAGCAGAGTCAAGGGGCACAGATGACTGACGCAAGCCAAAATGCGGGGCCGATGCTGGCAGCGGACGGAACGCCGCTCAAGCAATCGCTGGCACGTTCACTGCGGCGGCAGAAGTTACGAGCATTGATGCTCGTCGCTCCGCTTCTGCTATTTGTCATGTTTTCCTTTATCGTGCCGATTGCTTCAATGCTGTTCCGCTCGGTTGAAAACAGCATGGTTTCAGAGACCCTCCCGCTTACTGTGGAAGCCCTGCAAAGCTGGGACGCCCAAAGCGGTGAGCTTCCGGACGAAGCAGTATACGACGCATTCGTTCGCGACATGGTCGTTGCCGTTGATAGCAAAACCCACACCCGCCTTGGCTCGCGTCTGAACTACGAAGAGACTGGCATGTCTTCTTTGTTCCGCCGCTCTGGCCGGAAAATGGGCAAGCTTGACCCTGAAACCGATGGACCATTCAAGGACCAGATCATAGAGATTCACGAGGGCTGGGGCGATCCTAAGACGTGGGCAGTGATCAAGACCCATTCGCCAACGGTTACCAATGGTTATTTCCTGAACGCGGTCGATATGCGCCGCACGCCCGAAGGCGCGCAGTCGCAGCCTGAAGACAAGCAGATTCTGATCAAGCTGTTTGGCCGCACATTGTTCATGTCGCTGGTGATTACAGTGTCCTGTATCCTGCTGGCCTATCCGGTTAGCTACCTGCTGGCGACCCTACCGATGCGGGTGTCGAACCTGCTGATGATCCTTGTCCTCTTGCCTTTCTGGACCTCACTTTTGGTGCGAACCTCGGCGTGGAAAGTGATGTTGCAACAGCAGGGCGTGATTAATGAAACATTGGTCTGGCTTGGACTTGTGGCCGATGATGCACGACTGGTGATCATCAATAACCAGATCGGCACGATCATTGCGATGACGCATATCCTGCTGCCGTTCATGATCCTGCCGATGTATTCAGTGATGCAGACGATCCCGGTGACTTACACGCGGGCGGCGAAATCCATGGGCGCGACCAACTGGACGACCTTCTGGCGCATCTACTTCCCACAATCCATTCCGGGTATCGGAGCGGGCTCTATCCTCGTGTTCATTCTGTCGATCGGATACTACATCACGCCTGAAATCGTTGGCGGCACAAAGGGTGTCTTCATCTCGAACCGGATCGCCTATCACATCTCGTCCTCGCTGAACTGGGGACTGGCTGCGGCCTTGGGTACGATCCTGCTGGGTGTCGTCATGCTGCTCTACTGGGTCTACGACAAGATCGTGGGCATTGATAACGTGAAGTTGGGATAATCGACATGGCTGCACTTACACCGATATCCCGCAAACCGCTCTCCATGGTTCTGCCCAGTGTCGCCTTGGCGGGTGCCTTCGCCGGCGTCTTTGTCGGCGCGGGCAACGGCTCGATCCTTTTGGGCATTCTGGGTGGCGCAGCTCTGATCGCCGCGCTGGCCTGGGTCTACATCAACGTTCTGAAGAACGAAAAACTGGCGCGCTGGATCAATATCCTGGGTTTCGGCGTCATCGGTTTCCTGTTGTCAGGTCCGATGGGTGGCATTCTGGGCCTGTTGGGCGGTTGGTTTTTTATCTTCTTTATCTATTGGCTCTATGAAGGCCGGTATCGCCGCAAACTGCTCAGCTATCTGACGCCAAAACAGGTGTTCTATCACTATCTGTTTCGGGTTATCTGCGGTGCGATCTTCGTGTTCCTGATCACCCCGATCCTTGTGGTTCTGCCGCTGTCGTTCAACGCGCAGGACTTCTTTACCTTCACCCCTGAGATGCTGAGTCTGGACCCCGAAGGGTATTCGCTAAAGCACTACCGCGATTTCTTCACCAACAATGAATGGCAGCGCAGCTTCAAGAACTCGCTGATCATCGCGCCGATTGCGACGATCATCTCGGTCTCGCTGGGCACGTTGGCGGCCATCGGCCTCAGCCAGAGCCACGTACCCGGCCGCCGCGTCATCATGGGCGTCCTGATCTCGCCGATGATCGTGCCGTTGATCATCTCGGCCACCGGTATGTTCTTCTTCTACAGCGATATCGGTCGCTTCATGGAAGGCACGCTGGGCATGAACAAGAACTTCGTGGGCTATGTGAAAGTTGTCCTTGCCCACGCCGTTCTGGGCATCCCTTTCGTCATCATCACCGTGACTGCGACGCTGGTGGGCTTTGATCGCTCTCTGACGCGGGCGGCGGCGAATATGGGCGCGGGCCCGGTGCGGACGTTTTTCAAGATTCAGATGCCCCTGATCCTGCCGGGCGTGATCTCGGGCGGCCTCTTCGCCTTTATCACCTCGTTCGATGAGGTGGTTGTGGTGCTGTTCGTTGGCTCTGCCAGCCAGAAGACACTGCCATGGCAGATGTTCACCGGCCTGCGCGAACAGATCAGCCCGACCATTCTGGCAGTAGCGACCATCCTTGTGGTGATCTCGATTGCGCTGTTGACCACGGTAGAGCTGCTGCGGCGGCGGTCTGAACGCCTGCGGGGGCTCAGTCCCGCTTGACGCGACTCACAAGGTGATTTAGCGATTTCACCATGCACCCCGGTCACGATGGCGTCGTGACATCTAGGCGGGTGCATGGCTCTCGGTTCCCGAGGCCGCTTGTCCTGAACGCCGGGACTTGTGGCCGGGCTTTGCCTGTCCGGCATCGAGGAGAGACCAAGATGAATGATCTAAACAATCGCCCCGAATTCTTTACCTGCCACAACGGTGACAAGGCGCCTTTGCCCTTTAGTAAGGCGGAATATGCACGCCGTCTGGCCAGTTTGCGCGCCACGATGGCCGCCCGCGATATTCCAGCAGTTCTGCTGACTTCCATGCAAAACATCGCCTATTACTCGGGCTTCTTGTATTGCTCGTTCGGGCGTCCCTACGGTTGCGTTGTCACTCAGGACAAATGCACCACCGTGTCGGCCAATATCGACGCCGGCCAGCCTTGGCGTCGCTCGGTTGAAGACAACGTGATCTATACCGACTGGAAGCGGAACAATTACTGGCGCGCGGTGGCTGATCTGATCGGATCTGCACGGCGGATCGGGATCGAAGGCGATCAGATGACCCTGGCAATGCGCGACACCGCACTGGATATGCTGGGCCAGCCTGAACTGGTTGATATCGCACCTGACACAATGGCCGCACGCATGGTGAAATCCGCCGAAGAGATCGCGCTTATCAAAGGCGGCGCACACACTGCAGATGTGGGCGGCGCAGCCATTCACGCGGCGATCCGCCAAGGCGCGACCGAGATCGAAATCGCCATGGCGGGCCGTGACGCGATGGAGGCCGAGATTGCTCGTGCTTATCCAGAAGCCGAGTACCGCGACACCTGGGTCTGGTTCCAATCCGGCCTGAACACTGATGGCGCACATAACCCGGTCACCAAGCGGGCGCTGCAAAAGGGCGATATCCTGTCGCTGAACACATTCCCGATGATCTCGGGCTATTACACTGCGCTGGAACGCACCTTGTTTCTGGGCGAACCCGACGCCGATAGCCTGCGCATCTGGAAGGCAAACGTCGTCGCGCATGAGTTGGGGCTGAGCCTGATCAAACCGGGCGCGACCTGCTCTGGGATCACGGCTGAGATCAATCGATTCTTTGCTGATGAGGGCCTGCTGCAGTACCGCTCATTCGGCTATGGGCACTCATTCGGCATCCTCAGCCACTATTACGGTCGTGAGGCGGGTCTTGAACTGCGCGAGGATATCGACACGGTGCTGGAGCCGGGCATGGTCGTGTCCATCGAGCCGATGCTGTGGATTCCCGAAGGACAGCCCGGTGCCGGTGGCTATCGTGAGCATGACATTCTAGTGGTCGAAGAGGCCGGAGCTGAAAACATCACCGGCTTCCCCTATGGGCCTGAACACAACACGATCAGCGCCTGATCGTATGGGCGGGAAGGGCGTTCAGCCCTTCTTGCCCCGTTCGTGAAAGATAAACCCGATAAAGTTCAGCAGCACCTGTGCCGCCAGAATCTGCGTGCTTTCGGTTGGGTCGTAACTTGGGGCGACTTCAACAAGGTCGATCCCGACCACGTCACCGCGTTTCGCCAGCCCCTGAAGAATTTCCAGCACATCGTAATACAAAAACCCGCCATGGCTGGGCGTCCCGGTGCCTGGCGCGATCGAGGGGCAGAACGCGTCGATATCAATCGTAACGTAATACCGCGCGCCTTCGGGAATGCGTTCAACCACGCCCTCGGTGCCCAGTTTGCGCACCTGCCGCACTGACAGGATGTCTGATCCGCGGGCGCGGGCATCCTCATACCCTTCCTTAGCGGTCGACGACACGTTGCGAATGCCCAGCTGGGTCATGCCCGAGACGTACGGCTTTTCAATCGCCCGCCGCATCGGATTGCCGTGGCCAATAGTGACGCCATGACGTTCGTCAACGAAATCTAGATGCGCGTCGATCTGGACCACATGGATCGGACCGTTCTGCGCGCAATCTGTGGCAAAGGCGTTGATGCAGGGGATATTCACCGAATGATCGCCGCCGATGGTGACGGGCAGGGCGCCTGCGGACAGAATACGTTCGACGCCGTATTGAATATTGGCGTGGCTCTCATCTG
The DNA here is from genome assembly GCF_059611885.1 of Ruegeria sp. CDSA193. NCBI lineage: Bacteria > Pseudomonadati > Pseudomonadota > Alphaproteobacteria > Rhodobacterales > Roseobacteraceae > Ruegeria > Ruegeria sp. CDSA193. Next base: position 320,655 of record NZ_JBXWPN010000001.1, on the reverse strand, counting down.
TCTTGGTGTGGATAATATCGGCATCCCCAATATCGACCATCCGCACCGATCCATCCAGATAGGTAGCGTCATCCTCATGGTCATAGGCCCCGGCATGGCCAAAGCTGAACAGGGTCGAGGCCTCGCGCACCGCACGCGGCCCAAAGCGCGCGCCGGACCTCCATTGAGTGCCAAAGTCGAAAGGCGCCCCTATGACTGCGACATCCGCGTCGATATTGTCCCAATCCTCGACATACGGCGCTTTGCCGAAGGTCGAAATGCCGACAAAAGGCAGATTAAGCCGCCCACCGCTATACCCATGTGATGACATGGCGAGTTTCCCGTTTCTTGCTGTTCAACGGCAGCTTAGACAGGAATTCAAAGCTGCGATAGGTGGGGGCTGTGGGCTTGATTGTCCGATTGTGCGATGTGTATCTGGTGCAGGCATTAAAAAGGAACAGCCGTGGGCCATCATGAACTGCCACCGGGAACGGGTGTCTATTATATCAATCTGGATCGGGTACCCGAGCGGCGCAACTTTATGGAGGCGCAGTTCGCCCATACCGGGCTGATTGGGGCCGCGCGTTTCAGTGCGACCGACGCGCAACAAGAAGGCGCACTGGATGGTCACGGCTATGTTGCCGGTTCTGGCAGCCGCTGGGGTCTGAAACAAAGTGAAGTCGCTTGTTTCGAAAGCCATCGCGCCGTTTGGAAGCGTGCCGTTCAGCAAGACCTGAAGGCTGTTGCGATCTTTGAAGACGATGTCGAAATGTCGACCCAAGCTGGCGGTGTGATTGCCAGATTGCTCGAAGCAGGGTCAGGGTTCGACTTCCTAAAGCTGGACTATTCCCCTCGGTCGCTGAGGTTTGGCCCGGAACAGCAGATATCCGGCGTACCGGTTCGCCCGATGCTGGAAATGGCACCCAGCGCGGCCGCATATATCCTGTCGCAGGCGGCCTGCCGTAAATTGCTGAAGTGGTCCGAGAAATACTCGGATCACCTGGATGATTTCGTATCTATCCCCCGCCCGGATTGGCAAATGTATCAGTGTTTTCCAGCAGTCGGCGTTCAAATGATCTGGTCGAAACAGCAGGATCAGGCTGAAGATTCCGTGAAAGTCAGTGAACGTTCACAAAACAGAAAGACCAATAGCGGTCTGGATAAGGGACCCCTGTGGTTTCGCATTCGTCGCGAATTGCAGGCCGCGAAACGCAAGTTGTATTGGCGCCAGAGAGGCGAAGCCCGATTGCTTGAAAGCGGGGGGTATGTCGGATTTATCCCCTGTGCCGAAGACCTGAGGGTTTAGTTTATATCATAGGCTGATCACGGCTTTCCAACCAAGCAAAAATAGTAATTCTCGATAAGCGTTAACAAAACTGTCAAATTGATATAATCTTCCAGTGTTGTTGGTGTTTTTCCGGTTTGGGGTTGGTGTGGGTCAGACTATCTATGAGCATTATGGCGGTTTCAAAACGATCAGCCGGATCGTTATGACCTTTTACGAAATGGCACTGGAGTCTGATCAGATCGGTGACCATTTCGAAGATATCGACATGCCAAGGCTGATTGATCACCAGACCAAGTTCGTATCGTCTCTGATCGGTGGCCCGACATCTTTTAGTGATGATCGAATTGAAGCGGTTCACAGAAATCTGAACATCTCGCACGCAGATTTCGACGAAATGGCAGATCTGTTTGGTGAAGCGCTGGCGTTACATGGAATGGAAGATCGGCACGTAAAGATTGCCTTGGGAGCGATCGAATCCAAACGTGCAATTATTGTTACGCGCGATGCGGCATGAGCATTCTTGCGATCAATGAACAACTGCTGCGCGCGATCGGTGTTGGTGTCGCAGTGGTTCGGGCTTCGGATCTTACATTCGTATTCTGCAACGGCCCTTTTCAGGAATGGTTTGGCCCTCCGGCTGATGGACAGACATTGTTGGATATTTTTCCTGACCTTGATGCGCGTGAACTTGAAGACGTAAAGCAATCTGGGCTCAGATACTCGGTCGAATTGCAGATCAAGCCGAAACGCAGGACACTGGTTTTCGCAACGGCAGTTTCTCTTGCAAACGGTCTTTCGGAACAGGTTCTGGTCATCGAGTTTCAGAACATCACCAAAATCCGCGAACTTGAAAGCATGATTGACAGCTACTCGACTATGGTCGAACGCAACACGCGCGAGTTGGAGCGTGAGAAGGAGCGGGTTGAAAGGCTGTTGCTGAACCTGATGCCGCGCGCTGTTTATGAAGAATTCAAGACATTCGGTGTGGTCACGCCGCAGCTTTACGATCAGGTGTCAGTTGTGATGCTGGACTTTGTGGGGTTCACGGATTTTGCCGCCAAAACGGACCCGACGGTTACCCTAAGCGAGTTGAATGACATCTTTACGGCCTTTGACCGGATCGTCGAACAGTTCGGATGTGAGCGGATCAAGACTATTGGCGATGCTTATCTTGCGGTGTCAGGCATGCCGGATGCTACGCCAGATCATGCGACTGCTGCTGCCCATTGTGCAGTCAGGTTCCTTCGCTATCTTGAGCGGAGAAATGAAAGCCATCCGCACAAGTGGCAGGCACGTGTGGGGCTGGGTATGGGGCCAGCGGTAGGATCTGTGGTTGGTATTCAGAAATATGTCTATGATGTTTTCGGGCCCGCCGTGAACATCGCTTCCCGGTTACAAGTCTTTGCAAACCCAATGAATATTGTTGCGCCTGAAGAAATGAAATACGCGCTGATTGACGAGTTTCAGGTCTCTGATATCGGGCGTGTGGACATCAAGGGTATGGGTGAGATGGATCTGATTAATGTCACATCCGGTCTCAGCATTCCGCAACGGAAACCGGTGTTCTGACGGCCTTATTCGTCCGGAGGCACCAGCCCTAGTCCCCGCAGATAAATACCGATCCCCGTTTCCAAAAGATCTTCGGGCGGGAAGGGTGCGGTGGCGCCGGTGTTACGGGCAAACAATTCGACTACACCGTGACTCAGCGCCCAGATATGTGCGCTGAACATTGAAGCCGGCGGACGTTTTTCCGGCGGAATATGTTGCGACAGATCGGCTGCAGCTTTTTCTAGAACATCTCTGGCCCGGTTTGCAGCCAGGGCAAGTTCTGGGGTGCGGTTGACGGAAATCCCACTTTCGAACATCGCGATATAGTGGCCAGGATTCTTGCGAGCAAAGGCCAGATAGGCGCGCCCGGTTGCTTCGAATGCAGCCAGCGCCGAAGGCTGGCCTTTGTCATAAGCGAATTGAATTAGATCGGCGAACATCTCGAACCCCTGACGCGCCGCCTCGGCGATCAGGTCCTCGCGCCCGTGATAGTGGCGATAAACAGCTGCAGGCGTGACGCCTGCCGCTTTTGCAGCCTCTGACAGGGTGAACCCGGTCGGACCCTTTTCCTCGATCAGGGACAGAGCTGCGTCGATCAGAGCCTGTTTCAGGTTGCCGTGGTGATACCCGCGTTTTGTCATCCCTGATTCAGACGCCTTTTTTGTTCAATTCTTGAGGAACTAAGACATAAACCGGTAGCACGTATTCGTCCAATCTTTGTGATGATATTGGCCGGCAAGAAAGATCAGGTATCCCAGATATCTGGCCCGCCACATATCTTGGTGTCGATATCGCCAATCGCATTTTTGTCCTTTTCATCATAGTCCAGCGCATGAAGCACGGTTTGGATTGCTGCCAGCCTTGCCCGTTTCTTGTCGTCGGAACGAACTATGGTCCAGGGGCAGGCTTCGCTGTGACTGCGTGTAAGGGTTTCGGAAATCGAAGCAGAGTATTCATCCCATTTGTCCAAACCAGCGATATCGATAGGGCTCAGCTTCCAGTGTTTCAATGGGTCCGTTTCGCGCGCAAGAAACCGGTTCAACTGCTCGGCCCGTCCGACGTTCAACCAGAACTTGAACAAGCGGATACCATCGTCACACAGGCCGGTCTCTAACGGCAGAACCTGGCGGAAGAAGCGTTCACGCTGTTTTGTGTTGCAGAACCCAAACACATTTTCCACCACGCCGCGGTTATACCAGCTGCGGTCAAAAAACACGATTTCTCCGGCTGCGGGCAGATGTGGGATATAGCGCTGAAAATACCATTGGCTGCGCTCTTGATCCGATGGCTTGCTGAGCGCAACGTTCCGAGCCCCACGCGGGTTCAGGTTCTCACGGAACCGCTTGATCGTCCCGCCTTTTCCAGCGGCATCGCGGCCTTCGAAGATAACAGCGACACGCTGGCCAGTTTCCTTCACCCAAAGCTGCATTTTCACAAGCTCGATCTGCAGGGACTGCATTTGTTTCTCATACGCCTTACGCTTCATGCGTTCGTCATAGGGGTATGTAGGGTTCAGAATGTCATCCTTATCGGCCTCTTTGATCTCGTTCCGGACTTCTTCTGGTGCACGTTTTTTGTAATATTCCTCGATGGTGCCTTTGCCAGTTCGTGTCATGAGTCACCTCGCGATAAAATCCATATCTTACTATGGATTAGCCTCGGAATTAACGCAAACCCGCCCGCTGAGCAGCCCGGATGACTGCGGCCGCTACTTCGGGTGCGGCCACGATCTGTGGCATATGGCCAATTCCCGGCAATTCGATCAGTTCAGCGCCGGGGATTTGGTCGATCAGGGGTTCCGCATGCCATTCCAACCCGACCGTTGTGTCGGCGGTGCCATGCACAACCTCGGTCGGGACCGAAATATCCTTATAGCGCGGCTGCAGCGCACGAACTTCGTCCAACAGATTGGCGCGTTGCATTGCGTTGGCATGCATCGAAGCCGGGCGCATGGTCAGCCCGGGGCCGAAATGTTCGGCATAGCCTTCGGGTGCAGTTTGGGGGGAAAAGACACCGTCTAAGGCCTGCTCGACATACCAATCGGGGACAAAGGCATTGATCAACGGCAGCACAAGCGCGTTTCCGGGCTTGGTCGCGGCCATTCGGTTGAAACCATCCAGCGGCGTTTCCCAAGGGATCGCGGCGGGGGCAATCAACACCAGCGCCGAGATGTGTTCGGGCTGTGTAACCGCCCAGGCCAGCGACACCGACCCGCCATAGCTTTGCCCTGCAACAATGGGTTTGTCCGCGCCCAGCTTGACAGCTGCACGGCGTAGGATTTCGGCTTGTTCTTCAAGGGTTTCGCCGTCCGGATTGAAGCTGTCGGAATACCCCAGTCCGGGCCGGTCAAAAACAATGACACGGAAATCTTCTGCCAGAATTGGTGCGAGGGCAAAAGTCATGTCCCGAGTGTTGCCACTGGACCCGTGGATCAGCACGACATCGGGCCCGTGCCCCATGACTACGGCATGAACGCTGACTCCATCGACGTCGATCAGCTGACCCTCGGGTGGGAAACTGGCCTCGGCTACAGCTTCGTTCCGTGACACGCGCCAAGTTGTTACGGTTGCCAGGCCAGCAATCAGCAGGGCAAGAGCTATGATGGTTTTAAGAACCAATTTGATCCATATCGAATGGAGTTGTCTGATAGATTTCGTTAATCCAGTTGCCATAGAGCAGGTGCGCATGGCTGCGCCATCTGTTCTGAGGCCGGCGCGAGGGGTCGTCGTCTGGATAGTAGTTCATCGGCACGTTTATCGGTGTGCCGTTGTCGATATCGCGATCATATTCCTGCTTGAGCGTATCACTGTCATATTCAAAGTGGTTGAAGATATAAATCGCACGATGGTCCTTATCTTCGACTAAGCAGGGGCCTGCCTCATCACTACCCAGCAAGGTGGTCAGGCCCGTAGCGTTGTCGATTTCGGCCTGCTTCATCTCGGTCCACCGGCTGACCGGGATGACGCAATCATCGGAAAACCCGCGCAGAAACGGTGAGGAGGGAGCCAGATTGCGGTGCCGGAAACATCCGAAAGCCTTGGCGTCCAACATATGCTTACGCACCCCATGGAAATGGTTGATCATCGCCATTCCGCCCCAGCACACGCCAAAGGTCGAATGGACATTTGTCTGGGTCCAGTCAAATACTTCGCTGATCTCTTCCCAATAGGTGACATCCTCGAATTCAAGATGTTCGATAGGGGCGCCGGTGATGATCAGGCCGTCAAATTTTTGGTCCCTTACCTCCTGAAACGGGCGGTAGAACTCGGCCATATGCTCGGCTGCGGTGTTCTTGGTCCGATGTTCGGTCATACGGATCAGCGACAGGTCGATCTGCAGAGGGGTTGCACCGATGAGTCGCGCGAACTGGTTTTCGGTCTGAATCTTCTTGGGCATCAGATTCAGCAACCCAATCCGAAGGGGGCGAATATCCTGACGCATTGCCTGATCCTCGGACATGACCATGACGCCCTCATTGGTGAGAACGTCATATGCGGGCAGGTCAGAGGGAATCTTGATCGGCATCGGATGCAAGCCTTTGGTTTAAGAGTGTAAGTGCCGTAGTTAATCGCGCTTTGGCCGGGTCTCAAGTGCACGTTCGATCAACTCATCGAAATCACCGTCGTCGCGAATACTGTGCATGTCGCTGGCAGCGATCGTCAGACCCCAGTTGTCGGCCATTGCCCTGTATCTCGGTTGCCGGTGCGCAAGAGCTTTGGCATAGGTCCAGCGAATGAATGCGTTGGGATCGACCTGTTCGGCGGAACAGCCTTGTTGGGTCAGATATTCGTCCCAGACACGTGTCAGGAATTCGGGCTGATAAGACATGGGCTTGGGCGCACGGTCAAAGCGCCTGATCAGCTCGTACGTGTGGTCGTCATCACCTTTGATCCAAATCATCAGCGTTTGGCGCGACAGCTCAGTCAGGACCTGATCCCGCGGATCATTGGGGTCAACCCATTCGCATATCGAACCGCCAGTATCGCAAATGAAATGCGGGTATTGGTACAATCTCTGCGCCCGATCCACGAAATACTCGGTATCCAGCAGAGCGTGAATTTCTGCCAAACGGAATTGTTCCTGACGGCGTTTATACTCTGTCAGCTCCATGCCGCCCTGTGCCGGGTTGCCCGGTTTTCCCAGATAAGCGGCGACAGGGGTCAAGTTCTCGAACGAGATATTTGATCCGATGTAAATGGAATCAGACAACAGCAGGTCACGCAGGAAAGGGACCTTCATGGCCTCGGCCTTGGCGTTGTCGATGATATACTCGCCCATGTATCGCGTGCCGATCCGGTAATCGACCGAATAGTGGAACCAGTCCCCGGAATCGCGCAGAACGTTGGACACATAGGTCTTTCCCAGGCCTGACATGCCAAAAAACAGCACCTTTTTGCGCGCGGCTTCCCGCCAGTCTTTTGCCGAGTTGTAGATCATTGTCCACTATCCCTTTTCCGACCTTGCTAAAACGGGCGGGGGGCGGCGTCAATCGCGCGTGCAGCGGTTGTTTAGAACCAACAGTCTTGGGCACAGGTTTCGTTATGCCAGAATGGGAGTAGATATCTGTTCCTCGCCACGCAGGACCGCATCATCTCAATTCGTGATCATGCGGATCTATGCAAAAAAGGCTCCGCCGGAGGGCGGAGCCTTGTGAACAGTTTTGCCGCTGATCAGTTCAGAGAGTAGGTCAACTGAAGGCCGACGCTCCAGGCAGAATTGCCGCTGAATTCACCACCCGTGGTGGTTGTCGCATCGCCAATGTCCGTATAACGGACACCGCCCGAGATCTGAGCATTTTCCACGGTGTAAGTACCGCCTACGCCAATGCTCCAGAAACCGTCAGTCGGCCCCAAGTTTGATACTTCGGTACCATTCGACTTTTCGTAAGATGTGGATATCGCGCCAGAAAAAGCCTCTGAGAACTGATATCCCATTCCAAGAGTATAGGTGAATGTGTCGTCGTCAAAGTCGACGAGGTTGTCCCCAACGATCCCGACATAGGCGGCAGGTGCCACTACTGTCTGAGGCCAGTCAACCCAGCGGATCGATCCGAACACCAGCGTTTTTGGGGCAACCCCGGTCTGGAAATCCAGGTTGATGGATTGCGGTGTCTCGACCCTGGTCGTGTCATCGATTGTTTGCAACCCGGCGGGGACGGGCGGCACTACGTTGAACGATTCGGTCGACGACAGATCGTGAGTGATCTTGGAGTTGTAGACCAGCGAAACCCGAGCTGCGATTTCAGGTTTTTCCCAGGCAACCCCGACGAGATAACCAAAGTCAGTATCGGCATCCGCATCAAATTCGTATCCGGCTGCTGCCGGTACAACGACTTTTGCGCTAGCACGTTGCGCGCGAATACCGCCAATGGCGCTGAAGCCACCGTCAAGCTTGTAGCGCAGCAATGCGGTGAGGGAGTCGACATCAGCGCTGGCTCTCAGAATCCCGCTGCGTCCTCCAAACGCTGCAGTTGGATTCTGCGACAGGGGATAGTCGGCGGAATACCCAATATCCGCACCGAATGGTTCGTCATAGATCAGCGCAAAGTCCAGTTTGTCAGTAAATGAACGTTTGTAAGCCAGGCCCGGTGAGAAGAAAGCATTCGACACATCACCTGATTCTACGCCATTTTGTTCACCGCTTACGTCGGGTGACGCATATCCAAGACGAAGTTGGACCACGGATCCCTCTTCGAAAATGATATTGATTCCCTGTCCACTACGGTCCAGACCACCGGCTTGAATGCTTGTTGCGCCCACGCACAAAGCACACGCCTGTAGAAGCGTCTTCTTCATCCATTCCTCCCAATTATATCGCTAAGTTGCGCGAATTTGTGGTGTCTGCGCACAACCGAGTTATTCTTACAGGTGGATTTCACTCTCTCAACAATAGCTGGTCAACGGGTGACTGAACGTTACCCTTAGTGAGTGTTGCGAGAATCTGTTGCTAAACTGTTACGGTTTTCCGACTGAACGTTAAGGAAGATACCCACAAAAATGACAGCAGCCCCCACGAGCGTCCACTGATCGAGAGCCTCATGATAGAAAAGCATACCGACAATCGCGATTGTAGGAAGGCGCGCAAAATCGAATGGGATCACAACCGTAGCCGGTGCGATTGAGAGTGCATTCGTAATGCAGAAATGCGCTAATAGGCCTGCAAGCCCTACAAGCAAAAGCCAAGGCGCGGTTGCCATCGTTGGTAACGCAAGTTCTCCGTCGATCGCAGAGGCTGCCAGCCCAAGACCAGCCTGTATAACGGTCAGCCAGAACATGATGCACCCGATGCTTGCAGAACGCGTGAGTTTTTTGGTGGAAATTGTAGTCAAAGCGAAGAACACCGCCGACATCGCGGCGGCGACAATTCCTGCGCTTAACGGAACAGCCCCCGGTCGTGCGACTATAAGGATACCAGCAAAACCGATAAGTGCTGAAAGGACCCGCACGACTGTCAACCGTTCGGCCAGCAGCATCGGGGACAGCAGGATCACCCAGATCGGTTGCGTAAACTCAAGTGCAAAGACCTGTGCCAGTGGTGCCACGGAAACAGCGTAGAACCAGAGATTCTGACCGGTGAAATGCAGGGTATTTCGTACCCCGTGGAGGCCAATCCGTTCGGTCGATACCTGATGCCACTTTCCCGTAACCGTCAGGACAAGGCTGACCACACACATGCCGACCAGGCTGCGATAAAACATGATCTCAAAGGTGTCATGGGTGACGCTCAGCTCACGTCCGGCCACGGCCATAGACGTAAAAGATGCGATTGCCCCGATCATCCACAGCGCGGCTTTGCCGATTTGGGGTTTGCTGCTTTCCATTGAGTTGCCCGCGCATTAGGAGTTCTACGATGTTGATTGGTAACCAAATATTTGTGTCGCAGAAACAAAAAAGCCGGGCGCTGGCCCGGCTTGTTTTTATTCCCACTCGATTGTGCCCGGAGGCTTCGACGTGATGTCATAGGTGCATCGGTTGATGCCTTTGACCTCATTGATGATCCGGGTGGCGGTTTCGCCCAGGAATTCATGACTGAACGGGTAATAGTCGGCGGTCATTCCGTCGACTGAGGTAACTGCCCGCAGGGCGCAGGCATAGTCGTACGTGCGGCCATCGCCCATGACACCGACGGTTCGAACCGGCAGGATCGCCACGAAGGCCTGCCAGATATCATCATAAAGCCCATGTTTGCGAATCTGGTCGATATAGATCGCATCGGCTTCGCGCAGGATATCTAGTTTTTCGCGGGTGATTTCACCGGGGCAACGGATTGCCAGACCAGGGCCGGGGAAGGGGTGGCGGCCGATAAAGCTTTGGGGCAGACCCAGCTCGCGTCCCAATGCGCGGACCTCGTCCTTGAACAGTTCGCGCAGCGGTTCAACCAGTTTCAGGCCCATTTTCTCTGGCAGACCACCAACATTGTGGTGGCTTTTGATCGTGACCGAAGGCCCGCCCGAGAACGAAACGGATTCGATCACATCAGGGTAGAGGGTACCTTGGGCCAGGAATTCCGCCCCGTCGATCGTGTCGGCATGTTTCTGGAATACGTCGATGAACAGCTTGCCAATTATCTTGCGCTTGGTTTCCGGGTCGCTTTGCCCCTCAAGCTCACCTAGGAACAGATCGCTTTCATCCGCGTGGATCAGCCGAATATTATAGTTGTCGCGGAACATGCCGACGACTTCGTCTGCCTCGTTCTTGCGCAACAGGCCGTGATCAACGAACACACAGGTCAGCTGGTCGCCAATCGCCTCGTGGATCAGGATCGCCGCGACCGAACTATCGACACCTCCGGACAGACCGCAAATCACTTGTTTATCGCCCACTTGTTCGCGGATCGTCGCGATCATCTGCTCGCGATAGGCACCCATGGTCCAATCGCCGCTGAACCCGGCGAGCTTTACAAAATTCTCATAAAGCTTGGCGCCCTTTGGTGTGTGGTGCACCTCGGGATGGAACTGAACTGCATAAAAATGGCGGGACGTGTCTGCGGTGATCGCAAACGGTGCGTTGGGCGAGGTGCCATAAACCTGAAACCCCGGCGCGATTTCACTGACATGGTCGCCGTGACTCATCCAGACCTGTTCATCGCCGTCAGTGAACCAGCCATCGAGAATATCCAGTTGGCTTTTGGGGGTCACAAAGGCGCGGCCGAACTCTGCGGTGCCATGGCCGCTTTCGACCTTGCCGCCCAACTGGTGCATCATCACTTGCTGCCCATAGCAGATACCAAGGATAGGAACGCCAATGTCAAAGATTTCCTGCGGGACCCGCGGAGACCCTTCTCGTGTCACGCTATCGGGACCGCCCGAGAAAATAACGGCCTTTGGGGCCATTTTCCGAACGAAGTCCGTCGTAACATTCTGATAAGGATGGATTTCACAATAAACATTCAGCTCACGCAGGCGGCGCGCAATCAGTTGCGTTACCTGGCTGCCGAAGTCGATGATCAGAAGGCGGTCATGGGTGTCTTGGGTCATGGGTCTGCTACTAGGTTGCGAAGATGATAAGCGCAAGGGATTTCAAGTGGTATAGACACGCCAGTTGGTCGCGGTTAGGGCCCGCTAGTCTGGTGGACGGTCCCGAAACGAATGACGAAGACCCGCGCGACTTTAAAAACATGTGCTGGGTCATTTGTGGCGGTTGTCCCCGACATTTTGTCGCTTTTTCCCCTATAGCGCCGTTATCCACGACTGCCATTGCGGCGGGTTCCTGTAACACACATGTAAATTCAACAACTGATACGGGATTTTCTCATGACAGAGGCAAACACCCGGCGCAGGGCGAGAGGTGGCGGTGGCGCTGCCCGCCGGGCCGAACGTACAGCGGTTCGTATCGAGACCGCAAAGTACATCGAACGCAATATTCCGAATTTCGAGGTTCTCAACGAAGAAGCGTTGCAGATCATCGAAACAAATGCGGAAACGCTTCTGGCCGAAGTCGGCGTCAATTTTGTCGACAACCCTGCGGCGCTGGAACGTTGGAAAGACGCGGGCGCCGATGTGGATGGCGAACGGGTGCGCATCCCACGCGGCCTTGCGCGCGAGTTGATCAAAACTGCGCCAAGCGAGTTCACGCAGCACGCAAGAAACCCTGAAAAGTCCGTGGTCATCGGCGGTCGCAATCTGGTTCTGGCGCCGGTCTATGGCCCTCCGTTCGTGCGTGATGCGCAGGGTGGCCGTCGCTATGCGACCATGGACGATTTCAACAAGTTCGTGAAACTGGCTTACATGTCAAAGTGGCTGCACCACTCGGGCGGTACTGTGTGCGAACCCACAGACGTTCCTGTGAACAAGCGTCACCTGGACATGCTGATGGCGCATATGACCTTATCGGACAAGCCATTCATGGGCTCGGTCACCGATCCCAGCCGCGCTCAGGATTCGGTGGAAATGTGTGAGATCCTGTTCGGCAAAGAGTTTGTTCAGGAAAACACGGTCATGACTTCGCTGACCAACATCAACTCGCCGATGACCTTCGACGATGTGATGATGGGGTCGCTGGAAGTCTACGCCAGGAATAATCAGGCCTGCATCATCTCGCCGTTCATCGTCGGTGGTGCGATGGCGCCGGTTTCGATAGCGGGGACATTGACACAGGTTCTGGCCGAAGTTTTGGCCGGTGTCGCGTACAGTCAGATCATCCGCCCGGGAGCGCCTGCTATCTTTGGTGCTTTCGTTTCGTCGATCGACATGAACTCAGGCGCGCCAACCTTTGGCACACCCGAGGCGTCAATGGTTACCTATGGCGCGGGACAGCTGGCGCGGCGTCTGGGTCTGCCGTTCCGCTCAGCCGGGTCGTTCTGTGGCTCGAAACTGCCCGATGCGCAGGCCGCTTATGAGACCGCGAACTCGCTGAACATGGGGCTGATGGCGGGTGTGAACTTCATGCTGCATTCCTGCGGCTGGCTTGAAGGCGGCCTGGTTGCGGACTTTGAAAAGTTCGTCATGGACGCAGATCAACTTGGCGTTCTGCACGGTCTGGCCAAGGGTGTGGCCTATGATGAGAACGCTCAGGCCATGGACGCAATCCGCGAGGTCGGCCCGGGTGGCCACTATCTGGGATGTGCCCATACGCAGGCAAACTTCAAAGAGGCGTTCTGGAAGTCCGACCTGCTGGACTACAAACCTTACGAAACCTGGGAAGACGAGGGCGCGCGCGATACGCGGCAGTTGGCCTCGTCTCGGGTCGAGCATTTGATTGCCAACTACAAGCAACCGGAACTCGACCCGGGAATTCACAGCGCTTTGACCGAATATGTTGAAAAGAAAAAGGCCTCTATGCCGGACGCTTTCAGCTGATAACTGAAAACTGTGAGGCGCGGCTGGCTTTGTACAGCTGCGCCTCACCCAATAGCGCGATCAGAAGGTCCAAATGACGGACCAGCGAATAGCCTGCATCTTCTGCCAGCCTCTGCGCGTTAACCTCTCGTTCAATATCCATCAAACGCATCAGCGCCGCGCCCGACCCAGGCAGCGATCCGTATCCGAGTATGCGTTGCAGGTGGCGGTCCCGATCATAGTCCTGCGCCCCGTGCCTGGCTGCCCGTGCCAATAGGCGGGGGCGGCGGAGGGCGGAAATCATGGTCATCAGGTCCTGCATCTTTGGGCTCCACTTGTCGGATTAATGTTGCCCAATTTGTTGCACAACCTAAGCGGGTGTTGCCTTAATCGGGTTCTCCCCGAACTCTCGCTTCATGAGTGTTTATGAATTTGAATGAAATCTGGTCATCACCTCCGGCGATTAACGAACGAGTAACGAAAGCGACTCTAGTTAGAATTGGTTAACAAAGTCACCGGGGGCGATAGAGAACAGATTGTTTCGTCGATGAGGGCACAGAACTATGGAAAACAACATGGCTTTCACCATTCCGGCTTGGGTACCTGAGGGGGCACAGCGATACCTGGCCCACACAGAAACCGGCCAGTCGATCCGCGATATTGCGCGATCTGCGGGGTGCCATGCTTCGACCATTCTTAGACAAATCCGCCGAATTGAGATGCGCCGTGACGATCCATTGGTGGATGCGGCTTTGCAGTCGTTGGCCGAAGAACATTTTTCGGTCAATGATATTTCTGATCGCACGGTTTCAGCCTTCAGTCATGATTCACACGTCGAAAAAGAAGAGGAATTCAACCACGAGGCCCTAAGGGTACTGCGCAGACTGTGTGAGACCGGTTCGGTCCTGGCTGTCGCTGAAGAAATGAACAAAGCAGTGGTCGTGCGCGATACCGGCGACGCCGCCGCGACCAGGACTGCAGTGGTTGATTGCAGGATCGCACAGGCATTGGCGTTGAAGGATTGGATTTCCTGCGACAACCCAGGCCGGATATCGCGCTACCGGATTACCAGCGCGGGCCGTACGGCACTGAGCCAGTTAATGGCCGACTTCGAGAACCAGGCAAGGTCTCGAAACGAACATGGAATGGCAGACGCGCCTGCTTCGTTTCATGGGGCGCCCTCTCACGCGACGACAAATCGCGCCCATCCAGAACGTTCCAGAAGAATGCGCTATAGCGCCGCGGAAAGCCCGCTTATCGCGCTGGCCAGACGCCGGGACCGGGATGGAAAGCCGTTTTTAGATGAAGCACTTGTCGGGGCAGGAGAGCGCCTACGTGAGGATTTTGAACTGGCTCAGATCGGACCTCAGGTTGCACAGAACTGGGACCATTTCCTGACTGCCGGTGGGCGCGGAAGTTTTGGAAGCGACGACACTGGCAACCGGGGTTCTTCAGAAGCGCGCGACCGCGTAGAGCGTGCATTGTCTGACCTTGGACCGGGGCTGAGCGACGTGGCTTTGCGCTGCTGTTGCTATCTGGAGGGGTTGGAATTGGCGGAAAAGCGAATGGGGTGGTCAGCGCGGTCCGGCAAAATCGTTTTGCGTATCGCATTACAGCGCCTGAAACGTCACTACCAGGATCAGGAAGAGCGAAGCCGTATGATCGGATAACACTTTGATCGGTTTTGGTTGCGGTTTCAGGGTGGAGTGATAGCTAGGGGTTATGAACTTTACCCTTCGACAGCTCCTATACTTTAACGCCGTTGCGCAGCAGCGCAACTTTGGGCGGGCGGCGCAGATGTGTAACGTTTCGCAACCGGCATTATCGGTTCAGATCAAGGCGTTAGAAGAGACCCTCGGTGGTGCCCTGTTCGAGCGTAAGGCCCGTGACATATTGCTTACCCCTTTGGGGCGGGATGTGCTTGAATATGCACGTCAGATACTTGGTGCCTCGGACAGGCTCGACCAATTTGCCAAGGATCACTCAAGCGGGCATCGGTCTTTGTCGATCGGAATAATCCCGACGATTGCGCCCTATGTTCTGCCAGGTGTTCTGGCGGGGTTAAGGGCGGCCGATGTTTCTTTGAGAGTGCAGATACGCGAAGCGCGGACAGAGCGCCTGTTGACGATGCTGCGCGCTGGTGAGATCGACGCAGGTGTGGTCGCGCTGCCCTCCGGGGGAAGCGAATTGTTCGAACTTCCCTTGTTCGAGGATCGGTTCTTATTGGCTGGAAGTTCGGCACGGTTGCGCAATTTTTCCAGCGATACAGAGCGTTTGCGCCCTTTGGACCTTCAAAATGCACAGCTTATGCTACTGGATGATGGGCACTGCCTGACGGATCAGGCCCTGGAGGTTTGTGGTCAGGACCGCAGCAGCGGTCTGATTAACATGGGTGCCTCGTCTTTGGCGACATTATCCCGTTTGGTTGCCGAAGGGTTTGGATTGACGCTCATGCCAGAGCTTGCCGCCCGTTCCGAATCCGACGCGGTACCGGGTCTTGAGCTGATGCGATTTGCCTCGCCGCAGCCGGCAAGGACAGTGGGGCTAGTTCGTCGATCTTCTACCTCGCAGGAAGATTGGTTCGAAAGCCTGGCGGATACCATTCGCACCGTCGGCGAGAGCATTGTCACGCAAACGCGCTAGTCACAAAAAAGCCCGCCTGAAGCGGGCTTTTCTGTTGAGGACGAACTCAAGCCAGTTCCGGCTCTTTGACTTCGTTTAGATGTTTCATCAGGTTTTCCGGTGACGAAACGCCATAGGGGTCCTCGGGGCAGTTATCCATCAGTCCGGGCTCTTCGAACCAGGCTTCGACGACGCCGTCATTGATGATGGCCGCATAGCGCCAGGACCGCATACCAAAACCCAGATTGTCCTTGTCGACCAACATACCCATTTTGCGTGTGAAATCGCCCGAGCCATCAGGGATGACTTTGACGTTTTTCAGGCCCTGATCCTGTGCCCATTTGTTCATGACAAAGCTGTCGTTCACGGACATGCAGTAAATCTCATCGACCCCAGCGGCCTGGAAATCTGCGTATCCGTTTTCGAAACCAGGCAGCTGATAGGTCGAGCATGTCGGGGTGAATGCGCCCGGCAGCGAGAACAGAATTACGCGCTTGCCCGAGAAGTAATCCGCCGTGGTTTTGTCTTCCCAGCGGAACGGGTTTGGTCCCTCGATTGCGGCGTCGCGGACGCGGGTGTGAAAGGTCACTTCGGGCAGTTTGGCGCCAGATTTCATGATCGAACTCCTGTGAATCACATGCGGTTTTCGTGGACTTAAAAGGATTCTAAATCGGCTTCAATGGCCGATGTTCCAGCTGCGTCAGAATCGACCCATGAACGCGTAAGTTGCAGTTAATCATAGGAAATTATTTAGAATTTTGGCCCTGAGACGTCAAAGTCTTTCACCCTGATGCATAGCGGCTATGCATGGGTGGTGTAATAGCAGAGGTCAGTTTATGTTATGGGTAAACCGAATTGACCCAAAGTCAGAAAGACCGGCCGTGCGCGATCTGAACATTCCCGAACAAAGACACCCAGAAAAGGCTCATCGGCCCGACAATTCGCAGCCGAAAAAGCCCAGTTGGATACGCGTCAAAGCACCCGGTGGTCAGGGTTATGCCGAGACGCACAAGATCATGCGCGAGAATAATCTGGTCACTGTCTGTGAAGAGGCCGGATGCCCAAATGTTGGCGAATGCTGGAGCCAGGGCCACGCCACCATGATGATCATGGGCGAGATCTGCACGCGCGGCTGTACCTTCTGTAACATTGCAACGGGACGTCCGGACTCGTTGGATGCGTTTGAACCAGGGCGCGTGGCACATGCGGTCGAAAAGCTGGGTTTGAACCACGTCGTGATTACATCCGTTGACCGCGACGATCTGAAAGACGGCGGTGCCGATCATTTCGCGCAGACGATACGCGCGGTGCGGCACCGGTCGCCGAAGACGACCATTGAAATCCTGACACCTGATTTCCTGAAATGTGACTCTTCCGTTCTTGAAACTGTCGTCGAGGCCAAGCCGGACGTGTTCAACCACAACCTGGAAACCGTACCTGGCCTGTACCTCGAAGTGCGTCCCGGTGCGCGCTATTTCCACTCGCTGCGGCTGTTGCAGCGCGTCAAAGAGCTGGATCCGTCGGTCTTTACCAAATCCGGGATCATGGTTGGTTTGGGTGAGGATGGTCAGCAGGTCCGGCAGGTCATGGATGATATGCGCGCCGCTGAAATTGATTTCCTGACCATCGGTCAGTATCTGCAGCCCACGCCCAAACACCACGGAGTCGATCGGTTCGTAACGCCGGAAGAATTCGCATCCTATGAAAAGGCAGCTTATGGCAAAGGGTTCCTGATGGTATCGGCCACACCTTTGACCCGGTCGTCTTATCACGCCGGAGACGATTTTGCCCGGCTGCGTGAGGCACGCCAGAAAAAGCTGGAACAGGGGTGACACCCGAAGCGCATGCGCGGCTGACACGCCTGCGCCACGACCTGCATCAATATCCCGAACTATCCGGGCACGAGCGTGAGACCGCTGCCCGCATAACAGATCTTTTGCGGGGGTTCGGTGCGGACCATGTGCTTACCGGACTGGGAGGGCATGGCGTTGCCGCGGTTTTTGACAGTGGGCAGGCTGGGCCAACCGTTGGTATCCGGTGCGAATTGGATGGGCTGCCGATTCAAGAACTTGGCACGCACCTATATGTGTCGAAGGTTTCGGGCAAAGGGCATCTGTGTGGCCATGATGGGCACATGGCGATGGTGCTTGGCGTTGCCGAAGACCTGGCGCGTCACCGACCCCAAAAGGGTCGGGTGGTTTTGATCTTTCAACCGGCTGAAGAAACCGGGCGGGGCGCCATCGCCTTTCGCGCGGACCCTCAATTCGCGAAGATCGCGCCGGACTACGTGTTCTCTCTGCACAACCTGCCGGGGTTGGAACTTGGCGCTGTTGAGTTGTGTCAGAGTTCGGCTAACTGCGCCTCGCGCGGGATGAAAATCATCCTGACCGGCAAGACGTCCCATGCGGCTGCGCCTCAGGATGGGATTTCCCCGGCTGAGGCGATGTCCGAACTGGTTTCGAAGCTGGCGAGTTTAGGCGCAGGCGGCGCGTTGGATGCCGATTTTGCGCTGACAACTGTGACGCATGCCCGTTTGGGAGAGCCGACTTTCGGCGTCGCTCCGGGACAGGCCGAGATCTGGGTAACCTTGCGCACCGTTTCAGATGCCCGGATGCAGACGCTGATGACCGAGGCCGAGGCACTGGCGCGCCGCGCCGCATCCGCCGACAGTCTGGAGGTTGAGATCACCTATGACGATGTCTTCGAGGCCTGCGTCAATCACAGCGACGCGGTGAGCATCATCGCAACGGCCTGCGCCGAGCGTGGAGTACCGTGCCATTCAACAGAGACGCCGCAAAAGTTCTCAGAAGATTTCGGGCAATTTGGGAAAGGCGCAAAAACGGCCATGTTCTGGCTGGGGTCGGGGCAGGATCATCCGCAATTGCATAACCCTGACTATGATTTCCCAGACGCACTTATCTCGGTAGGAGTAGACGTATTTGTTGCCGCAATTCGATCACTTAATGGCTGAAACTTCAGTTTACGAGATCGCTCACTATTCCAACGGCATCAATGACTGTCTTAGTTTCATCAGATATCGACAGGATTTCGTCATCCACGCGGATATATCGCTGACCGGCGGGTAGGGGCTTCAACTTCCAGCCGTCCAGGTCATCAAGATAGTCAAAATTCAGATCGTTAGGGAGTTTCTGACCTCGCGTATAACGCTTGATCTGTCCGGGCGGTACACCAACGCCATTATTGGTCTTTATCGACTTTTCGATTTTCGACTTGTCTGGACCTTTCCCTTTGCCCTTGTTGTCTTTTGCGTCCGCAAGACCAACCGTTGCGGCGACTGCGCAAGTCGCCAGAAGCCCAATAGACATTACTTTCATAAGCAGAATCCTCCCAAGATGATTGGAGGGTAATCTGTTGTTGAGGGCGTTGTCCAATGGTATTCAATTAAGTGAATGCAAAGGTGCGCAGCAACTTTGACTATTGGAATCTGGGTCTATTTTTACCCTTCTCAGTCTTCGATAAAACGAACCTTACCAATAAATGGCAAGTTGCGATTGCGCTGTGCGTAGTCGATCCCGTAACCCACAACAAACTCATCAGGAATTTCAAACCCGATCCAGTCCGAACGGAAATCGACTTCGCGCCGGCTGGGCTTGTCCAGTAGTGCGATCGAGCGAAGTTTTCCAGGATCGCGGCTTTGCAGCAGATGAGTAACATGGTTCAGCGTGTGCCCGGTGTCGACGATATCCTCGACTACCAGAACGTCGCGACCCTCAATAGCGCCGCGCAGGTCTTTTAGAATGCGGACTTCCCGGCTGCTTTCCATCGCATCCCCGTAGGATGACGCCTCAAGGAAATCCACTTCAATGGGCAAGTCCAATTCGCGCACCAGATCGGCGATAAAGACAAAGCTACCACGCAGCAGGCCGACAACAACCAGCTTGTCGGTTCCGTCGAATTCGGCAGTGATTTCGCGGCAAAGTTCTTCGATCCTGGCGGCAATGGCCTTTGCCGAGATCATCTCATCAATCACATATCCGCGCTGGCTCATCACTGCCCCCTTGATCTTTGGCGCGCAACATACGACATGACGCGCCATTGTCACCTGCAAAAACCGGACGCCATGCCTATACATTCGGAAACGCGACACCTGCCTTACACTGCGCAACAGATGTACGATCTGGTTGCCGATGTAGCAAAGTATCCCGAGTTTTTGCCCTGGTGTGCGGCTGCACGTATCCGACGCTCATATGCAGCAGGAGAGGCACAGGTGATGGAAGCTGACCTGATCATTTCGTTCAAAGTGTTCCGCGAACGCTTTGGCAGCCGGGTTACCCTGTTTGCCGAACAACGCCGGATCGACACGGAATATCTGGATGGGCCCTTCAAATACATGAAGTCGGACTGGCATTTCGAGGACGCGGCAGAAGGCGGGTGCAACGTTTCGTTCCATGTTGATTTCGAATTCAAGAATGCCATTCTTCAGGGTATCATCGGAGTGGTCTTCAATGAGGCGATGCACAGGATCGTGAGGGCGTTCGAGGGCCGGGCAGAGGAATTGTACAGCTAAGTCTTTACCCGAAACCGGCGCTTGCTAGACTGCGCCTCATGACTGATTTTACCACAGCATTGGCCGATTTTGCCTCGGGGGCTGTTGCGACCTCGTCAGAGGCCCGTCTCGTAACCTCTCTGTCTGCGCTGGATTGGGTGGCTGTTGGCCGCGTCGGTGTTAGCGAACCCGTATCTCAGACCGTGCGCGCACTGGTTCTGGATGAAGGAGGCAACCCGCAGGCCCATCTGTTTGGCGGGGGGCTGGCTCCCGTCAGGTCAGCAGGTTTGGTTAACGGAACCATTTCCCACGCTTTGGATTATGATGACACGCATTTTGCGCATATCGGGCACCCTTCGGTCGCGGTTATGCCTGCGGCCTTTGCCCTTTGTGATTGGGACGACCGGATTCTTGTCGATGTCCTTGAGGCCGCTCTTGTCGGGATGGAGGTTTCGATCCGCGTAGGGCTTTGGCTGGGGCGTGCGCATTACCAGGGCGGGTTCCATCAGACCGCGACGTCAGGTGCCTTTGGTGCGGCGGTCGCCGCTGGCCGGGTGCTGCGGTTCGATACGGAAAAGATGCGCCGGGTTCTTGGTCTGGCTGCCACCCGCGCCGCAGGGCTGAAAGCTCATTTCGGCACGATGGGAAAGCCCTATAATGCCGGGCTAGCTGCCGCTGCAGGGGTTGAGGCTGCGCTGTTGGTGTCCAAGGGGTTTGATCCCAACTCGGATGCGCTTGAGGGGCCCTATGGTTTTGGTGCAACCCATATGGGTCAGTCCGAAAAGGCCGCTGCTCTGGATGGAATCGGAGAGACGTGGCTGTTCAAAGATGTAAGCCATAAGTTTCATGCATGCTGTCATGGGTTGCACGCCGCATTAGAGGCTGCACGTGACCTGGATATTGCTGAACCCGAAGTAGCCGAGATCAGGATCAGGACCCACCCGCGCTGGATGACAGTGTGTAATCAAACCTCTCCGACCACCGGGTTGGGGGCCAAGTTTTCCTACCGGACGGTTATTGCTATGCAAGCGTTGGGATATGACACAGCCTTGCCAGACAGTTTTTCGGATAAGGTATGTGCGGATAGGCGCCTGCAATCGCTGCGGGACCGGATTTCAGTCGAAGCCGATGAGTCGCTGTCTGAAACTCAAGCGGATCTGTCTTTGCTGCGCCGCGATGGGGCACGTAAACAGGCCAGCCACGATTTGCTTGGCCCTATGACATTGGCCGACCGGGAAGACCGGGTCAGAAGCAAGGCGGCCAAGCTGATCGGTGCCGAGGACGCAGACGCGATCTGGTCGATGCTGCGTACCGGTGGCCGCACCCGTGATCTGGCGAAAATGCTGGCGCGTTAGACGACGCGCCAGTGCAAGGGGAACCCGGGTTCGAATACTGTTACCGGGCCGTCGTCAGTTTCGATCTTGTCGGGATATTCAACGGGGTCGCCCTTGGTAAGGGTGATGGTTTCTTTATTCACCGGCAGGCCATAAAACGCAGGTCCGTTCAATGATGTGAACCCTTCCAGCTTGTCCAGCGCATCCGCTTTGTCAAACATCTCGGCCACCAGGGACATGGTGTTTGTGGCGGTGAAACATCCCGCACAGCCACAGGCCATTTCCTTGTTTGCATCTGTGTGTGGCGCGCTGTCGGTGCCAAGGAAGTAGCAAGACATCCCAGAAGTTGCGGCGCTCAACAAAGCCTGGCGATGGGTCTCGCGCTTGGCCACGGGCAGGCAGTAGTAATGCGGTTTGATCCCGCCCACCAGGATGTGATTGCGGTTGATGATCAGGTGATGGGCTGTGATTGTTGCAGCAAGATCATCTCCACCGGATTGCGCATAAATCGCACCCTGAGCCGTCGTGATGTGTTCCATCACGACCCGCAAACCAGGAGTCGCCTGGCGCAGTGGATCAAGTATCGTATCGATAAAAACCTCTTCGCGGTCGAAAATGTCGACCTCGGCATCGGTGACTTCACCATGGACACACATCGGCAGACCGATCTCAGCCATTCTCTCAAGCACCGGGCGGACCTTGTCGAAATTACGCACGCCCGAGGCGGAATTGGTGGTTGCGCCTGCGGGATACAGCTTTACGGCCTTGATCAGCCCGCTTGCATGGGCTGCGGCGACATCCTCGGCGTCGGTGTCTTCGGTCAGGTACAAGGTCATCAGCGGCTCGAACGGCATGCCTTCGGGCAGGGCGGCCAGAATGCGGTCGCGATATGCGGCGGCCTGATCGCCGCGCACAACTGGCGGAACAAGGTTCGGCATTATGATCGCACGGGCAAAATGGCGTGCGGTTTCGGGCAGAACGGCCTGCAACATGGCGCCATCGCGCAAATGCAGATGCCAGTCATCGGGGCGGCGAATGGTCAGCGTATCAGTCATGCGCACCCGCTAGCACAGCCTCGGCCAAAGACCAACCAAACCGTGAGGATCTGGTGCAAAAACTTCACCTCTCTGCCGCGATGGCGTCTGGGTGGCGGGGCCGGGGCCTTGACGCCCCCGCGCTTGCATGACCTGTTAAGCAACGAAAGAAAGAGGGTTCCATGACGCAGCAAGATTCCATTGATACCGTGCAGCAAATGCTGGGCTCACAGGGTTACGTTTGCGGTCGGGCCTTGGCGACAGTGGTGTTTTTGTCGCTTAAACTGGGCCGCCCGCTATTTCTAGAAGGTGAGGCAGGCGTCGGAAAAACAGAAATCGCCAAAGCACTGGCCGCTGGTCTGAACCGTCGCCTGATCCGCCTGCAGTGTTATGAAGGGCTGGACGCCTCCTCGGCGGTTTACGAATGGAATTTCCCGGCGCAAATGGTTGCGATCCGAACCGCCGAAGCCTCGGGCGGCGCTGACCGGGGTTCGTTGCAGACCGAATTGTTTTCTGACGACTACCTGATCGAGCGTCCGTTGCTGCAGGCCATGCGTCCGGATGAAAACGGGGCACCCGTCCTGTTGATTGATGAACTTGACCGCACGGATGAACCGTTTGAGGCCTTCCTGCTGGAAGCGCTCAGCGATTTTCAGGTCACCATCCCCGAATTGGGCACTGTCAAAGCGCCGGAGCCACCGATTGTCATCGTTACATCGAACCGAACGCGAGAGGTGCATGACGCCCTGAAACGCCGTTGCCTGTACCATTGGGTCGATTACCCGGATTTTGACCGTGAAATTGAAATTCTGAACGCCCGCGCACCCGAGGTCGCCGAGGCGCTAAGCCGAGAGGTCGTCGCCTTTGTCCAACACCTGCGCACAGAGGATCTGTTCAAGAAACCAGGCGTGGCCGAGACGATCGACTGGGCCAAATGCCTGCTGGCGCTGGACGTCATCAACCTTAGCCCCGAAGTGATCGGCGACACGCTGGGAGCGATCCTGAAATATCAGGACGATATCCAGCAACTGCAAGGGTCCGAGGCGAAACGCATTCTGGATGAAGCCAAGGCGTCGCTGGAACCTGCCTGATGGCTGAACAGCTCCCTCTCGAAATCCCCGACAACCCAAAACTGGCGCAGAATATCACTCATTTCGCGCGGGCTTTGCGCAAGGCAGGGCTGCCGATTGGCACCGGGCGGGTTGTGGATGCGATCCGGGCGGTTCAGGTTGCGGGCTTCTCGGAAAAGCGGGATTTTTACTGGACGTTGCACGCTTGTTTCGTGACCCGACCCGAACATCGGGCAGTATTTGCGCAGATTTTCCGCATGTATTGGCGCGACCCACGTTACATGGAACACATGATGTCCATGATGCTGCCCGCGATCCGCGGCGTTCAGGAAGAGCGCAAGGCCGAAGCTGCAGAGAAACGCGCGGCCGAGGCTCTGCTGGACGGCGTCGAACGGGACTTGCCTGACAACACTGACATCGAGGAAGAAACTGAGCTGGAGATAGATGCGTCGCGGACCGCGTCCTCGGAAGAACGGTTGCGCAATCTAGACTTTGAGCAAATGAGCACCGAAGAAATTGCTTTGGCCAAGCGCATTCTGGCACAGCTCAAATTGCCGGTAAAACCAATCGAGTCGCGCCGAGACCAAGCCAGCCATCTTGGGCATCGGATCGACCGCGCCCGCACGCTGCGCGCATCCGTGCGGCAGGGTGGTGAACTGCGGGACATCGCGTATTTGAAGCCGAAACAACGGTGGCCGAACCTTGTCGTTCTCTGCGATATCTCAGGATCTATGAGCCAGTACTCTCGTATCATCCTGCATTTCCTGCATGCGGTTTCAAACGTCAAGGGCGCGGGGTGGGCCAAGGTTCATGCGTTTACCTTCGGCACGAGGTTGACGAATATCACCCGGCACCTGCGCCAACGCGATGTAGATGCTGCCCTGTCGGCGGCAGGGGCCGAGGCGCAAGATTGGGAGGGTGGCACGCGGATCGGGGAATGCCTGCACGCTTTTAACCGTGACTGGTCGCGTCGGGTTCTGGGGCAGGGTGCGGTGGTGTTGTTGATTACGGATGGTCTGGATCGGGGCGAACCCGAGGTGCTTGGAAAAGAAATCCAGCGCCTGCATCTGTCAGCCCGCCGTTTGATCTGGCTGAACCCTTTGTTGCGTTGGGATGGCTTTGCGCCAAAAGCGCAGGGGGTGGCGGCGATGCTTCCCCATGTTGACAGCTTTCGGGCCGGTCATTCCATTGCGTCGCTGGAAGATCTGGCCAAAGTCATCTCAAAACCGGATGACATGGGTGAGAAAGCGCGGTTGATGGCCGCGCTTTCGAAGTAGTTCTCAACCAAGCTGTTCTTCGTTGCACTTACGCGCCATTTCCATCGCTTTGTACGTACCGGTCAGATCAACGGTGAAGGCGAATTCCTTTTCGGGGAACACAACCATAACTTTCTGTTTGGCAAGGTCTTCGGCAAACTTGGGGTCATCCGACAGCACATAGCCACCCGAATAGCCTTTGGTGATGTTGCCCTTCATGCCGGTGGCTTCTCCAAGATACAGGTTTTCGCCCAGCAGGATCGCCACAGCCTCGGTTTCGCCACGCTTGATGTTGGTTTCAGCTTTGGTGAATACGCCAACATATCCCACGCCGCGGTCTTCGGTCAGGCCCATTTGAACCACGTTTTCCGCGTCATCGACAGCTTCGATCAGGCAGGATTTCTTGTCTTCGTCGATGAAGATTTTCCATCCGTCCACTTCGCCATAGCGCAGGAAGGTATCTGCGCTGGCCACTGTCGCCGCTAGCATTCCCAATACTGATCCGAGTGTAATAATGTGTTTCAAGTCTCTGTCTCCTTTTGAAAATAATCTGCGTCACAGCTGCGCATGATCCGCGTTTAGGTCAGAATCGGGAGGGCTGGCAATCAATGCTTGGGATGTTCGGCTGAAACCCGCGGGGCTTTGCATAGCATTTGGAATTTCTTTCAAGGCCCATGAGTTAGCCTGATGGTTTACTTTTCATCCTGCCAAACCTGCCTATGTTGGTGCGGGAAACGCCAGGAGGGCGATATGGACAGATTCGACAACAGCCCCGAGACTGCTCTGGATTGGTATGAAACGGGAAAGCCAGTTGCGCTGGCTACGGTTGTTCAGACCTGGGGCAGTGCCCCCAGACGTGTTGGTGCTCAGCTTGTGATAGCAGGTGATGGCCGCTTTGAGGGGTCAGTATCGGGTGGCTGTGTCGAAGGTGCGGTTGTTGTCGAGGCGTTGGAAGCGATCGAAGAGGGTGAAGCGCGCCTACTTGAATTCGGGGTCAGTGACGAAGATG
Source organism: Ruegeria sp. CDSA193 (assembly GCF_059611885.1). Classification (NCBI taxonomy): domain Bacteria; kingdom Pseudomonadati; phylum Pseudomonadota; class Alphaproteobacteria; order Rhodobacterales; family Roseobacteraceae; genus Ruegeria; species Ruegeria sp. CDSA193. Next base: position 294,732 of record NZ_JBXWPN010000001.1, on the reverse strand, counting down.
CTTTTGCGGTCGGGCTGGCCTGTGGCGGAACAATTCGGGTACTGGTCGAACCTATTGGATCGGTCCTTCCTGAAAGCATATTGCGCGATCTGGTCGCTGCACGCGCGCAGCGCGAGCCTGTGGCTTATGAAGTGAATATCGAATCCGGTCATCGTGCGTTGCAGCGCGATCGTTATCCCGAACGCATGCGCATGGACCGGTCCGGTTTCGAAGAGGATGCGAAGACATTTGTTTCGGTCCACAATCCGCCCTTGCGGTTGATAGTGGTCGGGGCCGTTCATATTGCTCAGGCCCTGGTCCCGATGGCGCGAATTGCGGGGTACGACCCTGCGATTGTGGATCCGCGATATGCGTTTGCAACCGCCGCAAGATTCCCTCAGGAAACCGTGCTGACGGATTGGCCGGATGAGGCCGTTGCAAAGCTTGGAATGGATGCGCGAACGGCTGTTGTCTTGCTGACCCATGATCCAAAACTGGATGATCCCGCGTTAGAGGCCGCCCTGAGAGCCGGTGTGTTCTATATTGGGGCGCTGGGGTCTAATCGAACGCATGCGAAACGCGTCACCCGGATGAAAGAAGCCGGATTTACTGAAGGGCAGATTTCACAGATTCACGGTCCCGTAGGCTTGGATATCGGTGCCGCCGATCCTGCGGAAATTGCGGTTTCCATATTGGCCGAAATGACCGCGGTGTTGCGGGGCAAAGCATGAAGTTTGGCTCGGTTCCTCTGCGCGAGGCCGCCGGTGCAATTCTGGCGCATTCAGTGAAAGCCCAAGACACAAAGCTGCGTAAGGGCCTTTTGCTCACGCAAACTCATCTGGATGAAATGGCCGCCGCCGGGTTGACCTCGGTCACTGTTGCGCAGCTGGAACCCGGTGATTGTCACGAAAACGACGCTGCCCGGAGTTTGGCAGAGGCTTTGGCCCCGGACCCGGCAACCGTGGGATTGCGCGTCACCGAGCCGTTCACAGGGCGCGTTAACCTCTTGGCGAGAGGCCCCGGAGTCGCTGTTCTGGACGTACAGGCGCTGGAAGCGTTCAACTTGGTTAACCCGATGATTACCGTGGCCACAGTTCCCCAATATCAACAGATGGGATCAGGCGGGATGGTGGCGACGATCAAAGTCATTTCTTATGCCGTCCCCGGCGAAGATGTGGTGCGTGCCTCGGCGCTGGCACAAGGGGCGGTGCGCCTGTCTGGCCCGGTGTTTCGCAGTGCTGGCCTGATCGTCACAGACATCCCCGGAGGTGTTTCGAACGACAAGGGTATTGCCGCAATCCGAGGGCGAGTCGAAGCCCTGGGTATGGGTTTGGATGACATTCGGGTGGTGCCACATGAGATTCAGGCGCTGTCTGCTGCATTGACGGGCGTTAAAGGGGATATTGTCCTGATCTTGACGGGCTCAGCAACTTCGGATGCACATGATGTCGCGCCGCAGGCCGTTCGTGTTGCAGGCGGTCAGGTGGATCGGTTTGGAATGCCGGTAGATCCGGGCAACCTGTTGTTCACCGGTCTGCTGGACGCCAGACCTGTAATCGGTTTGCCGGGGTGTGCGCGCTCTCCCGCACTGAATGGTGCGGATTGGGTTTTGTCGCGCGTGGCTTGCGGGATTGAAACGACAGCGGCGCATATTGCAGGCATGGGGGTCGGTGGATTGCTCAAGGAAATCCCGACCCGGCCACAGCCACGCGCATCTATCAAGCGGTAAGGCGTTTGACATCAATTTAAGGCCCAGATCAGGCCGCTTTGTTCGGCATTGTGATCTGTCCTAAACGGCGCCCTGCGAAATTTTTGTTCTCAAACAATAAGTCCCGTGTTTAACTCGACAAAGAAAAATATGACATGGGAGGAACTTATGACACAGGTCACCATGACCGTGAACGGGAGGTCTGTTAGCGGAGAGGTTGAGGGTCGGACGTTGTTGTCTGGATTTTTACGTGATCATCTGTCGCTGACCGGAACGCATGTTGGATGTGACACGGCGCAATGTGGGGCGTGTGTTGTTCATGTGAATGGTGCGGCGGTGAAGTCGTGCAACATGCTTGCGCTGGAAGCGGACGGGTCTGAGGTCGCCACGATTGAGGGCCAGGCCGCTGAGGATGGGTCTTTGAACGTGATTCAGCAGGCGTTTCAGGATCATCACGGGTTGCAATGCGGGTTTTGTACGCCGGGCATGGTGATGAGCGCCGCCGCCTTGCTGAAAGAGAACCCGCGCCCGAGCGAAGCCGAGATTCGAAAGTATCTGGAAGGCAACCTGTGCCGCTGCACAGGCTATCACAACATTGTCAAAGCGATCATGGCCGCATCGGGCCAGGACGTAAGCGGCATCGCTGCCGAGTAATACCGACGTAAAGAATTTTCGACGAAAATTCTTTTTCAGGGAGGAGAACAAGCAATGCCCAAAGACAGTGGCATCGGAGCCAGTTCCAAACGGCGCGAGGACGTGCGCTTTTTAACCGGAGCAGGCAATTACACCGACGATATCAACGTGCATGGCCAGGCCTATGTGCATTTTCTTCGGTCCGACATCGCGCATGGCCGGATCAACAGTATCGACACTTCGTCTGCCGAGGCCATGCCGGGCGTGGTCAAAGTGTTTACCGGCAAGGATTTCGAAGGCGTGGGCGGCATGCCCTGTGGCTGGGAAGTGACCGACAAGCACGGCGCACCGATGCAGGAACCTCCGCATCCCATTTTGGCACAGGGCAAAGTGCGCCATGTGGGCGATCCGATTGCTGCTGTGGTCGCCGACAGCCTGGAACAGGCCCGCGACGCGGCTGAGGCGATCGAGCTTGATATCGAGGAGCTGCCCGCCGTGATCGACATGAAGGCCGCCGCGCAAGAAGGCGCGACGCTGGTCCATGACGATCTGAAGAACAACATCTGCTATGATTGGCAGCTGGGCGAAACCGATGATGCCAAGGTCAATGAGGTCTTTGCCAATGCGGCCCATGTCACCACGCTGGATCTGGTGAACAACCGTCTGGTTGCCAATCCGATGGAGCCGCGTGTGGCGGTTGGCGAGTACAGCCGCGGCACCGAAGAATACACACTTTATACCACGTCGCAGAACCCGCATGTGATCCGCCTGTTGATGTGTGCCTTCGTTCTGGGCCTGCCCGAACACAAGGTTCGCGTGGTCGCGCCGGATGTGGGTGGCGGCTTTGGCACCAAGATCTTCCACTATGCCGAAGAGGCGTTCTGCACCTTCGCCGCCAAGGCTTGTAACCGCCCGGTCAAATGGACCTCGAGCCGGTCCGAGGCGTTCATGTCTGACGCGCATGGGCGCGACCATGTCGGACAGATCGAACTGGCGCTGGATGCGGACAATAACTTTATCGGTCTGCGCACCAACACCTATGCAAATATGGGTGCGTATCTGTCGACCTTCTCCAGCTCGGTTCCGACATGGCTGCACGGGACGCTGATGGCGGGCAACTACAAGACGCCGGTCATTCAGGTCAACGTCAAGGCGATGTTCACCAATACCGTCCCGGTGGATGCCTATCGCGGCGCGGGCCGTCCTGAGGCGACGTTCCAGTTGGAGCGGGTCGTGGACAAGGCAGCGCGTGAACTGGGTGTCGATCCTATCGCCCTTCGACGGCAGAACTTCATCACCCAGTTCCCCTATGACACACCGGTGGCGCTGACCTATGACACAGGCGATTATAATGGGACGATGGACAAGCTTGAAGCCGCTGCTGATCTGGCAGGCTTTGCCGCGCGTCGCGCTGAAAGCGAGGCCAAGGGCAAGCTGCGGGGTCTGGGCGTCAACTGCTATATCGAGGCTTGCGGCATCGCGCCCTCGAACATCGTTGGTATGCTGGGGGCCCGTGCGGGTCTGTATGATGCGGCGACTGTGCGGGTGAATGCCACCGGCTCGATCAGCGTCATGGTAGGTGCCCATAGCCACGGGCAGGGGCATGAAACGGCCTTCCCGCAGGTTGTGGCGGACATGATCGGTATCGACGAGTCGATGATCGAGATCGTGCATGGCGACACGTCGAAGATTCCGTTTGGCATGGGCACCTATGGCTCGCGGTCTTTGGCGGTCTGTGGATCGGCGATGGTAAAGGCAACTGAGAAAGTGATCGACAAGGCCAAGAAGATCGCGGCGCATCTGTTGGAGGCGTCCGAGGCTGATATCGAGCTGAAGGACGGTCAGTTCAGCGTGGCAGGGACCGACAAGTCGGTGGCCTGGGGTGATGTCACCCTGACGGCCTATGTGCCGCATAACTTTCCGCTGGAGGTCGAGCCCGGGCTGGAGGAGACCGCCTTTTATGACCCGGCCAACTTTACCTTCCCGGCTGGCGCCTATGCCTGTGAGGTCGAGGTTGACCCCGAAACCGGTCGGGTCACCATCGAAGCCTTCACCGCCGCTGATGACTTTGGCAATATCGTCAACCCGATGATCGTGGATGGTCAGGTGCATGGCGGCATCGGTCAGGGCATCGGTCAGGCATTGCTTGAAAACTGTGCCTATGACGAAAACGGTCAGCTGCTGAGCGCGTCCTTTATGGATTACGCCATGCCGCGTGCCGATGATGTGCCGTTCTATGCGGTGGACCACTCGAGCCAGACGCCCTGTACGCATAACCCGTTGGGTGTGAAGGGCTGTGGTGAGGCCGGGGCAATCGGTTCACCACCTGCGGTGGTCAACGCGGTGCTGGATGCGTTGAATTCAGGCGGCAAATCCATCGATCATATCGATATGCCGGTGAGTCCATCGCGTGTCTGGACCGCGATGCACGGGTGAGAGGTTGGGGTGCGAGGGGTCAACCCCTCGCGCTCCCCGAGATATTTATAGCCAGATGAAGGGCGGATCAGCGCCTTTCGGAAAGGAAGACGAAATGTACAATTTCGAATTTGAGAAACCCTCGACCATAGCCGACGCGGTTGCCGCTTTAGGGGCTGAGGATGCACAGGCGTTGGGTGGTGGGCAAACCCTGATCCCGACGCTGAAACAACGATTGGCGGCGCCATCGGCACTCGTCTCGCTCAGCGGAATTCCCGAAATGCAGGGAGTCTGTGTTGGGGATGACGGGTCGGTTTCTATCGGTGGCGCAACGCCGCATGCAGTTGTTGCGCAAGAGGCAGCGGGATCATACCCGGCGCTGGCCGCATTAGCCGGTCAGATCGGTGATCCGGCGGTGCGCAACCGCGGCACGATTGGCGGCTCGGTTGCGAATAACGATCCGGCGGCCTGTTACCCGGCGGGTGTGCTCGGATCCGGGGCCACGATCGTGACCAACGCCCGTCAGATTGCGGCAGATGCGTTTTTTGATGGCATGTTCTCGACCGCACTGGATGAGGGTGAGATCATCACTTCCATCCGCTTTCCGGTGCCACAGGCCGCGAGCTATCAGAAGTTCTTGCAGCCAGCCTCGCGCTTTGCGTTGGTGGGCGTCTATCTGGCCCGGTTCGCCGATGGTGTGCGTGTGGCGGTCACAGGCGCCAGCGAGGATGGGGTGTTCCGCTGGTCCGAAGCAGAACAGGCGCTGAATACTGAATTCCGACCGGACGCGTTGATGGGGCTGAACATCAACCCGGCCAACATGATCGGCGATCTTCATGGCAGCAAAGCGTATCGCGCGCATCTGGTCAGTGTGATGACCAAGCGGGCTGTGCTGGCTTGCATGTAATTAAATCGGCTTTTAGTCGCAAAGCCCCGGGGTGTGTCCCTCGGGGCTTTTTCTATTTTCGTCGAATTTTCGGAAGCTTGTTTGGCTGCCAATAGGCCCCGGTATCTTCGCGCGCCTTTTGATAGGCGTCAACGCGGTGCGCTGCTGTTTTGCCACCGGCGTCAAATAAATGGCCGATGAGGCATTCGAGCACGGCCATGACCCCGGTAAAACTTGAGGTGTGATGTTGTGACCTTGTGCTGACGGTAAAGACGACATCCGGCTCGACACCCGGCGCAATGACTTCGCTATCCGAGATCAGGATGACCCGAATCCCCTTTTCTCGGGCGAACCGTATTGATTTAATCGTTTCTGCCGAATAGGGGCTGACCGTGATTGCCAGCAGACAGTCCTTGTCATCCGCATCCAGCAGATCATCCGTGGCCGAGCCGATGTGGCGGGGGATCAGCTGAATACCCGGATGCGCCATGCGCCCGGTATAGGAAAAGTAATAGGCCAGCGCGTAACTGGCGCGGGTGGCGGTCACGAAGCAACGGCGGGACCTGAGGATATAGTCAACGGCTAGATGCGCTCTGTCGGGCCTCATCAATCGCAGCGACCTGACAACGACATTCTGTTCGTTGCGGGCAAGCTTGGCTTGAAGTTGACCATGGGCTCCTTCAGCGTGCATGTGGGTTTGCCAGGCAGGGCCAAGGAATTCTTCGTTATCCGTCGCCAGATTTTGACGGAACGGAGAGCGGAAGGCCTGAAACCCACCATAGCCCATATACTGGGCAAGCCTGACAAGGACATTTGCACTGACACCGATCTTCTCGGCAGTTACCCGTATCGGGTCGAGGCCAAAATCCGCGGGGTGATCTATGATGTATTTGGCTGCCGCCTGAAGTTTGGGCGGCATCTGGTCGATGTTTTTCCTCAGGTGATCTGTCAGCTGGCGTTGGGTCTCTGTCATGAAAAAAACATATGTTATGAAATAAGGAGGTGTAAAACATAGGCCGCTTGCATAGATGCGGCAACAGGTAATCGGGGGCAGGGAATGTCACAGCATCGGTCGAAATCTGAACCCTACATTCTGGCGGCGCCCAATGGTGCGCGCCGAGGTGCGGCAGATCACCCAGCCCTGCCTGTCACAACCTCGCAAATTCTTGAAGCGGCCAGAGCATGCCATGAGGCCGGTGCGGCCGGTCTTCATCTGCACATTCGGGACACAGAAGGCCGTCACTCTTTGGACGCGGGACAGTATCTGGAAACACTTGCCGAACTTCGGCGGCGGGTTCCGGCCCTGGACATCCAGATCACAACCGAGGCGGCAGGGATTTTTGATGTAAGCAGCCAGTTCGAATGTCTGAGGAAGGTTAGACCGGCTTGGGCGTCGATCTCGGTCCGCGAAATCGCGCGCGATAACGATCTGGCTGACCGGATCTATGGTCTTTGCGCGGATCACGGGACGCGGGTTCAGCATATTCTTTACGACGCTGAAGATGCGGCCCTATTAACACGGTGGCAAAAGCGTGGTGTTGTGCGCGAACAGCAATCCGACCGTTTGCTTGTTCTGGGGCGCTATCGGACTGATCAGGAATCAAAGCCCTCGGATCTGGATGCGTTTCCGGACGGGGATTCGCCTTGGATGATCTGTGCCTTTGGAAAGCGAGAGCATGACTGTTTGATACATGCGGCGTCCTTGGGCGGTGATGTCCGGGTCGGATTTGAAAACAGCATCGCAGACCGGAACGGAGACACTTGGGACAATAACGCCGCCTCAGTCGCGGCCCTTGTCGCCAGATTGAAAGAGGATAGATCATGAGCCACGTTTTCCCACGCCATACGAAATCTCAGCTGCCAGTCGCGGTTGGCGGCGAAGGCTGCTATCTGATCGATGCTGACGGTAAGCGGTATCTGGATTGCGGTGATGCTGCTGTGTCCTGTCTTGGCCACTCAAACCGGGCGGTGATCGAGGCGGTTCAAAGCCAGGTTGAAAAGATCGCCTTTGCGCATACCGGGTTTATGACGTCCGAACCTGCCGAAGCCCTTGCGGACCTTCTGATTGATCATGCGCCCGGGGATTTGGATCGCGTTTACTTCGTATCCGGAGGGTCCGAAGCAACAGAGGCCGCCATCAAACTGGCGCGGCAGTATTTTCTTGAGATCGGTCAGCCCGAGCGCCGCCACGTCATCGCGCGCCGCCAAAGCTATCATGGAAACACTTTGGGGGCCTTGTCAGCGGGGGGAAATGCCTGGCGCCGTGCGCAATTCGCACCGATGCTGATCGAAATGACCCATATCGCGCCCTGCTACGAATATGCCGAAAAGCAAGATGGTGAGAGCAGCCACGCCTATGGTCAACGGGTGGCCGACGAGTTGGAGGCCGAAATTTTGCGTCTTGGCCCTGAAACCGTCATGGCGTTTATGGCCGAGCCAGTCGTGGGGGCAACGCTGGGGGCGGTCCCGGCGGTCGAAGGCTATTTTAGGCGCATACGTGAAATCTGTGATCAATATGGCGTTTTGCTGATCCTGGATGAGGTCATGTGCGGAATGGGGCGCACCGGGCATCTATTCGCCTGCGATCACGATGGAATTTCTCCGGATATTCTGTGCATCGCCAAGGGGTTGGGGGCCGGGTATCAACCCATCGGCGCCATGTTGTGTACGAGCCGGATTTATGAGGCGATCCAAAATGGCTCGGGGTTTTTCCAGCATGGGCATACCTATGTCGGCCATCCGGTGGCGACTGCGGCCGCATTGGCGGTGCTGACTGAACTGACCAGCAACCAACTGCCTCAGCGCGCCGAGCTTATGGGGCAGAGACTGCAATCTGCGCTGGAAACTGCGTTCAGCGAGCACCCTAATGTCGGCGATATTCGGGGCCGCGGGCTGTTCCGCGGTATCGAGCTGGTCTCGGATCGGGCCAGAAAAACACCGTTTGATCCCTCACTTGGTTTCGCGGGCAAGATCAAGAAGGCGGCGTTGAACGCTGGTCTGATCTGTTACCCCATGTCTGGCACGCGCGATGGTCGAAGTGGTGACCATATTCTGTTGGCGCCGCCTTTCATTATCGACGACGCACAGATTGAGGAATTGGTTGATAAGCTGGGGGTTGCACTCAAAGCCGCGATCTGACGCTCTTTTGATCTGACTTTCTCTTTTTACTCAATAGGGTATCGACAAAAGGTCAATTCCTGAAGGAGCGATGATGATTGTCGACATCTGGAAGAGTTTTCGGGACTTGCCCGCCTGGGTACAGATCTGGTTGGTGGTGCTGCTCATCCCGACCAATCTGGCACCTCTGGCGTATCTGGATCAGCCAAATGGTATTCTAATCGCAGCACTCGCAATCGGTGGGATGGCATTGAATCTTCCGATCATGCTGGCGGCACGAGGGATGAGCAAAGCGATGGCATTTCCGCATCTAATATGTTGGGTGCCAATGGTTTTCGTCGTGATTGCAGTTTTTGCAAGCGAAGCCGAACTGGCGATTGGATATGCGAAATTTCTGGTGTTTCTACTGGTTATTGACCTGATTTCGCTGGCATTTGATGTGAATGACGCAAGGGTCTGGCTCAAAAGCCGAAGCGCAAAATAAAACCCCCTCAATCCGAGGGGGTTTCGAATAACTCAGTTGTCGCAGGGCTTACTTCTGCGGCAGCGGGCCGATCATCATGATCATCTGACGGCCTTCCATCTTGGGCATGTTCTCGACCTTGCCGATTTCCTTGGTGTCCACGGCAACACGTTCCAGCAGCTCACGGCCCAGATTCTGGTGTGCCATCTCACGACCACGGAAGCGCAGAGTCACTTTTACCTTGTCGCCGTTTTCAAGGAATTTGAACACGTTGCGCATTTTGACTTCATAGTCATGAGTATCGGTGTTGGGCCGGAACTTGACCTCTTTCACCTCAATGACTTTTTGCTTTTTGCGCGCTTCGGCCTCGCGTTTCTGCGTTTCGTATTTGAATTTACCAAAGTCCATGATTTTGCAAACCGGAGGGTTTGCATTCGGCGAAATCTCGACCAGATCCAGGCCGGCTTCGTCCGCGAGTTGCATGGCTTTGGCGGGATGAACCACCCCGACATTTTCACCTTCGGCGCCGATAAGGCGAATTTCGGGGGCACGGATCTTATCATTGACGCGCGGGCCGGTGTCTCTCTGAGGCGGCGCGTTGTGAGGTCTGCGAGCTATGGGTTCATTCCTTTGATGATTGCAGAATTTCAAGCCCGGAATTTAGACTGGGCTGCGGGACGATTCAAGCGGCATAAGTGACCACCAGCGTGAATTTCCCATGATATTCCCGCGTTTTTGCCGATCTGATGTCGCATATCAGACCGGCAAACCGGATTAGCCAACAAAGGCCTTTTCAATGACGAATTCCTTGGGGTCGGAATTTGCGCCTTCGCGCAGTCCGAAATCCTCGAGGATTTTTTTGATATCCAGGTTGAAAGCCAAAGACCCGCAGACCATCGCACGGTCGGTTTCCGGTTTGATGCCGCCCTCAATCGCCAGATCGGCAAATACTGTGCCGTCTTTCAACAGCTCGGTAATGCGGCCCATCTTGGGGCTCTGTTCGCGTGTGGTGGTCGGGTAGTAACGAATCTTGTCCGCAAAACCTTCGCCCATCAGCTCAGCCAGCATTTCGTCCTGGCGAATGTCTTCGATCAGCTGACGACCATATTCCAGCTCGGCCACTTCGCGGCAGGTATGGGTGATTATGACCTCATCATAATCCTCATAGGTCTGTGGTTCGCGCAGCAGTGAGGCGAAGGGTGCAAAGCCGGTGCCGGTGGCAAAGAACCACAGGCGCTTACCGGGCAGCAGGGCGTCATGGACCAGCGTGCCAACCGGCTTGGGCCGCAGGATGATCTGATCGCCTGGTTTGATGTGCTGAAGTTTCGAAGTCAGCGGGCCGTCCTGTACCTTGATCGAATAGAACTCAAGCTCTTCATCCCAGGACGGTGAGGCGATGGAATAGGCGCGCAGCAAGGGTTTGCCGTTGTCACCCAACAGGCCGATCATCACAAACTCGCCCGAGCGGAACCGCAAGGACGCGGGGCGCGACACTTTGAATGAGAACAGGCTGTCAGTCCAATGCTTGACGTCTGTCACAGTCTGGGCGTCCGGCAGAACGGGGGCCTTCACGGCGGTTGCTTCGGTCACGGGTTTCATCTCTGTCATCGTTTCACTGCCGGTGGAGTAAACCGACATCTCCGTTTAATCTTTGATCCAAGTCAGGAAAAGGGGGCTCTTGCCCCTACGTTCCTATTTGAGGCTGCGAAAGGCGATTTTAGCCGCGCAGGCGGGCCTGATAGTTGTTGTCCTGCCAGTTGGCGCGAGCCACCCATTGATCTTCGGGCTGACGATCGGCCAGAGTGTCTTCAATCTCGACCTCATCAAAGCCGCTGCGCCGCGCCATGGCATACTGGTCGGCAAGGACATGACCTTTGGCGCGCAAGCGACCGGTATAGCCTTTCAGGCGCAGGGTCCGCGCGATGGTAAAGCCGCGCCCATCCGCAAAGGACGGGAAATCGACGCGCACCATCTTGGCGCAGCCCAGCCGTTCGGCAAGCTCATCGGGATCCGTGTCTGAGCTGACATCCAGCGCGACCACATCATTGGCCGCGTCTTCCAGCGTGACATAGCCATCAGTCCAATCATCGGGGGCGAACCCCTCATCGGTTACGATAACGTTCATGTGTTCTCTCCGGCGCGCATCATCTTGCCATCTACAAAATGAATGCCGCATTCTTCCTTGTTCTGATCGCGCCAGCGTCCGGCGCGGGGGTCTTCGCCCTGTTTGACCGGCGAAGTACAGGGCGCACAGCCGATCGAAGGGTATCCTTTGGCCACCAGCGGGTGCCTGGGCAAGTTGTTCTCTTCCATATAGGCGCGCACATCTTCGGGCGCCCAATGGGCCAGCGGGTTGACCTTGATCCGGCCTGTGCCGTCCTCGACCTCAAAGAAATCAAGCGTGGCGCGGGACCCGGCCTGAAACCGTTTGCGCCCGGTGATCCAGCCATCATATCCCAGCAACGCCTGTTGCAGCGGGAAGGTCTTGCGCAGGTTACAGCACGCATCCATGTCCCGCAGACGCAGCGCGCCATAGGGGTCGTCGCGTTGAACATCCTCTTCATCCGCGCGGATGATCTTGACGTTTCGCAACCCCAACCGCTCGCTCACTTCCTGCTGATACTCCAGCGTTTCGGTGAACAGCATCTGCGTGTCGATGAACAGCACCGGGATCATCTTGTCGACCACGGCCGCCATATGCAGCAACACCACCGATTCCGCACCAAAACTTGAGACCAGAGCGAGATCATCGATCTCTTCCATTGCTCCGTGCATCACGTCATGCGCACTGTGGTGGCGGAACCGGGCGTTCAACTCACTGACCCGTTCGGTCAGTTCACGTCTATCCCGGCCCAGTTCAGTCTGGATCAGATCAAGCGGCATTCGCTCGCGCCTCGGGGTAGAGAGCCGCCTTGAACGGAGTCATTCCGACACGGCGATAGGTCTCGAGGAAGGTTTCTTCGGCGCCCTCACGCTGCTCCAGAAAGGTTTCGACGATGCGCTCAACGGCCGGAACGATCTCATCATAGGCAAAGCCCGGACCCGTACGATCGCCGATTGTGGCGTTTTCCGTGCCGTCGCCACCCAGAGTGATCTGGTAGTTTTCGACGCCCGCACGATCCAGACCCAGAATGCCGATATGGCCGACATGGTGGTGACCACAGGCGTTGATGCAGCCCGAGATCTTGATCTTCAGGTGGCCGATATCATGCTCCAGTTTGAGGTCTTCGAACCGGGTGGCGATTTCCTGTGCAACCGGGATCGAACGCGCCGTTGCCAGAGCGCAATAGTCCATGCCGGGGCAGGCGATGATGTCGCTGATCAGGCCGATATTGGCGGTCGCCAGTTCGTATTCCTTCAGCTTGGCATGGATCGCGGGCAGGTCCGATTTGTGGACATGCGGCAGGATCACGTTCTGCTCATGGCTGATGCGCAGCTCGTCATAGGCGTACTCTTCTGCCAGATCGGCCATCACGCGCATCTGTTCGGCAGTTGCATCACCCGGCGTTGCGCCGTGCTTCTTGATCGAGATGGTGACAATCGCGTGGTCTGCATTCTTGTGCGGCGCGATGTTGGTATCGACCCACGAGCGGAAGACCGGATCGTTGGTGTAGGCACCTTCAAACGACGCAACCGACGCTTCGCGGAAGGTGGGTGCCGCGAAGTGGCTCTTGATCTCTTCCAGCAGGTTCATATCCGCGCCTTTGAACTGCGGGCGGACCTGCAGGAAACGCTCGTTCACCTTGGCGCGGATGGCGTCGATGCCGTGTTCATGCACGGTGATCTTGATGCGCGCCTTGTACTTGTTGTCACGGCGGCCGATCTGGTTCCACACGGACACGGTGGCCTCAAGGTAGGCCAGCAGATCGTCAAAGGCGACGAAGTCAGACAGTTCTTTGCCGATCATGGGCGTACGGCCCAGGCCGCCACCAACGATGACACGAGCACCCAGAACGCCGTCACGCTCGACCAGTTGCAGGCCGATGTCATGTGCCTTGATCACGGCGCGGTCATTTTCAGACCCGGTGATGGCGATCTTGAACTTGCGCGGCATGAACTGGAATTCCGGGTGGTCGGTCGACCACTGGCGCAGCAATTCCGCATAGGGGCGCGGGTCGGCGACCTCATCCGCGGCGGCACCGGCGAAATGGTCGGCGGTCACGTTACGAATGGTGTTGCCGCTGGTCTGGATGGCGTGCATGCCAACCTCGGCCAGCGCGTCCAGCATGTCCGGCACGTCATTCAGCTTGGGCCAGTTGTACTGGATGTTCTGACGGGTAGTGAAATGGCCATAGCCCTTGTCCCACTTTTCAGCCAGCAGGGCCAGTTGGCGCATCTGCGCACTGTTCAGCGTGCCGTAAGGAATGGCGACCCGCAGCATATAGGCGTGCAGCTGCAGATACAGGCCGTTCATCAGCCGCAGCGGCTTGAACTCATCCTCGGTCAGCGATCCGTCAATGCGGCGCTCGACCTGGGCGCGGAACTGTCTGTTGCGTTCTGCCAAAAATGCTGTGTCGAACTCGGAGTAGCGATACATGATTAGCTGTCCTTAAGTGCAGCCCCGAACCTGGGGCCAATGTAGGGGAGAGAGAGGGCCAGGGATCAGGCCCGGGGCTGCGGGGAAGTTTCCTGTTTGCCGTGGGCATAGTTGGACGGACCAGTCCGGCGGAAGTCTTCCCGAAAATGAGTTGGTTCTGGGCCTTCGTCGCCAGCTATGGCATCCGCCAGATAGGCACCGACAATCTTGCCTGCTTGGCGTTCGGCATCCAGAAGGCGGATCTGTGCGTGGGCTTCGTCTGTGATCAGCTCTGCCTCGGATAATTCACGTGACCAGCGGTCGTCCTCGGTCAGATAGATGACGTCACCTTCCAACAGATCGTTGGCGGTTACCACTTTGGGGGTAAAAGCGCGGGCCATCAGGCGTGCTCCTTTTTGAATTCAGTCAGGGCCTTGGCTGCCTGGCGGGGGGCAAGGCCGTAAAAAGTAAGGGTGGGGCCGTCCATGTCCGAGGCGCTCAGATCGGCGGACATGTGATCCAGCGTCGTGGTCAATATGCGCTGATCGGGACGCGACGCGTTTTCGATCAGCGTCACAGGTGTGGCCCGGTCGGCGCCGTGCATGATCAGGCGGCCCTGAATAAACCGGGCAGACTTTTTGCCCATATAGATCGCCGCCACCGAACCGGGCTGCGCCAGGGCGCTCCAATCGTGATCGGCGAACCCCTTCATGTCGTGCCCGGTCAGGAAACGGATCGAAGAATTGCGCCCGCGGCGCGTCTGGCTTTGCCCGATGCCTGCAACTGCGGCAGAGGCTGCGGTGATGCCGGGGATAATCTGCCACGAGATGCCAGCTGCTTCGACGGCGTCGATTTCTTCGTCCAAACGACCAAATACGGTGGGGTCACCGGATTTCAGGCGTACAACGCGTAGACCCTTCAGAGCGTACTCTACCAGCAGCGCGTCGATGTCTTCCTGTTTCCACGAGGGGCCGAACCCGGCTTTGCCAACATCGACCAGAACGGCCGTTTGCCCGGCTAGGGTCAGCACCTCGGCGCTGATCAGCCGGTCATGCAGGACCACATCCGCGCACTCGAACGCGCGCAGAGCTTTGAGCGTCAGCAATTCGGGATCACCAGGGCCTGCGCCGACAAAGTCGACATGGCCTGCGTCCTGATATGTTTGCGTCACTTGCATGTTTCGGTCCGGGTTGGTTTGACTTGACCCTCAATATAGGAAATATTCCCGGTATTGCGCCATATGTGCGCATAAAAAAGAACAAGCGTTTCGCTGTGTTGGTCAAGCGATACGAAAGTTTCGAAACGAGGAAGAAATTGGAATGTCAGTGCGGATTGATGACACGGATCGGAAAATTCTGGTTGAGCTGCAGCGCGACGCCAGCCAATCGCTGGACGAAATAGCAGCCCGGGTCGGCAGTTCCAAGACGCCTGTCTGGAATCGCATCCGCAAGCTGAAAGGGGCCGGGGTGATCGGTCAGCAGACGGTATTATTGGATGCCGAGGCGCTTGGTTTTGAGGCGACGTTCTTCGTTCTGATCCGCACCTCTGAACACGAGGCGGATTGGCAGCGAAAGTTCCTCAAAGCCCTGCGGGACCGCCCCGAAGTACAAGAGGCGCACCGGCTGGCTGGGGATATCGACTATATCCTCAAGGTGCGGGTTAAGAACGCGCGCGCCTATGACGTGTTCTATCAGACTCTGATTTCCGAGGTGCGCGTCCACAATGTGACGGCTCTGCTGTCGATGGAAGAGATCAAGTCGACGACCATGCTGCCGCTGAATGCCCTGATCGAGAACTAGCGGTCAGACCTGAACCATCAACCGCTTTAGCCCGTGAAAATGGTAGCTGTTGGAATATTCCGGTTCCGCGCTGAGCGCTAGGTTGGGACAGCGTTCGAACAGTGCCGCCAGCGCTATTAGCATTTCGAGTCGGGCCAACGGTGCTCCGACGCAGAAATGCAGACCCGCGCCAAAGCTGCTGTTGGTCAGGATGGGGCGGGTTGGATCGAACTTATGAGGTTCGGCCCAGACTTGTGGATCACGGTTCGCGGCTCCAAGCAACAAAGCGACTTCGTCACCGCGTTTAAAACTGTGCCCGAACAGGTCGATCTCTTCATAGGCATAGCGCGTGAACATATGCAGCGGCGGGTCAAAGCGCAGGATTTCTTCGACGGTGGCGTCAATGGTTTCAGGCTGAAAGGCATCGGCTTTTACACCTTGGTGCAATACGGTCCTGAGCCCATTTCCTAGCGAATGAATCGTGGCTTCATGACCGGCATTTAAGAGCAGAATGCAAGTTGCAACCAACTCGTCACGTGACAGTTTTTCACCATCTTCTTCAGCGGCAATCAACCGGGTAATCAGGTCATCCTGTGGGTCAGACCGGCGCTTTTCGACGTAAGACGAGAGAAAGTCGGTGAACTCTTTTGCCGAGGCCGCCGCCGCATCCTCGGTCTGGCGTGTGCGGCTGGCCTGATACATCGCCACCATGTCATGGGACCAGCGCAAAAGCTGCGGAGACATCTCTTCGGGAACGCCAAGAAGGCGGCAGATCGTGACGACCGGAACTTGCGTGCAATAGGTACCCAGCAGATCGAAGGGCGCTTTGGGAAAGGCGTCGATCAGCTTGTGGCTGAGGTCACGAATTGATGGTTCCAGTGCGGTGATGGCACGCGAGGTAAAGGCCCGCATGACGAGGCCGCGAAGCCGGGTGTGGCGCGGCGGCTCTGCTTCTAACAACGAATGAGATTCGACCATCAACCAGGGGGCTAGATGCGCAGGACCTGGACGTTGCATTTCCGCCGGTACTTCGCGACCGAAACGACGGTCCTTCAGCAAGGCCTGAACCGCCCGGTGGGATACAGCAGCGTGCATCCGGTAGTCGGCCCAATACACAAGGTCGCCATGCGCGCGGGCCGCATCATAAAACGGATAAGGGTTCTGGACAAAATTCGGGTCAACAGGGGATTGATGCAAAGTCTTCATGGCGGGCACACTTGCCATGAGGCGCGTTGAATGCAAGACCCAATGTCATGCAAAGGGTATGGTTAATTTCGACATTTCTGATTGCTGTTGGGCTGCTCTCTGTTGGAGTGTGGTCATACGGCTTTCGTCAGGCTTTGTCGCCGCTGAGCGATAAGGCTGAGGCCGATCTGGAATTGGCCGCCGACCGCCTTAGCACACAAATGCAGGTCTATCAGGAACTGGCTGTCTTGATGGCCAGCCACCCGGCTGTTCGAACGCTTGTCACGCCGAGCGATCGCGCCATCGCGCAGGCTGTGTTGCTGGACGTGGCAGACAAAACTGCCGCCGTTAACATTGTCTATCTGGACCGTCTGGGCAGGGTACTTGCAGCCGCCCACCCGGTGCCTGAATTGACGATGGCAGACCATCCCGCATTCAGGCGCGCCATGCAGGGTGCTATGGGCAGTGCCCACGGGGTCGAGTCCACAAGCGGCGATCGAACCTATTCCTATGCAGCTCCTGCCTTTGGTCCCACCGGTATAGTCGAAGGCGCATTGATGGTTATAGCCGATGTGCAGGATGTCGAACAGACTTGGCGGGGCAGTACCGAGGCCATTTTCTTTATTGATGGAGAAGGTGTTGTGTTCATCTCGAACCGATCCGACCTGTTGTTCTGGCGTCGGACCGAAGGTCAACCGGGGCTGGTGCCGCCCGAGGGGCAGGCGGTTGATTTCTCGTCGAATCTGATCGGACGACACGAGCTTTGGACCTTGAATTGGGGCCGGTATCTGCCACAGCGAGCGTTACACCTTACACTTGATCTACCGGTGATAGACATGACAGCCGAGGTGCTAGTGGATGTGGCCCCGGCGCGCCGTCTGGCAAATTTGCAAGCAGCGGCGGTAGCTGCGATCTGTCTGGCCTTCGGGGCGCTTTTGTTTATGGCAACCGAACGCCGGCGCGCGCTTGCTGAGGCCAATGCGGTGCTGGAAAGCCGCGTGACGCGCAGAACCCATGCGCTTACCGCCGCGAATTCCGCCCTGCGGCGCGAGGTTCATGAACGGGAAGAGGCCGAGGTCGCGCTGAAACATGCGCAGGAAGAGCTTATACAGGCCGGGAAGTTGAGTGCGCTCGGGCAGATGTCGGCGGGCATCAGCCATGAGTTGAACCAGCCACTGATGGCCATTCGCCAATTCGCCGAGAATGGAACGGCTTTTCTGACCAGAGGTGACGAGTCAAAAGCCGCCGAGAACCTCACCAGAATTTCCGATTTGGCCGCGCGAATGGCGCGAATTATCAAGAACCTCAGGGCTTTTGCCCGCAATGAAAACGAGCCCATGGGCAGAGTTGATCTGGTTCAGGTAATAGAAACGGCGTTGGAATTGACCGAGGCCCGGCTGAATTCGGAAAACGTTGGTATGGAATGGCAGGCTCCGGATGTCCCAATCTATGCTTGGGGTGGTGAAGTGAGATTGGTGCAGGTGTTCGTAAATCTGATTAACAACGCCGCCGATGCCATGAGTGAGCAACAACAACGCATGATCAAGATCGCGATAAACAGTGACAAGACCCTGACGGTCACGGTCAGCGACACAGGTCCGGGGATCGAGAACTCGGAGAAGCTGTTCGAGCCGTTCTATACCACCAAAGCTGTCGGTTCGTCTGAGGGCATGGGGCTGGGGCTGTCGATCTCTTATGGTCTGGTTCAAAGCTTTGGTGGTAATATTCGGGGCACCAACGCTCCGACAGGTGCGGTATTCACTGTGGAACTGGAACATTTCAGGGAAGTAGGGGCAGCATGACCCGCAAAGTGCTTTTGGTCGATGACGACTCGGCAGTGCGCGAAGCGCTGGCCCAAACGTTAGAGCTTGCCGATTACGAACCTGTGACAGCAGGGTCCTTTGTGGCGGCGAAGGATCATATCCGGGCGGATTTCGCAGGAGTGATCGTGTCGGATATCCGGATGCCTGGTCGGGACGGGTTTCACCTGTTGACCTACACCCGCGATATGGATGCTGATCTGCCTGTCATCCTGTTGACTGGAGAAGGCGACATACCAATGGCAGTGCAGGCCATGGGGCAGGGTGCATTCGACTTTTTGGAAAAGCCCTGCGCCGCGGTAGATCTGCTAAAGGTGTTGGGCAAGGCATCCGAAGCGCGAGAACATGTCCTGCAACAACGCGCAATGAAAAGCGAACTCGAACGCGGCGATCCAGCGGCACGCCT
Source organism: Ruegeria sp. CDSA193 (assembly GCF_059611885.1). Classification (NCBI taxonomy): domain Bacteria; kingdom Pseudomonadati; phylum Pseudomonadota; class Alphaproteobacteria; order Rhodobacterales; family Roseobacteraceae; genus Ruegeria; species Ruegeria sp. CDSA193. Next base: position 275,826 of record NZ_JBXWPN010000001.1, on the reverse strand, counting down.
GCTGTTCGGTCTCTCATCAAAGGCCGAAGAACTGAGGGAAAGGGTTCGTACAGTAGCCCAGACAGGGGCCGAAGTTTTGGTCACCGGACCGGCTGGCAGCGGAGTGTCCAAAGTTGCCGAGGTCGTTCACCTAATGTCGCCGCAAAGTCAGGGCCCATTTGTCAAACGTCCATCCGCCGGTTTGTCGACCAGCGATCTGGTTCATGTCTGCGAAGATGCAGCCGGCGGTTCCCTTTTTCTGGACGAAATCTCGGCCATGCCCGAGGCCACGCAATATGCAGCACTGGAGATGGTTGAACAGGGTGTAGGCGCCCGAATTCTGGCGGGCACGACCACTGACCTGGCCGAATTGTCTTCGGATGGACGGTTTCTTGCGGATTTGTTCTATCGTTTGGATGTGATGCGCGTTCGCATACCGTCGCTTGCCGAGCGCCCCGAGGATATACCTGTAATCTTCCGCCACTATGTAGCACAGGCAGCCGAACAGGCCGGGATAAAGGAACCGGAAATCACGTCGGACCATCTGGCATCGCTGATGACCAGAGACTGGCCGGGCAACGCACGGTCGTTGATGTCAGCCGCAATGAGGTTTGTGCTGGGAATGCCTGAAGATGTCTCGCAGGCCGCAGAACTGGGGTTGAGCGAGCAGATGGCACGGGTCGAAAGATCTCTGCTGATTGCTGCCCTTGGCCGGCATAACGGCAAGGCATCAGAAGCCGCAAAGGCGCTAAAGCTGCCTCGCAAAACCTTCTACGACAAGCTGGCGCGATACCACATTCGTCCTGAAGACTACCGGAGGTAAAGGCTCCCGCCAGCTTTTCCCGCATTGTCATGCGGTTAAGCTGTTGGGCGTGGCAGTCCGCTGACGCGGACTGCGGGGCGAACCAAATGCCCGGCAATCGATTCGGATTCGGCGAATCGTTATTTGTGCGGAAATCCACACAATGGCGCAGATATATGTGCGGATTCTCGCACGGCTTTCTTGCAGGATCAAACAGAGACTTGATTGAGTGCGTGTAACATCAAGTAAATAAATGACAAAATGTCAACCGGCGGCGATTCCCACAAAAAGTTGAGAGCGTGAGCCCGATTCGGTTCACTCGCCGCCATGGGACGACTTCGGCACGTCCGGAGACGTAGTGAAGTATCTGGGAGAACTCGACTGATGAAATTTCTGACAACGGCAGCGACCGCCGTCGCTCTAACCGTAACAGCAACCGCAGGCATGGCCGCTTGTGAAGACGGCGAAATCGTCGTGAAATTCGCGCATGTGACCAATACCGATAAACATCCCAAGGGTATTGCAGCCTCGTTGCTGGAACAGCGCGTTAATGATGAGATGAACGGCGTGATGTGCATGGAGGTCTACCCGAACTCCACGCTCTATAACGACGATAAAGTCCTTGAGGCGATGTTGCAGGGCGATGTGCAACTGGCGGCCCCGTCATTGTCCAAGTTCGAGAAGTTCACCAAGCAATTCCGCCTGTTCGACCTGCCGTTCATGTTCAAGAACATTGACGCGGTAGACGCATTTCAGGCTTCGGCTGATGGTCAGGCGATGAAAGACAGCATGCAGCGCCGTGGCCTGCAGGGGCTGGCATTCTGGCACAATGGCATGAAACAGATGTCGGCCAACAAACCGCTGGTCGATCCGTCGGATGCCAATGGCCTGAAATTCCGCGTCCAATCTTCTGACGTGCTGGTCGCGCAGATGGAGGCGATTGGCGGAAGCCCGCAGAAAATGGCTTTCTCAGAGGTTTATGGTGCGTTGCAGCAAGGTGTCGTCGACGGACAGGAAAACACTTGGTCCAACATCTACGGCAAGAAGTTCTTTGAGGTTCAGGACGGTATCACTGAAACCAACCACGGTGTCATCGACTATTTGGTCGTAACATCTGTTGACTGGCTGGACAGCCTGGATCCTGCGGTGCGGGAACAGTTCCTGACCATTCTGGGCGAAGTGACAGAACAGCGGAACAAAGAATCCTTCTCGGTGAACGAGGAAGCCAAGGTCTCGATCACAAATGCGGGCGGTATCATCCGTGAACTTAACCCTGAACAGCGTCAGGCCTGGATCGACGCCATGAAACCTGTCTGGGAACAGTTCGCCGGTGACGTGGGTCAAGAAAAGATCGACGCCGCACAGGCTATCAACGCCGGGTTCTGATCCTGGTATACGCCGCGCGTCCGGGGACTGGGGAGTATTCGACGCGCAGGCAGGGTGGGCCGATTTGGCCCGCCCAAACAGCACTTATCTCAAAAAAATGTGGGGACAGATAGATGTCTGGTGCGCAATCCGGCCAAGGCGGGCTGGTCGACCATATCGAAGAAACCTTGATCGCATCGTTGCTGGGCCTGATGACGGCTGTGACATTTGCCAATGTGATCGCAAGGTATTTCTTTAATTCCAATATCCTATGGGCACTAGAGCTGACGGTATTCGCCTTCGGCTGGTTGGTGCTGCTTGGGGCGTCTTATGCCGTCAAGAAACACGCTCATCTGGGAGTGGACGCCATCCTGAACATGCTCAGCCCGGCGCCTCGACGGATTTTGGCTCTGATCGCTGTAGTCTGCTGTCTGGTGTTTTCTCTGCTGATGCTAAAAGGCGCATATGACTATTGGGCCGTGTTCGCGGATCTGCCGCCCACATCGGGGCGATGGTTCCCTACCGGGTTCAACTTCGATGCGCGCAGTCAGAGCTTTTATGAGGTCGACGACATTCCGATGGTTGCCCCGCTGCGGTTTCTGGAGGATCTGATCAACTATGGCGAGGGCTATGAAAAACTGCCCAAGGTGGTGCCGTATCTGGTTCTGCCCGTGTCGATGCTGCTTTTGGTGATCCGCTTTGCGCAGGTTGCGGTACAGATTTGGCGCGGTGAAGCCGATCGGATGGTCGCTAGCCACGAAGTCGAGGACGAGATTGAAGAAGTCCGCGCTCAGCAAGGAGAGCACGACTGATGGATGTCATTCTTCTGTTCTCGATGGTGATCGGCCTGCTGCTGATCGGCGTTCCGATTGCGGTGGCGTTGGGGCTCAGCTCGACGCTGTTTCTGCTGATCTATTCCGACAGTTCGCTGGCCTCGGTCGCAGGCACTCTGTTTGAGGCGTTCGAGGGGCATTTTACCCTTCTGGCGATCCCGTTCTTCATTCTGGCCTCATCCTTCATGACCACGGGCGGCGTGGCCCGGCGCATCATCCGTTTCTCGATTGCCTGCGTGGGGCACTTGCCCGGAGGTCTGGCGATTGCGGGGGTGTTCGCCTGTATGCTGTTTGCGGCCCTGTCGGGGTCGTCTCCGGCTACGGTGGTGGCCATCGGGTCGATTGTGATCGCCGGGATGCGGCAGGTTGGTTATTCCAAGGAGTTTGCCGCCGGTGTGATCTGTAACGCCGGAACGCTGGGCATTTTGATCCCGCCGTCGATCGTGATGGTGGTCTATGCCGCCGCTGTCGAAGTTTCGGTTGGCCGCATGTTCCTCGCCGGTGTGATCCCCGGCCTGATGGCTGGGCTGATGTTGATGATCACCATCTATGTGATGGCCAAGGTCAAGAACCTACCCAAAGGTGAATGGAAAGGCTGGGGCGAAATCTTGGTCTCTGCACGCGAAGCAGGTTGGGGTCTGTTCCTGATCGTGATCATTCTGGGTGGCATCTATGGGGGTATCTTTACCCCGACCGAGGCCGCTGCGGTGGCCGCAGTCTATGCATTTTTGATTGCCAGCTTCGTCTACAAGGACATGGGCCCCCTCAGCACCGAGGGTGAGGAAAAGAATATCTCTTTGCTCAGAAAGCCTTATGCGCTGATCACGGCGATTTTTCACCCCGACACCAAGCAGACGTTGTTCGAAGCTGGGAAACTGACCGTTACCCTGCTGTTCGTTATCGCCAACGCCCTGATCCTGAAACACGTTCTAACGGATGAACAGGTACCGCAGCACATAGCAACTGCCATGCTGTCGGCAGGTCTGGGGCCGGTGACTTTCCTGATCGTGGTCAATGTGATCCTGCTAATCGGCGGCCAGTTCATGGAGCCTTCGGGCTTGCTGGTTATCGTAGCACCACTAGTGTTCCCGATTGCAATCGAGCTGGGCATCGACCCGATTCACCTGGGCATCATCATGGTGGTGAATATGGAGATCGGGATGATCACCCCACCGGTCGGCTTGAACCTGTTCGTGACCTCAGGTGTTGCGGGCATGCCGATGATGGGCGTTGTCCGGGCGGCCCTGCCATTCCTGGCGGTCCTGTTCGTCTTCCTGATCATGGTGACCTATATCCCGTGGATATCCACCTTTCTGCCCAACACCTTCATGGGGCCGGAGATCATAACAAACTAGCGGGTCTAACCGCTGAGAAAAAGACCGGGCAGGGGATCTCTGCCCGGTCTCTGCGTCTTGAACGGGGCGCCAAGGGGATTATCTAAAGGGCAGAGGACGACCTCCCCATCACGGGACAGTATCCGGGACGACCCGGCCTGATCAGAGGTCTCTTCTATGCCCTGGATTATCCTGTTGTTTGCCGGCCTGCTTGAAATTGTCTGGGCCGTGGCGATGAAACAATCTGCCGGGTTCACCCGGTTCTGGCCGACCGCCCTGATGGCGGTTTCGATGCTGGGTTCGTTCACCTTGCTGGCACTGGCCATGCGGACGCTGCCTTTGGGAACAGCCTATGTCATCTGGACGGGAATAGGAGCGGTTGGCGCGTTTACCTTTGGTATTCTTTTTCTGGGCGAAGCCCTGACCGCCACGCGGATCTGCGCGGCAGTCTTGATCATAGCCGGGATGGTGACGATGAAAATGGCCTGATCAGGCCTGTTCCAGAGCCTGAATGATGCCCGAGAAATCGTCAGCCTTCAGGCTCGCCCCGCCCACCAATGCGCCATCCACGTTCGATACGGCGAAAATCTCGGCGGCGTTCGATGGCTTGACCGAGCCGCCATAAAGCAGCCGGACCGAACGCCCAACGCCTTCGCCAAAGCGCCGTTCCAGCCGGGCGCGGATAAAGTCATGAACCTGTCCGATCTCATCCAGGGTGGGCACTTTCCCTGTGCCGATGGCCCAGATCGGCTCGTAGGCAACAATCAGGTTTTCACCGGTTGCCTGATCCGGGATCGAGCCCGACATCTGACCGCCGATTATATCCAAGGTATTGGCGGCCTCGCGCTGTTCCAGGCTTTCACCGACGCAGATGATCGCCTTTAGCCCACCGTTCATAGCGGCAATAGACTTAGCACGAACATCTTCATTCTGTTCACCATGGTCTTCGCGGCGTTCAGAATGGCCAAGAATGACGGCTGACGCTCCGGCGTCGACCAGCATCTGGGCGCTAATGTCACCTGTATGCGCGCCCGAGTTTGCCGCGTGGCAATCCTGACCGCCTATCTGGATGTTTCCGCCCGGGACCTTCTCTTTGGCCCGATGGATCAAGGTGGCAGGTGGGCAGATCAGAATATCAACTGCCGGGGCAGCATGCATGTGAGAAAGGGCCTGAAGCTCGCTCAAGTCGGCAGCATTACCATTCATCTTCCAGTTTCCAGCCGCCAGTTTACGCCGCATATCGCGTCCCCTTGAAATAAATCGGTTTTCTGGTGACCGGATATCATTGCCAGTCAGGTCTGACAATTCCGGTTGCAGAGCCCGTTGCAAAACGGCAGTTTCCGCCGCGATGAGGAATGAGCAATATGATCGAACATCTTGATCTTGAAAAACTGGATCGGTGCGACACGGCGGAATTGGCCAAATTGACCCGCGCCGTCGGTGAAGTTGGGTTTCTGACCGTCTCCAATACTGGTTTCTCCGCCAGTCGGGTGGAACGGGTCATCTCGGCATATCACGCATTCTTCCGGCTGCCAGAGGCCGAGAAACGGCGTGTTGATATGGCTGTGACCGGGTCCAACCGCGGGTGGGGCGCCTCGCGCTCGGAACAGGTAGATCCCGCTGCAAATCCTGACTTCAAAGAGGTGTTCGATTGCGGATACGAGCTAGCTGAGACCAATAGGTACTTTGGCAAGAACCTCTCGGTTTATGCCCCGAACCAATGGCCGGAAGCTGTGCCCGAGTTTCGATCAATCATCGAGGCCTATTATGGTGACGCCTGTTCGGTTGCCATGCGGGTGTTGCGCGCCATTTCGGTGGCATTGGGCAAGGATGCCAACAGCTTTGACACTGCCTTCGACACGCCCATGGCCCTGTTGCGCGGCAATTTTTACCCGCAAAGGCCAGTCTGGGCAGGCGAAAAGGATTTCGGTATCGGAGCGCACACTGATTATGGCTGTCTGACCCTGCTGGCCACCGATGGTCGAGCAGGGCTAGAGGTACAGATGCCGGACCAGAGTTGGGCTCAGGTCCAAGCGCAGCCCGGAACATTCATTATCAATTTTGGGGAGATGCTGGAATTCTGGACGGCAGGGGCGGTCAAGGCAACTCTGCACCGTGTGATCGGTGGATCTGCTGAAAGGCTGTCGGTTCCTTTGTTCTTCAACCCGTCTTATGACACCAATGTTGCCCCGCCACATTCAGAGAATGTCATCCAGGCAGGAGAGCACTTGACGCGTCGTTTCAACGAGACCTATGTGCACTTGCAGGCAGCGTCTTAAGGCTGAGTTGCAATGCTTTCGTCGAACTTGATGGATTCTCCGCAACCGCAGGCATCTACAACATTCGGGTTGCGGAACTTGAAACCGGATTCAAGCAGCGAGACCTCATAGTCGATCTCTGTTCCAAACAGGAACATCTGTGCCATCGGGGCGATCATGATCCGCGCGCCGTCCTGCTCGACCACTTCATCATTGGTGTCAGGCTGGTCGACATAGTCCATGGTGTATTCCATCCCGGCACAGCCGCCTTTCTTGACGCCAATACGCAAACCAGCATGGCCGCCCGAAGTCATCAGGCGGGCAATCTGCTCTGCAGCCTTTGGTGTCATTGTTACGGCCTGTTTGCCGGGGATGCCGAACATCATGATCTCCGTCGTTGTTCGTTGCTGCCAATGTAGTGCCCCGAGGCATCAGGCTCAAGACATAGCAGGTTTTCTTACCTAACTTTTACTGTCGGGTTAGATTATCTGCCCCGTGTGCCTGCATCCTAGAGTATCCCGAAACTGACTAATGCCGTTTCGCCTTTTGCCGTTCACTTGATCGTTTCCATAAATCTTTCTGCGATATTGCTTCTCTAAGAGCCGTCGAGTGATATCACAAAAACACGAAAAACTCGGGTGCCTTGGTTTTCCCAAGATACATATCCGGTTCCGTAGATTACCACTAAGCTATTCTCGGCTTCAAAAAAGTAGGCGAACGATCTCGTGAGGTCATAACGCCGGCGATAGTTATTCGTCCATTTCCAGCTGCCTTTTTCCAAGTTTACATTCGAAATTTCTCGTACTTTTTTGTCTTCAAAGAGTTTCGGGCATTCGCGTGTAGCAGTGCAATCTTTGATTGCATCAATCAACGAAGTCACGGGTTCGGGGATCTCGACCGTAAAGGTTGGCAATCCGACGATAGGTGTACCTCCAAGTCCTAGCGTCTCGACGCGATCAATCATTACCTGCCCATCTATATTCTCGATAATAAACCCTTCCAAATCCACGCATGTTACATCATTCGGAATAGGTTCGGATTCTTCCCAAAGCACTGCGCAATCGGGAACCTTTTGCTTTGGGAAGCTTGGAAGCGGCACCTCTGCCCACACCAGAAACGGAAAAAAGGTTATATACATAACCACTACCAAGATATTCATGTTAGTCATGTCTTAGGTTTCGCTCACATTGTCCAAGAATCGTTGGTCTTCTATTTTTCATGCTAGGGTATTGCTACGATAGTGGGAGGTGCGTTGAATCTTCTTTAGATTGCAAGGGTGACCCGCAAGATCAAGGCTCCTAGTCGCCACTTCACCGTTCCCTATCTCTTAGTTACCGTCGCGCGATCTATTCTCAGTTGCCTGGTCGATTCAGAGTAATTTCGCCCCGCTTTCTCAAAGGCCATAGTTACTTCGTTGCTTTACGGTCACCCACATAGGCCGGATTCCCCAACCTGCGCCACTGCGCCTGTGTCCTCTTGGCATCAACCCTTGCTTCCGCGCGATCTGTACATCTGAAGGCTCTGCCTCAAAATTGTTGCACTGGGAGGGGCATCCGCATAGCTTAAGAAGGATTTCATAAAGGTAGGGATTGAGGCATTAAGGTGAAGATAACAGCTTTTGAAAAAACACAAAATCTTGCCATTGCGTCTACGTTGCTGACGATGATTTTTGCTCAGGTGGCAAGTGCCGAAGAAAAGCAGCACCCCGTGAATTGCGCAACGGCCGAGGGCGACCTCAGGGCGATTGCGGCAGAACGCGAACATGCAGAGGAACAGCAGGCTGAAAGCGTTATCGCCATCACTCCGGCCGGGGCGCTTTTGGGACTGGTAACGGGTAAGGAAAAGGAAAGACTCTCAATGCTATCAGGTGATTACATTGAAAAGCTCGATCAAAGGTCAGCTGAGATTAAATCGACCTGTGGGATAAAATAACGTCTGCGAAAGCCCGGTATTTACCGGGCTGTGCTACATGAACCCAAGTTCAAGCCGTGCTTCGTCTGACATCATTTCCATGCCCCAGGGGGGCTCCCAGGTCAGTTCCACGTCAACTTCTTTTACGCCGGCCACGGGTTCGATTGCCTCGACGATCCACCCAGGCATTTCGCCGGCAACCGGGCAGCCGGGCGCGGTCAGTGTCATGATGACCTTGACCGCGTTTTCCTGGGTGATGTCGATCGTATAGATCAGACCCAGATCATAGATGTTTACAGGGATTTCGGGGTCATAAACCGTTCGGCAGGCGTCGACCACCGGCTCATAAAGAGGGTGTTCAATCGTTGAAGGGGCAATAAGAGGTGTGCCTTCAAACTGTTCGCTCGGGTGAGTCATTCGTGCCTCGGGTTTGTTACCTGACGAATTATATAGGGAAAGCCTCGGGCAGCGTCCAGAGGCACAATGACACCCCCTTAAGGGGTGCCATAAGAATTTAGTCGTTTATGTCATGTCTGAACTTCTTCACCTGGCCATGGGGCAGAGCAAAGACGCGGCGCAGGATCAGCCAGGCAATCAGCGACAAAGTCGCAAAGATCATAAGCAGGATCGGCAGCGACGGTACTATGCCAGGGATTGCCAGCAGAATACCCGTCAGCCCGGCCCCGATGGCGAAACCCAGAAAGATGAACCCAGGTAGGACTAATTCGAGGATGCCCAAAGCCAACGCGCCAGCCAGCCATAGCCACCATGTTAACCAAAAGGGATCAACCATTATGTACGTCCTTTCAGCATGTTGAAGGCGTTTCCGAAAGCTTCAAGCGCATTGGCAGGTACAACGATAGTCTGCGAGCCATTGCCGGTGCCCAGCGTGTTCAATGCCTCAACCTGTTTCAATGCAACCTGGTACTGAGCCGCTTCGATACCGTTTTCCTTAATCGCCTGGGCAACAACACTGGTTGCATAGGCTTCGGCTTCGGCTTGAATGCGGCGCGCTTTGGCCGTTTGTTCTGCCGCATAGAGTTCGGCGTCGGCCTGAAGCTCAACAGAACGTTTCTTGCCCTCAGCCTCGGTCACCTGCGCGCGGCGCGCGCGCTCAGCATTCAACTGTTGCAGCATCGCGTCACGGGTCGCCTGATCGAGGTTAACGTCCAAAATCTCGGCGCGCGTCACTTCGATCCCCCAGTCATCCACTGCGGTTTCGACGCTTCCTTGAATCTGAGTGATCAGTTGAGCACGGTTCGACTGAACTTCGTCCAGGTCCATCTTGCCGATTTCCGCCCGGACGATACCGGCAACGGTCGTCGCGATAGCACCATCTACATCGCGGATGCGGTAGACTGTCTTTTCCGGCTCTAGGATGCGGTAAAAGACCGAAGTGTCGATTTGGACCAGAACGTTATCTTTGGTGATTGCGTCCTGCGTTGCATTGGGAAGTTGGCGTTCCAGAATGGATATCTTGTGCCGCGCAACATCCAGTAAAGGAACGATAAAGTTGATGCCAGGGCCAAGCACCGAATGCAAGCGCCCGAACCGTTCGACCACATACTTTTCTGATTGCGGCACGATTTTAATGCCTTTTAGCGTGATGATGACGATCAATGCCGCCGCGAGCAGGTAAATTATGTTCGAAGAAAGCAATCCAATGATTTGGTCTTCGGTCATATCTGTCCTCTTTTATTGTGTACGATAGTATACATTTGGGGGTTGAATCGCCCTTTTTCAACTCTGGTATGGAGGGATTGTGCTTGGATTCAAAACGCTGATCCATGGATTTTGGTTAGTTTTTGCTATTGTGACCGCTTTGCATCCCCTCGCGTTTGCGCTATCGGGCTGGGATGAAACTGATTATTGATACAGACCCCGGCATCGACGATGCGATGGCCATTGCATATGCCGCTGCAGCCCCCGAGATTGACTTGATCGGCCTGACGACCGTTTTTGGCAACACCCACGTTCATCAATCCAGCCGCAATGCACGGTTTTTGGTGGATAAACTTGGGTTGGACATTCCCGTCGCCCAAGGCGCGGCCTACCCACAGGGAACAGGACACCACGCACCGTCCGAACACGTTCACGGTCCCGAAGGTTTTGGGGATATTACCGATATCCCGGAAATCGGGGCGAACCATGATTTGAATGCCACGGAATTCCTGGTGAAAATGGCGCGCCGCCACAAGGGAGAACTGACGGTTTGTGCAATCGGCCCCTTGACTAATATTGCTGCGGCGATGCGTCTGGATCCTGAGTTTTCGCAGAACATCAAACAGTTGGTGATCATGGGTGGGGCGGTTTTCTGCCCAGGCAACATCACGGAACATGCCGAAGCAAACATCTATCACGATGCCCTTGCCGCAAATGAGGTGTTTGCAGCACCGCCGGCGACCGTTGTGGTTGGTTTGGATGTCACCTTGAAAACGCTGTACAAAAGTGCGGATTTTGACGGTCTGGCCCAACGCTCGCCCGATATGGGGGCTTTCCTGCGCGACATCTCGGTATTTTACCTGAAATTCTACAAGGATATCGGTGGGTTGGAGGGCTGCGGCCTGCATGACTCGACTGCTGTGATCGCCTGCACCCATGGCACGATGTTCGAGATGGTCGAAACCGGGGTTGAGGTAATTGTGGGTGGTACGGAATCCGGTGCTACGCGTCCGGACTCGACGCGACCGGCTGTGCTGGTATGCCGGGATGTTGACGGGGCAGGGGTTGTTGATCTGTTTACCCGGCAGGTTGCCTCTTTACCCTGACAACTTGCAATGGCTGAACAGATCGGGCAAATCCTGCCCGGTTCAGCGACCCGAGGATGCCCAATGACAGACCGTTTCTCATTTGACCTGAAGGCCACCGACGGCAAGGCCCGCGCCGGGGTGATCCACACTCCGCGCGGTGAGGTGCGTACTCCGGCGTTCATGCCCGTAGGCACTGCTGCGACGGTCAAAGCGATGATGCCGGAAAGTGTTCGTGCAACCGGAGCCGATATCTTGTTGGGGAACACCTATCACCTGATGCTGCGCCCTACGGCTGAACGCATCGACCGTTTGGGCGGGTTGCACAAGTTCATGAACTGGGATCGCCCGATCCTGACGGATTCCGGTGGATTTCAGGTCATGTCCCTGGCTGGTCTGCGCAAGCTGACCGAAAAGGGCGTGACCTTCAAATCTCATGTCGATGGGTCCAAGCACGAGCTGACCCCGGAACGCTCGATGGAGATTCAGCGTCTGCTCGGATCAGACATCGTGATGTGTTTTGACGAATGTCCGGCCTTACCCGCAGATCGAGATCGAATTGCTGAATCAATGCGCCTGTCGATGCGATGGGCCGATCGATCGCGACAGGCTTTCGGCGACCGTCCTGGGCATGCGTTGTTTGGGATCATGCAAGGCGGGCTGGAACAGGATTTACGCGAAGAAAGTGCCGAGGCGCTGAAAGCGATCGGATTCGAAGGTTACGCGGTTGGCGGTCTGGCCGTGGGCGAAGGTCAGGAGGCAATGTTTGGTTGCCTTGACTACGCTCCTGACTTCCTGCCAGCCGACAGACCGCGCTATTTGATGGGCGTTGGAAAGCCTGACGACATTGTCGGAGCTGTCGCCCGCGGGATCGACATGATGGATTGTGTCTTACCCTCACGGTCCGGTCGCACAGGACAGGTGTTCACTCGTTACGGCGTGGTCAACATAAAGAATGCCCGCCACGCAGATGACCCGCGCCCGCTGGATGAGGCCTGCTCATGCCCGGCTTGTTCGAACTATTCTCGCGCCTATCTACACCATGTGTTCCGCTCGAACGAGATGATCTCGGGCATGCTGCTGACCTGGCATAATCTGCACTATTTTCAGGAAATCATGCAGGGTATGCGCGATGCCATTGCTGCTGGCACATTCGATGTATGGCAGGCGACCTTCCATGCGCAGCGCGCGCAAGGGGATATTGAACAGATTTAGGTTCAGCGCCTTTTCAGTCGACCTAACAAGACACCAGATTGAGGGCGCTTTATCTGCGTTTACCGAACAGCCAGCGCTTCTTTTGTGGTTTTGCATCGAGGTCGTAGCCAAACCCTTCGAAAAAGCTACGAACTTCTGGTGTCAACATCCCACGGCCACTTGCATATTGAGGCAGGTCGAAGCCACCGCCATAGTTCAGCTCGACAACGACCGGACCAGACTCGGTTATAGCGATGTCGGTCGACTGATATCGAATTGGCTGAAAGGTTCTTGCAGCACGGTCATTTATTTCGATCAATTCGTCCCAAAAAGGCAGTTTCAAGCCCATTAAACCGGGGTTGTCAGGATGGTCATCCAGGAATTCTGTTTCCATCTTGGCGCGGCGCGCGACGGTTTCGATAACACCGGTTTCGATATTGATCGAACAAGCAAGGTTCCCCGGTCTCCAGAAGGCGTCCGCAATATTGGGGCCCTGCGGAAGTTTAATAACGGCAATTGGGCAAAAGACGTCGTTTTCTCTTACCAGAGTAACCATTCGCACCGTTGCAAGGGCTGAAGCGTAGTCTTGGATTGCAGAGTGATTTTTGAGCAAAGGTTGCACGACATATGAATTCTGCCCAACGAACTCGTCTAGGAATGCCTCATAGGTGATCGGCGGTTGGCCTGCACAAGTGATAGTGGATTGATCCGCATCCTCGATCAAAAAGGCCCCAAAGCTTACCATCCCCTCGACGATCTTTCCAAAAAGCCCACCTTCCAGATGGTTGCAAACGAGATCGCGCAACGCCTCTGGAGTGTTGATCTTCGTAACCCCGGGGTAGTGTCGGTTCGAACGGTCGATGACGCCAACGGTTTCCGGGACAGGTACACCCGCTGTTTCAAGCAAAGTAGAAGCCAGTATCTTGTCTTCTGCGGCACTGTTCCAACCATGGTGGTTACACTTGTGGGCGATGGGCCAATGGAGATCATTGGAGATGTATGCCGCGCGTTCGGCGTCGGTAAAGCGGTCTTCGTGATGAAGGCCATTGCGCACATACTCAACCATATTCAAACGGCTGGGAGGCTTTGCCATTTGATTGAAGCTCCGTTGGACTTGTAAAACAGAGCGCCCAGAGCTTTTGGCGGCATGCGCTAAAAGCGTCGCATGATCGGAGTCGCGGGCAGATAGGTACCGTTGATGGTCAGATTCCGCAGCATTGATATTTTTTGGATTTGTCATCTCTACGACTCACAGTAATCGATCAGAAGTTGGGGTATGCAATCATATTGTTTGCAATGATGGCAGGCTTTGGGCAGCTGCCTGTTAGATAGTGTTGTACTTTTGCTGTTGGTTTCTGAATTTCCAGGCAGGCAATTGCTGAAGAAACCAAGCGGGGTCAAATTGAGAATTTGACAAGACCGATCATGTTATCGTCTTGCGGAGGCGCAACCTTCCGGTCATTGTTAGGTCCACTACAGGTAAGGTTGAAATAGGACGCTTGGCGCACCACCTTTACCTTCCAGACAGGAGACGGCCGGGGGTTGCCTAGATGAGGGACCAGTGCCGTCTTGCCAAAGATAAGGATTGAGCATGCAAGAGCCCCTGAATTCCTCATACCCAGTACTTCCGCTACGCGACATTGTGGTTTTTCCTCATATGATCGTGCCTTTGTTCGTGGGTCGGGAAAGGTCTGTCCGCGCACTTGAGGAAGTGATGCAGGACGATAAGCAAATTCTGCTGTCTAGCCAGATTGATCCAGGTGATGACGATCCGGAAATCGACGGAATCTATCGCTCGGGCGTGCTGGCAAATGTGCTGCAGCTGCTGAAGCTTCCAGATGGAACCGTGAAAGTTCTGGTCGAGGGGCAAGCGCGCGTACAGATTACAGAATACCTTGATAACGAAGAGTTTTTTGAGGCTCGTGCAGAATATCTGACCGAGATTCCGGGTGATGTGACCACTACACAAGCGTTGCTTCGCACCGTTGCCGACGAGTTCGAGCGCTATGCCAAAGTCCGCAAGAACATTCCCGAAGAAGCACTGACCGCTGTTGGCGAAACCGCCGAACCCGCCAAGTTGGCCGACCTTGTGTCGGGGCATCTAGGTATCGAGGTCGAGCAAAAGCAGGAACTGCTGGAAACACTGTCGGTCAGCGAACGGCTTGAAAAGGTCTATGGCCTGATGCAGGGCGAGATGTCGGTTCTGCAGGTCGAGAAAAAGATCAAGACCCGTGTCAAAACCCAGATGGAGAAGACACAGCGTGAATATTATCTGAATGAGCAGATGAAAGCCATTCAGAAGGAACTTGGCGATGGCGAAGACGGCTCGAACGAAGTGGCCGAGCTGGAAGAGAAAATCGCCGAAACCAAGCTGTCGAAAGAGGCGCGTGAAAAGGCCGAAGGTGAGCTGAAGAAGCTGCGCAATATGAGCCCGATGTCGGCTGAGGCCACGGTCGTGCGCAATTACCTCGACTGGATTTTGGCTCTGCCTTGGGGCACCAAGTCCCGCGTTAAAAAGGATCTGGGCCGCGCACAGGAAATTCTGGACGACGATCACTATGGGCTTGAGAAGGTCAAGGAACGGATCGTCGAATATCTGGCGGTTCAACAGCGGTCGAAAAAGCTGAAAGGCCCGATCCTGTGCCTTGTTGGCCCTCCGGGCGTTGGTAAAACGTCGCTGGGTAAATCCGTTGCCAAAGCTACTGGGCGCGAGTTCATTCGCATCAGTCTCGGCGGCGTGCGCGACGAATCCGAGATCCGCGGCCACCGCCGGACCTATATCGGCTCAATGCCCGGCAAGATTATCCAGGCGCTGAAAAAGGCGAAAACCACGAACCCGCTGATCTTGTTGGATGAAATCGACAAGATGGGGCAGGATTTCCGTGGCGATCCGGCCTCGGCCATGCTGGAAGTGTTGGACCCGGAACAGAACAGCACGTTCATGGATCACTACCTTGAGGTTGAATATGACCTATCCAACGTGATGTTCCTGACTACTTCCAACAGCTATAACATGCCCGGGCCTTTGCTCGACCGGATGGAGATCATTCCTCTGGCGGGCTACACCGAAGATGAAAAGAGCGAGATCGCCAAGCAGCACCTGATCAGTAAGCAGATCAAGAACCACGGTCTGAAAGCAAAAGAGTTCGAACTATCCGATGAGGCGCTGCAATCGATTATCCGCACCTACACCCGAGAAGCTGGCGTGCGGAACCTTGAACGCGAAATCGCCAAGGTGGCGCGGAAGTCGCTGACCAAGATCATCAAGAAAGAGGCGGAGTCGGTCACGGTGACGCCGGACAATCTGGATGAATTCTTGGGGGTGCCCAAGTTCCGCTATGGTCTGGCCGAACAGGACGATCAGGTTGGGGTTGTAACCGGTCTGGCCTGGACTTCCGTTGGCGGCGATCTGCTGCATATTGAGGCGCTGAAACTGCCCGGTAAGGGGCGGATGAAAACCACGGGTAAGCTGGGCGATGTGATGAAGGAATCCATCGATGCGGCCTCATCTTATGTGCGGTCAATCTCACCTAAGATCGGGGTGAAGCCACCCAAATTCGACAACTTGGACATCCACGTCCACGTACCGGACGGGGCAACGCCCAAGGATGGTCCTTCGGCCGGTTTGGCAATGGTGACCTCAATCGTATCGGTTCTGACGGGTATCCCGGTGCACAAGGATATTGCCATGACAGGAGAGGTTTCCTTGCGCGGCAATGCGATGCCCATCGGTGGATTGAAGGAAAAGCTGCTGGCGGCTCTGCGCGGCGGGATCAAGACTGTTCTGATTCCGGAAGAGAATGAGAAAGACCTGGCCGAAATTCCTGACAACGTGAAGGAGGGGCTGAAAATCATCCCGGTCACGCATGTTTCGGAAGTTCTGAAACACGCTCTGGTTCGGGATCCTGAACCTGTCGAATGGGACGAAGCCGCAGAAGAGGCCGCCGCGGCTGCAGCCAAAACGGCTGAGAACACGTCCCCGTCCGCCAGGGCGCACTAAAGGTCAGAATATGGCAATCAGGGGCGGGGTTAGCACCTCGCCCTTTTTCTTTGGTCAGACCAAATAGTCAGCCAATTACTGGCTTTGCATGTCGGATCGCAGAGTAGAGAAATGGTGGGTGATAAGAGATTTGAACTCCTGACATCTTCGATGTGAACGAAGCGCTCTAACCCAATCCGCAAACGCAACAAGGTGCTGCCTTCCACTGTCATCACCAGCACTCAGTTGCAAAGATGCCTCGTGTTGTCAGTAGTTTGAAGCTGGCATACTCGACGCAAAACCGCAAGGCCACCGGCTGCGGCCACTTTGGCAAACGATTGGGAACGCGCCGAGAATTGCAACACAAGTGCAGCGGAGGCGCAGCGGTGTTAGTCACACCAGGGGGTGCACGGGGGCAGTTTGCGGCGTGGTGTAGTTAGATACCCTCTCGAAAAAATATGCCCTAAATTTTCGCACCGACACTATGAAGAAAGTTAGCCTTTTGGGCGTTCTTCGTTACGAACGGCTCGATACTCTCTACGCGCCATGTCACGGTTACATTAGGTCAAGAGCAAAACGTTGTGGCAACGAACTTTGGGCGCTGTCAAATAGCCGGTCGTGTGTTCCAAAAACACTTCAAAGACAATCATAATCTTCCTCTCCTGAGTAATTGGCACATGCCAAAAAGTCTTGTGATTGTGTGGAGTTGAAACGACCCGTGCAAAACCTGATAAACCACCTGGCCCTGTCAGCGAAAGGGTGGCATATCTCTCTTCAATTTGGCAGAGCAGCGTACTACAGGGCCTGGAGAAACAAAAAATGTCAGCAGCAAAACAACAAGTTACTTGGGACCCATTGGAGGCGGCAGGGAGCATTGATGCGAATGTTCTTGCCTCCGCAAAAAAACGTGAAATCAAAAACATTCTCAAGTCATACGTGAGTAACTATGATCCGTTCTCGGAACTCATTCAAAATGCGATGGATGCCGTCGAAAAACGATTTGGTTCCGATGGTGCCGACAACGCCAAGTTAAAGATATCTATTAATCTCTTGGAAAATTCCGTTGAAGTGATCGACAATGGTTGCGGCTTTGAAGAAGCTGAATTCAAAGCGTTCCTTGCGCCTAGTATATCTTTCAAGTCAGGGGGCGAGACACGGGGCAACAAAGGCGTCGGCGTAACTTATATCGCGTATGGTTTTAACGAGCTGACGATTAGAACCAAAAATGATTTTTTTGCCTACGAAGGCGTGATGCGCCGAGGTCGCGAATGGATCGAAGATCAGGCGGCAACAGTGTCACGCCCGATGATTGAACCGGCAAAATCCGGGAGTGACGTTTTTGACCAGCTGGATCAGGGTACAAGTTTCAAGATTTCATTTTCCGGGGATCATGTTCGTCCGAGCAACCTGGGCTGGTACAAAGCCAAGACTGCCGAACAGTGGCTATATATGTTGCTTGTTAAAACCCCCCTTGGTTCCATCAATCTTCCCGATTGCTCCGCTGCCAAAATTCAGTTCGACCTGGAGGTTGTTGATGAAAAAGGGCACAAGACAACGGTTGATAGCCTGGCTCCAAAATACAAATTCCCGCATCTGGAAATCAAGGCAAGTCAGCAGCTTAGAAAAATTGTCGCCGCTCAACAGAATGCACTCAACAAAGGTAAAGACCCTTCAAAGGCCATTGATAAATACAGAAAGTCAAACGGTATTTGGGAGGCTTACTCTTGCGACGAAGCTCTTGAATTAGCCAAGCTTTCCCCACAAGAGATCGAACTTGCTAAGGATCACAACCTGACTGCCTACGGCTACTTTGTCTATTCGACCGAAGTTTGGGATCAATTGAATGACAAAAAAGCAAAACTGCGCAAAGGGCTGCGGATTATACGAGGTGGGTTACAGATCGCCAGCAATAGTATGGCCCAGGGTGAGTTAATAACTATTCCTTTGACAAAAAGTATCGGCCATCAAAACCAAAGCCATGTCATTGTGCACCTTGAAGGCGCTGAACCTGACCTGGGCCGGAAGGGGTTTCAGCCGGAACTCAAAGAGTTGGCTGAAAAAATTGCTGTCGGGATTGTTAGGCATCTTAGTGCAAGAAGAGAAGATATCTTAAAATCTGATAGTGGTGCCCAAGCCGACATCGAAAAAGAAATCAAAGTTCATGAATGGCTAAAGAACCAAGAAAAACATGAAGCAGAGCATCCATTGGTTCTGAAGAACGACAAGTTCTTTTTACCGACTAGAAAAATCTCTGTCATGTGCGTTCCGCAAAGCGAGCAAGATGTCATTGTCCTTTTCAATCAGCTTATCGCTGGTGGTGTTATTCGCGGATTGAAACTGCTAGCCACTTCTCAATCGTCTCAATACGATGGTGTGTTTAGGTATTCTGCCGAAGACCCGCTCGTTGATTATGTTTACGACAAAGATATCAACCCACTCGGTGTTTTTGAGGAGCAACTTACCAAGGAATACACAACCCAACCAAAGGTCTTGGAATACAAGTATTGCCTGGATGGGTTGATTAGAGAGTTCGAAGGTGGCGACAAACATGAAAACGATATCGATCTGGCAGTGTTCTGGGAGATGGGCAAAGAGTTCGACAAAGAATACTCAGTCGTTTCATACCTTGATGAGGAGCAAACACATCACCGTACTCACCATGGTTTGACACACCGTCTAAACTCAGCGAATTCACACATTGAAGTCATATGCCTCAAAGAACTGTTCCAACTGTTGAATGACCCAAAGGAGGCGCACGCCTATCAGCAATCGGAATATGGCGACGACATTTAGTGCATTTCAGAATGCATTTTCAGTAGACGGATGTGACCCGTTTGTAGGTTGCAAGCCTTAAAACCCTAGATAGGCTGGAAGTCTAAAAGGGAAGTAGCTTGATGTGTGTCGAACATTCGCATTGTGACTTGTGAGCGCCAATCTTAACGTTGGCGCAACCTTCATAGTCTGTGGAACCTGGCAATTTCAAAGAAGATAGATGCAAACCCGCAGGGGCGAGGCTTATCCAAACGCTCCACCTCCAGTGTGAAGCATTCGGGGTGGTCTTTCCGCAGTTTTTGCAGGTACTGCAGCAGCACCGATCCTTCCGAAAGGTACGTGTAAATCGTCACGGACTTGGGCTTGAGCAAGAGTTCTTTGGGAATGGCGAGCACGAACAGCTTCTCGCTTATGCGATACAGTGCACCCGACTTGGCCTTTTCATATAGTGATCGGTTAAGTGTCTTGTCCCCTATGCGGTATAACTCATCCCACTTTTCTGTTGGAACAATACGTCCGTCAGGCTCCTCTTCTGCCATGCCAAGACCGAGGTAAACTGCATCAAAGTCAATCTTTCGGATTGTCTGGTCCACCTCGAAAGGGTTTACGACTTCGTCGATGATGAGATTGTATCCACTAAGCAAGTGATCGACTTCGATGGTCGGTTTGCCGTGGCTGTCGAACTCAGTACATCTCGCAACCCCAGTGTCTTGGGTTGCCAGAGTTCCGAGCCGGTAGAATAGTTGATGAGTACAAGCGATTGACTTACCCGCCTGGATTAACTTTTCGCAGTGATCGCGTTTGTTGCCGCCGTTGCAAATAGGCTGTGTCAGAATGAAATCGGAATTTTTTCGGGCGTCTTCGATAAACCTGTCTACCTCACTTAAGTAAGGGACAACGGCGATATACTTCTCCGACTTTTTGAAGCTGCGGTTTATTTGTGTGGATTTGCCATAGCCACATGGCAAGTCGACAACACGAATGTGGGACATGAAAGTCTCCTGTGTTTGGTCCATTGGACCCATTTCTTGGAATACGCTCTGACTGATGCCGAGCAGATGGATTTGCCCCGTTAGGGCGATTGGGAGAAAATCCCGGTGAGCACGCAATGGCTAAACTAGAGGGATCAATAGCCCACTTTTTAGTACCTTTGCTTACAGGTCAGCGTGATTTAGTGTTTATTTACTTATGCTTAATTGCCACTTACTCCACTCGCATTGGAGTGAAGGAAGGCCAAGTCGTCTAAGCGGCCCGATCAACACTGACCAAGCGAAACCTGTATGCTCAACTGAGGGAGGGGTTTTGCTCAAATGAGGGAGTGGTAACGCTTGTTAGTTCACAAGACGGAGGGTTTGCGCCTGTGTGTTCACAAGAGGAAGGGTTAATGCCATTTCCAAATGTGTGCGGGACAGAAAGCCAGCCACGGGACAGCCAAAAGGCTAGGGGAGCAGTGTTGTCGCTTGATCGGGAGTAGGGTGGTCAAAAACTGACGCATCGAGAGACTACGACCACCCTGCACAGCATCACGCCGATTTAGGCATGTTCGATGGCTGCCAACTTTGCCACGATGTCATCGGTCTGCAGGTGGGTGTAACGCATCAGCATCCGCAAATCCCGATGTCCGCTGATCATTTGGACCTGCGCCAACGATAACCCGCTTTCCACAAAGCGGGACACGGCCTCGTGCCGAATATCATGAAATGTAAGGTCAACGACGCCCGCCCGTTGCCTGAGACGTTCAAAGGCTAATCGCACAGAGTTACCAGAAAGGGTCAAACAGCGGTCGTCACCGCGTGGCAGGTCCATCAATACGGCAACGGCATTAGGGCTGAGTGGAACAGTACGGGCGCGACCATTTTTTGTTTGGGGCAAGAACACTGTTCGACGCTCAAGGTCTACATGCTTCCATTGCATTGATAATAACTCCCCTCGGCGCATCCCGGTCGCCAAAGCCAGCGTCAGCAACGGCTTCATCAATGGAGACCGAGCTTGGTTCACAGCACCCAACAAAGCCTGCCATTCTCCGTGCTGCAATCGTCTCTCGCGGCGGTTGTCGATCTTGGGTCGCCGGATAGGCTTGACCGGGTTCCCCTGTGGCAGGTTCTGCCCCCAATCCTCACAGGCGACATCAAGGGCGTGTTGCAACCAACCTAGTTCCCTCACCACAGTCGCCGCCTTCATGGATTTAACGCGCTGGTCACGATAGTGGATAAAGTCAGCGGACCGCAGCTTGTTGACCTTCATCCTGGCCAGCTTGCGACACTTCCTCAAGAACCCATTGATTGCATAGCTTTCGTTTTTCGCGCACCGTTTTGCGCTCGTCACGTTGTCCTGGTACTTACGAAGCACATCCCCCAAAGTCATCTCTGACGCGTTGGCAGCTGCGTTTGAGGTTAGCAATCCTCTGTCAGCGCTCAACTCTGTTTCACGTGCCCACTTGGTCGCATCAGCACGCTTTAGAAAGGACTTAGATCGGGATCGTCCGTCCTTTCGCACCGTCGCCTGCCATTTTCCGCTAGGCCGCTTTACGATTGTTGCCATGGTCAATATCTCCTGTGTTGGAGACATCTTTTCCATTTAAGTGCAGCGGAGGTGCAGCGGACACAACTTCACGCGCAGCACAGCGAGAAGTGCTAGTCGCGTAAGACCTTGATAAATCGTGAGAGGAATGGTGGGTGATAAGAGATTTGAACTCCTGACATCTTCGATGTGAACGAAGCGCTCTACCACTGAGCTAATCACCCGTGAGCAGGGGTCTTATAAGGAGTTCAGCAAAGCCGCAAGAGGTCTTTGCGCCTTTTGGGCCCCGGGGGTTACCCTGCAAATGCCTAGTCGAGGTGCCCATAAACGGGCGGCCTTGTGGGGCCGCCCTTTCACTTTTTTGATGTCAAAGAATGAAATCGTCCTGGGTCAGATCGTGCAAGCCAGAGATCTTGATAACCATCTCAGGATTTTTGTCGCCGTCAGTATCCACAAGAACAAGTGTGAAGTCGTTCTTGGTGCCTGCGTTGTTTTTCTTGACGTAATAGATTTCGCCGTCGTCCGACGTCTGGGCGGGTGTTGTACCGTTGAAGACAAATGAATCATCGCCGTCAATTACGGTGCTTGCGTCGATCGCACTTAGGTCGATCTTGTCTTCACCCTGAGTGAAATCGGTAATCCGGTCGGCATATTTTGCTTTGCGCGAACTTTCGGTTGTTGACGTGAACACAAACTCATCGGCCCCTTCGCCGCCGGTCATGGTGTCCCTTCCGGCACCACCGATCAAAGTATCGCTGCCTGCGCCACCATTCAGGGTATCTTTGCCAAGGCCCCCGTCCAGGCGGTCAGACCCTCCATTACCCTGCAGGATGTTTCGACCGTCCGTACCTGCAATGTCGTCATTTTGCTCGGACCCATCGACGTTTTCGACACCCGTAATGGTATCGGTTCCGTATCCGGTTGCCTGTGCATTGGTGTCAGACAAATCAACGGTTACGGCGCTTGTGCCGATATAACGCAACCAATCCAGGCCCTCTCCGCCGTCAATGATATCGTCGCCGTCGCTGTCCTCGGCTACAAAGTTGTCCGTGCCCTTGTGGCCGTACAGTTCGTCGTTTCCAAGACCTCCGGTCAGGGTGTCATTGCCGCCACCCCCAAGAACAATGTCATTACCCTCGCCAGCAGAAATAACATCGCTACCGCCAAATCCTTCCAACCGGTTATCAACTTCATTCCCGACGATGATGTCGCCCTTGTTGCCGCCCTGCGCATTCTCAATGACGACCCCATTTGCGATCGTAAATCCACCGGTTACGCCTTTGGCATGGGAAGGAGTGCCACCTGCATCGCTGCCATCAAGATCTGCGTCATTGAGGTTGATCGTGACGCTGCGATCAACACGCTTTGCCGAAATTGTATCGATTCCATCTGTATCCCAGATGGATGTCCAGAATGTTCCGGCGCCATTCTTGCCTTTGATTTTATAGACGTTATCGTCGGTATTGTGATCCGTCGTTCCGTAGATGGCCTGCAACGCGGCGATATCCAGGGCCATAGGCGAGGCCGTGCCGCCAGCCTTATATGTCTTCAGAGGAACAACTTCGGGATAGCCCGAGTTGTAGGACATGATGGTGTAAACACCCTGGTTCTGCCCATCTGTCCCGTAGTCGTCGAAGGGCTGCGTAACCCCCGGAAAAATAGTCGAGCTGCCGCCTTCATCATGTGGGTGGGCTAGACCAAGGCCGTGAAGAATCTCGTGAATGATTGTCGCGAAGCCTTCACCGCCTTTGCGTAGGGCCTCTTTGCTAAACAGAGGCGTATCATAGGCAAAGATGCCGAACAGGGCGTCGATGCCAGAATCCTGCAGCAGGGGGTCGTCACCCGGAACTTGATGGACACCAAGAGATCCGGGTCCGCCAAGATCGTTTTGGGTCAGCAAAGCGTAGGTGATGTTAACGTCATTAATCTCGCCTGCTGGTGTCAGAAAGCCGACTTCGTTGAACTCGATCGGAATGATCGTTTCGATAATTGCAAATGCTTTGCGGATTGCTTCCTTCATGTAGGAGGCAAAGCCACGGCGACCTAACGATCCATCATCGAAGGAGTATGTGATTGTGCCCGGAGCACTGACGCCTCCGGCGCTGGTGTCCCAAGACGTGCCCCAAATCAGGCTGTCTACATAAACATGGCCGGTAACATTTGCACCCGGAGAAGTTGTGCTGGCAACTGACATCTTAAATTTCTTCCTTGTCTAACACGCCGTTTGTTCCCGGTTTTTCCGGAATACAAAATTGGCGCCGTATATATTGACCGGTTCTAGAATCGGTAATTCTTCCTTTGGCATCAGGAATTTCCAACGTTTTGGCCCGAGGATCAACCGAGCGTATGAAGTCTCTTTTGGCAGAGGTGTTTGTAATCGTCTTGCAGACCATTTGTGGTTGAAATGAGGCAGAACGCGGTAAGCTTTGGGTAACTCTCTGCCAGCAAGTTGATATGACTGTTCGCTTTGGGATTATGCCAGAATAAGCTTGGGGAAGAGTTTGGGGGCTGTCCTGAGATCTGGATCTAGCGGACCCATGCCAGGTGATGTGCTGCTCAAGGTTTCAGAATATTTTTGTCTGGTCAAAGGCAGCGGGTCGTGAATTATCGGCTGGTTTCTATTTGGCCATTCGTTGTGTGACGAGAAAACATCTCTAACAAAAATTACGTTCTGAGAAAAAACTTCAATTCGCCGCTTGACGATGTCCGGGCGTGGCCATAATACACCCCAACGTTCAGCAACGAACGGGCAGCGGGCGGTTGTAGCTCAGTTGGTTAGAGTACCGGCCTGTCACGCCGGGGGTCGCGGGTTCGAGCCCCGTCAACCGCGCCATCGCTGCCATCCTTGGTCCAGGGTAAAGGCCACGAAATAGATGCGCGGTTGTAGCTCAGCTGGTTAGAGTACCGGCCTGTCACGCCGGGGGTCGCGGGTTCGAGCCCCGTCAACCGCGCCATTTTCCACTAGTTTTCAGAAA
Source organism: Ruegeria sp. CDSA193 (assembly GCF_059611885.1). NCBI lineage: Bacteria > Pseudomonadati > Pseudomonadota > Alphaproteobacteria > Rhodobacterales > Roseobacteraceae > Ruegeria > Ruegeria sp. CDSA193. Next base: position 251,157 of record NZ_JBXWPN010000001.1, on the reverse strand, counting down.
TCATACCGTTTACCGGGTGACTCTATTGGTGTTGTTGTCAGTAGGTGGCGGCAACATCTCTCTCGTTCACATTTTGTTCTAACTTTTCTGTTGGAGACTCAGTGTGGCTCGCTTATCTCTAGGACACTTATGTGTTGGGGGCCAAACATGGCTGAGCTGAAGAATATCGAGGTGCGCGGCGCGCGCGAACATAACCTCAAAGGCATTGACGTGGATATTCCGCGTGACCAGCTTGTGGTCATCACTGGTCTGTCAGGCTCGGGCAAGTCGTCGCTTGCCTTTGACACGATCTATGCGGAAGGGCAGCGCCGGTATGTCGAAAGCCTGTCGGCCTATGCCCGGCAATTTCTGGATATGATGGAAAAGCCAGATGTGGACCATATCAGTGGTCTATCTCCGGCTATTTCCATCGAACAGAAGACGACCTCAAAGAACCCACGGTCTACCGTGGGAACCGTGACCGAGATTTACGACTATCTGCGCCTGCTGTTTGCCCGCGCTGGTACACCGTTCAGCCCTGCCACGGGCAAGCCGATCGAAGCCCAGCAGGTGCAGGATATGGTCGACCGGATCATGACGATGGAGGAGGGCACGCGAGGGTATCTCCTGGCCCCGATCGTTCGGGACCGAAAGGGCGAGTATAAGAAAGAGTTTCTGGAGCTGCGCAAGCAGGGGTTTCAACGCGTCAAGGTTGATGGCGCGTTTCATGAGCTGGACGAGCCGCCGACACTGGACAAGAAATTCCGCCATGACATCGACGTTGTGGTCGACCGGTTGGTCGTGCGCGAAGGTATGGAAACGCGGTTGGCGGACAGCTTGCGCACGGCGCTTGATTTGGCCGATGGCATTGCGATTTTGGAAACCGCACCGCGTGAAGGCGACCCGGAGCGGATTACGTTCAGCGAGAATTTTGCCTGTCCTGTCAGTGGCTTCACCATCCCCGAGATTGAACCGCGCCTGTTTTCCTTCAATGCACCCTTTGGGGCCTGTCAGGATTGCGACGGGCTGGGTGTCGAGCTGTTCTTTGATGAACGCCTTGTCGTTCCGGATCAGACACTGAAACTGTATGACGGCGCCTTGGCACCCTGGCGCAAAGGTAAGTCGCCGTATTTTCTGCAGACCATCGAAGCCATCGCGCGACATTATGAGTTCGACAAAAACACGCCGTGGAAAGATTTGCCCGAAAAGGTGCAGCAGGTTTTCCTGCGCGGGTCGGGTGAGGAAGAAATCCAGTTCCGCTATGACGAGGGTGGCCGGGTATATCAGGTAACCCGCAGTTTCGAAGGCGTTATCCCGAATATGGAGCGCCGCTATCGCGAGACTGACAGCGCCTGGATACGCGAAGAATTCGAACGCTATCAAAACAACCGGTCCTGCGGCAGTTGCGAAGGCTATCGACTGCGGGCCGAGGCGTTGGCCGTCAAGATCGCCGGATTGCATGTCGGGCAGGTCGTGCAGATGTCGATCCGCGAGGCGCTGGCTTGGGTTGAGGATGCTCCGAACCATCTGAGTGCTCAGAAAAATGAAATCGCGCGGGTGATCCTCAAAGAGATCCGCGAGCGTTTAGGATTTCTGAATAACGTTGGTTTGGAGTACCTTACGCTGTCACGTTCAAGTGGAACGCTTTCGGGCGGGGAAAGCCAGCGTATCCGTCTGGCCAGCCAGATCGGTTCGGGTCTGACCGGGGTGTTGTATGTACTGGACGAACCTTCGATCGGGTTGCATCAGCGCGACAATGACCGCTTGCTGGGTACACTCAAAAACCTGAGGGATCAGGGGAACACGGTCATCGTCGTAGAACATGACGAGGAAGCCATCCGCGAGGCCGACTATGTCTTTGACATCGGTCCGGGTGCGGGTGTGCATGGTGGGCAGGTGGTTAGCCATGGTACCCCGTCCGAGATCGCGACCGATGCAGCCTCGATCACCGGCCAATACCTGTCAGGCACCCGCGAAATTCCGGTGCCGTCCGAGCGGCGGAAGGGGAACAAAAAGAAAGTTACTGTGGTCAAGGCCACCGGGAACAATCTGAAGAAGGTGACCGCTGATTTCCCTCTGGGCAAATTCGTCTGCGTGACCGGCGTATCGGGCGGTGGGAAATCGACATTGACGATTGAAACCCTGTTCAAGACAGCCTCAATGCGGTTGAACGGCGCGCGGCAGACACCTGCACCGTGTGAGACGATCAAAGGGCTCGAGCATCTGGACAAGGTGATCGACATCGACCAGCGGCCCATCGGGCGTACACCACGCTCCAACCCGGCCACGTATACCGGGGCGTTCACGCCGATCCGTGACTGGTTCGCCGGTCTGCCCGAGGCCAAGGCGCGAGGGTACAAGCCTGGCCGGTTCAGCTTTAACGTCAAAGGCGGTCGGTGCGAGGCTTGTCAGGGCGACGGCGTCATCAAGATCGAAATGCACTTTCTGCCCGATGTCTATGTAACCTGCGAAACCTGCAAAGGCGCGCGGTACAATCGGGAAACGCTCGAGATCAAGTTCAAGGGCAAGTCCATCGCGGATGTCCTTGATATGACAGTGGAAGATGCACAAGAGTTCTTCAAAGCCGTGCCGTCGATCCGCGATAAGATGGACGCGCTGGCGCGGGTCGGTCTGGGGTATATCAAGGTCGGGCAACAGGCGACGACCCTGTCGGGCGGTGAAGCGCAGCGGGTGAAGCTGTCAAAAGAACTCTCCAAACGCTCAACTGGTCGGACGCTTTACATTCTGGATGAGCCGACGACCGGTCTTCATTTCGAAGACGTCCGCAAGCTGTTGGAAGTGCTGCATGAATTGGTTGATCAGGGTAACACGGTTGTTGTGATCGAACACAATCTGGATGTTGTCAAAACGGCCGACCACATCATTGATATCGGGCCCGAAGGCGGTGACGGTGGTGGTGAAATTGTCGCCACGGGAACACCCGAAGATGTTGTTGCTGTGGAACGCAGCCATACGGGCAGGTATTTGAAACAGTTGCTGAACCCCGAGCGGGTCGCGGCGGAATAACCTCCGTCGCGGCAACTTCAGTATCTGGCGTATCGCAGCGTCTGCCAGTGGCGCAGTATTGGCGGAAAGAACAGGAACACGAAGCCGAAGCTGACATAGGCAAAGATCATCATCGGGATCCACAGCAGAGCGCCAACCAGCCCAATAAACCCGTAAACGCGTGCGGCTGAGTTCGCCGACATAATGCGCGTGAGCAAAGCAAAGAGCAGACGCCCCCCATCCAGCGGCATCAGGGGCAGCATGTTAAACAGCGCCAGCCACAGGTTTAGCTCTGCCGTCACCACCAGAACCCAGCGAATTTCGGGCGAGCTGGAAACGGTTCCAGCGATGAACACACGGTCCACAGGGTCAGGTTCACAATCGGCCCCATGGCCACAATCAATTCGTCTTCATATGCCGAGGTTGACCGGCGATGTTCGCAGAATCCGCCGCCCCCAAAAAAGGACGACTCGATTGACTGGCACGCCTTGCGCAAGACAGCCCCATGCGTGGCCCTACTCGTGCAGGAGAATCGAAATCAACTAAATCGCCACGAAGGCGAGCGCATAGGGCAGGTTGACCGGATCGACGTTAAATCCGACAACGATCAAAACCAGAAAATAAGGCTTTGGCTGAAATGTATCGGTACGTTCCATCGGTCGCGGGACTCAAATAGCACGTATTCAGTATTCATAATAAAACCTCGAAATAGTGAGGTTTATGGTGATGTTAGATCGCTTCAAAATTTTAAACAGGCCAGAAAATGCCCGAGCCTGCTTACTTTCTCAAATCGACTGAGGTTGGTTTTCGCCCGCTTGAATTCAGGCCGCGCTTGTCAGTTCAGGATGTCTGCAACCGCGCCGATCAGGTTCAGAACTTTGCGTGTATTTGGGTCGACTCGATACACGTAGTCGCCTGCGCGGACATAGCTTCCCCTATTCAGCCCATACCGAAACGGATCATCAATCCAGCGATAGTCGCCATTGATAAACTCGCCATTTCTGTAAAGCTTTTTGGCCTGTCCCGGAGGGACACAGGGTACGTTTTTCTTGGCCAGCCCCGGCGGGCAGTGGACGGCGTTTCCAGTTGCAACAATACCGCCCTGAGGCGCAATGCGGATGACCTTATTGCTATTCTTGTTCTTGCCGTTTCCCTTCCCGTTACCGGCCATGGCCGCCACCGGGGTCACGACCAGAGCAAGAACAGTAAGCGCTTTGACCAAATTATGCGTCATCGTAGCCCCAAGAATCGATGCTGAACCTCTCCATTAGATGGACATCGGCAGGAAAGGGGTCAACCCTATGGGCAGGAAGCCGCCCAAGGGCATCCTAGTTCCGACCGCGCTTTTCAAATCGCGGAAGCATGGCCGAGAAGTCCAGCCCCAGCCCATCTTCGCTTTCGACGAATTGCTGATACAGCTCGGTCGCCATCATCCCCATTGGGGTGTCGGCATCCGAGCTTTCCGCCGCCTGCTGACTGAGGCGCAGGTCTTTCAACATCAGTTCGGCGGCAAAGCCGGGTTGATAACCATTGTCGGCCGGGCTTTGCGGGCCGATACCGGGGGCAGGGCAGTATGCGTTCATCGTCCAGCTATAGCCCGAGGAGGTGCTGACAACGTCGAACATTTTCTGCCGGTCCAGCCCCAACTTGTCGGCCAGCGCGAAGGCCTCGCAGGTTGCAATCATGGTGACGCCCAAAATCATGTTGTTGCAGATCTTGGCCGCCTGACCCGCGCCCGCGTCTCCGCAATGTACTGCCTTTTGCCCCATGATGTCGAACAAGGGCCGGGCTTTTTCGAATGCCTCGGCGCTTCCACCTGCCATGAATGTCAGTGTCCCAGCCGAGGCGCCTCCGATACCGCCCGAGACGGGTGCGTCGACGGCCAAAACTCCCGCAGCCAATGCCATATCGGCAACAGCTCGGGCGCTGTCGACATCCACTGTCGAACAATCGACCCAGACGGCCCCTTCATTCATCGCTGGAATGATCTCATTTGCGACGGATCGAAGTATCTGGCCATTCGGAAGCATGGTGATGACGATGTCTGCGTCTTTTGCAGCGTCGGCCCCTGACCCAGTCAAAGTAACACCGGAAACCGACACCTCGGCCATATCAAACCCAGCGACTTCATGCCCGGCATTGGCAAGATTGACTGCCATTGGATTGCCCATGTTTCCAAGGCCGATAAACCCGATTTTCATTCTTTAATCCTCCTCGAATGTCAGGGCGACGCTGCCCAGGGGCCGCAGCATTGCGGAAATATCCACGGCGGGAACAGGTTTGCCATGGTGACGCCAATTTGGAGAGCGATCCTTGTCTATGATCTGCGCGCGGATGCCTTCCAGAAAATCTCCGTGTTCCATGGCGCGCGCCGTAAAGCGGTATTCCATCTCCAGAGCTTTTCGGATCGACAGATCCAGCGCCTTAAGCCGATGAATCATTTCAATGGTACAAGCCACCGATAGTGGAGAGTTGCGGCCCATCAACTTTTGCGCCGCGTCAGAGAACGGGGTTTCGGAGAAGCGCAACGCGTTGAGGATGTCGTTCAACCCCTCGCCATTGAAAAGCACGTCGATTTCCGCCTGGACCTTTTCAAGGTTACCTGTGGGTGGCATCTGGGAATGCTCGACCAACAGGTCTGTGCTCCCGGAAGCTTCGAGCAGTTCGATCAGGCCGGGCCATTCTTCAATGGGGATAAAATGGTCGGCAAAGCCCGCATAAATGGCGTCCGCAGGGCCCATTCGGTGACCTGTTGTGCCCAAGTATTCTCCCAGTCGACCCGGAGCCAGCGCGAGCATCAGAGAGCCACCAACATCCGGCACCAAACCGATAGAGCACTCGGGCAGGGCAATCTGAGATGTTTCACCGACTATGCGGTGGCTTCCATGGCACCCAATTCCGACGCCGCCACCCATAGTAAACCCTTGTAGGAAACTGACCACGGGCTTGGGGTATTCGAAAATCAGTGCATTCAGCCTGTATTCATCGCGCCAGAAAGTCTGCCCATAGGCAAAGTCGCCTTTGCACCCGGTATCATAAAGCTCTGCGATATCTCCCCCGGCGCAAAATGCTTTATCGCCAACGGCGTCCAGTATGATCAGGTCAACTGACTCGTCCTCGCGCCAGTTGCGCATGGCCGTATCTATCGCCATGCACATGTCATAACTCAGCGCGTTCAAAGACTTGGGGCGTGTCAGAGTGATGCGTCCAGCGCGGCCGGTAGTGTGAATTTCAATATCTGACATCGGGGTCTCAGCGTTGGGCAAGCATCTGACGAGAAACAATGACGCGCATGATCTCGTTTGTGCCTTCCAGAATTTGATGAACGCGCAAGTCGCGGACAAGCTTTTCGATACCGTAATCGGCGAGATACCCATAACCGCCGTGCAGTTGCAGGCATTGGTCGACCACTTTTGATCCGGTTTCAGTCACGAATTTCTTGGCCATTGCACAAAACTTGGTGGCGTCCGGTGCGCCCGTGTCCAGTTTCCAGGCTGCCTGACGCAAGAACGTCCGGGCCGCCTGCAATTCTATTTCCATATCCGCAAGCCTGAACTGCAGCGCTTGAAACTGATCAATCGACTTCCCGAATGCCTGACGCTCGGACATATACTGAAGCGTCATGTTCAGACCTGCTTGTGCCGCCCCCAAAGAACATGAGGCAATATTCAAGCGACCGCCATCCAGGCCCATCATCGCATATTTGAATCCGTCACCTTCTGTACCCACCAGATTGCCCGCCGGAACTTTGCAGTCGTCAAACTGAACCTGCGCCGTTGGTTGGCTTTTCCAGCCCATCTTTTGTTCAAGCGCGCCAAAGCTAAGACCTGGAGTGCCATCTTCGACATACAGGGTTGAAATCCCTTTGGGACCATCCTGTCCGGTGCGCACCATACAGACATAAGCATCTGAGTATCCGCCGCCCGAGATGAAGGCCTTTGTTCCGTTCAGCGTATAACCTTCGTTCGTGCGTTCGGCGCGAGTTTTCAGCGCGGCTGCGTCCGAGCCTGATCCGGGTTCGGTCAGGCAGTAGCTGAGGACTGTGTTCAGGTTAAGAATATCCGGCATGATCCGCGATTTCAGCTCATCCGCGGCAAATGTGTCCAACATCTTGGCGCACATGTTGTGGATCGTCAGGAAGGCCGCAACTGAAGGGCAAGCCATCGAAAGGGCCTCGAACACCATCGTCGCATCCAGCCTACTAAGACCGGAACCGCCACTATCTTCGGACACATAGAGACCGCCAAAGCCAAGCTCCCCTACACGGGGCCAAAGGTCTTTGGGAATAGTGCCATCTGCCTCCCATTGCCGGGCGAAGGGTGCGATATGCTCCTGCCCGAACTCATAGGCCATATCGAAGATAGCAGTTTGCTCTTCGGTTGGTGCAAAATCCATTGGTTTCCTCCCACGTCGCCGGATGAATTGAACGAGTGTTTATTTCCTGATTCTTACAGAAATTTTGCACGCCCAGCAATTCCTGACAGGGATATTGCGAAAACGATTAGATCATACTTTGAGGCAGGTCATAAATCCTGATGGAATTCTTCGATCAGATGCTGAACCACAGCCCTGCCTGCATCCGCACCTTTGGCCGTCGCTTCGGCGTGAACACGTCGTTGCCGCGTGGCAGATGTGCCGTTTTGTGCGATTTGCTGTAGCCGGGCAAGTTCAGTCATGGTGCCCAGTGCTTCGGCATCTTCGGCCAGCATACCCATCAGTTCACCCATAAGTTCCGGCATGGGCTTGATGGATCGATCCCCGAAATCAATCATGCCTTCGCCGACTCCGTAACGCTGCGCACGCCACCGGTTTTCACCAATCAGGAACCTGTCATATTGCCGCCAACGCAAATTGCGGTCTTTCAGACGGCACAACATTCGAACCAGCGCCTGCACCATGGCGGCCAGCGACAATGTGTGCTCCAACCTCGGCTGCACGTCCATTATGCGTGTTTCGAGCGTTGGAAAGCGATGAGAAGGTCGCAAATCCCACCAGATTTTCGAGGTATCCTCGATCACGCCAAGTTCGACCAGAATGCCTGTCGTACGTTCATATTCCGACCAACTTGCCAGGACCGGTGGTAATCCGGTGCGGGGCAGGTTGTCGAACACGGTCAGACGATAGGAAGACAGGCCGGTATCCTCTCCGTTCCAATAGGGCGAGGATGTGGAGAGCGCCAACAGATGCGGCAGGAAATAGGAAAGCTGCGGCATCAGGTCGGCCCGCAAGGAGGGTTCTTCAACACCGACATGCACATGCATCCCGCAGATCAGCATCCGTCGCGCGACACCGCCCAGGGCATGCTGCAAGGCGTCATAGCGCTCTCGGCGCGTGTGGTGCTGTTTCTTCCAGTCCGCAAAGGGGTGGCAGGACACAGCAATCGGGGCCAGATTGTATTCGGCGGACCGATCCGCCACACCCGCCCTCAGGCGTTTCAAATCTTCTCGGGCCGTGCGGATCGTCGCATGGGGGCGGGTGCCAACCTCGATCTGGCACTGCAGAAACTCAGGGCTGACCTGGCCCTGAAAATCGGCCTGGCAGGCTTCCATCAGGGCAGCGGGTGCTTGGGCAAGTTCAAGGCTGTCGCGGTCGACCAGAAGATACTCTTCCTCAATGCCCAGCGTGTATTCCTGCTGCATGGCGGCCCTCTTTCTAGCTTTATGCGAAACAGTGAATACGGAAATACGCTTTTTGCCAAGTGTTTACCGGCAGAGTCCTTGCGGTCATCGGGCTAGCAACGGTAAGGAACGGGTCAAAGTTCAGAAGAACCCCGGAGCCTTTGTGTGAAACCCAGGAAATTCCCCCGGCTGAATGCCGTTCTCGACCGATTTGGTGTCAGGCTGATTGACAAAGTCACGGAACGGGACGAGCGCGCCCGGCTGGAGGCGTTCGAAAGGGCAGGCGGGCTGACCCGTCCGGCTTATACGTTGTCACCGGGAATGGCCGATTTCGACATCTCGCAGCTGGTAGCCGAATATGGTGAACATGCCGCCGCTTTGGCTGCATTGAAAGATCCGTCCCGCAATCAAACCGGGTATAGGATCGGCAACGGGTATTATGACAGCCCAGATGCGGATGCGTTGTATCTTATGGTCCGTCGTTTCAAACCCAAGCGGGTGATTGAGGTTGGCTGCGGTAATTCAACGCGCGTGACACGGCAGGCTGTATTGGATGGCGGGCTGCAGACGCAAATCACCGCGATTGATCCTTATCCGCGCGCGGACATCGCGCATGTAGTCGATCAATTCGAACAGAAACGGTTGGAAGAGGTCGATCCAGCCCTCTTCGAACAGCTTGAAGCGGGTGACATCCTGTTCATCGATTCCAGCCATGTTGTCCGGATGAGCAATGATGTCGCGCATCTGTTCTGTCGCATCATACCGGCCTTAAAACCAGGCGTTGTGATCCATGTGCACGATGTTTTTCTACCCTACGAATACCCCAAGCGGTTCTTCTATGACTGCCCGGGATGGGGCGAGCAATATATGTTGCATGCATTGTTGCAATCTAGTGCATATTCAATGCTTTGGCCTGGATACTTCTTGCAACAGGATCGCCAAGATGCGGTCGAGGCGCTGCCGTTTTTGAAAGATGGGCGCGCGCAAAGTATTTGGGTTCAGGTCAAATAAATCTGACACCAAATTGATCCGGTGCAGCGAAACGCCCGTACCCCTTTCCATAACAACCTGGATAGGAGATCTCAAATATGTTTCGCCGTACTTTCCTGAGCGCCGCCGCCGCAATCGCACTTACCTTGCCGGTTCAAGCGAAGGCCGCCGATATCGTGGATACCGCCGTATCTGCCGGATCATTCACCACTCTGGTCGCGGCGGTTCAAGCGGCGGGTCTGGTCGATACGCTGAAAGGGGACGGTCCGTTCACCGTTTTTGCCCCCACGGATGAGGCCTTTGCCGCACTGCCCGAAGGGACGGTGGAAACGCTGCTACTGCCCGAGAACAAAGACCAACTGGTCGCAATCCTGACTTACCATGTGGTTCCGGCCAAAGTCATGTCTGGGGACATCGCTGGCAAGCGCGCCAAAGTTCTGACCGTGCAGGGTGATCGCCTGAGTGTGAATGGTAAAAACGGCGTCAAAGTGAATGGCGCCAAGGTTGTGCAGGCCGATATCGAGGCCAGCAATGGCGTGATCCACGTCGTCGATGCGGTGATCCTGCCGGAATAATTGGCAACCACCGTGTTCAAGCAAAAACCCCGGCCGTTATGGCCGGGGCGTTCTGTCAGACCAATCTGACCTTGGTGCCAACCTGAACCAGCGGGTACAATTCTTCAACATGCTGATTATAAAGGCCAATACATCCAGAAGAACTTTGGCGTCCAATCTTGCGTGTATCGTGCGTGCCGTGCACCAGATATGCTGGCCAGCCCAGATACATCGCCCGCGTACCCAGCGGATTTCCGGACTCGCCACCTTCAATTCGGATGGGCAGGTTCGGGTCGCGCTCGCGCATTGAGGCGGTCGGGGTCCAGCTTGGGTTTTCGCGCTTGCGTACTACTTCGGTATAACCACGCCTTGTGAGTTCTTCGCTCATAGGGACTGAGCTGGGGTACAGTTTGTACGTCCCGTCAGCCCCCCAATAGTGTACAGCGCGGCTTGTGATATCTGCCAGCAGGCAGCCGACACCTAACTCATCGAAGTGATCCTGCCAATTCTGGTGCGAGAATGAAGAGACATTCCGCCGCACAGCTAGCTGTGTGCTGATCGCCTCTTCGTCAAGCGGGAAAGCATCGGCGCTGCTTTGTGCGCGCACCAGTGCAGGTGTCATCAACAGAGACGCTGCACCTAACAATGCAGAGCGACGGGTCATGCGGGGATCTGACAAATTGGCCTCCGGTTCAGGAACTGCTCGCGCGAAACTGCGTGTAACTTATGTTTTGCTGATCAGATTTCCTAGGGAGTGTTGAGTGAATTTATTGTGAAGCGAACATCACAAGCGAAACTTGGCCGTGTATTGAAAAAAGCCCGGCCAGTGGTGGCCGGGCTGTGTGGATCCGCCGCTTTCGTTTGAATCAGTCCATGGCTTTGAAGTTGAACTCGCCGCCTTCTTTGATGCCTGACGGCCAACGCGCGGTGACCGTTTTTGTGCGTGTATAGAATTTGAAGCTATCCGCACCATGCTGGTTCAGGTCACCGAACATGGATTTCTTCCAGCCGCCAAAGGTGTGATAGGCCAACGGAACCGGGATCGGAACGTTGATACCGACCATGCCAATATTGATCCGGCTGGCAAAATCACGCGCGGTGTCGCCGTCACGGGTAAAGATCGCGGTGCCGTTGCCGTATTCGTGGTCCATGGCCAGGCCAATCGCCTCTTCGTAGGACCCGGCGCGGACGGTCGACAGAACCGGGCCAAAGATCTCTTGCTTATAGATGTCCATTTCGGGCGTCACGTGGTCGAACAGATGCGGGCCGACGAAGAAGCCGTCCTCATAGCCCTGCAGGCTAAAGTCACGGTTATCGACAACCAGTTTGGCGCCCTGTTCCACGCCCGAGCTGATCAGGCCCAGAATGCGTTCCTTGGCGGCACCGGTCACGACGGGCCCCATGTCGACATCATCCCCAGCGGTGTAGGGGCCGACCTTCAGTTTCTCGATACGCGGAATAAGCTTTTCGATCAGCGCGTCGGCGGTATCCTCTCCGACAGGGACGGCAACTGATACGGCCATGCAGCGTTCGCCGGCCGCGCCGAAACCGGCGCCAACCAGGGCATCTGCTGCCTGGTCAAGATCGGCGTCGGGCATGACGATCATGTGGTTCTTGGCGCCGCCGAAACACTGCGCGCGTTTGCCGTTGGCCGTGGCGCGCGAATAGATGTACTGCGCGATTGGGGTCGAGCCTACAAAGGAAACGCCCTGAATGATCTCGCTGTCCAACAGCGTGTCCACGGCCTCTTTGTCGCCATTGACCACCTGGAAGACACCTTTGGGCAAACCTGCCTCAACGAAAAGTTCCGCCAGCATCAAAGGTACTGAAGGATCGCGCTCGGACGGTTTCAGAACAACAGCGTTGCCACAGGCCAGGGCAGGGCCCACATGCCACAGAGGCATCATGGCCGGGAAGTTGAACGGCATGATCGAGGCCACAACCCCTAAAGGCTGGCGCATAGAATACATGTCGATGCCTGGGCCCGCACTGTCGGTGAATTCGCCTTTCAACATCTGCGGAGCACCGATGCAGTATTCGATCACTTCCAGACCGCGCTGCAGATCGCCTTTCGCGTCAGGGATCGTCTTGCCGTGCTCGCGGCTGAGCGCTTCGGCCAGCTTGTCCATGTCGCGGTTCATCAGGTGAACCATCGCCATCATCACGCGCCCGCGTTTTTGCGGGTTCGTTGCACCCCAGGCCGGTTGTGCGGCTGCGGCGCTAGCAATGGCTGCTGTGGTCTCGGCAGCACTTGCCATAGGGCATTTGTACTGTACCTCGCCGGTAGCGGGGTTGAACACGTCATCATATCGGCCAGACGTGCCGGCGACATTCTCACCGTTGATGAAATGGGACAGTTCGTTCATTGCGAATTCCTCCGAAGGTCTGCGCGCAGAATAGGCTTGCATAAATGGCTTGAACAGAGGCAATGTCCCAAAGGTGTTTTGCAAAATTGCAAAGGTGAAGCGTGACACCTAATTGGGATGATATGAGGGTCTTTCTGGCCGTAGCCCGCGAAGAAAGCCTTTCGGCGGCGGGACGATTACTTCGGATTGACCCGGCTACGGTCGGACGCCGTGTAGCGCGGTTGGAAGCGTCTCTGGATGCGCCGCTGTTCGCCAAATCGCAGCAGGGATATGTGCTGACCTCAGCTGGTGAGCGTTTGATGGACCACGGTCTAAAAGCCGAAGAGGCGATGCGCGCTGCGGCAGGCGCCATGGCAGAACCATCTGAGAGGTTGAGCGGGCAAATCCGGATCGGCGCACCGGACGGGTGTGCGAACTACTTGTTGCCGCAGGTGTGTGGCAAGATTTGTGACGCCAATCCCAATCTGGACATACAAATTCTGGCCCTGCCGCGCGTCATCAACCTTTCCCGCCGTGAAGCCGATATGGCCGTGACCGTTAGTGCACCGACCGCTGGAAAACTGCTTGTACAGAAAATTACCGACTACAAACTTCATCTTGTCGCAACGCAGGAATACCTTGCCGATCACCCTGCGGTTCATTCCATCAGCACGTTAGGGGGGCATCGTATGATCGGATACATACCTGATATGATATTCGACCGCGAACTGGACTATCTGGTCGATCTAGGTGTTGACCGTGTCGCGCTGGCCTCGAATTCGGTCTCTGTCCAACTGCGGCAGGTTTCGCAGGGATCAGGGATCTGCATTGCGCATGATTTCACACTGCCATTTCACCCGAAGTTGAAGAAAATACTGGTTGATCAAGTGAGTTTGACACGCAGTTTTCATCTGGTTCGACATCAAGGTGACCAACGAAACGAGCGGTTGAATCGGTTCGCGCAGGCCCTGTCCCAAGGGATTCGCGATGAAGTTGAGCGGCTTGAGGCTGAAGCTTCACCTTGACAGGCTATTTCATTCCGGCAACGCTTTGGAAAACACGAAGTTATTTCGGAGGTTACGTCAATGCTTGTTCAGGCCATTCTGAAATCCAAAGCCACCGGAGGCGTGGTGACAGTTGCTCCTTCGCGCACAGTTTCAGAGGTTGCAGGAATCCTTGCAGAAAAGCGCATCGGAACGGTGGTTGTATCAGAAGACGGCGGTAAGACCGCATCAGGTATCTTATCAGAGCGTGACATTGTGCGCGAACTGGCCGCAAGCGGCAGCGGATGCCTATCAAAACCCGTAAGCGCGTATATGACCCGCGAGCTGGTGACAGCGACGCAACAGGATACTGTCCAGGATATAATGTCGCGGATGACCGAAGGGCGCTTTCGCCATATGCCGGTTGTTGAGGACGGTAACCTCGTTGGCATTGTTACCCTAGGCGACGTTGTCAAAGCACAGCTTTCCGAACTGGCAATGGAAAAAGACGCATTGGAAGGCATGATCATGGGCCATTAAGCCCATAGAAACGCGACGCAACTACTTGCACCCATAGCCAAGTTATGTTTGCTTGCGCAGAAATTTCGTTGCGCAGGAGGCGGCAATGAGGGTTGGATTGTATCCCGGAACATTTGATCCGATCACCCTGGGTCATATTGATATCATCCGTCGCGCGGCCGCTCTGGTTGACAAGCTCGTGATTGGGGTGGCGATCAATCGGGAAAAGGGGCCGTTATTTTCGTTGGAAGAACGGGTCGAGATGATCGAAGCCGAATGTTCCTTTCTTTCCGAACAGACCGGAACTGAAATTGTCGCCCATCCTTTTGAAAACCTGCTTATCAACTGTGCCCGCGACGTAGGTGCTCAGGTCATTGTCAGAGGCCTGCGTGCTGTTGCGGATTTCGAGTATGAGTTCCAGATGGTCGGTATGAACCGCGCATTAGACGACTCAATCGAGACGGTGTTCCTTATGGCTGAGGCCCGCCATCAGGCGATTGCCTCGAAACTGGTGAAAGAGATCGCGCGATTGAACGGGGACGTGTCGAATTTCGTCACGCCCCGCGTAAATGACGCGCTGCGTGCGCGCTTAGGATAGCGCGCCCATCGCGGCCGCCGTGTCCAGCATCCGGTTCGAAAAGCCCCATTCATTGTCGTACCAGGCCAGCACCCGGACCAACGTGCCGTCTGTCACCTTGGTTTCAGCCAAAGAGACGGTCGAACTGTGTGCGTCGTGATTGAAGTCGATCGACACTAGTGGGCGGTTTTCCGCAGCCAGGACACCAGGAATATTGGCCGCGGCATCAATGAACAACTGGTTGACCTCTTCTTCGGTTGTTGGGCGCGACACTTCGGTCACCAGATCCACAACCGAGACGTTCGGAGTGGGAACACGGATTGCCTGTCCAGTCAATTTACCTGCCAACTGGGGCAATACGAGACCTACGGCTGAGGCTGCCCCCGTAGTGGTGGGAATCATCGACAACGCAGCCGCGCGTGACAGATACGGGTCTTTTCCGGCGGTATCGTGAACTGGTTGGCTGGCTGTATAGGCATGAACGGTTGTCATGTTTCCGTGGACAATGCCCAAACCCTCGTCCAGCGCCGCAGCAACGGGCGACAAACAGTTGGTCGTGCAGGATGCGTTCGAAACGATCGTATCCTCGACGGTCAGCTCATGGTCATTTACCCCGAAGACGATGGTTTTGACCGCACCATCCCCGCGGGCAGGAGCAGAAATCAAAACTTTTTTGGCGCCGTTGTCAAAATGGCGCGCCGCGGCTTCGCGCGTGCGGAACACGCCTGTGCATTCGAGAACAACGTCAATATCGGACCAATCGAGTTTCTCAGGCTCACGTTCGCTGGTTAGGCGGATCGGGCCTGCACCGACATCCAAACCGGCGTCGGTCAGGGAAACGGGCTTTGTATAACGCCCATGCACACTGTCGAATTCAAAGAGATGCGCGTTAATTTCGGGCTTGGCCAAATCGTTTATGGCCACGATCTGAACGTCGGTCCGCCCAGATTCCATCAAGGCCCGCAAAACACCGCGCCCGATCCGTCCAAATCCATTGATTGCCAACTTGAGTGTCATGGTCTGCTCCGTCTGGGTGTCTGTTATTGCAAAGTTAGCGCTAACAAAGCTAGATCAAGGAAAAAGTCAAGAAAAACCTCTGTCAGCGCCAGAAGGCGAGCCAGTCCAGGAAGGTGTAAAGTTTCTTTCCCAGGAAGATCAGGTTCTCAGAGTCGAACATTGCGTAATCGACTAGCAGACAGCCAAGTATTAGAAGGCCAAGCCAGATAGCAATTTGATTGGTCATGTTGGTCCCGAATGAAAACACCCGCCCAGATAAACTGAGCGGGTGTAAAGGTACAACATTTCTACGGCGTTTTAGTTAAGCCGTCCCATGGCAACGGCGACGTCTGCCATACGGACCGAGAAGGCCCATTCGTTGTCATACCAAGCCAGAACACGAACCATGCGGTTGTTAACGACCCGTGTCTGGTCTGGTGCGAAAATCGAACTTTCTTCGGTATGATTGAAATCGGTCGAGACCAGCGGCGCAGGCTCATAGCCCACGACGCGCTGCATTGATCCCCGTGATGCTTCACGAACGATGGCATTAACATCTTCAACAGTCACGTCACGCGCCGCATGGAAAGTCAGGTCGACAGCAGAAACGTTTGGTGTTGGTACACGGATAGCCGAGCCGTCCAAACGACCCTTCAGGTTCGGCAGAACTTCGCCCAGAGCTTTGGCTGCACCTGTTGAAGTTGGGATCATGGACATTGCCGCAGCGCGCGCGCGATACAGGTCACTATGACGGCGATCCAGTGTCGGCTGGTCGCCGGTATAGGCATGGATCGTAGTCATGATACCGTGTTCGATCCCGATACCTTCGTCCAGCACCTTGGCAAGCGGAGCAAGGCAGTTCGTAGTGCAAGAGCCATTCGAAACCATTCTATCTTCAGTAACCAGGCTGTTGTGGTTCACGCCATAGACAATGGTTTTATCAACATTCTTACCTGGCGCAGACAAAAGAACCTTCTGAGCACCGCGTTCCAGATGCGTTTTGGCTTTCAGGCCATCGTTGAATTTTCCGGTGCATTCCAAAACGACGTCACAACCTTCCCAGTCAAGCTCGTTCATATCGTAAGTCGAGAACACCTCCATTGGGCCGCGGCCCAAATCCATGGTGTTGCCTTCGATCGAAACATCGCGGGGAAAGCGGCCGTGGATGCTGTCGTATTTCAGCAGGTGGGCGGTAGTTTCCAATGGGCCGGTCGCGTTGACCTTGATCACTTCGATGTCGTTGCGGGCCGATGCCGCAATATGCGACAGGGTGCAGCGGCCGATACGGCCAAATCCATTGATGCCGACCTTGATGGTCATCTGACGTCTCCAAAAATGCGCTTGCTCTGCGGGGCATATAGCGGCACAGACGCTTTCTCAAAAGGGCAAAAGTGACATATTCTTAACGTGTTAGCGCAAACCTTCGCCGGTTGCGCTAACGCTTGCGCTAGCCGTCGGATCGGGTAGGGTCCCCTGGCGACAGGTGAGATGAGAGGAAACACGCATGAGTGGTTTGTTGGCACTGTTGGATGATGTTGCTGGCATAGCAAAGGTTGCTGCGGCGTCAGTGGACGATGTGGTCGCTGCCGCCGGCAAGGCCGGGGCCAAGACTGCGGGCGTGATCATCGACGATGCAGCAGTTACTCCGAAATATGTGCAGGGCTTTGCCCCGGCGCGGGAATTGCCGATCATCTGGCGCATTGCGCGCGGCTCGATTTTCAACAAGATTATTCTGCTGTTGCCAGTCGCTTTGTTGCTGGCCAATTTTGCACCCTGGTTGATAACGCCCTTGTTGATGCTTGGCGGGTCCTATTTGTGCTTCGAAGGGGCAGAAAAGATATTTCACCTGCTTTTCCCTCATGGCAGCCACGTTATAGACGAAGATATGAAGGTCAAAGACCCGGGCCATTTGGAAGAGCAGAAGGTCAAGGGTGCGATCAAAACCGATTTCATCCTGTCCGCCGAGATCATGACAATCGCCCTTGCCGCCATCGAAGCACCGAATATCTGGATGCAGGCGGCAACGCTGGCCGTTGTTGGACTAGGTGTGACTCTGGCCGTTTATGGCTCGGTCGCCTTGATCGTGAAGATGGACGATGTGGGCCTTTTCCTGGCGCAGAACGCACCAACGCCGATCGGGCGCGGATTAGGGCGTGGATTGGTCAAGGCGATGCCGGTTGTCATGAAAGTGCTGTCGATTGTCGGCACAGCTGCGATGCTGTGGGTTGGCGGCTCGATCATCATTCACGGGCTTGAGGTTCTGGGTTTTGGCTGGTTGGGGCATCAAATCCATGACATGGCCTATGCAGCCGGGCATGCGGTTTCGGCGCAATGGGAAGGTGCCGTGGAGTGGATTTCCAAAGCCACGATGGATGGCATATTCGGACTGGCCTGGGGGTTCGTGCTTATCCCGATTGCAACCAAAGTGGTCGCGCCGATTTTGTCTCGGAAATCTGAAACGCATTAATCAGAAAACGAAAAGGGCGGCGCATGGCCGCCCTTCGCTTGATGTTTGAAATTGGGAATTACAGCTCCAGCAATTCCTTGACCTTTGCAACTGTGGCCTCTGCAGTGATGCCGAAATGTTTATACAGTTCATCAGCGGGCGCAGACGCGCCAAAGCCCGACATGCCGATGAAGCCCGCCTTGGCGTCACGGCCGCGTTCCCCCAGCAGCCAGCGGTCCCAGCCTCCGGCGCGGACGGCGGCCTCGATGCCGACACGGACGGCTCCACCGGGCAGAACCCGCTTGCGATACGCTTCATCCTGCTCGGCGAACAGTTCCATGCATGGCATCGACACGACGCGCGTGCCAATGCCCTCGGCCTCGAGCATCGCCTTGGCTTCCATCGCCAGCGACACTTCCGAACCGGTTGCGATCAGGATTGCCTGACGCTTGCCTTCGGCTTCGGCAAGAACATAGCCGCCTTGTGCAGTCAGGTTTTTGGTTTTGTGATCCTTGCGTACGGTCGGCACGCCTTGGCGGGTCAGAGACAAGACCGAAGGGCTGTCCTTGAAGGTCAGCGCCAGTTCCCAGGATTCCGCTGTTTCAACGGCATCCGCCGGGCGGAAAACATAGGTATTCGGTGTCGCGCGTGAGATCGCCAGATGCTCGACCGGCTGGTGGGTCGGGCCGTCTTCGCCCAGACCGATCGAGTCATGGGTCATCACAAAGACCGTGGGTATCTTCATCAGCGCTGCAAGCCGCATCGAGGGCCGCGCATAGTCGGTGAACGCCATGAAGGTACCGCCATAGGGGCGGATGCCGCCATGCAGCGCCATACCGTTCATCGCGGCGGCCATGCCGTGTTCGCGGATACCATAATGGATGTACCGACCCTTGCGGTTTTCCGGCAGGAATACGCCCATATCGGCCGATTTCGTGTTGTTCGAACCGGTCAGGTCAGCAGAGCCGCCAATAGTTTCCGGCATGATCGGATTGACCGCGTTCAGAACTTTCTCGGACGAGGCACGGGTGGCCAACTTGGGCTGATCTTCCGACATCTGCTTTTTGAACGAGCGGATGGCACCGGCCAGCTTTTTGGGTGCCTCGAACGCATAAGAGCGGTTGAACTCGGCCTGTTTGCGTTCAGAGATCTGCGCGAAACGCTCCTCCCACGCAGAACGCTCGGCTGCGCCGCGCGAACCGATTGCTTCCCAGGCTGATTTGACATTTGCCGGGACTTCGAAGGCGCCATGGGGGGCGGCATAGGCCTCTTTGGCCGCTTTCAGCTGTTCCTGATCGGTCAGGGCGCCGTGGCCTTTTGAGGTATCCTGCGCCGCGTGACCCAAAGCGATATGGCTTTCGCAGGCGATCATGGTCGGCTTGTTGGACGATTTCGCCTTGGTGATGGCCTCGTCGATGGCCTGCGGATCGTGGCCGTCAATCTCGATAACCTGCCAGCCAGAGGCGGCAAAGCGTTTCACCTGATCGGTCCGGTCAGCGATGTCGACCGTGCCGTCGATGGTGATGTTGTTGTTGTCCCAGAACACGATCAGCTTACCCAGCTCGTGACGGCCGGCCAGCGTGATGGCCTCTTGGCTAACACCTTCCATAAGGCAGCCATCGCCCGCGATGACATAGGTATAGTGATCTACGATCTTCTTGCCGTAGTGAGCGCGCTGGATTTCCTCGGCCATGGCAAAACCAACGGCATTCGAGATCCCCTGACCCAGCGGGCCGGTTGTAGTTTCGATCCCGTTGACAAGGAAGTTCTCGGGGTGACCTGCAGTTTTTGCGCCCAGCTGACGGAAATTCTTGATCTGTTCCAGCGTAACGTCAGCGTTCCCAGTGAGATACAACAGCGAATAGATCAGCATCGAGCCGTGACCGGCGGACAGGATGAACCGGTCGCGGTCGGGCCAGCTTGGGGCCGAGGCGTCGAATTTCAGGTGCTTTTCGAACAGTACGGTCGCGACATCGGCCATGCCCATTGGCATACCGGAATGGCCGGAATTGGCGGCGGCGACGGCGTCGAGGGTCAATGTGCGGATGGCCGCAGCTTTGTCCCAGTGTTCGGGGTTGGCATTGCGCAGCGCAGTCAGGTCCACGGGTGTTGTTCCTTTGGATTACAGGCAGATGGCCGCTCAATACCATTCAGCCCTCAAAGTGCAAGTAGAACTGGGTGCTGCAGGGTTTTGCTGGATCAAGAATGTGACCCAAGTCGTTGAAAGCAAACAGTGGGTATTTTCGATGCCATTGGGTTAGACTAGGCCAAGACGCGTACAAGGTTGATTCGGATAACCTCGCGAAACAAGGAACCTTGATAAAAAGGTGGCAGGGGCATGAGCCAGATCGAAGAACTACAACGCCGTATTGTGGCCGCGATGGATCGGATTGGATCCGGCATTGCGACAATGGCGGAAGTTGGCGCAGGCAGCGGTGGAGAAGATGACACTCTGCGTGTAGCTCTGGATGATGAGAGGGTTGCGAATGCTCAACTTGAAGAGCGTCTCAGATCATTAAAAGAAAGACACGATTCCGAAGTCGATGCCATGCGCCTAGAAATCGAAGCCTTGCGTAATACCCCGTCCGATAGTCAGGAAAGTGCAGCGCTGCGCGAGCAACTCGAAGATGCCAAGGCACAGCTTACTTCGGTCGAAGCCGCACGGGCCGAGTTGGCAAGCGCAAAGGCAGCATTGGAAGATCAGGATGTTGTCGAAGAACTGAAAGCCGAAAATGCCCGTCTTCGTTCGGAATTGGCGGATAGTGAACGCGTGGCGGAACTCAGCGCCGAGTTAGAAATGCTGCGCGCCGAACGCAGTAGCCATGGCTCGGCGATGTCGCGTCTGGATGATGATCTGCAGCGCATGCGCAAAGCCAACGAACAACTACGAATGTCGGTCGAAGAGCTGCGCACAGCTGCAGAAGACGGAATGACCGATGCGGATCTGTTGAACCGTGCCACAGCTGCCGAGCTTGAGGCAACGCGCGCAGCGCAGGCCACCGATGCGGCCGAAGCACATGCCGTGCTGGCCCGGTTGGAACCGTTGCTGTCTCAGGCGAAATTGGCCGAAGGAGAGGTGGAATAATGCCTGAATTGACCATTCAAATCGGGGGGCGCGGCTTTGAGGTTTCGTGCCAAGAAGGCGAAGAGGTTTTCCTGCAAGCTGCTGCAAAATTGCTGGATGATGAAGCGCAGGTATTGTCGGATCAGATCGGTCGGATGCCTGAATCCCGGATGCTTTTGATGGCTGGATTGATGTTGGCAGACAAAGCCGCCGCCACAGGTGACAAAATCAACTCGCTGGAAAATAAGCTGGCGGAGGCCGAAACTGAGCTTCGGAACCTGCGCAGCATGCCACAGCCCGAGCCGGAAAGAATTGAAGTTGCCGTGGTTCCACCTTCGGTCACTGACACCTTGGCAGAATTGGCTGCTCGGGCCGAGGCAATGGCGGCATTCATAGAAGAAAAGTCAACGAAATGATAAATATGCGTACTATTGCTATTGCGACTTTCATGTCTGTGTCAGCGCAGGTTTCCTGGGCTGGGATCGATATTCTGCCCGTCACATTTACTTGTGATAACGGCGTGCCTCTTGAGGTTGCCTATTTCAATGCCGAGGACGGATCCAGCGCGGCAGCCATGATGGTCGACAATAAGCTGGTGACTTTGCGCCAAGCTCAGAGCGGCTCTGGTATTCGCTATGAATCCGACGGAACAACTGGCACTTACATCCTGCGCTCCAAAGGCTGGGACGCCACGGTGAGCTTTCTGGCGACAGGTGCAGATGCCGCCAGCGAGCAGGTCTTATTGGGAAATTGCGTCAGCCGCTGATCAGGCGTTTGCTTCCCTGATTTTATCAGCGGCTTCCTTGTTGTAGCCGACACCGTTGTCATCAAACAAGGTGTCCAGCTCACCTGACAGGGTCATCTCGGTGATGATGTCGCATCCGCCTACGAACTCGCCTTTGACATAGAGTTGCGGAACAGTCGGCCAGTCAGAATAGTCCTTGATCCCCTGACGCAAGCCCTCGTCGGCCAGTACATTCACGTCAGCAAATTCTACACCCATGTAGTTCAGCACGCCTGCCACGCGCGAGGAGAATCCGCATTGCGGCATTTCCTTGGTGCCTTTCATATATAGCACCACATCATTGGCTTTGACGGTCTCGTCGATCTGGGTTTTCACGTCGGTCATGTTACTTTTCCTTGTCATTCGCATCCGGGGCGGTCGTTTCATCCTGTGATGGGGCGGCGACCCATCCTTCCTTTTCCAGCCGTCGGTGTTCGGCCTGCGCCAGAGCCAGCGGATTCAGCCCGTATCTCTCGATGCCGTCAACCTTGCTGATTTTGTCCGGGTTTGGACGCATGTCGACCAGTTTACGCTTTCTGTTTCGCTTCACATAGGCCTCGATCAGCGCGGCGGCAACTATCAAAGCCGCGATTGCTGATATCCAAGCCAGCCATGTACTCATTTTTTTGGAGCCATGGCTTTAGCGTAATGCTGCGGATCTCGGGTAACCCTCGCCATAGTCGGGTGTCCACCGCCCGGGCCGCCCGTATGCACGCCATGAGTTATTAGTTGATCTCCTTGGCCGGGTTCGCTTCCGCGAGCTTTCTTATTGGTGCCGGGCAAAAAAGCTGATCGAACAACCAATATGCACCCAACCAGCGCCACCAAAGAGCAAATCCCGTAAATCCAGAAAGTCGTGCTCACTCAGGCACTTTCGTCGTCAGAGCCAGCGCGTGCAAGTCGCCATCCGGGCCGTCCATCTTGCCTTTTAGGGCTGCATAGACTGCTCGCTGTTGTTGCACCCGGTTTTTGCCACGAAAGCTCTCATCCACGACCATGGCCGACATATGTACGCCGTCGCTGCCGCCGACCTGAATGTCCGCATCGGGAAACGCGTCGCGCAGCAGGTTCTCAATCTCGTGGGCGCTCATCGGCATGTAGGTTTCTCCTGAAAGTCTTTCTCAAGATGTAGTGCGCCGGGGCGGGGCGCGCAAGGGTCAGATAGACGCCCCGAAATGACAAAAACCTGCACTTGTCAAAGTGCAGGTTTTAAGAAGCGCAGGTGCCAAAATCAGGCGACGGCTTCGGCGAAGCTGTTGCGGAAAGTGGCAGTCAGTTCATCAAGCAAGGCCTCAGAAGAGCCGATGCGGACGCTGTCGCCCGTGAACCGCCCGACCGATACCAGTGGAACGCCAGCCTGACCTGCGGCAATCATCAGGGCTTCGGCCTGGTCAAAGTTGCAGGCGACCAGATAACGGGCCTGATCCTCGCCAAACAGGAATTCGGTCGAGGCGTCGTCAAGCGTTATGCCGACGCCGGTTGCTTCGGCCAGTTCGAAGGCTGCCAATGCCAGACCACCATCGCCAAGATCGGTGCAAGCCTTGATCATCTCTCGGTTTGCGCGGATGAACTCTCCGTTGCGCTTTTCGGCGTCCAGATCGACATGCGGCGCGTCGCCATCTTCGCGGTTGAACACTTCGGCCAAAAGGGCGGATTGGCCCAGATGCCCCTGCGTATCGCCGATGACCAGAGCCACGTGGCCGTCGCGGACCTCATTACCTATGATCTCGTCCGTGTGCGCCAGAAGGCCGACCGCTCCGATTGTCGGAGTCGGCAGGATCGCTTGACCGTCGGTTTCGTTGTAAAGCGACACGTTGCCGGACACGATGGGCATATCCAATGCTGCGACGGCCTTACCAATGCCTTGGATGGCACCGACGAACTGGCCCATGATCTCGGGCTTTTCCGGGTTGCCAAAATTCAGGTTGTCAGTGGTCGCCAGCGGCAATGCCCCGACGGCGGTCAGGTTGCGGTAGGCTTCGGCAACAGCTTGCTTGCCGCCTTCAACAGGGTTAGCTCGCACATAGCGTGGGGTCACGTCACTGGTGAAAGCAAGAACCTTGTCGGTGCCGTGTACACGAACCATGCCGGCGCCCAGACCAGGCGTACGCACGGAATCAGCCATAACCATGGTGTCATACTGCTCGTAAACCCATTGCTTGCCCGCATAGTTGGGCGAAGCGAGCAGGGCGCGCAGACCGTCGATTGGGTCGATCTGAGGCACGTCGGCCAGATCTTCTGCTTGCGGTGTAGGCTCCCACGGGCGATCATATTCGGGCGCGGTTGAGGAGAGTTTGGACAGAACCAGATCGGCTTTGACCTCACCATTATGCATGATTAGAAAGCGATCTTCGGCGACGGTTTCACCCACGATGGCGAAATCCAGATCCCATTTATCGAAAACGGCGCGAGCCTCGGCCTCAAGCTCGGGCTTGAGAACCATCAGCATGCGTTCCTGGGATTCCGACAGCATCATCTCATAGGCCGTCATGTTCTCTTCGCGCTGGGGGACGTTTTCCAGATCAAGCCGCACGCCCAGACCGCCTTTGTCGCCCATTTCCACGGCCGAGCAGGTCAGACCCGCCGCGCCCATATCCTGGATCGAGATCACCGCGCCGGTTTGCATCAGCTCCAGCGTCGCTTCCATCAGGCGTTTTTCGGTGAACGGGTCGCCAACCTGAACGGTGGGGCGCTTTTCCTCGATCGTGTCGTCAAATTCGGCGCTGGCCATGGTGGCTCCGCCCACGCCGTCGCGTCCGGTCTTGGCCCCAAGATAGACAACCGGCATGCCGACGCCCGATGCGGCTGAGTAGAAAATCTTGTCACTGTCAGCCAGCCCGGCTGCGAAGGCATTCACAAGGCAGTTGCCATTATAGGCCGGGTGAAAGCGCACTTCGCCGCCAACGCAAGGGACGCCGAAACAGTTGCCATAGCCGCCGATACCTTCGACCACGCCATTGACCAGCTGACGGGTCTTGTGGTGGCCGGGTTCACCAAAAGACAGCGCGTTCATCGAGGCGATTGGGCGCGCACCCATGGTGAAAACGTCGCGCAGGATACCTCCAACCCCGGTGGCCGCACCTTGATAGGGTTCGATGTAAGACGGATGGTTGTGGCTTTCCATCTTGAAGACCACGGCCTGACCATCGCCGATATCGACCACACCTGCATTTTCACCCGGTCCGCAGATCACCTGGGGTCCAGAGGTGGGCAGGGTGCGCAGCCATTTCTTGGAGGATTTGTAGGAACAATGCTCGTTCCACATGGCCGAGAAAATGCCCAACTCGGTAAAGGTTGGCTCGCGCCCGATAATCTCCAGGATCATCTCGTATTCTTCGGGTTTCAACCCGTGCGCGGCAATCAGATCCGGTGTGATGGCGGGCTCTTGCATCGTTTGTCCTGTATCCATGGTGGCCGAGATTGCGGGCCTTGTAGGGCAAGGGCGCGTCTGTGGGAAGGGCCAAGTCAGCGCAGGGTCGAATAACGTAACCGGCATATGCCAATTTCGAGCTTTTCTGCGCTTTGTGTACCCAGAAAAAGAAACGGAACCGCGCCAGTGGCCGGTTCCGTCTATAGTACTTCCTGCCAGGCGGCCCAAAAGCCGCGTGGCGTCTGTATCTGGTCTTTAAGCTGGGGTTTCTCCCTTGTTGATCGAGTCCGCCGCAGCGGCCCCAACAGCAGCTTTTTGTTGTTCGGTAAGGTTCTCGGCCTCTTCCAGACCAGGAATTGCTACGCGAACTTCGCGGCGGGCAAAGTCGATGCCATTGGCATTGAACTCGGCCTTCACCCGGTTGAAGATTTCCTTGCGAAGCGTGAACTGCTTGCCCGGCTTGGCCATGAACTTGCCGCGGATGATCATGCCAACATCGTCAAAGTCGAAAACACCTTGCGATTTAAAGGGCTGCAAGAAGCCTTCTTTGTGGGTTTCGTCCGCCATCATCTCGGCGCCGATCTTCTTGAAGATCTTCTTGACCTTGTTGGGATCAGTGTCAAACGGCACGGTGAACTTTAGCTTCATGATCACCCAGTCACGGCTGAAATTGGTCAGCTTTTGAATCTCGCCATAGGGGATCGTGTGAACGGGCCCACGGTGATGGCGGAGCTGCATCGAACGGATCGAGATTTTCTCGACGGTGCCCATGGTGCCACCGACATCGACATATTCACCCACGCGAAACGCATCGTCGATAAGGAAGAAGACACCGCCGACGATATCAGCCACCAGCTTCTGAGCGCCGAAACCGATCGCAAGACCAAGGACACCGGCACCTGCCAGAAGTGGGGTGATGTTGATGCCCAGCGCGCCCAATGCGAGCAGGCCGAAGATGACCGCAATCGTGACTTGCGCCGTGATCCGCAGCAGGGGAAGAACCGTCGCCAGACGTGAGCCGCCTGCACCGCCACCCTCGCCACCGGCCTCTTCATCCAGCTCTTCTGCCGTTGTCTGTTCCTTGGCAAGACGACGGTTGATCCATAGTGAGACGACCTCGTTCAAGATGTATCCGACAGCGATGATCATCAGGAATTCGATAACCGTACCGCCAACGTCGGTTCCGATCCCGGCAGAGGCGACATGTCGAAGATCAAGCTGCCAGACCCGCGCGATCATAAAGACCACAAACAGGCCCGCCAGCACGCGACCGATCCGGATATAGCTGCGCTTGGCTGATTTATAGGCGCGTTCGGCCAATGGTCCGTCGCCCAACATTGGGGGTTGAAGATGGCGCACGAGGCCACGGATCAGCGTATCAAGCGCTGGAGCGATCAGCAGCCAGAACATCGTCGTGAAATGTGGCCCTTTGCCAAGCAGGGCAAGTGTTCTGGGATCACGCTGTGCGATCAGGAATTCGACCAGGAACCATATCACCACCGAAACGCCGATAGCGAAGTAGGGATAGTAATGAGCGACCTTTTCATCGAATTTGGTGTGATCCGGGTCCGTGCCCAACATCATCTGAGACAACCCTTCGCGCGCGGTCCAAGCGATGATCCCAATGTATATATGGATGCCAGCGTTCAGCCAGAAACCGATACGCGTATCGGCCGGGGTGATACCGTTAAGCAAGTTGAACCGTACGATAAAGAGCGTGAGGCCGATCAATAGAAGAAGGCCAATCAGGTTGCGATGCAGATATTTGGCCCAATGATCGTCTATGTTGACCAACCGGTAATGTGGCTTTTTGGGCGCCAGCACAAAGCGTGAGGCGGCTGCGCCCAGACGCGGAATCCAAATCAGGTAGAAAACGAATGGGGCGGCATAGGTAAGCTGTTCTGTCGTCAGCAAGCCCCGTCCAATCGCCCGGATAACAACATAGAACACAACAAGCCCTGCGATTTCCCGGCAGAAACGGCGGAACAAGTAACGTACCGCGCTCCAAAGATCGGCATCGGAATTCCCATCGGGCTCTTCGTGCCATTTGCGGGTGAGAAACCCAAACAATTTTTCAGCAGCGTATCCGGCCACCAGAACTGCTAGGATCAGCCCAAACAGGCCAAACACCCCGGTAGATCCGAATTTCGCTGAGAAATTGCTGAACGCTTCAACCTGGGCGCTGACAATATTTGGCAATGTGGTCAAAACCTGCGTCCAAGAGGTAACCATCTCGGCCCAGATTTCACTGATTTCGGTAAGCGGATCTTCATGGTTTTCGTTTGCTGCCGCCTGCCTTTCTGCAACCGCGTCGAGCCGTTCCAGCAAAATGGCGCGAACCTGATCGTCGGACATACGTGCCACCAAGCCATCAACCTGATCGGGCGTCAGGTCCTCTGGAATTGTGACCGTAGACGACGCGGTCCCACTGTCTTGTGCGTATACTGGTACCGCAAGAAGAATGGCGGAAATCAACGCCAGTAATAGGCGGAGTGGATGGTGCATGAATTTTCCCTCGAACACGAATTTTTGATCTTTTACGGGATCATAGGCGCGGAGGTGGAAATTTCCCAGCAGTTTTCGGCTGTTCGGTGTCACCGATTAAGCCAGGACCAAAAAAAAGGCCGAGCACTAAGCTCGGCCGTAGTCCAACAGGGAGGTATGAAGATGATGAGCGTTACAGCATCACCGCCTTCGAGTGCTCATTTAGGCATCAGTTTGATAACGATCAAGGCGTTTCAGTGTGATAGTCCGTCATGTCCGCTATGACGTTGACGCATAGCTATAGTTTCCCCATTTTCTTCAGGTGTTTACGCTGCGCGATGATCTCGTCCTGCACAAAATCGCGGAAGGCTGCTACGCGTTTGGAATGGCGTAACTCTTCGGGATAGGCGAGATAAACAGGAACGTCAGCCGTTTCGATGTCTGAAAGTACCGGCAGCAGATGCGGGAAATCATGCGTGACATAATCGGGCAGCAAGCCAATTCCCAGATTGTGCAGTACGCCCTGCAAGACACCGAAATAGTTGTTCACTGTCAGCAACGACGCCGGGTTATAGGTCATCAGATGCCGTACCATTGCCGCACTGGCCCCTACTTGGGGGGCTGAGGGGGTCTGACAGATAAGTCGATGGCTCGAGATTTCTTCGAGGGAGGCAGGTTGACCGCTTTCCTTTAGATATTCCGGGGTAGCATAAAGCAGCATCTGTACTGTCATCAGGCGCTTGCGCACCAGATCAGCCTGGCTAGGCTCTTTCATACGAATGGCGACATCGGCCTCGCGCATTGGCAGGTCAAGAACGCGTTCCTCAAGCATGAGGTCGATATTTAGGTCCGGGTATTGTTCATACAGCTTTGGCAACCTCGGAGCGAGCCATAGAGTCCCAAAGCCAAATGTGGTTGTGACCCGCAGCACACCAAAGACTTCTTCTTCGCTGTCTCGTATGCGCGCCGCTGCCGCGTCCAGTCGCTTGGACATTGCCGAGGTGGCGTCGAACAGCAGCTCACCCTGTTCGGTCAGAATCAGGCCGCGGGCGTGACGATGGAACAACGTCGAATCAAGTGACTCTTCCAACGCCCGAATTTGTCTGCTGACTGCCGATTGAGATAGGTTCAGCTTATCGCCTGCATGTGTCAGGCTGCCCGCATCTGCAACCGCGTGAAATATCCTAAGCTTGTCCCAATCCATCGCCGCAACTTTCGTTATCCTGCCGAACGCCTATATGAAATAGGTGACAACTTCCACATTCAAACGGCGAAATCCTTGCGTTTCAGAGGATAAGCTCTAGGCAGGTCAGTTATTATGACCTAATATGGAAGCAGATGAAGCACACTGATCTGACGAGGGGAGGCGTTTGATGAGTAAGCCACAAATTTCTTTGAACGACCGTTTCGACCTAAATAAAAACACGGTTCTATTGAACGGCACTCAGGCGCTTGTGCGCCTTATGCTGATGCAAAAGGCGCGCGACACGAAATCGGGTCTGAACACTGCAGGATTGGTGACGGGATACCGCGGATCGCCTCTTGGAGCGGTCGACCAGCAGATGATGCGCGCGCAGAAACAGCTGACAGAAAGCGATGTCACTTTTCAATACGGTCTGAACGAGGATCTTGCGGCAACCGCGCTTTGGGGCAGTCAGCAGGCCGGGTTAAGGGGTGACGGCAAGTTCGATGGCGTCTTTGGTCTGTGGTACGGAAAAGGACCTGGTGTAGATCGGTCAGGCGACGTGATGCGCCATGCCAATATGGCAGGGACGGCGGCACATGGTGGCGTTCTGATGGCCATGGGGGATGATCACACGGGCGAAAGCTCGACCGTGCTGCATCAGTCCGAGTGGTCGCTGGTTGATATGTACATGCCAGTGGTCAGCCCGGCCGGAGTACAGGAGATACTCGACTACGGCGTTTACGGATTCGCGCTCAGTCGGTTCGCCGGTGTCTGGGTCGGCCTCAAGACCATGAAGGACACGATCGAGGTGACCTCGGTCGTTGATGGCAACCCTGATCGCATGAAAGTCGTGGTGCCCGAGTTTGATATGCCCGAAGGAGGGCTGAACATCCGGCTTGGCGATACGCCTCATCTGCAGGAAGAGCGCATTATTGATTACAAGCGTTTTGCGGCTGAAACGTTTTCACGCGCTAACCGGATGGACAAACGTGTCTGGGGCAAACCCGGTGCAAAGATCGGACTGGTGGCCGCTGGCAAGAACTGGCTGGACCTCGCCCATGCGCTTTCCCTGCTGAATATTGATGAGGCCGAAGCCGAGCGCCTTGGCATCACGACCTATAAGGTCGGACAGACGTTCCCACTGGACATGGCCGGATTTCACGACTGGGCAGAGGGTCTGGACCTGATCGTAATCGTTGAGGAAAAACGCAAACTGATCGAGGTTCAGGTTAAGGAAGCGATCTTTGACGACCGCCGTGGTCGACGAGTCTATGGCTGGTACAAGGGCGGTGCTGGGACGCTGCATCGGGAAGAGCTGTTTCCCACCCGCGGTGCCCTTGATCCGAACATGATCGCTGAAAAACTGGGCGGTATTCTGATTGAAGAAGGCCGTGATACCGACGGGGTCCGCGCAGGTTTGACCAAGCTGACCGAAGCGCGCCGGGCGGACAATGCCGAGGAAATAGCTTCGCGCCTTCCGTATTTCTGTTCAGGATGCCCGCATAACAGTTCGACCAAGGTACCAGACGGAAGCCGGGCCTATGCAGGCATCGGATGCCATTACATGGTTCAGTGGATGGATCGAAGCACATTTGGCTTTACTCAGATGGGTGGCGAAGGGGCAAACTGGATCGGGGAAGAGCCGTTCTCGACCACCAATCATGTGTTCCAGAACCTCGGAGACGGCACCTATAACCATTCCGGTGTTCAGGCGATCCGGGCAGCTTTGTCGGCGGGTACGAACATCACCTTCAAGATTCTGTTCAACGATGCGGTCGCAATGACGGGCGGGCAGGGCAATGAGGGTGATCTGACCGCCGAAAGGATCGCGGCCGAGGTCAAGGCTATGGGCGTCACACATGTCGCGTTGGTCTATGACGAAAAAGAAGATGTAAACTTCAAAGCCCTACCCGCAGGAGTAGAGAGCTTTGAGCGCGCCGAACTGATGACTGTGCAAGAGAAATTCCGCACCTATGAGGGCGTCTCGGTCATCGTCTATGTCCAGACCTGTGCCGCTGAGAAACGCCGTCGCCGTAAACGCGGAACCTTTCCCGACCCGGACAAAAGGGTCTTTATCAATACGGATGTCTGTGAGGGCTGCGGTGACTGCGGCATCCAATCGAACTGTGTTTCGATTGTTCCCAAGGAAACCGAACTTGGCCGGAAGCGCGCGATTGACCAATCAAGCTGTAACAAGGATTTCTCCTGCCTGAGTGGGTTCTGCCCCTCCTTTGTGACGCTGGAAGGCGCGAAGATTCGCAAAGAAGCGACGACCGAACTTGATCTGCCCGATCTTCCGATGCCCGAGCTGCCTGAAATCATGGGCACACATAATGTTGTCATTACCGGCATCGGTGGGACCGGAGTTGTCACGCTCGGGGCGATTCTGGCACAGGCGGCCCAGATTGACGGCAAAGGCGCCGGAATGATGGAGATGGCAGGCTTGGCTCAGAAAGGCGGTGCGGTTCATATTCATTGCCGTATAGCCAACCGGCCAGAAGATATCAGTGCAATACGTGTGGCAACGGGTGAAGCCGACACATTGATCGGTGGTGATTTGGTTGTGTCCGCCGGGGCCAAAACACTTGGCCTGACACGCTTGGGTCAGACCGGAGCGGTGGTCAACAGCCACGAAACCGTTACCGGTGACTTCACGCGCGACACTAAGTTTAGGATTCCTGGTGAGAGGCTGGAATTGGCGCTGCAAGCACGATTGAAAGAAGACGTTTCCCTGTTTGATGCCACTGAGCTTGCGCGCGCAGTGATGGGAGACTCAATCTATTCGAACATGATGGTTTTTGGGGCCGCATGGCAGCGCGGGCTGATACCCGTCAGCCTCGATGCGGTGATTGCAGCCATTGATCTGAACGGAACGGCGGTAGAACGCAATAAAAGAGCCTTTGAGATCGGTCGTTGGGCGGTTTTACACCCGGAAAAAGTCGATGAGATTCTACGGCCAAGTGTTTCCGACCTCCCGAAATCACCAGAGCAGGTCATCGCGTTCCGCGCAGATCATCTGACCCAGTATCAAAGCGCTCGTTTGGCGAAACGCTACCGCAAAATCGTTGACTCGTTTGAGGATGCAGAAATTCGTGATGCTGTCGCAAAAGGGTATCATAAGCTGTTGTCTTACAAGGACGAATACGAAGTGGCCCGGTTGTTACTGTCCAGTCGGGAGAAAGCCGCCGCTGAATTTGATGGCGAATTCAAAATGACTTTCCACCTTGCCCCACCGCTGCTTGGTGGCAAAGGACCAGATGGCCGACCCCGCAAACGGAGTTTCGGCGAATGGATGCTGAAGCCGCTGAAATTCATGTCTCGGCTAAAAGTTCTTCGAGGTACTCCGCTGGATATCTTTGGCTATAGTGTCGAACGTCGAATGGAGCGCGCGCTGATCAAGCAATATGAGCGTGATCTCAAAGAGATCACTCCGCTGATTTCCATCCAAACAAAGGATGCCGTAATTGCGCTCGCCAAGTTGCCCTTGGATATTAAAGGTTTTGGACCCGTCCTTAAGGCGAATGAGGCGAGCGCCGCCAAACGCAGAGAGGAATTGTTGACCACGATACGGAACGGAGGACCTGAATTACAGGCCGCCGCCGAGTAATTCGTCACAACCGTGTCACGACAGCTAGGCAAAATTGTTACTTGCATTTAAAATGCAGGTACAAAACCGGAGACTTCCATGCCCTCGCGACGCCATGTTGCACGTGACATTTCTTATGCCTATTCCGCTGAAACCAAAAGCGGACGGATGGTCATCAAGCTTATGGAGAACACCACAGGCCGCCTGCGCCTTATCAGGCGTGCTGATGGGTATGAAAAAGACGTGGCCAACGGGCGAGATTTCTGGTCGGTCATGGTTGAGAGATACGGTTTGTCTCTGGATGTGGTTGGCGGGTCATTGTCTAATATTCCCCGTGATGGCCCTCTGATTCTGATTGCCAATCACCCATATGGAATTCTGGATGGGTTGATGATGGGGCACATGTTGTCCAGTACGCGTGGGGATTTTCGCATTCTGGCCAACCATGTGTTTCGTAAGGCAGAGGATCTGAATCGGGTCGTTCTGCCGATTTCATTCGACGATACAAAAGCTGCGATGAAGCAGAACCTGGAGACCCGCAAGAAAGCTTTGAACTATTTGGGCGAGGGCGGCGCGATTGGCATATTTCCCGGCGGTACCGTCAGCACAGGGGCAAAGCCTTTCTCGTACCCGATGGACCCGGGCTGGCGTGGCTTCACGGCGCGGATGGTTGCCAAATCAGACGCGACAGTTGTGCCGGTCTTTTTTGACGGTCATACCTCACGCCTGTTTCAGATCGCCAGCCATCTGCACAATACATTGCGCATGGGATTGCTGATCAAGGAATTCAAAAAACGCGTTGATACCCCGGTCCAGGTGGTGATCGGAGAGCCCATCGGCCGCGACGTTCTGGACCCGTTGGCCAAGGATACGCGCAAGATGATGGATTTCTTGCGCAAAGCAACGTATGAGCTGTCTCCAAAGCCACTAAAGTCTTATGACTATGGCTATGAATTTGAGGAACGGCATCGCGCCTAAAGGGGCAAATGGCAGTAGGCATTTTTGATTCTGGTTTGGGCGGTCTGACCGTTCTGAACGCCGCGCAGAAACGTCTTCCCGACGTTGATTTCCTGTATTACGCGGACAGCGCACATGCGCCATACGGGGTGCGTGATGTAGAGAATATCTATGAGCTGACCCGGGGTGCGGTGAACGACCTCTGGAACCGGGGATGTGATCTAGTGATTCTGGCCTGCAATACGGCCAGCGCTGCTGCTTTGCGGCGGATGCAAGAAGAGGGCGTGCCTCAAGGCAAGCGCGTCTTGGGCGTTTTTGTTCCATTGATTGAAGCGCTGACTGAGCGGCAATGGGGCGACAACAGCCCGCCGCGTGAAGTCGCGGTCAAACATGTCGCTTTGTTTGCGACCCCGGCCACCGTATCCAGTCGCGCGTTTCAACGCGAATTGGCCTTTCGTGCGATTGGCGTAGATGTTGAGGCGCAGGCCTGCGGTGGGGTCGTTGATGCAATCGAGGAAGGCGACATGATCCTGGCCGAAGCGCTGGTGCGAAGCCATGTGGACGCCCTGAAACGCAAGATGCCAGAGCCTCAGGCCGCAATTCTGGGCTGTACGCACTATCCCTTAATGGCTGAGGCGTTTCAGAAGGCCTTAGGACCCGACGTTGAGGTGTTCAGCCAGGGTGATCTGGTTGCAGAAAGTCTGGCAGACTATTTGCAGCGGCACCCGAACATGCAGGGTGCGGCGAAGGGCGGTTATCTGACCACTGGTAAGCCAGGCGTTGTCAGTGATCGCGCCACCCAGTTCCTCCGACGACAAATTACTTTCGAGGCTGTCTGACTTTGGTCAAAGACGCGGCCTGAAAGAACCCGTAATCCCATGACCGTCACAGTGGCGGGCATGAACAGTGGCATACAGTTTCAAGAGGTCCAAGATGACCCACAAAATCGCAATTCTGGGCGCTTCGGGTTATACCGGCGCTGAACTGGTTCGGTTGATCGCCGAGCATCCGAATATGGAAATCGCTGCACTTTCTGCCGAGCGGAAAGCCGGACAGCCGATGGCGCAGGTATTTCCACATTTGCGGCACCTGGAATTACCGGTTCTTTGCAAGATTTCGGAAATCGACTTTTCAGGGATCGACCTGTGCTTTTGCGCGCTGCCACATAAAACCAGCCAGGAAGTTATCCGCGATCTGCCGAAGGACCTTAAAATCATCGACCTGTCCGCCGATTTCCGGCTACGCGACCCTGAGGAATATGAAAAATGGTATGGCAACCCTCATGCGGCTTTGGAGCAGCAGGAGGAGGCCGTTTACGGCCTGACCGAGTTTTATCGCAATCAAATTCGCACGGCCCGCTTGGTTGCCGGAACAGGCTGCAACGCCGCCACCGGACAATATGTTTTGCGCCCCTTGATTTCGGCTGGTGTCATTGATCTGGATGACATCATTCTGGACCTCAAATGCGCGGTGTCTGGTGCCGGGCGGTCGCTGAAAGAAAACCTGCTGCATGCCGAACTTAGCGAAGGGTATAACGCATATGCTGTTGGCGGTACGCATCGGCATTTGGGGGAATTCGATCAAGAATTTTCTGCCCTTGCAGGGCGCCCGGTCAATGTTCAGTTCACTCCACATCTGGTTCCAGCAAACCGGGGTATCCTAGCCACTACATATGTCAAAGGTGACCCCACGAGCGTTTATGAAGCGCTCGTGAAAACCTATGAAAGCGAACCATTTATCCAGATTCTGCCATTTGGCGAAACACCCTCGACCCACCATGTGCGCGGCTCGAATTTCTGCCATATCGGCGTGGTCAGCGACCGGATCGAGAGGCGCGCCATTGTGATCGGAGCACTGGATAACCTGACAAAAGGTAGCAGTGGCCAAGCCTTGCAGAACGCTAACCTAATGTTAGGTGAAGCTGAAACTGCGGGTCTGATGATGGCCCCACTTTTCCCATGAGGAACAAATGAAAACGCTCAAGAAACGTCGTCGCGTTCAGATCATCCTTCTGTCAATCGTTGCTTTGGCAGTGTCTACGGCGTTGATCGGATACGCTATGCAGGACGGCATCAATTTCTTCCGCTCGCCCAGTGAAGTAATGGCAGAGCCGCCAAAACCGACTGAAGTATTCCGGATCGGTGGTCTGGTCGAAGAGGGTTCGATCGTGCGGGGGCAAGGGGAAACCGTGCGTTTTGTGGTGACGGACGGAGGCGAAAGTGTGCCGGTCACGTTTACTGGAGTTTTGCCTGATTTGTTCTCGGAAAACCAGGGTATGATTGGCACCGGAAGCTACGTAAACGGAGTCTTTGAAGCCTCAGAAATTCTTGCGAAACACGATGAGACCTATATGCCAAAAGAGGTTGTGGACGCGTTGAAAGAACAAGGTATTTACAAGGAGGCCGGCGAGAGCTGAGCCATAGGCTTTGAGATCGGAATTCGGGCGTTGCGTGGATCGATATGCAGCGCCCTTTCTATTTTCGCTGTATTAACAGAATTGTCCGAGCGTTTGTCTGTCCCAAGTTGGAGAACAGTACATGCAGACGGTTCGGCAGATCGCGGAACAGATAGTT
Organism: Ruegeria sp. CDSA193; assembly: GCF_059611885.1. Classification (NCBI taxonomy): domain Bacteria; kingdom Pseudomonadati; phylum Pseudomonadota; class Alphaproteobacteria; order Rhodobacterales; family Roseobacteraceae; genus Ruegeria; species Ruegeria sp. CDSA193. The sequence continues at coordinate 215,140 of NZ_JBXWPN010000001.1, read as the reverse complement.
ACGCGTGAAGGTGGTTTTGTCGATGACCCCGACGATCCGGGTGGAGCGACAAAATTCGGTGTAACAGTCCATACCATGCGCAGATTGCAACTGGACCTGACGCAGGACGGGATGGTTGATGTATCCGATGTAAGGCGGCTGAGCCGGTCGCAGGCCGTTGAAATCTTTATCCGCCACTATTTCTCAAAACCGCGATTACACCTACTGCCTAACATTCTGCAGCCATCTGTCTTCGACATGTACGTGAATTCAGGCGCTCAAGCTGTTAAAATTATGCAACATTTGCTGCGTGAAATGGGGTATCGTGTCGTCGTAGATGGCGTTGTAGGCCCGCAGACGGCGCAGGCTTGTAGTGCTGCGTCTGAACCGGACCCTGTCGCGCTGCGGGATGCCTATGGCGTTGCCAGGAGAAACTATTATTTCCGGATAGCGGAACATCGTCCAGCCTCTCGCAAATATGCTCGGTCCCGGTCTGGGGCAAAAGGTGGCTGGATACGACGCGCTGAGGAATTCCTGTCACCGACCTATCATCTTAGCGACGCAGAATTTCAAAGGAGGGTTTCTGAATGGGGCTGATCTCGGGGATATTTGCGTTCTTGTTTGGCGAGGGCCGGAATGTCGTGCGTGAAACAACCGAAGTCTTTCGTGAAAATGCTGAGCAGGGCGCTAAACGCGACCTGACGCGACAACAGGGAGTACTGGAACAGTATAGGGCTGAGTTCGAGCGGGTTCAAAAAGGTGCATTTGACCGTTTTATGGATGGGCTCAACCGGCTGCCGCGCCCCGCCATGGCCTTGGGAACATTGGGACTGTTTGTCGCCGCTATGGTAGATCCGCTTTGGTTTGCCGCTCGGATGCAGGGGATTGCGTTGGTGCCTGAGCCCTTGTGGTGGTTGTTGGGCGTGGTCGTCTCGTTCTATTTCGGCGCAAGACACCAGACCAAGGTGCAGGATCTGCAGCGTGAAATTTCGGCAACGATGACACGTACTCCGAAAGTTATGGAAAACATCGAAACACTGGCAGAGATGCGGGACCGTTTGATTGGGGTCGCTGATACTGGGACAGATGCAGGCTTAGCCGATGAGGTCCTAAAGCCCGATTTCAACCCTGCGCTCGAGGATTGGCGGCGGGGTCGGTCCGCCTGACCCGCGACACTATGTGCGTCCTGCAGAGGCGAAAGTGATTGGTGATTGTCCCTCAACAGGAATATATGCGGGACCATGATTACAGAACTTGGTCACTTCGCGCTGATACTCGCCTTTCTCGTCGCCATCGTTCAGACGGTCATTCCGCTGATAGGGGCGGCGAAACGGTGGACTGGCTGGATGTCCTTCGCAGAAACCGCCGCTATTGCACAGTTTCTGTTAGTCGCCTTCTCTTTCGCGGCGTTGGTCTGGGCCTTTACCACCTCTGATTTCTCATTGCGGATAGTGGTTGAAAACAGCCATTCCGCCAAACCGATGCTGTATAAAATCAGCGGCACGTGGGGCAACCACGAAGGGTCAATGTTACTGTGGGTCCTGATCGTCGCAATTTTCGGGGCCATGGCCGCTTTTTTTGGCGCAGGGTTACCTCCGACGCTCAAAGCGCGCGTGCTGGCGGTTCAGGCGGCCGTAGGGGTGGCGTTTTACGCTTTTATCCTGCTCACCTCGAACCCATTTGACCGTCTGATTATCGCGCCGTTCGATGGGCGGGATCTCAACCCATTGTTGCAAGATCCAGGCTTGGCATTCCACCCGCCGTTTCTGTATCTGGGCTATGTCGGCCTGAGCATGGCATTCAGCTTTGCAGTGGCCGCGCTGATCGAAGGGCGCGTGGATGCCTCTTGGGGGAGGTGGGTGCGTCCCTGGACGCTGGCCGCATGGATTTTTCTGACCATTGGGATCGCGCTTGGATCCTGGTGGGCCTACTACGAGCTGGGCTGGGGCGGGTTCTGGTTCTGGGATCCGGTCGAAAACGCTTCTTTCATGCCGTGGCTATTGGCGGCAGCCCTGTTGCATTCTGCTATCGTGGTCGAAAAGCGTGAAGCGCTGAAGAGCTGGACCATCCTTCTGGCGATCATCGCCTTTGGCTTTTCGCTGATCGGGACGTTCATTGTGCGATCGGGGCTTTTGACTTCGGTACATGCCTTTGCCAATGATCCTGAACGCGGCGTGTTTATCCTGATCATTCTTGTGGTCTTCATTGGCGGTGCGTTGACACTCTATGCGGCACGCGCGCAAGCGATGGAGGCCAAGGGCGTGTTTGGTATGGTCAGCCGCGAAAGCGCCCTGGTGCTGAACAACATTCTATTGGCGGTCAGCTGTTTCGTTGTGTTCTTCGGAACCTTGTGGCCGATGGTGGCCGAGATGGCATTTGATCGCAAACTCTCGGTCGGCGCGCCGTTCTTTAATGCTGCGTTCACACCGTTCATGGTTGCGTTGGGGATTGTATTACCGCTTGGTGCAATGCTTCCTTGGAAACGTGGAAAGCTTGGCAAGGCGGCGCATTCGTTGCGGTTCGCATTCCTTCTGGCGGTTGCGCTTGGCTTGCTCGTTTGGGTCATGCAGACCGGTCGCAGCGCATTGGGACCCGTGGGGCTGTTTCTGGGGGCTTGGATCACATTTGGCGCTATTGTGGACCTTTGGAGCCGTACCGGAAGAAAAAACAACCTACAGCGTCTGTTCAGACTGCCCGGTGCCGATTGGGGCAAGGCTGCAGCCCATACCGGACTGGGGGTTACGATCTTTGCCATCGCCGGGCTGACCGCATGGGAGGTCGAGGATATCCGCGTTGCGCAGACGGGGCAGCCTTTCGAGGTTGGCCAGTTCACCCTGACACTTGAACAGGTTCGGAATGTCGAGGGGCCCAACTATTTCTCAACTACAGCCGATGTAAAGGTCGAACAGGCCGGTCGAACAATCGCAACACTGCATCCGGAAAAACGCGACTACCCAGTTTCAAGGATGCCAACGACTGAAGCTGCGATTGACTATCGGTTTCTCAGGGATCTTTACGTCGTCATTGGAGATCAGCAGGCAAATGGTGGCTGGGTCGTGCGGACTTATATCAAGCCTTTAGCGAATTGGATTTGGGGCGGGTGCCTACTGATGGCGCTCGGAGGCGTTCTTAGCCTGTGCGACAGGCGTTTTCGCGTTGCGGCAGGCGCGCGCAAGACGCCGACGCAGGGGGTTCCGGCGGAATGAAACGGTTTCTACTGATACTACTTTTACTGGCAACGCCAAGCATGGCTGTCCAACCTGACGAGGTGCTTGATGATCCGATCCTGGAACAGAGGGCGCGGGATCTGAGTGCCGGCTTGCGCTGTCTGGTTTGCCGCAACGAAAGCATAGACGAAAGCAATGCAGGATTGGCCCGTGACTTGCGCCTGTTATTGCGCGAACGCCTTGTGGCCGGCGATACAGATGGACAGGCGATTGACTTTATCGTTGATCGCTACGGCGAATATGTTTTGCTAAGGCCAACAACGTCAGGATCGAACATCCTTTTGTGGCTGGCCGGTCCGATCATGCTTTTGATCGCTGTGGCGACTGGTTTCAGCTTTTTACGCAAAAGATCGGCGGAACAGGACCGAAGGGAAGGTGACGGCCTCCTTAGCGACGCCGAGAAAGAACGATTACGCGAAATCCTCAAAGATTGACCTTCGGTTCACCTTTTCCTTCATTGGAAATTGAGGCAGGGTCGCAGGCGCAGCGAACCTTGGAGGGGTGGATGGAATACGAAGCGATCCTGTTGGACATTGCGGATGATCTGGCAGTGGTAACTCTGAACCGCCCAGAGAAGTTGAACGCAATGACCGCTCAGTTGCGGGCCGAAGTCACGCACGCGATGAAACACGCTGCCACCCATGCCCGCGCGATTGTTTTGACCGGTAAGGGAAACGCTTTTTGCTCGGGTCAGGATTTAGGTGATGCCTCAAGCACCGGGAAGATTGATCTTGAGCGCACGCTGCGCGACGAATACGAGCCCATGCTTGAAGCAATCTATAATTGCCCGGTTCCAACAATCGCCGCAGTAAATGGCGCTGCTGCAGGGGCAGGGGCCAATCTGGCGCTATGCGCGGATATCGTGATCGCGACGGAGAGTGCTTACTTCCTGCAAGCTTTTGCCCGTATCGGCCTGTTGCCCGACGCTGGAGGCACCTGGTTTATGCCGCGCCAGATGGGGTTCGCCAAAGCCATGGGCGCTGCTCTTTTTGCCGATAAGATCAGTGCTCGTCAGGCCGACGACTGGGGCCTGATCTGGGAAGCCGTTCCCGACGCGGAGTTCGAAGCGCATTGGCGCAAGCGGGCCATGTATCTGGCCAAAGGTCCAACCTCAGGGTTTGGCGCCATCAAAAAGGCTATTCGCGGCACCTATGAAAACACTCTGCCGCAACAGCTCGAGGCAGAGGCGCATCTGCAAGGTGAATGTGGCCGCAGCCGAGACTTTTCCGAAGGCGTCGTTGCCTTCATGCAAAAACGCCCCCCGAAATTCGAAGGGCGTTGAGGTTTTCAGGCGCGGCGGCGTTTACGCACGCGCCGTTCCGGAAGGGCGGACTCGCCAGTCCCGTCAGTTGCGGATGAGAACGGGCCCAGCGCGTCCGTGATCTGATCAAGGGTTGGGCGTATACCGGACGGGGCACCGTCAAGCGCAGCTCTCATGTGCCGCAGATGCTCGGGCATTGTGCCGCAACATCCGCCGATAATGCTTGCGCCGGCCTCTCGCGCCATGGTCGCATAATGGCCCATCAGTTCCGGCGTGCCGTCATAATGAATATGTCCATCCACATATTTCGGAATACCGGCATTGCCTTTTGATATCAGCGGCCGTTCCGTACCTTGTGCGACAAATCCAAGGACAGTGCGCAGAATATCAGACGCGCCAGTCCCGCAATTTGCGCCAAAGGCAACCGGCGGGTTAGGGAGCGTTTCAACCAACTGAGCAAAGTCGGCGGATGTGACACCCATCATGGTGCGGCCAGCCGTGTCAAAGCTCATCGTGCCACACCAAGGCATATCGACCAGCGCAAAGGCTTCTGCCGCGGCCCTGAACTCTTCCGGGGCGCTGATGGTTTCGACCCAAAGAACATCGACACCGCCGTCCTTCAATGCCTGCGCCTGTTCGTGGAACATTTCCACGGCATCGGCATGGGACAGGGCGCCAACAGGCTGCATGATCTCGCCGGTTGGTCCGACCGATCCCGCGACGATAACCGGACGGTTGGCTTGGTCAGCAACCTCACGGCCAAGTTCTGCGCCTGCGCGGTTCAGTTCAGCGACCCGGTTTTGAGCCTCGTGCAGTTTGAGACGCGCAGATGTCCCGCCGAATGTGTTGGTCAGGAAAAGGTCGCTGCCTGCGTCCACCGAACCCTGATACAGCGCGCGGATTTTATCCGGTGCATCGACGTTCCAAAGCTCGGGCGCGTCGCCCGACTGCAGGCCCATGTTGAATAGGTTTGTACCTGTTGCTCCATCCGCCAAAAGAGTCGTGTTGGAGTCCAGAAGTTTGCTGAGCGCATTTGTCATAAGAATATTCCGAAACTGGCGAGCCGCGCTAAAAATGCGAGACGCCCCGTGTCTCATGACCGGGGCGTCAAATCAAATTCATAAATCTCATGAAGATCATGAATATTGCGGGGAGACCTTAGCTGGTTTCGTTGAGAACCTGTGCTTTGGCCTCGACCAGAAACTCGGCCATCTTTGCACGGATATCGTCATCCGAAGACAGATCCCCGAGATCGCCGGAAACTTTGCGCACGACATCTTCGTGCCCGGTTTCTTCCAGGTCTGAAATCACAACGGATTTTGCGTATTCATCGGCTTCATTACCGGTTTTGCCCAGTTTTTCGGCTGCCCAAAGGCCAAGCAGTTTGTTGCAACGCGCCTGTGCTTTGAACTGCATTTCTTCATCATGGGCGAATTTTGCTTCGAATGCATTTTCGCGCTCGTCAAACGTAGTCATCAGTTGGACCCCTTGGGTTGGTAGTTCTTTCCTTAATGATATGACGATACGACGATCCGGGTGCAAGGTATTTGCGCTGCGTCAAAGCCTCTCGGTCCTCGGAACTTGCGGGAAGGTGGGGGTTGGACTAAGAGAGCGCCAAGGCGAAGGAACTTTTTCCCTCGCGACAGTCTGGAAAGGTCGCTCATGGCGCGTCGCAAGAAAATTTACGAAGGTAAGGCCAAGATTTTGTATGAAGGCCCTGAACCGGGTACAATCGTGCAGTATTTCAAGGATGACGCCACCGCCTTCAACGCTGAAAAGAAGGACGTGATCGACGGGAAAGGTGTGCTGAACAACCGCCTGAGCGAATACTTCATGAACGGGTTGAATCAAATCGGTGTACCGACCCATTTCATCCGTCGCCTGAACATGCGCGAACAGTTGGTCCGCAACTGCGAAATCGTACCGCTTGAAGTTATTGTGCGCAATTTCGCGGCTGGCACGATGTCCAAACGCCTTGGCATTGCCGAGGGGACACAGCTGCCGCGCCCGATAGTAGAATACTGCTACAAGGACGACGCATTGGGTGATCCTCTTGTCACCGAAGAACATATCGCCGCCTTTGGATGGGCCAGCCAGCAGGACATGGAAGACATTCTTAGCCTCGCATTGCGGGTGAATGACTTCATGAGCGGTGTGATGCTGGCGGTTGGCATTCGTCTGGTCGATTTCAAAATTGAAATCGGTCGCGTCTATGAAGGTGACTTCCAGCGCCTGATCATAGCGGATGAAATCAGCCCAGACAGCTGCCGTCTTTGGGATATCGAAACCGGCCAGAAGCTGGACAAGGACGTGTTCCGCCGCGACCTGGGCAGCCTGACCGACGCCTACTCGGAAGTTGCGCGTCGACTAGGCGTTCTGCCGAAAAGCAATGTGTCCAAACCGACCTTGATCAACTGATCGAACGCCGAAGAACAACGCAAAAACGCCGCCGATATTGGGCGGCGTTTTTATTTGAGATCGGGTATTTGACAGGGCCGCAGCTTGTCCGGCATTGTTTGTTGAACAAGCGTAATCGGGTGAACAAAAATGGCCGAGCTATTTGATCAGGCAGTATTTTTAAAGTTCCTCGCTGCGCTGCTGGCGATTTTCAACCCGCTATACGGCATCCCGATCTTCCTCAGCATGACCGAGGGGTACAGCCCGCCAGAACGTAAACGCGTTGCAATGGTTGTGACAGCCACGGTGGTGATTGTATCACTGATTTCGGTACTGATCGGCGAAGAAATTCTGGCGCTTTTCGGTATCGACATTCCGTCTTTTCGCATCGCCGGTGGGTTGATTATTCTAGGGGTTGGCATGTCGATGCTGAACGCTTCTGACCGGTCAGAAAGCGATCAGAAAGCCGTTAAAGATGGCGCGCAGAAGAAGAACATTGCGGTTGTTCCCCTGGCTATCCCGTTGACGATTGGGCCCGGCACTATCGCGACAACCATTGTGTTCGCGCATAGTTTGCCCGACGGCGCCGAGGTAGTAACGTTGGGGGCGGCCGTTTTGATTGCCTGCGCTATTGTCGGGCTGGGATTGTTATTCGCTGACCCTATTTCCAGGTTCTTTGGGCCGACAATGATCAATGTGATCACCCGTGTTATGGCCATCATTTTGGTTGCCGTAGCGGTTGAAATGGTTCTGACAGGGACCTTCAACGCAATAGATACGCATTATCCCGCGCTAAAGGGTTCCGGGTAGGTGCTGACAAGGGTTGTCGAACGCCGACAGTCGCGCTATCCCCGCGCACAACGGAACGGGCCTCAATTACCGGCCCTCAGCTGGAGTTGCAGTAAATGAAAGCACGTGTGCATGTGATGCTGAAAACCGGGGTACTTGACCCGCAGGGTGAAGCGGTGCGCCACGCATTGGGTGCCATGGGTTTTGATCAGGTCGAAGGCGTCCGTCAGGGCAAGGTGATTGATCTTGAACTCGCCGAGGGTGCGACGAAATCGGACGTCACCGAGATGTGCGAAAAACTGTTGGCTAACACGGTCATCGAACGCTACGAGATCGAACTGGTCTGAACCGCTTGCAGGAGGGCTAGCCATGCGCGCAGCTGTCATCGTTTTCCCCGGTTCCAACTGTGATCGGGATCTTGCCGTTGCCTTTGAACAGGCCGGATTCCAGGTAGACATGGTCTGGCATAAAGATGCCGCTCTGCCCAAGGGCGTGGACATTGTCGGTGTCCCCGGCGGGTTTTCTTATGGAGACTACCTGCGCTGCGGAGCGATTGCCGCACAATCCCCGATCTGCAAGGCCGTGGTCGACCACACCGAGCGGGGCGGATACGCCGTTGGTATCTGTAACGGGTTTCAGATCCTGACCGAGACCGGAATTCTGCCCGGCGCTCTGCTGCGCAATGCGAACCTGAAATATATCTGTCGTACTGTAGGCCTGAAGGTCGCAACCAGCGACAGCGCCTTTACCCAAGGCTATAACGCTGGCGATGTGATCGGCATTCCGATTGCGCATCATGATGGAAACTATTTCGCGGATGAGGCTACATTGTCCGCGCTCCGGGATCACGACCGGATCGCATTCACCTATACCGAGAATCCGAACGGCTCGGTTGGCGACATTGCGGGCATTCTGTCTGAAAACCGCCGTGTTCTTGGTATGATGCCGCATCCCGAACGAGCGGCAGACGAAGGGCATGGTGGCACCGATGGAACGGCATTGTTTCGCGCATTGTCGGGCATCGTCGCACCTGCGTGACTTGAGCTTGCATCTTAGCCCGCGTAACTTTCGGGGATGAGTTCCGACACACGCTCTACCTGGTCTGCACTGTTCAAACCGCTCCGCGCTGCGCCTCTTGGCTGGCCTTTGCGCGCGGCTGTTCTGGTGCTTTTGCTGGCAACGGTTGCGACGATATGGATAACCAACAGTCTGCTGACGGATCGGTTTACTGAATCCACGCGAAACCGGGCCGAGCTGCGCCTTGCGCTGTATTCCGGAAACCTGCTGAGCGAGCTGCGCAGAAATGCGATTGTACCGCAGCTGCTGGCGCGGGATCCGACGCTGATCTCGGCGTTGCAATCCAGCGATTTTACACTGTCTACGCAGCGACTTATTTCTTTTGTCGAAGAGATAGGCGCCGCATCCTTGATGCTTTTGGATCGGGATGGCCGATCTGTTGCCGCAACTGATCGCAACCGGTTGGGCGAGACGCACAGAAACGCGCCGTATTTTGTAGATTCCATTCGGTCAAACTCGACCATCTTCACCGTGATTGAAAAGGAATCCGGTGGTTACAGCTTTATCTATTCGCGCCGGATGGAGGCCTCGTCGGACATCCTTGGTGTCATCGTTGTCGAGGTTGATCTGCAGAAATTCGAACGCGCCTGGGCAGGGATCTCCGATGCTGTTCTGGTCGCTGACAGTACGGGCACCATTATTCTGTCGACTGAACCGCAATGGCGCGGAGTAGAGGAGGGGGCCGCCATGCTGCGGCAGCCGCCGCAAAGTGCCATCCAGCGCGCTATCAGGGCCACGACCGATTGGACGGCTCTGCCCCCTGACGCCTATTTACAGGGCGAGGCGGTGATCCGCATGGAGACACGCATTCCATTCCGCGGCTGGACCATGACCTCGTTCACGACCTACGCCTCGATCCGTGAGAAGGTAAACAGCGTTCTTGCATTGGAAATCATGGGTTTTGCGATTCTGTTGGCGCTTGCCTTCTATGCGCTCAGCCGTAGGGCCACGTTCAGAATGGCCTTGTTCCAGCGCGAGTCGGCAGAGCTTCGCGCATTGAACGCAAGGCTGCAGCGGGAAATCGCTGAGAGGGAACGGGTTGAAAAGACGCTGGAAGTGGCCGAACAGACGCTTGCCCAAAGCTCGAAACTCGCCGCCTTGGGCGAGATGTCGGCCGCTGTCAGCCACGAGCTGAATCAACCTTTGGCTGCAATGAAGACCTATCTTGCCGGCGCGCGTTTGCTGCTGCGACGGAACCGCCCCGAAGAGGCGCTGGCCAGCTTTGGCCGCATCGACGGTCTGATTGAACGAATGGGCGCAATAACACGCCAGCTCAAGTCCTATGCCCGCAAGGGTGCGGATGCGTTTTCACCAGTTAACCTTGGCGAAGCGCTCGCTTCATCCCTCTCAATGATGGAGCCGCAACTGCGTCAGAGGCACGTCAAGATTACGCAGATACTACCGGAAGAAACCGTACTGGTCATGGGCGACCGCATGCGGATCGAACAGGTGATGGTGAACCTCTTGCGTAATGCCTTGGACGCCACCAAGTCTGTATCGGAACCGGATGTTGAAATCATACTGGCCGCGGGTGACCAGGCGGTGCTGACTGTACGCGATAACGGCTATGGGATTGAAGACATCGAAAACCTGTTTGAACCGTTCTACACGACCAAACAACCCGGCGATGGAGTCGGTCTGGGGCTTGCCATCTCATCCGGTATCGTGAACGACCATGGGGGACGGCTGACCGCGCGCAACAGCCAGCACGGTGGCGCGGTGTTTGAGATGCAACTGCCGATACTTGGAAGCGATGGCCTTGAGGCCGCTGAATAACGAGGAATGAAAATGGCACAGGCCATGAAAATCGCCATTGTTGATGACGAACAGGACATGCGCCAGTCGATCAGCCAATGGCTGGCACTGTCGGGATATGACACTGAAACCTTTTCCAGTGCCGAGGATGCACTGAAAGTTCTGGGTCCGGATTATCCGGGTATCGTCATATCGGACATCAAGATGCCTGGTATGGACGGTATCCAGCTGTTGAAAAAGCTGATGGGCGCGGACAGCACCTTGCCGGTGATCATGATCACAGGCCACGGTGACGTGCCAATGGCGGTTGAGGCCATGCGCGTTGGCGCGTTTGATTTCCTGGAAAAGCCGTTTAACCCTGATCGGATGTCCGAACTGGCCAAACGTGCCAGCAACGCCCGCCGGTTGACGCTGGACAACCGGGCCCTGCGCCGCGAGCTGTCCGGTGGCACTCAGATCATGAACAAGCTTATCGGTGCCAGCCCCGTGATGGAGCGCCTGCGTGAGGATATTCTGGATCTGGGGCAGGCCGACGGTCATGTTCTGATCGACGGAGAGACCGGCACCGGCAAAACTCTGGTCGCACATGCGTTGCATGCCGTTGGCAGCCGCGCCGGCAAGAAATTTGTCCTGGTTTCCTGTGCCGCGCTTGAGGAAGAGGCGTTGGGGAAGCGTCTGTTCGGCCCGATGATGCCCGAAGACAGCCAACTGCCCGCGATTGAAGAAGCCCGGGGTGGAACCCTGGTTCTGGAGGATGTCGAGGCGCTCAGCGATACGCTTCAGGCGAAACTGCTGAGTGTCATGAACGATCAGGGCACGCCTGCTGAAACCCGCATCGTCGCCATTTCCAACCTTCAGGAAGCTGGGAAAACCAGCGAGGACGTTCTGCGCCCCGATCTCTTCTACCGGCTTGCAGCGTTGCGGATCACAATGCCGCCGCTGCGTCAGCGCGGCGAAGACATTCTGACCCTGTTCACACGGCTGAGCGAGCAATTCGCCGAAGAATACGGCTGCGATGCACCTCAGGTCAGTGCGCAAGAGGCGGCTCAGCTTTTGCAAGCGCCGTGGCCCGGAAACGTACGGCAGCTGATAAACATCGCGGAACGTGCCGTGCTGCAATCTCGTCGCGGATCGGGGACGATCGCGTCCCTGTTGATGTCTGATCACGAAGAAATGCAGCCCGTGATGACGACTGAAGGCAAGCCGCTCAAGGAATATGTCGAGGCATTCGAGCGGATGCTGATCGACAATACCATGCGGCGGCATAAGGGGTCGATTGCCTCGGTTATGGATGAACTATGCCTGCCGCGTCGGACATTGAATGAGAAGATGGCCAAATATGGCCTGCAACGTTCCGATTACCTGTGACGGGCTTGAGGCGATGCCTTTGTCGCCCTTTGGGTGATACCAAGTAATGTTTTTAGCTGGATAACGAGATCCCGACCGGTGGTCGGGGTCTTCAATGCAGTTTGCCCATTGTCTTTTCCACAGGACTGCTTTTATTGTAACCAGACGGGCCGGGCGGATTTGACGCCGAAAAGTCCCGATCTTTGAGATTCGCTGCTACGCCACTGGTGGAGACCAGGTCCCACACTGGCCAAGCAGACCGATTGTGCCCCTTAACGGGGTGATTGAACGCCTGAGCCCGCAGAAAAGCGGGCGAAAGGAATAAATGGGCAGGCAGCGGTCGTTCGCGCCTGTCGGAGAAGAACCGCGATGACGCGCGCGCAACGACTGAGTGTACGGGCAGGGGGCCACAGTGCCAGACCCTGCAGCGCGCCGTCTGAAATCGCCCTGACAAGACACCACCCCAAAAGCACCTGTCCTCCTGGACGGGTTAGGACAACGCGTTTGGCGCGGTGCACCAAGGAAACATGGCTAAGAAAATGCTTATCGATGCCACCCACGCGGAAGAAACCCGCGTCGTGGTGGTTGACGGAAACAAGGTCGAGGAATTTGATTTTGAATCCGAAAACAAACGTCAGCTTGCTGGCAACATATATCTAGCAAAAGTTACACGGGTCGAACCCTCGCTGCAGGCAGCTTTTGTTGACTATGGCGGAAATCGCCACGGATTCCTGGCGTTCTCCGAAATTCATCCCGACTATTATCAGATTCCCGTCGCTGATCGCGAAGCTCTGATGGAAGAAGAGCGCGCCTATGCCGAGGCAATGCGTGCGCGTGATGAGGCTGAGGAAACCAAGCCCAAAAGACGCCGTTCGCGCTCGCGGGCCAAGGCCGCCGATATCAAATCGGATGATGCAGTGGAATCGGTCGAGGTCTCGTCCGAACCCACAGGCATGGAAACGATTGACCTGGACGAGAGCGATGAGGCCAATGATCCTTCTGTAGAAGAAGGAACATCTCCGGCCGATCATGTGGCAGAAACTCCGGTAGAAGAGCCGACGGACGAACCGGAGGCGGAAGAAGCAACCGCAGAGACTGAAGACGCGCCTGCGGAAGAAGTCGACCAATCAGATGCTAGCGCTGATCAAGTCGGCACGGACGAAGAGGCCGGGGCGCAGGAAAGCGCCGCGACTGAGACGGACGCGGATGACGCGACAAGCGCTGAAGCCAACGCCGAGGACGCCTCTGACGAGGTTGGCGACGACGAAGAAGAAAACACCCGTACGGACGCCACCGCAAAAGACGAGACTATTGAGTCGGTTGCCGACGAAGATGACAGCGAAGACATCCGTCCTCCGCGCAAACCGCGCGCGCGCCGGTACAAGATTCAAGAAGTCGTCAAAGTACGCCAGGTTCTGCTTGTGCAGGTCGTCAAGGAAGAGCGTGGCAACAAAGGAGCAGCTCTGACCACTTATTTGTCACTTGCTGGCCGATATTGTGTTTTGATGCCGAACACCGCGCGGGGCGGCGGCATCAGCCGAAAGATTACCAACGCGCCTGATCGCAAAAAGCTTAAGGAAATTGCGGCTGAGATTGACGTCCCGACAGGGGCGGGTCTTATCATTCGGACCGCCGGGGCGAAACGCACCAAATCCGAAATAAAGCGCGATTACGAATATCTGCAACGTATGTGGGAACAGATCCGCGAGCTGACGTTGAAATCCATCGCGCCTGCGAAGATCTATGAAGAAGGCGACCTGATCAAACGGTCGATCCGCGATCTCTATAATCGCGACATCGACGAGGTTTTGGTCGAAGGCGAAGGCGGATATCGCATCGCCAAGGACTTCATGAAAATGATCATGCCGTCGCACGCCAAGAATGTGCAGCGGTACGAAGACGCGCTGCCATTGTTCGCGCGCTATCAGGTGGAAAGCTATCTGGCGGGGATGTTCAACCCGACTGTACAGCTGAGATCGGGTGGCTATATCGTGATCGGCGTAACCGAAGCGCTTGTCGCGGTCGATGTGAACTCGGGTCGGGCAACCAAAGAGGGTTCGATCGAGGAAACGGCACTGAAGACCAACCTTGAGGCCGCCGAAGAGGTGGCTCGCCAGTTGCGCCTGCGTGATCTGGCCGGTCTGATCGTCATCGACTTTATCGATATGGACGAGCGGAAGAACAACGCCGCTGTCGAAAAACGCCTGAAAGAAAAACTGAAAACAGACCGTGCGCGCATCCAGGTTGGTCGCATATCTGGTTTTGGTCTGATGGAAATGAGCCGACAGCGCCTGCGTCCGGGTATGTTGGAGGCAACGACACAGCCTTGTCCGGCCTGCCATGGCACCGGCCTGATCCGTTCGGATGACAACATGGCGCTGAGCATTCTGCGCCAGATCGAGGAAGAAGGCACGCGCCGTCGCTCACGCGAGGTGCTGGTGCGCTGCCCGGTCAGCATCGCCAACTTCCTGATGAACCAAAAGCGCGAGCATATCGCACAGATTGAGGCGCGCTATGGTCTGTCGGTTCGCATCGAAGGGGATGTGCATCTGGTAAGCCCTGATTTCTCGATGGAGAAGTTCAAGACCGCCAGCCGGATTGTTCCCGAAGCCAGTGCGCCGGTTGTATCGGTTGATGCCACGCTGATGGAAATGGTCGACGCCTCTGAAGAAGAGACCGTCGAGGAAGAAACGCCGCAGGCTGAAGATGAAACCAAACCCAAGCGCAAGCGCCGTCGGCGTCGTCGCAAGAAGGGCAATGGTGGTGCCGAGGGGCAGGATTCTAACGGGCAGGAGGCTGATGAAGATACAGCTGAAGCGTCCGAGGAAGCTGTGGAAGAGCCTGCAACAGATGCCGTAGTAGCGGTGGAAGAGACGCAGGAAGAAGCGCCTGCCAAGCCTAAACGCCGCCGGGCTCCGCGTCGCAAAAAGAAGGACGCCGAAGATGCCGAGACGATAACCGAACAGGTCGTCAAAGCTGAACCAGAGGCCAAGGTCGAATCTGAAACGGAAGCTCCGGCAGAAATCGAAACTGTCGAAGCCGAAGCAGCACCGAAACAGGAAACGGTTTCGGAAACTGCCGTGCCGACAGAAGAAACGCCGGAAGCGGCAGAGCCTGTTCAAGAGGTTGTTGCGGTTGAAGCCACTGAGGAACCAACAGTAGAAGTCACAGAGCCTGTGCTGGAAGTAGTTGCGGATGAACCGGAAACGCCATCGGAGCCTGCCAAGCCAAAACGGCGCGGTTGGTGGTCGTTGGGCCAGTAACTTGAAAAGGCGGGCCTCAGAGCCCGCCTTTTTATTTGACGGGTCTCAAACGGACTTCTGGATGGTGTAGACCTGATGCCCGTCAGATTCTTCCTGTGACAGCAAGCGATGTCCACTTTCCATGCAGAAATGTGGAACATCAATGACTGCAGCGGGATCATCCGCCAGCACTTTCAAGACCGCTCCCGCGGGCATTGACTTGAGCCGTTTACGGGCCTTCAGGACGGGCAGAGGGCACAGCAGCCCCAACGCGTCCAGTGTCTCGGTTTGGTTTGACATGTACCTGAGATATTTCCACTTTCAAACGGTGTCCAGCGTGCAACCACGAGGATGTGACCGAATGGCCCCGTGACGCGGGCGACTTCATGACATATGTGCTGAAACATGTTCGGAATTGATATCATTGACGCAGGGCTGTTGCCCGCCATGTTCATCGCATTGCTCGGTGGGTTGATCAGCTTTTTATCGCCCTGCGTGCTACCGATTGTGCCGCCCTATCTCGCCTATATGAGTGGCGTCACGATCAACGAGATGCAGGATGAGGCCCGTGCACGCAGAAAGGCGACACTTTCGGCGCTGTTCTTTGTTATGGGGCTGTCCACGGTGTTTCTGTTGCTTGGCTTCACAGCCTCTGCTTTTGGGGCGTTCGTGCTGCAGAACCAGGTGCTGTTCGCCAAGATCTCGGGCGCGGTTGTCATAGTCTTTGGCCTGCATTTCCTGAACGTTTTCCGCATCCCATTCCTTGACCGTGAGGCCCGGATCGAAGCCGGCGACAGCGGCGGGTCTGTCTTTGGGGCCTATATTCTGGGTCTGGCCTTCGCCTTTGGCTGGACACCCTGTATCGGCCCGCAACTGGGTGCGATCCTGTCGCTGGCTGCCTCCGAGGCATCCGTCGCACGTGGGACATTGTTGTTGGGCGTCTATGCAGCGGGTCTTGGCATACCTTTCCTGCTCGCCGCGATGTTCCTGAACCGATCCATGTCGGTGATGAACCGAATAAAGCCCCATATGGCACTGATCGAGAGGATCATGGGTGGACTGTTGCTGTTTGTTGGTATCATGCTGATCACCGGCCTGTTCACTGAGTTCAGCTGGTGGCTGTTGGAAGCCTTCCCCGCGCTGGCAAACTTTGGGTAACCCTCTTATCTGACTTACTTTGGCTGTAATGCTGCGCTAACCTGCGTCGCAGAAGGTAAGACCATGAGCAGTCAGACAAATCAGCCTCGGGTGAAACGGCGTAGGGTATTCTATATTCCCGGATATGACCCGATCCCCCCACGGCGCTATCGCGAGCTTTACCGCAGTGAAAGCGCAAGACAGGCGGCTATTTCAGGGTATGAAATCTCGGTCTCGCCCAAAACCGGAGAGGGCTTGTATGGATGGCACGTCCATTCGGTTCAGGACGGGGCTGAAGTTCACACAGATGTCGAGGTGCTGGTCTGGTCCGACATCGTACGCTCCAGCATGTCGAACTCGATTGTGGCCACCTATCTGCAGATGTTGCGTACGGCATGGATCTATATCTCGACCGGCGTGTTATGGCGCCTGATGCGATTGCGCAAAGGACCGGTGATTGCCGCGCTTTATCCGATCGTGATGCTGATCGCACAGCTTTTGGTCGCAATGGCTGTGGTCATCGGATTGACGGTTCTGCTTGCGCCGGTCCTGTCTTTGGTGGCGTTGGTTCTGTCTATTGGTGTTGCCTATGTGCTGATGCTGTGGTTCCGGAAAATCGACAACAAGCTGTTCGTCTATTACCTGATGCACGATTACGCCTATTCAGCGGCTTCAGGCGGAAAAACGCCTCCTGAATTGGCCGGACGCCTATCGGAGTTCACAAATGCGATTGCCGCAGCTCTTACCGATGAAACGGATGAGGTTCTGATCGTCGGCCACAGTTCCGGCGCTCATCTGGGTGTCACGGTTCTGGCCGATCTGATCCGATCCGGACGGGTGGGCACAGACGGGCCAGAGCTTTCCTTTCTGACATTGGGGCAGGTGGTTCCCATGGTCTCGTTCCTACCCAACGCATATGATTTGCGCGCGGACCTGAGGTTTCTTTCGAAACGCGAAGACTTGGCTTGGGTCGACATTTCTGCACCCGGGGACGGCTGCGCATTCGCTCTGTGTGATCCTGTCGCTGTAAGCGGGGTCGCGGATGCCGATCAGCGCTGGCCTTTGGTGCTATCTGCTGCGTTTACGCAAACGCTGTCAGCAGAACGGTGGCGCGCCCTGAGGTGGCGGTTTTTCAGACTGCATTTCCAATATCTCTGCGCCTTTGATCACCCGGACAGGTACGATTATTTCCGCGTGACTGCCGGGTCTCTGTCGCTTGGGCATCGGTTCGCAGGGCGTAAACCCTCGGGATCACGGATTGTGCGATCTGTATCCAAGTATGTTTCGGTGCAAGCATGACCCCGCCAAAGCCCACATCGCGGCCAGACAGGGTTTCGCTGTGGCGCTATTTCAGGTTGTTTCGCAAGGACATCCTCTCGGCACAGCCGCAGCGATTGTACCGCGCATGGATGGCCGAGTTTAAGACGCCGTTCTTTCGATCATATCTGACGAACCAACCAGAACTTGTTGAAACCGTTCTGAAAAAACGCCCCGATGATTTTCCGAAATCAGACCGTATTGGCGAGGGTCTGCGGCCGTTGCTGGGGAATTCGGTCTTTCTGACCAATGGTGAAAACTGGAAACGCCAGCGCCGGGTTATCGACCCGGCGTTTGAGGGCGGGCGCCTGAAAGATACCTATCCGGCCATGGTCCAGGCGGCAGAGGCCTGCGTCGCACGTTTGCGCGGGCAGGCCGGTTCTGTCATCGAGTGCGAAGAGGTTACCAGTCACGTCGCCGCGGATGTGATCTTTCGAACGCTTTTTTCTGTACCGATTGAAGACCGCGTTGCGTCTCAGGTTTTTGAGAAATTCCGAACCTATCAAAGAGAGCAACCGCTGTTGAATTTGGCGGCGTTTCTGCCTCTGCCCAAATGGATGCCGCGGCTACATTCCAGAAAAACTCGCAAGACCGCGCGTGAAATCAGGATGCTGATCACCGAAATGACCGCTCAACGCGCGAGGATGATTGAGGCCGGGCAGGCGCCGCATGATCTGGCGACAAAGATCATGACAACGGCTGATCCCAAGACCGGCAAGTGTTTTGACACGCAGGAGATGGCTGATCAGGTGGCGATCTTCTTTCTGGCAGGCCACGAGACCAGCGCTTCTTCGTTGGCTTGGGCATTGTACCTTTTGGCGACCCACCCGGATTGGCAGGACAAGCTGGCGGCCGAGGCGCAAGGGCTGGACCTATCCGATTTTACCTCCGTATCGCTGTTGAAGCTCAGCCGCGACGTGTTTCGCGAAACGCTGCGCCTGTACCCTCCGGTCCCGATGATGGTGCGAGAGGCCACATGCCGCGAAAACTTCAGGGGCCGGGCGATTAAACCAGGCTCGCAGATAGTCATCAGCCCATGGCACCTGCATCGGCACGAACGTCTGTGGGCAGACCCCGACGGGTTCGACCCGTCCCGCTGGGCCAAGGGCAATGAGGAAAGTTGTCCCAGAGAGGCTTTCATCCCATTCTCGGCCGGGTCGCGCATTTGCATCGGTGCCGGTTTTGCAATGGTCGAAGGTCCGTTATTGCTGTCGTCACTACTGCGGAAGTTCAGGTTCGAAATCTCGGACATGCCAGAGCCGGTTCCGGTGGCTCATCTGACCGTCAGATCCAAAGATGGAATTTGGTTGCGCCTGGTTGAGCGCTAACAAACTACCATCGGCATGCTCCATGCTGTATGCGGTTGAAAAACGCGGAATCATTTCGAACGGGAAAGTCATATGTCCAAAACACAACAGCGCGAGCAGATGTCCAACGGTGCCGGTTTTATTGCAGCACTGGACCAAAGTGGCGGCTCGACCCCCAAGGCGCTGGCGCTTTATGGGGTAGACGCGTCAGAATACGGCTCGGACGCAGAGATGTTCGGCGAAATCCAGAAGATGCGCGCGCGTATCATTCTGGCGGATGGCTTCACAAACGACAAAGTCATCGGCGCGATCCTGTTCGAACGCACGCTCGGCGAAGAGATTGATGGCCGCAAAGTCGCAGAT
The DNA here is from genome assembly GCF_059611885.1 of Ruegeria sp. CDSA193. NCBI lineage: Bacteria > Pseudomonadati > Pseudomonadota > Alphaproteobacteria > Rhodobacterales > Roseobacteraceae > Ruegeria > Ruegeria sp. CDSA193. The sequence continues at coordinate 195,942 of NZ_JBXWPN010000001.1, read as the reverse complement.
TTTCTTTGGAACGTAAAAGGCATTGTTCCGTTTCTGAAGATCGACAAGGGCCTCGAGGATGAGGCCGATGGCGTTCAGGTCATGAAACCGATCCCCGGTCTGGCCGACACTTTGGCTAAAGCCGAAGGCGTTTTCGGCACTAAGGAACGTTCCGTGATCCATGAGGCCAACGCCAAAGGCATCGCAAACGTTGTAGCTCAGCAGTTCGATGTGGCGCGTGAAGTCGTTGCCGCCGGGTTGGTTCCGATTGTCGAGCCCGAGGTGAACATCAACTCGACCACCAAAGCCGAAGCCGAAGCAATTCTAAAATCGGAAATCTTGCAGAACCTAGATCAGTTGGATGATGGTCAGGATGTCATGCTTAAGCTTACCATCCCCAGCCAGGCTAATCTGTATGACGATCTGGCTGACCACCCCAGAGTTTTGCGGGTCGTAGCCCTGTCCGGCGGATATTCGACCGAACAAGCCTGTGATCTGCTGGCGCAGAATAGCAAGATGATTGCGTCTTTCTCTCGTGCGCTGACCGAAGGACTGTCGAAAAAGCAGTCAGATGCCGAATTCAATACGGCCCTCGGCAGCAATATCGATAAGATTTCTCGCGCCTCTGCCTAAGCTGCGCTATTCCGGTTTAGCGAAATCGCGGCGCATCTGCGCCGCTTTTGCCCGCATAGAGCACTCGGTCGCATGATCGTTTACAAGACCCATGGCCTGCATGAATGCAAAAACCGTGGTCGGGCCCACAAACTTCCATCCCCGCTTTTTAAGGTTTTTGGACATGGCAATAGATTCAGCCGAAGTTGAGGCTGTTTGTGGCGCTGGCGGTGAACTGGCCTCATAGCGCCAGACATAAGCTGCAATCGACCCCTCAGCTGCCACCAGCTCCTGGGCGCGCCGGGCGTTGTTGATGACTGCTTCGATCTTTCCGCGATGCCTGACAATGCCTGCATCCAGCAAAAGACGGGTGACATCGGCCTCATCAAACTTCGCTATTGCGTTGTAATCAAAATGTTTAAATGCTTTTCGAAAGTTCTCGCGTTTGGAAAGAATGGTGCGCCAGCTGAGGCCGGACTGAAAGCTTTCAAGGCACAGCTTCTCAAACAAACGCTGATCGTCGCTGACCGGATAGCCCCATTCATTGTCGTGATAGTCGAAAAACTCTGGCGCAGACTGACACCATGCACAACGCGGTTGACCGTCTGGGCCGGTAACTGTTTCGCTCATCACTAAGTTCCCTTTTTGTTCTGGTGTGAGCATAGGCATTTTCCAGAGGCCAAATCAAGAACGGAAAGTCAGCCGCGATACCAGTTCAGAATATAAACGCGTATTGCCGAAGCCAATCCGACCTCAGGGTCACGGTTAAAATCAATTTCCGCAGCTAAGGCATTGATTGCCATATCCTTATCAGCTGCAATGGCACGAAAGGCTTTCCAAAACTCGTCCTCAAGAGATACCGAGGTTCGATGGCCCTTAAGCGTCAATGAGCGTTTGATGGGACGTCCGCTCATTTGTCGATCTCATGTCCGTCCAGATCGCGCCGCGACTTATCCAGATGCTTTTTGCTGGCGTCTTTCTCGGCTTTGTTGCGCCCGAATGACACGGCGTTTTGGTCCGCGCGGGCCTTTTTCTCGGCCCGCGCCTTGTCTTTTCTGTACCGGTTCAGATTGACCGGCTTTGCCATCAGTCCTTGGGTCCAATCATTTGTTCGGGGCGCACAACCGCGTCAAAGGTTTCGGCGTCGACAAAGCCAAGCGCGATGGCCTCTTCCTTAAGGGTGGTGCCGTTTTTATGCGCGGTCTTGGCAACAGTCGTTGCGTTGTCGTACCCAATGGTTGGCGCCAGCGCGGTGACCAGCATCAGCGATTCCTTCATCAGCTTTTCGATGCGTGGTTCGTTGGCCTGAATGCCTAGCAACATCCGCTCGGTAAAGCTGTCTGTGGCATCACCAAGTAACTGGATCGACTGCAAAAGATTGTAGGACATCATAGGGTTATAGACGTTCAGTTCGAAATGCCCCTGGCTGCCGGCGAATTTTATGGCGGCATCGTTGCCCATGACGTGTGCTGCGACCTGTGTCAGTGCTTCGGCTTGTGTTGGGTTTACCTTGCCTGGCATGATGGACGATCCGGGCTCATTCTCTGGCAGGATCAATTCGCCCAGACCGGAACGCGGTCCAGATCCCAACAGCCTGATATCATTTGCAATTTTATAGCAGCTACCAGCGATGGTGGCCAATGCGCCTGACAGGAAAACCATCGCATCATGGGCGGCCAGCGCCTCGAATTTGTTCGGAGCGGTCACAAAGGGCAGGCCGGTGATATCCGCCATGTTCGCAGCGACCGCCTCGCTCCAACCGGTTTGGGTGTTCAGGCCAGTGCCAACAGCGGTTCCGCCTTGGGCAAGCTCGTAAATTCCCGGCATCGCGGCGTTGACCCGTGCGATACCCTGACGAATTTGATGGGCGTAGCCGCCAAATTCCTGACCCAGTGTCAGCGGCGTGGCATCCTGCGTATGGGTCCGGCCGATCTTGATGATGTCTTTGAATTCTTCGGCCTTCTGCTCCAGCCCCGAGGCCAGCTTTTCCAGACCCGGCAGCAGAACGTCCCGAACGCTCATACCCGTGGCGATATGCATGGCCGTCGGGAACGTGTCGTTGGAGGACTGGCCCATGTTGCAATGATCGTTTGGATGAACCGGGTCTTTTGTGCCGATTGTACCACCCAGGATTTCGATAGCCCGGTTCGCAATAACCTCGTTAGAGTTCATGTTCGACTGGGTGCCGGATCCTGTTTGCCAGACGACCAGCGGAAAGTTGTCATCGAACTTACCTTCAAAAACCTCACCCGCGGCCTGAATCACCGCATCCGCAATCCGCGCGTCCAGTTTCCCGGTCGACTTGTTCTGCATGGCGCAGGCTTTTTTGATCACACCCAATGCCCGCACGATGGCCACAGGCTGTTTTTCCCATCCGATCGGGAAGTTCATAATCGAACGCTGGGTCTGTGCACCCCAATATTTGTCTGCGGGAACCTCCAGCGGGCCAAAGCTGTCGGATTCGGTGCGGGTTTGAGACATCGGTCACTCCGTCATGTATACCATTGCATGCCAATTACAGTCAGCAGCGTCGCGGTGCAATCGGCCAGTTGCGCGCACCATAAACTTATGCCTGACAAAGGTATAGGCGCAGAGCTGCGTCATTTTTCTCGTCGCAATCGCCATCACCGCCATTGTACGCGCCGGTGGGTGAGCTACTATAGAGTCAGAGCACGCCGGAGGCCGCAATGCGTCTGAATCACCCGACCACTTGCCTGAAATTCATTATCTATTCCTTTGCCACCGTTTTGTGGGCCTCCTTGGTGGTAAATCCGCTTCATGCGGCAGATATTGAGCCCTTTGTTGGCAGCTACGTTGGGTCTGCCAATGTTGTCGATGCAAACGGGACCGAAACACCTCGTGATATGAGTGTGTCAATCCAGGAATTGAAGAACGGGTTCAATGTTAGTTGGAAGACGACAACTTACAAACTGAATGGCCGCGTCAAGGAACAGGCATTCTCGATTGATTTTCAGACCTCGGACAGATCGGACATCTTTTCCGCGGCCATGAAGCGCAATGTATTCGGCCATGAAGTTCCGCTTGATCCGATGCAGGGGGAACCGTTCGTCTGGGGCCGGATTGAGGGTCAAACTCTGACCGTGTTTTCGTTGTTCATTGCAGAAAATGGCGGCTATGAGCTGCAGCAATATGACAGAACGCTGGCAGAAGGCGGTCTGAACCTGTCATTTTCCCGTTTCCGCAACGGTACCAAATCACGTTCCGTAGAGACGTTCCTGACGAAAGAGTAAGCCCCGCAAACCGCGAGGCTTTCCAGCGCATATACTATTTTCTGAAGCTGTCCAGCGACACGACATCAGCGTCATGCTGTTGCGGTTCTTCTTCGACCTCGATTATCTCATCGTCCATCGGATCAAAGTCATCCTCTTCATTCGGGCTTTCAAAACGCAGGCCAAATTCCACAGAGGGGTCGACGAATGTTTTGATCGAGGCATAGGGGATGTACAAAGGTTCCGGCGCGTCGCCAAAGTTGAGCGTGATGGCAAATCCGCTATCGCCGACCTCAAGATTTTCGAACCAATGCTGCATCACGACAGTCATCTCTTCCGGATAACGATCATGCAGCCAGTCGGCAATTTCCACGCCGTCACACCTGGTATCAAACGTAATGAAAAAGTGGTGCGCACCCGGCAGGCCATTTTCTGAAACGCTGGTCAGAACCGTCTTGATCAGCCCGCGCATGGCGGTGTGCATCAGGTTCCCATAGTCGATGTCTTGCGACATGTGTCATCCTCAAAAGTGGCTTCCCTCAGCATAAGGGATTCCTTTGGAAACGAAAGGCCGGTTAGACGCTGACTGTTCAGAGAAAAAACAGGCCGGTGCCAGCAGCTAGCATAACCATTAGCGTAAGCGCCATGCCGAATTTAAGTTTAAAAATCAACGCTCCGGCGAAGACAGTCAGCACAGCGGCTTTCACATCCAATGAGGTCAATTCAGGCCAGGGCAGGCTGATTGGTCCAAAGGTTCTATTTGGCAGTTCTGAAAACAGCACATTCAGGGCAAACCACACGGATAGGTTGAGAATCACCCCAACTACAGCAGAGGTAATACCTTGCAGGGCCGCCGATAACCGGGGCCGCGCAGCGATGTGGTCAAGATAGGGGGCTGTGAGGAATATCCACAGAAAGCAGGGAACGAATGTTGCCCAAAGTGCAACGATACCTGCGGCGATGGCCAGCATCGATCCGCCCGAGATCTGACCGGTCAGCATAGCGACAAATTGTGTTACCAAAATCAAAGGCCCCGGTGTCGTTTCCGCCAGACCAAGCGCGTCGATCATCTGATCTGTGGATATCCAGTTATACTGATCCACAACGGTCTGCGTCATGTAAGCTAGAACAGCGTAGGCCCCGCCAAATGTCACAACTGCGAGGCGGGCAAAGAACCAGCCAAGATCGCTGAGAAGTTTCTGACCAGAAAGACTTAACAGCCACAACGGGCCAAGCCACAGAACCAACCAGATCGACGCGTTCCGCAGCACTTCGCTTAGGCGCGGGGTGGGGGTGTCGACCGGTCGGGCGGCGACGCCGTTGAAGCTCAGATACCCCCAAAGGGCTGCCGCCGCGATGATCGCGGGGAAGGGGAGGTCGAACAGAAAGATTGCCAGAAACGCGAGGCCCGAGATCGCACGATGTGAGACGTCCGACAGCGCTTTGCGGGACAGGTTTCGCAGGGCCTGTAGCACGATGATGATCACCGTAGCTTTCACGCCCAGAAACGCGGCCTGCACCAGAGGAAGCGCGCCATAGGCCGCGTATAGTGTCACCAATGCTGAGATAATGATCGCACCGGGCAGAACAAACAGGCTGCCTGCGATCATACCGCCCGAGACGCCGCGCAGACGCCAGCCGGAATAGGTTGCAAGCTGCATCGCCTCGGGGCCGGGCAGTAACATGCACAGCGACAGCGCCCGAAGATAGGTTTCCTCATCCAGCCAGGGGCGCTTTTCGACGAGTTCCTGATGCATCAATGAAATCTGAGCTGCGGGTCCGCCGAAGGACAGCAATCCAATGCGGCCGAACACTCGGATGAGTTCAGGATATGTTGGTGTGCTCATTTCTCGACTGCCGGCCAATCATGTTTCTCGTCAAACCCGTCGCGGGCCCAGAGATACAAGGCATCGTACAGATGCATCCCGGCCTCGATGGCCTGATGGTCGTCTTTATATAGGCGCGATAGCCCCACTGAAACCGCAAGAAGCCCGGCTGCTTCGGGCGCCAGATCATGCCTGTTCGTATCCGCGGCCCGGACAACTGTCGCAAGCCTGTTCATTGCGGGCGTGGCGAGTTGGAAATCTTTTACCAAAGCATCAAATGTGCAGTTATCCCCTCGATGGCTCCAGCAGACGCCCTCAACATCGAACGGGGTGGCGTTAAAGACTTCGGATACCTTTGCCACTTCGGATGGGGCAACAAACAGAAAACGTGCGTTGGGGTCGATGAACCGGCGGATCAACCAGGGGCAAGCGATGCGGTCAATCTTAGGCCGATGGCGCGTTACCCAGAGTGAAGGAGACGCTGGTATATCTGCAAATGGGATGCGCGGTGCATCGGGCGTCTCGCGCCAAGCATACATGCCGCCTTCCAGATACTCAGCGGCCACGCCTTCACTCCTCAGCCAGGAAACAACGGCCTGACTCAGCTTTTTGCCCTTTTGGCAAATGATGATGCACGGAACGTTTTCTATGATCCCCTTTAGCCCATCCAGATCCTTCGCCGGATGACGAAACGAGCCAGGTATCAGATAGGGATCCTGTTCAAAATCGGTGTCAGTGCAGATGTCCACTAGAACAGGCGCCCGGGACGTTCCGATCAGACGTAACAGTTGTTTCGGTGTGATAGCATTAGGCGCAGGCATGGCATGTCTCCTGTGATCGACGGATACATGCGAAACTTGGGCTGTCGCCTCACGGGGCGTTCGCAATCTTACCCCATAGGCTTTGCTACCGCGACAGGCCGGTCGGGGTCAAGATTGCGAGCTCATTTCCTAGGCCCAGTCCAGCCGTTGACCAGTCATGCATACGGGCAGGGTGTCCTTGGGAAACTGACCAAGCTGTTCAAATAAGGAAATGAAGTCAAACTGGTTATACGCCTCGACAATACGACCTTCTTTAATGCGGCCAATCATACTGCCAGAGGCCTGCAGTGGTGCGCCGTTATCGGCGCGTGTTGTGCTGACCTGCAATATCGCCGATACCCAATCGCCATTTTCGATGATTTTGGGCAGCTCAACATGGATATCGCCCAGAATGTGGCGAAACGCCATGACCAGATCCCGAAAATCATCGGCCCCCACCTGCATTTCCGGAATCAGTCCTTCGGCTGTCGTTTCCGGCGCGAAATACCGATCAATCGCATCGGTATTTCCGTTTTCCCAAACCTCTGAATACCATTCTCTGAGTATATCTGCGTGTGACATCCCAGCTCTCCTTTTCCTCACGGGCCGAGCATGACGCGAATGAGTGAACAAACTCTGAACGTGAACACAGACAGGGTTAAACAGCAGACATTTAAGGGAAAATGCAGGTTTCTGTTGCCAGGTACCTGCGAACCCCGCCTTACGCTGCTAGGCGCAAGGGCTTAAGTTTCGGTCTTGCTACTGCTTACGCAGCAACTGCAACCGGAGCACGATTGTCATTTGCAATTGTACTGTTTGGGCCGGTACGGTGGCACCCCGCCGAGACAAAGCTAACCCCTTTAGACGTTCGTCGATCCTATTTCGGCCCCGCGATCCTCAAATGAAGGATGTTGGTGGAGCCGCCGGGTACCGCCCCCGGGTCCGATCCGCTTATTACGAGCGCGTTTATGTCCATAGTCCCGAAGGACATCCCTTATATAGGTGAGCCACAAGGGGAAAGCAAACCCCATACTTCAACGAAAAGACGGATTATATAATAACGTCTTAGCTTGTTCGGTTAATGTTTGCCAGGATCAGCCACAGCGCCAATATCAGCTCGATTCCCCCAAATGTCATCGCTTTGATCAAAGGGGGGTGATCCAGAATGACGGAAACAAACCGGCCCAAGGCTGCGCCGGCATAAACAACGCCCAACATCGCATAGGCCATGGGAGTGTTCAGCCAAATGACCGCAATTCCGGTGACAACAAAAAGCCCACCGACCGAAGCGCGCAATTCGCTTAACCCCATGGTGCTGTTCGTAGGCGCCAGGTCCAGCGAGGCCGCGGTCCAAGCGGGTGCTAGAAACCCAAAGAGGCCGAAACCGATTGTCAGAACCGCCGCGGCAATATTCAAAATCGACGTCATTGTACCCTCATTCGGTTGGTTTGCGCCGCTGTTTGGCGACGTCCAGGGCAAGCTTACGGGTATAAGCTTCGAGATCCACCAGTGCTGAATCTACCGCAGCAGCGTCCCGCCGATCCAAAGCATCGGCAATCTGGTTGTGCAATACGATGATCTCTTCTCGGGACCGCGCCGTAAACGTGATCATGTTCATCAAAGGCTGCATCGCCTCGACGGCGCCGGCCAGTTGATAGGACAACACCGGATTGCCGGCCCCATCGACCAATGCCCGGTGAAAGGTCACATCCGAGGCGCAAAAGGCTTCGTCTGTCAGCCCGGGTTGAGCCTGCCGAAATATCTCGGCACGCATCGTCGCCAGATGATCCGCCGTCCTGCGTTCGGCTGACAAAGTTGCGCAGGCGCGTTCCAGCGAATACCGAGCCTCGCAAGCCGTTTCAAAACTGACCGCGTTCATGGACAGCAGCAACGTGGATGTGGTGATCTGTTGGGAATACGCATCCTGATAGCTCAGCCGATTGACAAATGCGCCGCCCGTCGCGCCACGTTGGGTGCGGATCAGGGACTGTGCCGCAAGGCGTTTAAGGGCCTCACGCACGGTTGGTCGGGACACCTGAAACTGGTCGGACAGTTCCGCCTCAGAAGGCAGGCGTTCATCTACAATCAACCGACCCGATATGATCGCATCTCGGATTGATTGGGCGATCTGAACCGAAAGATCAGCAGGTTTCTTGGGGTCGATTTTCATTTTGAGCAGGGCCGCAGGCAAATTTTCATTTGTCTGACATTTAAAAGTCTGACATTTGAATTGCAAGGACTGAGTCGGGAGGAACAAGTGAGTCGCGCAGTTCTACGTAATGGGTTTTGGCTGGGATTCTACGCTCTGATCCTGTGGGCGTGGTGGATGATGTTCGTGATGAACCGCGCCATGGATCTGGATTGGATCGGCCGTCCCGGAGCAATGGGGCAGGCGATGCGCGCCATGGACCCCAGGATGGACATGTATATGCCCATGGCAGAGTTCGGCCCGCTGTTTTGGATGTGGGCCATCATGATGGCCGCAATGATGTTGCCGACCATTATTCCAACTCTGCGCAGCTACGACGATCTAATCCGCAGTGCAAATGGCACACGCTCCGGCTGGATTGGTGTCTTGATTGGCTACTTCGTGGTCTGGGTCGGGTTTGCCGCGCTCATTACCGGGGTGCAACTGGTTCTGCTGTTTGGCGGCGTTGTCGACATGCTGGGCATTGCGAAATCCGGGCTTGTTGCGGGCGGGTTGATGATCGCCGTCGGCGCCTTTCAATTCACCCGCGTCAAAGAGCTGTGCCATGGGGTCTGCCATGCGCCAATGACCTATTTCCTTGGCCACTGGAAAACCGGGTTTTCAGGCGGTTTTCGCATGGGGCTGGGCCTTGGCGCGTTCTGCGTCGGATGCTGCTGGGGCTTTATGGCGCTCGGCTTTGTGGGTGGCGTCATGAGCCTGCTGTGGATGGGTCTGGCGACCTTTTTCATGGTTCTCGAAAAACTACCCCAGATCGGTCACGTGATTACACGACCGCTGGGATTTGCTCTTATCGCGGGCGGCGGTGCCTTGCTCGTGTACCCCTTTATCTATGGAGGATAAGCTATTGGCTAAGAATAAAAAACCAGAGGCAGATCGCCTGCCGATCAGCCAACGTATCGACAGCCGTATGCCCAACCCCAAGCGGCGTGAGATGAGCCCGACGAATTGGGCGATCAAGGGAGAGCTGATCCTTAACTGCTCGTGCGATCTGTTCTGCCCCTGTGTCGTATCGCTGGGCGCGCATCCTCCGACCGAGGGTCATTGTCATGCCTGGATGGGAATTGTCATCGATGAAGGCCATTTCGAGGGCGAGGACCTGTCGGGCCTCAATGTTGGCCTTCTGGTCGATATTCCGGGTCGCATGGGTGAGGGGCAGTGGAAAGTTGCCGCCTATGTCGACGAACGAGCCAGCGGCAAGGCCTATAACGGACTGCTCCAAATTTTCAGCGGACAGGCCGGGGGCACGACTGGCTTGTTTACCATGCTGGTCAGCGAAATTATCGGGGCCGAACGTGCCCCGGTTCAGATCGAACGCGACGGGACCAAGCGCCGCATCATGATTGGTCGGAAAATCCAGGGCGAAATCGAGATGTTGGCGGGCAAAGACCCCGAGCATCCGGTGATGGTCTCAAACTCGAAATACTGGATGGGACCGGACATTATCGTGGCGCGCGGCACCAAATCCAAGGTCCGCGATTACGGTCGGGTCTGGGATTTCGGTGGAAAATCCGCCGAAATCTGCCCAATCGACTGGCAGGGGCCGAAATAATACGAAATCACAAAGGATTACGTGCAATACGTGATCCAAATTTTCAATCGCCAGACACGCCATCGCGGCCTGCTGCACCAGATGCTGACGGGACCGCAGGCTTCGAATTGTGATCTGGCATTATGCCCGAGGAGGCTTGAGTGGCCAATATTTCCTTCTCTCGCCGGTTGCGGCGCACACCTTTTTCCGAAGGGGTCGAAGCCGCAGGCGTTAAGGCATTCACGGTTTATAACCGGATGCTATTGCCAACTGTATTCGACAGCGTCGAGGCTGATTACCGGCACTTGAAAAAGCATGTGCAGGTCTGGGATGTCTCGTGTGAGCGACAGGTTGAACTCAGAGGTCCCGACGCGGCACGCCTTATGCAAATGCTGACGCCACGCGATTTGAGAGGCATGTTGCCCGGCCAATGCTATTACGTCCCTATCGTTGATGAGACCGGTGGCATGTTGAATGATCCGGTTGCGGTGAAACTGTCCGAGGACCGTTGGTGGATCTCAATCGCGGATAGCGATTTGTTGTTATGGGTCAAAGGAATCGCGAACGGCTATCGGCTGGATGTTCTAGTGGATGAGCCGGACGTCTCACCCCTGGCCATACAAGGTCCGATGGCGGATGAGCTGATGTCCCGCGTATTCGGCGAGCGCGTCAAAGATATCCGGTTCTTCAAATTCGACATGTTCGAATTTGCGGGCCGCGATCTGGCCATCGCCAGGTCAGGGTATTCAAAGCAGGGCGGGTTCGAGATTTATGTCGAGGGCAGCGATATCGGAATGACGCTGTGGAATGCGCTGTTTTCGGCGGGCGAGGATTTGAACGTACGCGCAGGTTGTCCCAACCTGATCGAACGCATTGAGGCTGGGTTGCTGTCCTACGGAAACGATATGACCGACGACAACACCCCACATGAATGTGGCCTGGGCAAGTTCTGTAACACACACACGGCGATTGGCTGCATTGGCCGGGACGCATTGTTGCGGGTCGCGAAAGAAGGGCCGATCCAGCAAATCCGTCCGATTGAAATCGCTGGGCCGGCCGTTGGTGCCTGCGTTGCTCCATGGTCGGTATACGCTCAGGGGAAACGGGTCGGTCAAATCACTTCTGCCGCTTGGTCTCCGGATTTCAACACCAATGTTTCCATTGGGATGCTCAAGCTCAGCCATTGGGACGAAGGCACGAAGATAGAGGTCGAAACGCCCGACGGTATGCGTGAGGCGACTGTAAGGGAAAAATTCTGGATCTGATCGAAAACGCCGCATCGGGTCGAGAAACAGGATATTACACGGGGTCGGGGCTGTACTCTGACGTCCAAAACAGGAGGACATTTTGATGTTCAACGCACTGGTGATGGAAAAAGACGAGGAAAGCGGGCTGGCCAGCCCCTCGGTTCAACAGCTTTCGGAAGGGGATCTGCCGCAGGGTGAGGTTACCGTGGCGGTTCAGTATTCAACGGTAAATTATAAGGATGGTCTTTGCCTGTCGCCCAAAGGCGGGGGGCTGGTACGCAGCTATCCGCATGTTCCTGGCATCGACTATGCGGGGACGGTCGAGTCGTCTTCGGATGAGCGATATAAACCGGGTGACAAAGTGGTCCTGACCGGTTGGCGTGTCGGTGAGGCGCATTGGGGTGGGTACTCACAAAAAGCCAATGCCCGTGCCGATTGGTTGGTTCCGCTGCCCGATGGGTTGGAGGCCCGCCAGGCGATGGCCGTCGGAACCGCTGGTTTCACCGCGATGCTGGCGGTTATGGCACTTGAGGATCATGGGCTGAAACCGGGGCAGGGTCCGGTTTTGGTTACAGGGGCAGCAGGTGGTGTTGGTTCGGTCGCGACGGCGATTCTTGCCAATTTGGGATACGAAGTGGCAGCCGTCACCGGACGACCGGAAACCAGCGATTACCTGAAGTCTTTGGGCGCCACGACCATTGTGCCACGCGAAGAGTTGAACGAGACAACTAAGCGCCCCCTGGAAAGCGAGGCATGGTCTGGCTGTGTGGACGCGGTCGGTGGCGCAATGCTGGCACGCGTTCTGGGGCAGATGAAATACGGCGCTTCGGTCTCGGCCGTGGGGTTGGCTGGCGGCGCGGGCCTTCCGGCAACTGTTATCCCGTTCCTTTTACGCGGTGTGAACCTGTTGGGGATCGACAGCGTGATGCAGCCTTATGAAAATCGGCTGCGGGCCTGGCAGCGGATAGCAACCGACCTTCCGATGGACAAGCTTGAGGCGATGATCCACCCCGCAAAGCTGAGCGATCTGCCCCAATTAGGGGCGGATATCCTGCAAGGTCAGGTTAAAGGTCGTGTTGTCGTAGACGTAAACACCTGATCCGGAATGAATATGTCTGACCGACCGCTTTGATTTGCGGTCGGTTAATTTTGTGGCTGCAGGTTCGGGAAAATCCGGCAAACACCTCTGGTCAATGGCGTAAATACGGATCATCATTGCTATACATCCCAAATTGAATGGCTTATGAGCCATGCAAACAGTACCTGAAGACGGGGAGTGAGCAGAATGTCTGACGATTTCGAACTGGACACAGACGACCTGAAGCGCCGCATGGACGGCGCAATGTCAAACCTCAGAACCGAATTTGCATCGCTGCGCACCGGGCGCGCCTCGGCCTCGATGCTCGAGCCGGTGATGGTCGATGCCTATGGTTCGATGACGCCGATCAACCAGGTGGGAACGGTCAATGTGCCCGAGCCGCGTATGGTAACGGTCAATGTCTGGGATAAAGGGCTGGTTGGCAAAGTGGAAAAAGCGATCCGTGAAAGTGGGCTGGGCATCAACCCTCAGCTCAACGGAACGATCATCATGCTACCGATCCCGGAACTGAACGAAGAACGCCGTCGCGAGTTGGGCAAAGTCGCCGGGCAATATGCCGAACACGCACGGGTCTCGATCCGGAATGTGCGCCGCGACGGGATGGATCAGATCAAGAAGGCCAAGGCCGACGGTATGTCCGAAGATGACCAGAAGTTTTGGGAAAGCGAAGTGCAGGATCTAACCGATCAGATGATCAAGGTAGTAGATGCCGCGCTTGAGACCAAGCAGGCAGAAATCATGCAGGTCTGAGACCGGGTGATGCCCTCTTCCTCGCATACCATGCCCGAAAGAGGGCCCCAGCATGTCGCGATCATCATGGATGGTAATGGTCGCTGGGCGCAGGCCCGCGGGCGACCTCGTCTGTTTGGCCACCACGCCGGGGCAAGACGTGTGCGCGATGTGGTCGCGGCCTGCCCGAGGCTTGGTATTAAATATCTGACTGTTTTTGCGTTTTCGACCGAGAACTGGAAACGCACTCAGGTCGAAGTTGCCGGTCTGATGAGCTTGTTTCGGCGCTATATTATCAAGGAAACCCGGACGCTCCGAGACTCGGGTGTTCGGGTGCGTTTCATCGGTGACAGGGTCAGGTTGGATGCCAAACTGATCGAATTGATGGATACGCTTGAGGCCGAGACCGAGGGAAATGATTTGGTTCACCTTACCATTGCGTTGAACTATGGCGGTCGGGATGAAGTCGCGCGGGCTACCAAACGTCTGGCCCAGGATGTCGCTGACGGGCGCTTACATCCTGATGATGTAGACGAAGAAACGCTGCCGAAATATCTGGACACACATGTTCTTCCCGATCCTGATCTGGTGATCCGAACCAGCGGCGAGGCGCGTATTTCCAATTTTCTGTTATGGCAATCCGCCTATTCGGAATACGAATTCATCGACACGCTCTGGCCAGACTTCACTGCGGCAGAGCTTGAGCGCCTGTGCCGGAGCTATGGCAGCCGCGACCGACGGTTCGGAGCTGTACCGGCATGAGTGACGGGCGCTGGTCCGACCTGACTGCCCGCGTATTGTCGGCGGGAGTCCTTGTTGCCGTTGGCGCTGTCGAGGTCTGGCTGGGCGGTCTGTGGTTCGAAGCCTTCATTTCCATTGCTTGCGGGCTGATGACCTGGGAACTGGTCCGTATGATCGACCCGGGCAGGAAAGCTGTTGCGATCCAGCTTGCCATATTGACCGGTTTTGCGGTGGTGCTGAGTTACCATCTTCCGGCACTCTACAAACTTCCCTTCTTGCTTGCTCCGGCACTGGTCGGGGCAGGGCAGGTCAGCCGGTACCGGGGTATCTATACTCTCTTCGCGCTGTGGATCGCGGCCGCGGGGCTGGGCTTTATCTCAATCCGGACGAATATGGGATTTGTCTGGATGGTCTGGCTGATATCGGTCGTCGTCGCCACGGATGTCGCCGGATATTTTGTCGGAAAGGCATTGGGTGGACCAAAATTCTGGCCACGATTCAGCCCGAAAAAGACGTGGTCGGGAACAGCAGGAGGCTGGGTAGCGGCTGCCATTGTTGGCTTAGCCTTTGCGGCTTACGGCGGCTTCGGAACTTGGTTCATCGTGATCTCGGTTCTGGCGTCAATGGCCAGCCAGGCCGGCGATATTGTCGAAAGCGCGGCCAAACGAAAATTCGGCGTCAAGGACAGTTCGAACCTGATTCCCGGCCATGGCGGCTTCCTTGATCGATTCGATGGGATGATGGGGGCCGCTCTGTTCGTTCTGCTTGTGGGGTTGATTTATTCCCCCGGAGCCATGTGATGCGCAAAATCTCTGTTTTTGGCGCGACGGGTTCTATCGGGCAAAACACGATAGATCTGATTGACCGAAATCCATCAGCGTATGATGTTGTCGCCCTGACCGGTGGAGCCAATATCGAACAACTTGCGCGTGACGCCAAACGTTTGAAGGCGGATATCGCGATTACAGCCCACCCAGACCGGCTTGAGGACCTGCGAGCGGCCTTGGCCGGTTCTGATGTCGAGGTCGCCGCCGGCGCGAATGCTCTGGCCGAAGCTGCGGCGCGACCGGCTGACTGGGTCATGTCTGCCATCGTTGGGGCTGCGGGGTTGCAACCAGGGCTGACGGCGCTTGAACAGGGCGCGACGCTGGCTTTGGCGAATAAAGAAACGCTTGTCTGCGCGGGTTCTTTGGTTCTGGATACTGCCCGAAAGCACAATGCCCGATTGCTACCGGTGGACAGCGAACATTCTGCCGTTTTTCAGGCTCTGGTCGGTGAAGATATGGCATCGGTCGAGCGTATCATCATCACTGCCAGCGGCGGCGCCTTCCGGGATTGGCCACTGAGCAAATTGGCCTCAGCCACGGTTGAGCAGGCCTCGAGCCACCCGAACTGGAATATGGGGCAGCGGATCACGATTGATAGCGCTTCGATGTTTAACAAGGCGCTCGAGGTGATCGAAACACGCGAATTCTTCGGAATATCCCCGGATATGATCGAAGTGATTGTGCATCCGGAATCCATCGTTCATGCGATGGTCGGGTTTAACGATGGCGCGGTTATGGCCCATATGGGCGCGCCAGATATGCGCCACGCGATCGGATATGCCCTGAATTGGCCAAAACGTCAGACCCTTCCGGTCGAAAGGCTGAACCTTGCAAAGCTGGGACAGTTGCGATTTCAGGAACCAGACGAAAACCGATATCCGGCTTTGCGGTTAGCGCGCGACGTCATGGAGCGGGGCGGGCTGTCCGGAGCGGTTTTCAACGGAGCCAAAGAATGTGCACTCGACCATTTCATTGCAGGTCGCATTGGTTTCCTTGATATGGCAGACATCGTGGCCGCCGTCTTGGATCGTTTCGATGCACAAGACAACCATATTGACGCCCCAATGACCCTTGATAACGTGCTGCAAACCGACCATCTGGCACGTATATGGGTCGATAACGCCGTTGCGCAACGAGCAGGAAAATAAATTGGACGTACTCTCACTGATCCCACAATTCGGCAATTTGATTTACACCATATTCGCCTTTGTGATCGCGTTATCCGCCATCGTAGCCGTACATGAATACGGGCATTACATCGTTGGCCGTTGGTCCGGCATCTACGCCGAAGTGTTCTCAATCGGTTTCGGTCCCGTACTCTGGAGCCGTATCGACAAAAGAGGAACGCGCTGGCAGATCGCAGCGCTTCCATTCGGCGGGTATGTCAAGTTTTTGGGTGACGCCAATGCAGCATCCGGCAAAGACGAAGCGGCTATGTCTGAAATTTCTGAGCAAAGCCCGGAGGAGCTGCGCCGCACAATGCATGGCGCGCCACTTTGGGCCAGGACGGCAACTGTTGCGGCAGGGCCAATCTTTAATTTCGCAATGTCGATACTGGTCTTTGCCCTAATTTTCTTTACGCAAGGCGCAACCAGAGACCCTCTGACCGTTGGGTCTCTGCATCCTCTGCCGGGGACAGTGCAAGAGCTGCGTGAAGGTGATGAAATCCACGCGATTGCAGGTATTGACCTGCCAGATTTCGAGCAAGAAGGATCGTGGAGCGAGTTCGTAGACTCTTTGCCCGTTGACCCCGTACTTGATTACACAGTTCTTCGTGACGGTGACACATTGGACGTTTCCGCACCTTGGCTGTTCCCCCCCCTGATTCAACAGGTTGTTCCGCGCAGCGCAGCAATGGATATCAGCTTGGCACAGGGGGATGTCATAACAGCGGTTAATGGCGACCCGGTTTATGCCTTTGAACAGCTCAAGGACCATGTGGAAAGCTCTGATGGGCGGCCACTGCTGTTGAATGTCTGGCGTGACGGAGCGGAACTGGAGTTTGCCCTGGCTCCACGCCGCACGGATGAGCCGCAGTCTGATGGTGGTTTTGTAACGCATTGGAGGATCGGGATCGTCGGCGGCATGATGCTAGAACCTGCAACCGAAAGGGCGGGCATCCTGACATCTCTTGGCGGCGGTGTGCGACAAACATTGCGAATTATTGACGGGTCTCTTTCAGGTATCTGGCACATGGTGACCGGAGCGATCAGCACCTGCAACATGTCCGGCCCGATCGGAATCGCCGAAACCTCGGGTGCGATGGCCAGCCAGGGAGCGCAGAACTTCATCTTCTTTATCGCCGTTCTGTCAACTGCTGTCGGTTTGCTGAACCTGTTTCCGATTCCGGCTTTGGATGGAGGACACTTGGTATTTTACGCATATGAGGCCATCTCGGGGAAACCACCCAGCGACAAAGCGCTGCGGATTTTGATGGGCATCGGAGTGTCAATCATTCTGGCTCTGATGCTGTTTTCCGTCTCAAATGACCTATTCTGTTGATTTGGGCGGAGCTTGCACAATCTAGTCGCAATTCCGCCCCAATTCCCTCATAGGATGTGTTCGTTTCATAATTTTGTCTGTCAGAGGCGATCATGGCGAATGCTATCAAAAAATCATATCGCAGCTTTAGCTTCCTGCTTGCGCTGAACTGGGACTCGATCTTGTTTTTCGGCGCGACTGCGTTGGCTATGGGTGGATGCGCTTATCTGATCACCATGTGATTCTGTTCCTTTCTTTTTATTTGCTGAACAGCGGCCCAATGGGCCGCTTTCTGTTTTTCGGCTTTTGACAAGGCCAGACAATCCCGTTACTCAGCTTTAAAGTCTTAAAATTCTGGGTAGAGAAAAATATGACCGACAGGCGAGGCGCAGGCACATCCTGCGGGGGGCAAAAGCCGGTAAACAAGATTTTGTGGCAGGCCCTAACATTCTTTTTCTTATTTGCCACAGTTAGTTTGCTGTCACTGCCGCAGGCTGCTCAGGCGCAAAGCTACACCATCAACTCGTTCGAAGTTGAGGGGAACAGGCGCATCGAGACATCGACAATCATCGCACGTTCGGGAATCGAACCTGGGCAGACGGTGACAGCAGGACAACTCAACGATGCCTTCCAACGGCTGCTTGACAGTGGTGTTTTTGAAACAGTCGATTTGACCCCTCGTGGCAGCACTTTGGTCATCAAAGTTCAGGAATATCCTACGATCAACCAGATCAGCATCGAGGGTAACAAGAGGCTTAAGGATGAGCTGTTGCTCAATGCCGTTTCGTCTCAGCCCCGCCGGGTCTTTACACCTCAGGTCGCTGAAGCTGACGCAGACATGATTGCCGAAATCTATTTGGCTCAAGGACGTGTTGCAGCAACCGTCATCCCCAGAATCATCCGCCGCAGCGACAATCGGGTAGACCTCGTTTTTGAAATCTCCGAAGGTACGACGATCGAGGTTGAGCGCGTAAGCTTTGTTGGCAACCGGGCCTATTCCGACCGGCGTCTGCGCCGTGTGCTTGAAACCAAGCAAGCCAATTTCCTGCGTACATTCCTGCGGGGCGATACTTTTATCGCTGACCGGATCGAGTTCGACAAACAAGTCATCCGTGATTTCTACTTATCGCGTGGCTATGTCGATTTCCGCGTCAACAGCGCCAATGTTGAATTCACACGTGAGCGCGACGCGTTTTTCCTGGTGATGAATGTAACCGAAGGTCAGAAATTCTCATTCGGCAAGATCACCACCGTAAGCGAAATACCCGGTGTGGATGCGGCCGAATATCAGGCCGCACTCAAGGTCAAGCCGGGTGTCACCTATTCTCCTTCACTGGTCGAAAACTCTATCGCCAGGCAAGAGCGTTTGGGCATTCGGCAAGGGGTGGACTTTCTGCGGGTTGAGCCGCGCGTCACGCGCAATGCACGTGATTTGACGCTGGATGTTGAATTCGTTCTGACCAAAGGACCGCGTATCTTTGTCGAGCGTATCGACATCGAGGGCAACACCACAACGCTTGACCGCGTGATCCGTCGTCAATTCGACACCGTCGAGGGTGACCCGTTCAACCCGCGAGAAATTCGGCAGGCGGCTGAACGTATCCGGGCATTGGGCTATTTCGCTGTCGCTGACGTTGAACCGCGCGAGGGTTCGACGCCCAGCCAAGTGATCGTGGATGTCGACGTCGAAGAACAGCCAACAGGCTCGCTCAGCCTCGGTGGTAGCTACTCGATCTCTGACGGTTTCGGCATTGCGATCGGCCTAAGTGAGTCAAACTTTCTAGGCCGTGGACAGACCGTCGGGGTTACGATTTCGACCGCACAGGATTCAGAAGAGTACTCCCTGAATTTCACCGAACCCTATCTTTTGGGCCGCAAGCTTCGCTTTGATCTTGGTCTGGGTTTGGCGTCGACCGACTCCAGTTTTGCCAGCTATAACACCGAGCGTGTGTTCTTTAACCCTCAGTTGAGCTATGCGATCGGAGAGCTGTCTTCGTTGCGCGTACGCTATGCCTGGGAAAACAGCGAGATGAAGCAGCAGGACAACGAGGCAAACGGCGCGGTCATCGCCTCTGAGATTGATCAGGGTGAACGCACGACCAGTTCTCTGGGTGTGTCCTATGTATATGACAGCCGCCTTGGTGGGCTTAACCCCAATGCCGGTGTTCTGTTTGAGGTTGGCCTGGATGCCGCTGGACTGGGTGGAGACAACAAGTTCTACAAAACCAGCGCACGCGGGATTGCCCAAACACGCGTTCTGAGTGAAGAAGTCGTTCTTCGTGCATCGCTTGAAATGGGTGCAATGCACTGGACTGGCAACGATTTCAGCCGGACGTTGGATCGCTTTGTGTTGGGCCCCAATAAATTCCGCGGGTTCGAGCCAGCGGGTTTGGGGCCACGGGATCTGTCAAATGGTCAGGATGACGCTATCGGCGGGAATTACTATTGGGTCGCGCGTCTGGAATCGGACTTTCCTCTGGGCTTGCCCGAAGAATTGGGCCTGCGTGGAGGCGTGTTCTATGATTTCGGTAACCTGTACAATATCGACGATGTAAACACTTCGGGTGCCAACATTGTCGGTGCGGATGGGTCTATCCGTCATGTTCTGGGTGTTGCAGTCCTATGGGAAACACCGTTTGGCCCGCTGCGCTTTAACTTTTCGCAAGCGCTCAAGAAAGAGGACTTTGACAAGGAACAGAATTTCGACCTGACCATTCAGGCGAGGTTCTGATCTCGGATGCGAGGTAGTCTTCAAACCTATATGCAGGGCCCCATTCGGGCCCTGTGTCTTTTTCTGACCTTAACCCTGGCAGGACCGGTTACCGGACAGCAGCTTGGCGTAACACAAGCCAGCGTCCTGACAATCTCCAGCGAACGGCTGTTTTCTGACTCGGCGTTTGGACGTCGCATTCTCAGTGAGATCGAAGCAGAAGGGGCTCTGTTGGCTGCTGAGAACGAGCGGATCGTTGCAGAGCTCAGCGCGGAGGAGAAGGACCTCACCGAAAAGCGCGCCTCTCTGTCTGCTAAAGAATTTCGTCCCCTCGCAGAGGCGTTCGACAGAAAGGTTCAGAACCACCGAGAAGGGCAGCGCGCCAAGCTTGATGCCCTTGCGCGTCGCAGTGAAGATGCACAACAGATGTTTTTTGAACTCGCCCGCCCAGTTTTGATCGATCTTTTGCGCGAATCTGGCGCCTCGGTCATTATTCAACGCTCCAGCGTGTTTCTCAGTTCGGATCTGTCCGATGTGACAGATGCCGCCATCACCCGAATTGATACAGCCATTGGTGATGGAACAACACTTGACGAAGGTACAGGCGAATAGGTTTGCTTGCCCTCGGGTCGCGGTGTTGCTAACCACATTGAAAAGAGAAATCCAGAACAGGATATCAGAACTATGAGCACGGACACCAAAAGCGCCGACATTCAGCTGATTCAACGGATATTGCCGCACCGCTATCCGTTTCTGCTGGTCGACAAGGTGGTCGAGATTTCAGGCTATCAGTCAGCGGTCGGCATCAAGAACGTCACTATGAACGAGCCGCATTTCCAGGGCCATTTTCCTGGTACGCCGATCATGCCTGGTGTGACCATTGTTGAAGCAATGGCGCAGACCGCAGGTGTTATGCTTGGCGTTGGGATGGATGTCATCGACAGCGACTTGTTGATCTATTTCATGAATATCGACAAGTGCAAGTTCCGCCGCAAAGTCGTGCCCGGTGACGTGCTCGAGATGCATGTTGAAACTGTGCGCGGCAAGAAGGGTGGCAAGATTTTCAAGTTCTCTGGCAGGGCCACGGTTGATGGAGAGGTCGCAGCCGAAGCTGAGTTCTCAGCCTATGTTGATTGGGACATGGAAAAGACAACATGAGTGGCATTCACCCTAGCGCAATCATCGAAGACGGTGCTCAGATCGGAGAGGGCTGTGTCATCGGCCCTTTTTGTTTTGTTGGTTCAAGGGTGCGGTTGAAAGACCGGGTAGAACTGAAGTCGCATGTTGTTGTTACCGGTGACACCGAGGTGGATGAAGACACCATAATCTTCAATTTTTCGGTCATCGGTGAAATCCCGCAAGACCTTAAGTTCGGCGGTGAAGATACGCGGTTGGAAATTGGCAAACGAAACCGTATCCGTGAACATGTAACAGTGAATTCTGGAACAGACGGCGGTGGCGGTGTAACCCGGATTGGCGATGACTGTTTGCTGATGGCTGGTGTTCACGTGGCTCACGACGTTCAGATTGGGAATCGCGTGATCATGGTGAACCATTCTGGTGCGGCGGGACATTGCATTATCGAAGACGATGTTATCGTCGGTGGGATTTCGGGTTTGCATCAATGGGTTCGTGTGGGCCGAGGGGCGATTATCGGCGCGCTGACGATGGTGCCCAACGACGTGATTCCCTATGGGCTTGTTCAAGCGCCTCGCGGCGAGCTGGACGGCCTGAATCTTGTTGGCCTCAAACGGCGTGGTGTCGCACGAGCTGATATTTCAGCTTTACGCGCAGCGTTTCGCGAATTGTCCGATGGTGACGGAACTTTTATGGACCGCGCCAAGCGCTTGGGTGAAGATGCCGAAAGCGAATATGTCCGCGAAATCGTCAATTTCGTAACCGGCGATTCGGATCGGTCCTTTCTGACACCGAGGAAGTAACATCATGTTGGCACTGATCGCGGGAACAGGTGTGTTGCCGGACGAAGTGGTTTCCTGTCTGGCTGAACGGCCCTTGATCTGCGCGATGGAAGGCTTTGCCCCGGATACTCTGTCTGCTGACATCGTTTTCCCGCTGGAACAGCTTGGATCATTCATCGCGGATCTCAAAACCCGTGGCGTAACTGAAATCTGTATGGCCGGAGCGGTTAAACGTCCCGCCGTTGACCCGTCGCGCATTGATGCCGCGACGATGCCGTTGGTGCCTATTCTGGTGCAGGCGATTCAATCCGGCGATGACGGCGCATTACGGGCTGTCATTGGGATATTCGAAAACTCAGGCCTGAATGTCCGTGCCGCGCATGAGATTGCGCCTGAACTGCTGCCTCCGCTTGGTTGTTTGACAGAAGCACAGCCCTCAGACGCGGATCGCGCAGATGCGGATCGGGCATCCAGTATCCTGCGTGCCATGGGGGCAGCTGATATCGGCCAGGCCTGTGCAGTTTCCAAAGGGCAGGCTTTGGCGATCGAAGGAATTTTTGGCACCGCATGGATGCTCGAGTCTCTGACTCAACGGCCCGATGCGGGGGGTGGGGTGCTTTTCAAGGGTCCAAAGCCTGATCAGGACTTTCGCGCGGATCTGCCAGCTATTGGACCTGAAACCATTTCCAGCGCCGTCGCAGCTGGTTTGTCCGGGATCGTGATCGAAAAGGGCGGGGTGCTTGTATTGCAGCGACAACGTGTAATTGCTGAGTGCGATCGCCTGGGTTTGTTCCTTTATGTGCGTGAGCGAACCAACTGATGCGGGTGTTTCTGGTCGCCGGCGAACCTTCGGGCGATCGATTGGGCGGCGCGTTGATGGAAGGGCTACGTGCCCTTGTCCCAGATGTTACATTCGACGGGGTCGGCGGACCATTGATGCAGGCCCAGGGTCTGAACAGCCGCTTTCCGATGTCCGAATTGTCAGTGATGGGCTTGATCGAGGTATTGCCAAAATTCTTTCACCTCAAGCGCCGGATATCTGAGACAGCGCAGGCCGTTCTGGACACCAAACCTGACGTATTGATCACCATCGACAGTCCGGACTTCTCGTTGCGCGTTGCCAAGTTGGTCAAAGCAGCAAGCGATACTCGAACCGTCCACTATGTGGCCCCCAGCGTTTGGGCCTGGCGACCGGGGCGTGCGGATAAGATGGCCAAGGTCATCGACCATGTGCTGGCGTTGCTTCCGTTTGAGCCGCCCTATATGGAACGCGCCGGGATGGAATGTGATTTTGTTGGCCATCCGGTTGCAAGCGAACCCATCGCGTCTGATCGCGATATCCAAGAGTTTCGCGCCGCCTATGATCTTGGGGATGCTCCGCTGGTTCTTGCCTTGCCGGGGTCGCGCAAGGGTGAGGTTGACCGTCTGGCCCCTGTATTCGGTCAGGCCTTGGGGCAGTTCCTAGCCGACCGGCCGGGTACGCGGGTTATTGTTCCGGCGGTTGCGCATATGGTCGAGGCCGTAACCGAACATCTGCAGACATGGCCAGGCAATCCCGTCGTGATCGACCCGCGCAATGTTCCGACCGAAGAGGCGGTTCAGCAGAAACGCGCAGCCTTTGCCGCAGCGGACCTTGCTCTGGCGGCATCGGGTACCGTGTCGCTTGAACTTGCAGCCCAGGCAACACCCATGGTGATTGCCTACCGCCTCAGCTGGCTGACCCAGAAACTGGCAGTACGTATGGTCAATCTGGACACGGTTACATTGGTCAATCTTGTCTCGGAAACGCGTTCCATCCCGGAATGCCTGCTGGATGACTGCCTGCCGGACAAGATTGCCGTAGCGCTACGAGAGGTCGCCCTGAAACCTGACGCGCAGCGCAGCGCGATGGATCTGACAATGGAGCGCCTGGGCCGTGGCGGCGACGCCCCTGGTTTCAGAGCTGCAAAGGCCGTGTTGGCCAGAATGCCGTCCTGATGGCCGAGTTCATCCTCTTTGGTTTTTCGGCCTTTCTGGCATTGATACTGACCAATCTGGATAATCTTGCCGCCTTGGTGGCGCTGATCTTGGTGTCAGGGGATAAACGGGCCGTCTTTGGCTTTCTGTTCGCACAGGGCTTGGTGATTTCGGCGTCCTTGCTGTTCGCCATGGGGATCGAGGGCGTAATACCGGGCTGGGCTGGGTATCTGGGGATGATCCCGCTGACACTGGGCTGTCTGGCCGCCATCCGCCAATGGCGCGGGCAGGGCGTCGACACTCCTGCGCATCTCGAAGCCGGAGCATCAATTTTGGTGACAACCTTACTGTTTACCAGCCTGTCGATGGACACTTTGGCCGTTCTGGCGCCGTTATTGGCGGATTCAACGCCAGGCTTTCGGATCGCCGGAGCCTTCGGCGCAGGGCTTGCCGTGGTAGGATTGGCCACGCTGGCGCTGCTGGGCGCCAAATCTCCGCTCATCAGTGGTCGCATCGCGCGCAAGCTTGAGATGCTTGTTCCTTACGTGATGATCTGCGCTGGCCTTTATATTCTCAGCAACTCGTGGACTGACGCAGTTTAATATCCGCGCCAAATCCAGCCGCCGCCAAAGATGCGGCTGCCTTCGGACGCATAGAAAACACAGGCCTGACCGGGCGACACACCTTCTTCTGGGGTCAGCAACTCGACCTCTGCCGTGGTGTCCGAAAGCGGGCGGATGATGGCCTCACGCGGGGGGCGGGTCGAGCGAACCTTGACCAGGACGTGCCATTCATCGCGTGACGTAAACGGCTCATCACCCAGCCAGTTGATCTCACGCACCGGAATGGTGCGGGTGGCCAACATCTCTTTGGGGCCAACCACAACCTGTTTCTTGTCGACATCCAGCTTCACCACGTAAAGCGGATCGCTGAGGCCTCCGATACCAAGCCCGCGGCGCTGACCAATGGTATAGTGGATCACCCCGTTATGCTGGGCCAGCACACGACCATCCGCATGAACGATCTCACCCGGTTCCGCCGCGCCGGGGCGCAGCTTTTCGATTACGCTGGCATAGTTGCCGTTGGGCACGAAACAGATGTCTTGACTGTCGGGCTTGTCGGCAACAGCCAGCCCATATTGCGCAGCCATTTCGCGCGTTGCGTCCTTGGAGGGCAGGTGGCCCAGCGGAAAGCGCAGGAAATCCAGCTGTTCCGGTGTCGTCGAGAACAGGAAATAGGATTGATCGCGGTTGGCATCCTCGGCGCTGTGCAATTCCGGCCCGTTGGGGCCTGTCTTGCGCTGAATATAGTGGCCGGTGGCCATGCAATCAGCCTCAAGATCCTTGGCGGTTTCCAGCAGGTCCTTGAATTTCACCCGTTCGTTACAGCGAATGCAGGGAACCGGCGTCGCACCGGCCAGATAGCTGTCGGCGAATTCGTCGATCACGGCGTCCTTGAAGATGTTCTCATAATCCAGAACGTAATGCGGAAACCCGCGTTCCTCGGCCACGCGGCGCGCATCATGAATGTCGATACCGGCACAGCAGGCCCCCTTTTTGGCCAACGCAGCACCGTGGTCATACAGCTGCAGGGTGACGCCGATGACGTCATACCCCTGTTCCGCCAAATGCGCGGCAACGACCGAGCTGTCCACACCTCCGGACATGGCAACAACCACCCGCGTTTCACACGGGGGCTTGGCAAATCCAAGTGAGTTCAGCGGTGTCTCGGTGTCGAGGGCCATGACGGTTCCAGTACGGGTTAAGAAAGACCGGCAGAATATAGGAAAATTCTAGATACTCTCAAGGGGCGGTTTCACAACACATTAAGTAGCATGGTGTCAGCTTTGTCGCAGCACGAAGAGGACCGAAAGATGTATTTGCACAAAGTAGAGGGGCCCAGGTCGGTAACCCTGCCGGATGGAACGGTTTTATCCCGGGCTGATCTGCCGCCAAAAGAGACAACCCGCTGGGTGGCATCCCGTAAAGCGATTGTAGTCCGTGGCGTTCTTTACGGATTGATCACGCTTTCGGAAGCCAAAAACCAATATGGCCTCAGCGATGAAGAATTTAATTCCTGGGTTTCTGCGGTCGCAGAACACGGAACGGACGCATTAAAGGTCACCACGATAAAAAAATATCGACAACCTAAAGGAGAGTGTGAATAAATGATTCAACGGTAACGTCAGATTAACCATTTTTGAGCAGGCTCGATTTTAATCGGTAAATTGAGCTGAATTGGAGCAGTAAATGCGTATACTTCTTGTCGAGGATGATCCAACCACGTCCAAAAGCATCGAACTGATGCTGACACATGCCAATCTGAACGTATATGCGACAGATTTAGGCGAAGAAGGGATCGACCTCGCAAAACTTTACGATTACGACCTGATCCTGCTTGATCTCAACCTTCCGGATATGAACGGGCATGAAGTGCTGCGCCAGTTGCGGGTTGCGCGGGTGGAAACGCCGATCCTGATCCTGTCGGGGGCCGACGATACAGAAAGTAAAATTAAAGGCTTCGGATTTGGTGCTGACGATTATCTGACCAAACCGTTCCATAGAGAAGAATTGGTTGCACGTATCCACGCCATTATTCGCCGCTCAAAAGGGCATTCTCAATCCATAATCCACACCGGGCGCGTTGCAGTGAATCTGGATGCGAAAACCGTCGAAGTGGAAGGCAAGGCGGTTCACCTGACCGGCAAAGAATATCAAATGCTCGAACTTCTGAGCCTTCGAAAGGGAACAACCCTGACTAAAGAGATGTTCCTTAACCATCTCTATGGGGGAATGGATGAGCCCGAATTGAAGATCATTGACGTCTTTATCTGCAAATTGCGCAAAAAACTTAGCAATGCCACCGACGGCGCAAATTATATCGAGACCGTCTGGGGCAGGGGATATGTGTTGCGCGATCCTCAGAAAAACAGCGTCGACGAACCTCGCATTGCGGTTGGCGCCTAGGCGCGCAAGTTTTACGTCGCCAAGGGTCCGGGGCGACACCCTCGCTCACTGAACAGCACGTCTGGACCTAGCCATGCCCTCGCCCTATCACTGAACTCCAAGAACATTTGACGGGGCGAGGGCATGAGCAATTCCATTTCTGTATCAGACCTGACGGAAGATCAGGCACGCAATGAACTGGCGCGGCTGGCTGGGCTTTTACATCATGCGAACGCATTGTATCACCAGAAAGACGCCCCCGAGATTTCTGATGCCGACTATGATGCGCTGAAACTCAGAAACTCAGAAATCGAGTCGCGATTTCCGCAACTCAAGCGATCTGACAGCCCATCGGATATCGTTGGTGCCCGCCCCGCCGATGGGTTCTCCAAGATTTCACATGCCGTACGCATGCTGTCTTTGGGCAACGCTTTTCAAGACGAAGACGTCTCTGATTTCGATCGGTCCGTCCGAAAATACCTAGGGTTGGATGACGAGACGAGTTTGAGCTATACGGCTGAGCCCAAGATCGACGGTCTCTCCCTTTCGCTTCGGTATGAGAGGGGTAGGCTTGTCCAGGCGGCCACGCGGGGAGACGGAGAAGTCGGGGAAAATGTTACCGCAAATGCGCTAACCATATCGGATATTCCACAGGTAATCACCGGCGCACCAGACATCCTTGAGGTTCGCGGCGAGGTCTATATGTCTCACGACGACTTTGATCGTCTAAATGAGAGCCAGTCCAAGAAAGGCGAAAAAACCTTCGCCAACCCGCGAAATGCCGCCGCCGGATCCCTTCGTCAGTTGGATTCCGCAATTACCCGTTCTCGTCCCCTCAAGTTTTTTGCTTATGCCTGGGGGGAGCTGTCTGAGCCTCTGGCAAGCACCCAATACGAAGCCATACAGCGCCTGAAGGAATTCGGATTTTCAACCAACCCGCTAACCCGTTTATGCGCGGATACAAAGCAGATTCTGGATCACTATCGCAGCATCGAGCTGCAGCGCGCGACGCTTGGATATGACATTGATGGTGTGGTCTACAAGGTAAACGATCTTGCGCTGCAATCACGGCTTGGGTTCCGATCCAGCACACCACGTTGGGCAATTGCGCATAAATTTCCGGCCGAGCTTGCCTGGACCCGTCTTGAAACGATCGACATTCAGGTTGGCCGCACCGGCGCGCTGAGCCCGGTGGCCAGGCTGCACCCGGTTACTGTCGGCGGTGTGGTCGTGTCGAACGCAACGTTGCACAACGAAGATTACATTTCTGGTAAAGACGCAAAAGGCGGCGAGATACGCGAAGGCAAAGACATTCGGATCGGCGACTGGGTTCAGGTTTATCGCGCCGGCGATGTGATCCCGAAGGTTGCCGATGTAGACATTTCGAAACGCCCGGATGATGCCGAAAAGTTCATCTTCCCGGAAAAATGCCCCGAATGTCACAGCGATGCGATCCGCGAGGAAGGTGACGCGGTCCGTCGCTGTACCGGCGGTGTTATCTGCCCTGCGCAAGCCGTTGAGAAATTGAAGCATTTCGTCTCACGCAAGGCGTTTGACATCGAAGGGTTTGGAGCAAAGCAGATTGAGATGTTCTATGACGATCCCGATCTGCCAGTTCGGACCCCGGCTGATATTTTTACTCTGAAACAACGAGATAGTGCGAACCTGAACAGGCTGGCTAATCGCAAGGGATGGGGGGCGCAGAGCGCCACCAATCTGTGGCAAGCGATTGATGAAAAACGAGTTATTCCACTGGGTCGGTTGCTGTTTGCACTGGGCATTCGACATGTCGGCGAGGCAGCGTCGAACCTAATCGCAACGCATTACGGATCATGGGATGAGCTGGAAAAAGCGGTTACCATAGCGCATAGTCAGACCGGGTCAGAATGGGATGAGCTGCTGAACGTTGACGGTGTTGGTGAGGTTATGGCCCGCGCATTGGTTTCAGCCTTCGCCCAACCTGCCGAACGGCAGAGCATCGACGATCTTGTGGCTCAGCTTGATGTCCAAGACGCGAAACGGCCCGATACCTCGGGTAGCCCCGTTGCGGGAAAGACCGTGGTTTTTACGGGATCGCTTGAAAAGATGACCCGCGCCGAGGCCAAGGCTCGTGCCGAGGCATTGGGCGCCAAAGTGTCGGGATCGGTCAGCAATAAAACCGATCTTTTGGTTGCAGGACCGGGTGCTGGATCAAAGGCGAAAAAGGCGGCTGAACTTGGTATTGAGACGCTCGACGAAGATGGCTGGTTGCAGCTGATCGACGGCAAATGAGTGGTCGGCCCGAATCTCTGTTCCCGCTGTTTTCGCGGCTGGAAACGCTTGACGGCGTGGGGCCGAAAACGGCTCAGGTCTTGGCGCAGTCAGGTGTCGAGACCCCGCGCGACGTCTTGTTCGGGCTGCCTTATGCGGTGATTGATCGGCGCAGGCGCGATACCATTCAAGGCGTCGATTTGCCCTCGACGCTGACCGTAGAAGTCACCGTTGGCATCCATCGTCCCCCTAGAAACAAGGGCGGTGCGTATCGTGTCCATGTTGAAGACAGCCAGACTGAATTTCAGTTGGTGTTCTTTCATGCCCGCGGCGATTACTTGCAAAAAGTGCTCCCTCAGGGCGCGCGCAGGGTGATTTCTGGCAAGTTAGAGCTGTTCGACGGGATCGCTCAGATGGTCCACCCGGATCACATGCTGCCGCCAGCGGATGCGAAGGATATCCCTGAGTTTGAACCTGTCTATCATTTGACCCAGGGGCTGACCCAGAAAACTGCCTTCAAGGCGGCGCGTAGCGCGGTTGCACTCTCGCCGGAATTGACGGAATGGATTGATCCCGCGCAGGTCGCAAAAGAGAACTGGCCAGACTGGCTGAGCGCTGTACATGCAGCGCATAATCCGCAGGGTGCGGATGATGTAGCGTCTTTTTCTCCAGCGCATGAGCGTTTGGCCTATGATGAGCTGTTCGCGCATCAACTGACCTTGGCATTGGCCCGCCAAAGAGAGCGCAGGGTCAAGGGGATCGCCAGCGCTGGTACGGGCAAGCTGCAATCCCGTGTGTTGTCGAACCTGCCATACAAGCCCACCAACGCCCAACAGCGCGCTATTCAAGAGATCGCCGGGGATATGGCCTCGGATACGCGCATGAACAGATTGCTTCAGGGGGATGTTGGGTCCGGCAAGACTCTGGTTGCGTTCATGGCACTGCTGGTCGCGGTCGAGGCGGGCGGGCAGGGCGTCATGATGGCCCCTACCGAGATACTCGCTCAGCAGCATCTGGAAGGGTTGCGCCCCCTCGCCGAAGAGGCGGGCGTGGTTCTGGAAATCCTGACCGGTCGCGACAAGGGGGCGGATCGGCGTGCCAAGCTGTTGGCGCTTCAACGGGGGGATATTCACATTCTGGTGGGCACTCACGCCGTATTTCAAAGCGATGTCGCGTTTCAGGAATTACGGCTGGCAATCGTCGACGAACAGCACCGATTTGGGGTCCGTCAACGCATGGAGCTGTCGGAAAAAGGCAGGGGGGCGGACGTTTTGGTCATGACAGCAACGCCTATTCCACGCAGTCTTGCCCTGACTCAATACGGTGACATGGACGTGTCCGTGCTTGATGAAAAGCCGCCGGGGCGAAAACGTGTCAAAACAGCGGTTGTGAGCACTGAACGGATTCAAGAAGTTGTCTCGCATCTGCAAAAAGCTATTGCTGAGGGCCGCCAATGCTATTGGGTCTGCCCGCTTGTCGATGAATCCGAAGTATCGGATCTGACCGCTGCCGAGGAACGGTTCAAAAGGCTGCGTGCCATTTTGGGGGACGGGATAGTGGGGCTGGTTCACGGCCAAATGCCGCCCGCCGACAAAGACGCAGCGATGAAGGCATTTCAGCAGGGGCAAACCAAAGTTCTGGTGGCGACCACGGTAATCGAGGTTGGCGTGAATGTTCCAAATGCCTCGATCATGGTCATCGAAAGGGCCGAGATTTTTGGCCTGGCGCAGCTGCATCAGCTTCGCGGTCGTGTTGGGCGAGGCGAGGCAGAATCGACATGTCTGCTGATGTATCAGCCACCCCTCGGCGAAGGGGGGCGCAAAAGGCTGGAAGTTCTGCGCGAAACAGAAGACGGGTTCAGAATCTCAGAGACGGATCTGCAAATGCGTGGAGCGGGCGATCTGATCGGTACCGCGCAGTCAGGTCTGCCAAAGTTCCGTATCGCCGATTTGGAAAGGCAGGCCGGTTTGATGGCAGTTGCGCAGTCTGACGCAAGGGCTCTGCTGGGCGTGGACGCTAAACTTGAAACGCAAAGGGGCAAGGCGGCTCGTGTTCTTTTGTGGCTGATGAAACAGGATCAGGCAATTCGTTTGATATCAGTTGGTTAGGCGAAAGTGGGAACATTAGTTCACAAATGTTCTCAAAAAGTTCTTTACCAAGACAGCAAAATATGAGAACAAAAGGTCAACAAAGGATTAAAACCCTGACCGGAGGAACCCATATGCTGACCCAGATCAAGACCACCCTAAGTCGTTCCCAGTCGACGCTGTTGCAGGACGCAGCAGGTGCGGTTGCACTAGTGGTCATACTTATGGTCGCACTTCATCTTCCCGGAACGTATTAAGCCTTTCTGCCTGCGATCTCGTGCCGATCACGCCGCGCTTGTCATCCCCATTTCAATCAAGGGTGACCTGCCTGTCCCAATACCCTTGAAGGGCCATGCCTCGGCCCCGCGCGGATATCCGGACCCCACATGAGAAACGCATTACCTGCCGCCGCCCTTTCCGCCCGAAAGGAGCGGCGGTTTTTTTAAAGCTGGCCGGTTTTCATAATTTCCAACAACGCCGACAGAACCGAGTTTACTGCGACCGATGCCAGGATCATCCCCATGACACGGCTGATGATGGCGGCGCCTGAATGGCCGATCAGCCGAATGATCGGTTCGGCCAGCAACATCAGGACAAAGGCAATCGCAACAACCGACAGCATGACCAAAGCAGTGATCCCCTGATCAGCAACACTGTACCTGTTGTTATCGGTCAAGATGACGATGGCCAGCATCGCACCTGGTGAGGCAAGCGAGGGGACGGCAAGAGGAAAGATCGCTGGGTTGTGTTTGTGGAGTTCGTCTTTAATGTCGTCCTTGGCGGCGCGCTGCTCGACTTCCTGTTTGGGCTCGCCAAAAATCATGGTCAGCGCGAACAGGAAAAGGATAATGCCGCCAGCGACTTGAAAAGAGTTCAGGCCGATATCCAGCGCCTCGATTAGCAGTTGCCCGAAGACCAGGAAAAACAACAGAATCCCGGCGCTTATAAGCGAGGCCACAAGCGCCATTTTGCGGCGTGCAGCGGCCCCAAGCCCTGCAGTAACGGCGATGAAGACCGGGATTGTTCCAATCGGATCAATAACAACCCAAAGCGTGACAAAATGCTCAAGTAAACCGTTCAAAACTGGAATTCCCTTCGTTTATTCCGAAAGGCTATAACGTTTCGCCCGTCAAAACCATGTTTAGGCGCAATTTGCACGTTCCGCCTGTTCAAATGCCTCTGCGGTTGCATCAAGAACCAGCAGGATCGAGGCATGACGGTTCTTATATTCCCGTGCGGGCATCAAAACCTCAAGCCCATCAAATGGGGCCTCGGGTGCCGATCCATCCTTTTTCAGCATCGCGGATAGTTGCTCGCGCGCCTTTTCGACCTGAGCACGCGTTGTTCCGACGATTGCCCCGCCAACAACCGAAGCGGAGGCCTGTCCCAAAGCGCAGGCTTTCACGTCCTGACCGAACTCTGAAATTCTGCCATCCTGAACTTTGACATCAACCGTGATGGTCGACCCGCATAGGGGCGAGCGTTTTTTCACCGTAGCGTCAGCATCATCAAGCCGGCATAGGTGTGGGATGTCAGCAGCAAGGGCCAGAATTCGGCCAGAGTATAGCTTTATCAGGTCATTCTCGCCGGACATGGCTTTCCCTCGTTGAATGTTCCCAATACATAGTGGCCATCCACCGGGATGCAAAAGGTTTTTGTCATGTCTTCTTCAGTCGCGTTCAATGCATCGAGTTTGAAATTCAACGAGGCTGGGCTGATTCCAGCCATCGCTCAGGACGAAAATACGGGCGAGGTATTGATGATGGCCTGGATGAACCAGAGCGCCATTGAAAAGACGCTCGAAACCAGACGCGTTACCTATTGGTCCCGCTCGCGCCAGTCATTCTGGATCAAGGGCGAAAGCTCGGGCCATGTGCAGGAATTGGTTGATCTCCGCGTGGATTGTGACCGGGATTGCCTGCTTGTTCTTGTGCGCCAGACCGGCCCGGCCTGCCATACCAACCGTCGGTCGTGCTTTTACACAGCGGTCAGAGACGGGGACGAGGTCGAAATCATGACCCCTATGGCTTGATCGGTCAAAGCCCCACCATCGCCCGAATATCTTCGGGCGTCGCCCCTTCGTCGCGGAACTTGGCAATGGCGCGCGCATCGTCGCGTTTGGCCAGCCGTTTGCCGGCCTGATCGCGTATCAGGCGGTGATGCAGGTAGATGGGTGTCGGCAAATTCAACAACGCCTGCAGCAGCACGTGGATACGTGTGGCTTCGAACAGATCCTGACCGCGAACCACATGCGTAACCTCCTGAGCCGCGTCATCCAGAACGACCGACAAGTGATATGACGTGTCCATATCGCGGCGCGACAGAACAACATCCCCGATCGTGTCCAACATCTCTGCCTGTGTGAACCGGACACAGCCGAACTCAGCGCCTGGATCTTCTCCAATCTCTTGAAACGATGCGGTGTTATTATCGCTCTGAAACAGGCTGGATGTTTGTTGCAAAGCTTCGGCCATATCCAATCGCAACGGAATACTAAGCGGGCGTGGTTGACCCGATGAACCCTGTTGTTTCCAACGTGTGCGACACGTTCCCGGATAGATAATCCCGTCCGGACCAAGAAGTGGGGCTCCTTCCTGGGGAGCGCTGGCCGCGTTGGCGATGTCTTTTCGGTTGCAGCTGCACGGGTACAGCAGCCCCCGCGACCACAGATCGTCCAGCACGGAATCATAGATTGCGGTTCGCGTGGATTGGCACAGCACCGGTTCAGGCCAAGACAGGCCAAGCCAATGCAAATCATCGTAAATCTGGGTTTCCCATTCCGGACGCGAGCGAGATCGGTCGATGTCCTCGATTCTCAGCAAAAACAGCCCATTATTCGACTTTGCAAAATCATGGGCCAAAATCGCCGAATACGCGTGGCCCAGATGCAGTGGTCCTGTGGGCGAAGGTGCAAATCTTGTTACTAAAGTCACACTTTTTCAACAATATAGACGTCAGACTTCATGTCCATTCCCGGAAGGTGCGGGCCGTATTCGCGGAACAGCAATCGTGCCGCGCCCATATCCAGCCAATCGCTGAGGCGAACGGTATAGCTGTGATCTTCAAGCGTATGATCATTAAAGGAAAAAGCAATAAGGCCGCCTGACGGTAACGCGTTGATGAGCATATCCAAAGTCTCAGGTGGTGCGGCACCCACGCCGATGACCCCGATTGCGGTGATGACCTTATACGCGCCAGACTGCAGAGGGCTGGGATCTGCGATGTCAAAGCTGATCAGGTTGCGATAAACCCCTTTGGCCTTGGCGCCCTCTAACATCTGCGGGGTGGGGTCTATTCCATCGACGACCTCAAACCCGACCGCGTTCAGCGCGACACCTGACAGGCCGGTACCGCAGCCATAGTCCAGAATTGGGGTTTTGGGCTCGGGCAGTTGCGACCAGAGAGCCCGGGCGATACGTCCCGGGGTCGCATAACCGTTTGACCCAACCTCATCATCATAAGACGAGGCCCATTTTTGATAATGTGCTTTGGTCGCCTGAGGCGAATCCAGCCCATAGACATCCTTTAGGAATTTATCGCTCATACCGATATGTTAGGACGTCGGGGCCGGACCCGTCCAGTCACCAATGCGCCAACCACTTGGTCCATTCTTCCTTGGCCCGGTCAGTATAGGCCTTGTAGCGGTCTTTTCGGCCACGCCGACCGCCTTTTAACCCATCGACAGGACGGAACAGACCGAAATTCACGTTCATAGGCTGGAATGTCTTTGCCTCGGCACCGCCAGTGATGTGGTGGATCAAAGCGCCCATGGCACTGTCCTGCGGAACTTCGGGAACGGTACGGCCCAACATCTCGGCAGCAGCCAGACGTCCGGCCAAAAGACCCATCGCGGCGCTTTCCACATAACCTTCGACACCGGTAATTTGACCAGCGAACCTGATATTGGGCTTTGATTTCAGTCGCATCTGGGAATCCAGCAATGTCGGAGAATTGATGAACGTATTGCGATGAATACCGCCCAGCCGCGCAAAACTGGCATTCTCCAACCCCGGAATCATGCGGAACACATCGGTTTGGGCTCCGTATTTCATCTTGGTCTGAAAGCCGACAATGTTGAACAATGTTCCTAGCGCGTTATCCCGGCGCAGTTGAACCACCGCGTGAGGCTTTACCTCGGGCTGATGCGGGTTCGTCAGGCCGACCGGCTTCATCGGTCCGTGGCGCAACGTTTCACGACCGCGCTCGGACATAACCTCTATCGGAAGACAGCCATCGAAATAGCCTGCGGTCTCTCCTTCATGGAACTCGGTCTTATCGGCGGCCAGCAGGGCGTCGATGAAGGCGTCGTACTGGTCTTTGTCCATCGGGCAATTCAGATAAGCGGTCCGCTCTTCTTCGGTTTCGCCCTTGTCATACCGCGATTGCATCCACGCTTTGCTCATGTCGATGCTGTCTGCGTAGACGATCGGTGCAATGGCATCAAAGAACGCCAACGACTCGGCGCCGGTTTCCGCGCGGATTGCTTCTCCCAATCCAGCAGACGTCAGTGGGCCGGTGGCGAAAATCCATTGGCCGTCATCGGGCAGGGCGGTCACTTCTTCGCCAGTGATTTCGACAAGGGGGTGAGCCTTTAACTTGGCCGTCACAGATTCCGCAAACGGATCGCGATCCACAGCCAATGCGCCCCCGGCCGGAAGTCGGTGCGCATCTGCCGTTTTCAAGATCAACCCTTCGGCCTCGCGCATTTCCCAATGCAGCAGTCCAACGGCGTTCTGTTCGTCATCATCCGACCGGAATGAGTTCGAGCAGACCATCTCGGCCAAGTTGCCGGTCTGATGCGCAAAAGTTCCGACTTTTGGGCGCATCTCGTGAATCACGACCTCGACGCCCATTTCCGCCGCCTGCCAGGCAGCCTCGGACCCGGCCATGCCGCCGCCCACGATATGCAATTTCTGTGTCATAAGCTGCCACATAGGGCACAGAAGATCGCAACGCAACACAGCAGCGATGGCGCACGGGAAATCATGTTTTCAAGGGATTTTTGGGGTCGCCGATGCGGGAATGTCTGCGCCAGTGAGAGAAACCAGCTCGGAGGGACCTTCCGCCCACGGCGACCCAAAAAGTGTTCAAGGCATTAGCCTCGTCTCAGCATTGCCACAGTAACGCCCATTTGAAAAGTCCAAAAATGGCGACATTGCGGAAAAATATGCATGACAAATTCCTTATTGGCTCCAATTTGGATCTCTTTTTCCGATAAATGCAGATATTCCTTCTTCGGTATCCCGATGCATCATATTCTGAGCCATTACCTCGCCGGTATAGGAGTAGGCCTGATCCAATGGCATATCCAACTGGCGGTAGAAGGCCTGTTTTCCGACTTTCACGGCAGATCCCAGTTTGGAGGCAAGCTGCTCGGCCAGTGAAACAGCCTCATGCTCCAACAGCATTTCTGGCACCACGCGATTGACAAGACCCAGCTCAGCAGCTCGTGACGCCGGAATGAAATCCCCGGTCGTCAACATCTCGAAGGCGTGTTTGCGTGGAATGTTTCGGCTAAGAGCAACCATTGGAGTCGAACAGAACAGCCCGATATTCACACCGTTTACGCCAAACCGCGTCCCTTCAGCAGCTACAGCAAGATCGCAGGTTGCAACCAACTGGCATCCGGCCGCCGTAGCAATGCCGTGCACCTGGGCAATAACCGGCTGCGGAAGCGACTGAATTGAAAGCATCATTTTCGCACAGCGATTGAATAGGTCCTGGAAATAGGCTTTACCGCCGTCTTCAGACTGGCGCCCTGCTGTCATCTGTTTCAGATCATGACCCGCACAAAAAGCTTTGCCTTTACCAGAAAGGATCACCGCCCGGATGGAACTGTCTTCGCGCAGGGCATCAAGTTCAGTCTGTAGCGCAGCCAGCATTTCGTCACTTAGGGCGTTGAGTCGGTCTGGCGCATTCATTGTAAGCCTAGCCACGGCGTCTGCGTCATTTCGTTCCAGAATTCCCATCTTGCCCTCCGATCTGATGTGAGGCCAACTCTAGGTCGGCAAATCCAGGAGGGGAAGTATGTCATTGGCAATGAATCGGGAGGAACTGGAGGATTATATGAGCCAAATCTTCCCCCAGGTCAGTCAGGATTATTCGGTCCAGGATCTGACCGAAGAGTCCATCGTCATGAGACTTGCCGTTGGCGATCGTCATTTGCGCCCCGGTGGGACCGTCTCGGGGCCGTCTATGTTTGGATTAGCTGATGTAAGCGTTTACGCACTGATCCTGGCGCGCAGGGGCCAGCAGTCTCTGGCCGTGACAACCGGTTGTTCAATGGACTTCATGCGTAAACCGGATGGAAATGCAGATTTGATTGCGCGCTGCACCTTGCTGAAGCTAGGAAAAACCCTTGCCGTAGGTGACGTTCTAATATTTTCGGAAGGGTCAGACAAACCCGTCGCACGCGCAACGATGACTTATTCTTTGCCACCAGAGGGGTCAGCTGCGGCAGCTTTTGGGTGAAAAAATGGCCGGGATAAACCCGGCCAAGGAAGAGGTCCCATATAGGGACTGGGGATTACCTAGCCCTGCCAAAAAGGGCGTTCGACCTCTCGTCTGGCCTGATAATTAGTCAGGCCCACATCCTTCAGCAGCCTGTCATCGAGATTGGACAAGTTAATTCGGCTGCGGCGTTGCCGCTCCCATTTTGTGACCGTCGCCGCAAACCGCACGGCCAGTGCGGCAATCAGCGGCAGCCGGGGGCTGTCGTTAAGCGCTATCAGGGCGGGGTTGTGCATTGCGCGTGTCATCTTGGGGTTCCTTTCAAATTGTATTGACACAAACGTAATATGTTCGGTATGAACATTTGATACATTCATAATTGTGCTGCAATCAAAGGAAGAATTGTAATGGATACAATTTGGCCAGAGTCACTGCCTAAATCCAAAGGGCCAAAATATACACTGGTCGCCGATACAATTCGAAAAGCTATAGATAACAATATTTTGGAAGTCGGTACAAAGCTGCCGCCGGTGCGGGAACTTGCCTATAGGTTACAAATCACACCGGGCACCGTTGCGCGCGCCTATACGATACTCACAGACGAAGGTCTGCTCAGCGCCGAAGTAGGACGTGGTACATTTGTGGCCCCGCCCAAGGCGCCTCTGCTCGATGATGTCTGGGCTCGGCAACTTCATCTCAGAGATGACAAATATGACGCCAATGTCAGCCTGTTCAGCCCAAGGCTCGCCGATATGGGGCAGGTGGCCCTGATCCGCGAATGTATGCAGAAAGTGGCACAATCCGATCCACGCCTGTTTATGAACTATCCAACCCGCGATGCGTATAAACCTATGCGACAGGCTGTTGTAGATTGGCTTTCCGATTTGCCATTGGGACCAATTTCGCAGGACGATATCGTTCTGACCCACGGCGGACAAAACGGCCTTTGCCTTGTATTTCAGACAATATTACGCGGACCAAAGCCGATCGTTCTGGTTGAGGATCTGTCATATGCGGGGTTCCGACGGGCCGGTGAGTTGATGCGTGCAGAGGTCGTTGGCGTAAAGATGGACAAATGGGGCGTGGATCCCAACGCTATGGAGCATGTCCTTCGCCAGTCGGCGGCGCAGGCCATATGTGTCTCACCCGAGGTTCAAAATCCGACCGGCTCACATACACCACTGGAACGCCGCAAAGAAGTTGTGGAAATCGCGCGGCGGTTCGGCGTCCAGATAATCGAGGACGACTGCTACCGCATGGGTGATGCAAGAGCGCCCAGCTATCGCGCCCTGGCGCCGGAAAGGG
Organism: Ruegeria sp. CDSA193; assembly: GCF_059611885.1. Lineage (NCBI taxonomy): Bacteria > Pseudomonadati > Pseudomonadota > Alphaproteobacteria > Rhodobacterales > Roseobacteraceae > Ruegeria > Ruegeria sp. CDSA193. The sequence goes on along the minus strand of NZ_JBXWPN010000001.1, from coordinate 157,012 downwards.
GATGGCATGTGTCGTCGATCTCGAAGATCTTGACGCCCGCACTGCGTGTCGGGTTTGCCATAGCGCCGCGCGAGCGCAGCGTTGATCTGCGCCGTTCAGCGGAATATGGCTATTTTGGCCTTGCTCAGCCGCTTGCCGAACTGGCGCGGCTGATGTTGTCTGATCCGCGGACGCGCCAAATCGCAAAAGATGTCCGGACCCGGATGGGGGAATATGTGCGCGTGGCCGTAAACGCCCTGGGTGGGTTCGACCTGAACTGGGCCTCAGATGTACCTTTTGTCTGGCTGAACTTGCCTTCTGGCTGGCGAGCAGCTGCGTTCAGCCGCGCGGCCGAGCGAGAGGGAATTCAACTGCGGTCTGCCGATGAGTTTGCTTTGCGTGACGGGCGCGCACCCAATGCGGTTCGCATAGCCATGAACGGGCATGTATCGTTGGATCAATTCGAGGACGCAATGCAGCGTCTCAGGCGTCTGCTGGATAATCCACCCGAACAGATTTCGGTGTAAGGGGACGCTTAGTGGATATTCGGGAAATGCGGGGCAGGGGATTTGTCGTCACACCTATGCTCAAAAGTGACTTCGAAGACCTGCACCTTGCAGCCAGCGATCCGTTGATTTGGGCGGGCATCCCGCCAAATCCCGCCATCAGAAAGAAGTTTTCGCCCCTTATTTCGATTTTCTGTTGAGCGCAGGTGGGTCAGTGACAGTACGCGAAGAGGCGACAGGCCGGGTCATCGGGTGCTCTCGCTATTATGAGCCTCCCGAAGTTCCCGGGGGCATCGGCATCGGATACAGCTTTATCACCCGTGATCACTGGGGCGGAGCCAGCAATCGGGCGATCAAATCGCTGATGGTAAATCAGGTGTTCGGCGAACTGGATGAGGTCTGGTTTCATATCGACCCAACCAACTTGCGTTCACAAAAAGGGACCGCGAAACTTGGGGCGCGGTACGTTGATACCCAGCAACTTGTTCTTGGTACCGGGGCTGGGCAGTGGATGCGTTGGGTATTGACGGAAAAAGATTGGCAAAAACATGGGGTAAAATAATACCTATTTTGTAATACATTGTTTTTGCTAAGTTAAAACTGATTTGTGTGTATTGACCCGCCTTTCGCGTGGGTTTAAACCCCATCCATCGAATTCGGACCGCTCCGTATGGGGGCGGTCTTTCACATCAAACAGGACTATCCTGCCATGAAAACCTTTTCTGCAACACCTGCAGACATCGACAAGAAATGGATCCTGATCGACGCCGAGGGCGTTGTTCTGGGCCGTCTTGCCTCGATCGTCGCCATGCGTCTGCGTGGCAAGCACAAAGCGTCGTTCACCCCGAACATGGACATGGGCGACAATGTCATCGTGATCAACGCTGACAAAATCCAGATGACCGGCAAGAAGCGCGAAGAGAACTTCTACTGGCACACTGGCCACCCGGGCGGCATCAAGTCGCGCACCAAGCAGCAGATCCTCGAGGGCAAATACCCCGAGCGCGTCGTGACCCAGGCGGTCAAGCGCATGCTGCCGGGCAACCGCCTATCGCGTCAGGTTATGACCAACCTGCGTGTTTATGCCGGTGCCGAGCATCCCCATGAGGCGCAAGCGCCCGAAGTTCTGGATGTTGCATCCATGAACAAGAAAAACACCCGGAGCTAATGACCATGGCTGATCAGATCAATACTCTCGAAGAGCTGAGCGCCGTAGCAGGCGTTGAAGTTGTGGCCGAAGAAGTCATCGTGCGTGAACCCGTACGCGACGAACTGGGTCGTGCCTATGCCACCGGCAAGCGTAAAGACGCTGTTGCCCGCGTTTGGATCAAGCCGGGCTCCGGCAAGGTCACCGTGAACGGCAAAGACCAGGATGTGTATTTTGCACGCCCCGTTCTGCAGCTGATCCTGCGCCAGCCTTTCCAGGTTGCCGGCGTAGAAGGTGAGTTCGACGTTGTTGCAACCGTCAAAGGCGGTGGCCTGACCGGTCAGGCCGGTGCGGTCAAGCACGGCGTGTCGAAAGCGCTGCAACTGTACGATCCCAGCCTGCGTGGCGCACTGAAGGCCGCTGGCTTCCTGACCCGCGACAGCCGCGTTGTGGAACGTAAGAAATACGGTAAGCGCAAAGCGCGTCGTTCGTTCCAGTTCTCCAAGCGATAATCGCTCGTACGAACTTTTAAGACTGTTTCAAACGGCCGCACAATGTTGCGGCCGTTTTTCTTTTGTTGATAAGGATTTGGGGTGCCGAATCTGTTGTCGAACTCAGCCGGCTGTTTTGGTTTCGATCAGCGGGGCCAGAATCTGGAACATGAATTCGGACAGAACCCTGTTGCCGTCCGCATTCAGATGGCCATCGTATCGGAAATACAGGTCTTCACCCTTGGTGCCGTATTCCTCGGCGAGGTAGGGCAGCGCTTCGTGCCACTGAAATCCTTGCTCGGCCACCACACCCTCCATTAGGCGGTCGGGTAGGCCGGGATCGACCTCGGGATCGGAAGATGTTTTCGCGGCCTGAAGAACCTGAAACAACTGTGGGACGGACACGACCACAAGCTCGGACCCCTGCGACTGCGTGAAGGTTGCCATGCGGGAAAACACCTGCTTTGTCGTCTCGACTTTGGCTTGAAACAGATCGCTCATCGGGGTGGTGAAAAAGGCCTTTCGAGGCGTCATCAGGTACAGTTGGGTATAGGTCTGATCGTTCGCCATCAGCATTCGCTTTAACAGCGTAACCGAGTGTAGCGAGGATTTCTTGATATTCCCCGAGCCTACAACCGAACTGACATCGCTAAAGGCGACATCAACGCCATCAACGGTCCGAATGGGCTCATTTGCGAACATATCATTGGGAAGAAAGGTAACCAGCACGATATCAGGGTCATATTTTTCGCTTAACCGCTCGAGATACAGCGCCTGTTGAGATGTGTTATATCCCGGAACACCTGCGTTGATCAGCTGAACAGGCATGCCTTGATCCAGGAACTTCTGGGCCAAGAGTTCTGGCCAGATATCGCCCAGCTCATTTGATGCGCCGAAGGTAAAGGAATCTCCCAGCAACAGGATCTTGATGGTTTTTCCATCGTCTAATGCACTGGCTGGAAAGCGGGTTTCACGAAACCCGTTTTCGTCGACTTTATACTCGACCGTGAACTCTGGTGCATTGATGGCGACGACAGTGTTTGGCCTGTTCGTATGCCCGACGACCGGGTCCTTCAATCCAAGTGGACCACCCTCTGGATATGTTGTCAGAACGCCTTGTGGTGACAGCCAACGGATGCCCAGCTCCACACCAGCAAGAAGCGTTGCAGAGATCATCACGATGATCAGAAAGTTCAGAATTTTTGACCGCATTTTTTATCTAACTACCTAGAATACCATTTACCGAATTGGTCCCGTTATCGTTGTAATGACGAGGACGCACAAAAAACATTTCTGAATGTTGAGATTAACAGCCCGCACACGTCAAGCGTGAGACGAAAAGAAAGTCACTCCAACACGGATTTGTCAGTCCGCTTCACGTCCTAAAGCCTGTTGAGCCAAAGCAAGGAATTTCTGCCGAGTCTGGTCGATCTTTCGTTTGTTCAGGCTTGGGAACCACCTGCGAACTGGGATCGCCTGCTTATTTCCGAAACTGTCTATCCAGACCCATCGTCCTGAGCCGTCGGCCAACGTCTGATAGACGATGTTGCCGGGGTTCTGGTTACTGACCAAAACGTTCTCTTTGACCAAAATGTCAAAATGCGCGTTCAAAGAATCCAAGTGATGCGGCATAAGGCGACGGCTTTGGACCAAACCAATAAGGCTGGGCGATAGATGTCCGTCAGGCTCGGAAATCCGCTCGTACATGAGCGCCAGACCCAGGTCCGTCTGAACCACACCTCGCACCTCACATACGGGGATAGGAGCAGCGGATTTCTGGTGACGCACCATAAGATCAAACGACTCGTGAAACTCGCGCAGAAATCCTTTGAACGCCGTCGAGCGTCGAAACATCCGATCAAACCAGGTATCCGTCACAAGATGAGCTTCGTCATCTATCGTCTGAGGTTGCGGGATCTTCAGCAGAGTGTCCGGCAGATCAGGGTGTTGATAGACAAATTGCCGATTACCCTGCGCGATGATCTTACGATCTTTCAACGACAACAGATTTTCGATTCGAGTTTTTTCCATTTCGCCTAACTATAGCGGTTTTGCATTGGAACCAATTATCCGCAGGTGGATAGCCCAAAACAAAATGAAAAAGCCGTCCGTATTGGAACGGACGGCTCGTGGTTTCTAACGCCTGAATGCTGATCAAACTCTGTTTTTCAGACGTTACTCTTCGTGGACCAGCTTCCAAGCACCGTTTTCAACAACGCTCACAAACACCGTGTCAGCACCTTGGTGGTCGTCCGGAGAAAACGAGATGTGATTTCCAACCAGTTCGTCGTTGTAGTCGAGTGTCTCCATCGCAGCGATAAAGCTGTCATGAGTCAGATCGGGGCCGGCGGCGTCCAGCGCCTTAACCATCATTTCAGCCGCAGAATAGCCCAACATCGCAAATCCAACGGGGTCTTCGCCTGTTGCAGCCTTATACTCTTCGATGAAGGCTGCAGGGGCCGGTTGATCCGCGCGGGCCCACAAGTCCAGCCATGAGGCGGCGGCATAAAAACCATCCGTCACGCCACCCGGCACCTGGGCAACGACGGTCAGGAAGCTGGCTGATGTTCCCAAGAATTTCATATCCGTTAGACCCATCTTTTTGGCGGTGCCAACCACAGTGATCGCCTGCCGAACCCCAAGGGCCATGGTGACGATGTCGCAGCCTTCATCTCTGAGCTTGCTCAGAGAGCCCACGAAATCGGTCTCATCGGGCTTGTGGGTGGTTTCTGTGCCAAAACCGATCCCAGCCTCTTCGGCACCCGCCTTGCTGCCTTCCAGAATCTCCTCGCCGAAATCGGTGGGCAGATACATGGTGCAGACTGTTTGCGATCCGAATTCGCTGGCCAGATAGTTCACGCCGACACGCGCCTGATCGAAATAGGTGGAAAAGGACGTGAATTTGTTGCGCACTGGTTCTTGCAGCATTTTCTGCGACGACGTCAAAGGCGCGACATTCGGAATGCCCTTGGGATCCAGCAGTTTGAATCCGGCCAGGTTCATCGGCGTACCCAGAGATTGCAACATCGCAAACACCTTGTCGCGGTTCAGCAACTTGTTGTAGCCCTGCATCGCGCGCGGCATCTGATAGCCATTATCCTCAACCACAAAACGGATGGTCCGACCGTGAACACCACCTGCAGCGTTCACGCGGTCGAACACCACATTGGCGCCTTTGGTGGCTGGGACACCAACAGCGGCGAAGATTCCGCTCAGATCATTGACCGAGCCGATTACGATCTCATCATCCGTAACACCCTGTGTCTGAGCGCTGGAGAGTGTCGCGACAGCCGTCAAAACTGTGGCAGCGGACAGCCGTTTAATCAGATTCCTCATTATAATCCTCCCTTTGGATAACGTTTTGTCTAATTGTACATGTCTTCAATAAGATGTTCGTGTTTCTTTTCCACAAAGCTGCGCTTGAGCTTCATTGTGGCCGTCAGTTCGTCATCATCTGCCGTCAGCAGAACATCTATCAGGCGGAAATCCTTGATCTGCTCAACCCGTGCGAAATCCTTGTTTGCGGCACCCACTTCGTCTTTGATCTGGTCCCGAACTTCGGCGGAGGCACAAAGAGAGGCAAAATTCGAGAAGGGGACCTTTCGATCCTGCGCAAATTTCTCCACGTTTTCCTGATCAATCATGATTAGTGCAGTCAGGAACTTGCGCTTATCGCCAATTACAACTGCGTCCGAGATAAAGGGGCTGAACTTGAGACGGCTTTCAATCTCGGCCGGGGCGATATTTTTGCCGCCCGCCGTGATTATAAGATCTTTGAGGCGACCCGTAATGGTCACGAAACCGTCTTGGTCGATCTGGCCCATATCACCAGTACGCAACCAACCATCGGCAGTGAAAGTCTCGGCTGTTTTGGCGTTGTTTCGCCAGTAACCCTGAAAGATGTTCAACCCTTTAAGCTGAATCTCTCCACCTTCGGAAATACGGACGTCATTAACGGGCACAGCCTTTCCAATGGTTCCGATCCTGTTGTTTCCAAGTGTATTCAATGTCGCCAGGCCCGATGTTTCGGTCATACCAAAACCTTCGACCAGAGGTACACCAATGGCCCAGTACCATTTCAGCAAGTCCGTCGAAATCGGGGCGGCGCCGCTTCCACCGCGCCGCATATTGTCCAACCCCAGCATCCGGCGCAGGTTACGCAGAACCAAACGGTCCCAAAGCCAGTACTGCGCGGCAACACTGGCCGGGACCGGCTTGCCCGCCAGGATATATTCGGCACGTGCCAGACCCGCCTTTACCGCCATTTCAAAGGACGCGCGCCCGGTCGAGGTTGCATCCTGGGCCATGATCTGAACCTGAGAATAGATCTTTTCCCAGACACGCGGGACCGCCGTAAACGTCGAAGGAGAAACCTCTTGCAGATTTGCGAAAACAGTCTCGGGGCTTTCGGCAAAGTTGACGACAGATTTCGTTGCAAGCGGGAAATATATGGAAACATCACGCTCGAGGATGTGGCAGAGCGGCAAAAAGCACAGCTGTTCATCTGTTTCCAATGCGGGCAAGGAATGAGCGCCGGCTTCGATTGCGGCAAGGATGTTCTCGTGGCTCAGCATTGCGCCTTTTGGCATGCCGGTCGTGCCCGATGTATAAACCAGAAGAGCGGTATCCTGCGGGGATGCCAGCGCGATTTCCGCTTCAAAGCGGTCGGGCTCTTCCATCTCGACATGCTGGCCCAGCTCATAAAGATCGCTGATCATCATGCAGCGGTCGTGGTCCAGATCATGCAGGCCTTCATCCTCGAGGATGATGACCTTCAAAAGGGTCGGCAGATCCCCTTCGACCTCGAGGAACTTGTCCAACTGCTCTTCGTTTTCGACCACCAGGAAACGGCTGTCACTGTCATTGATCAGGTATTTCACCTGGGCGGCCGCATCCGTCGTGTAGATGCCCGAGGCGATCCCCCCGACGCCCTGAATGCCCATATCGAACCAGGCCCATTCTTTTCGGTCTTCGGACAGGATCGAAACGACTTCACCACGTTTCAACCCCAGTTTTTGCAGGGCGAGGCCGATCCATTTTGCGTGCTGCCAGTAATCTGCCCATGAATAGGACTTCCAGATACCGAAATCTTTCTCACGATGTGCAGTACGCGTGCCCAAATCGGCGCAGCGCTTTTGAAACAGCTGGCCGATGGTTGTGCATTCATCCACATAGACCGGTCGCTGACCGGGGTTTGCGTTGTACTGAACACCATTAATCATGATCTGAGAGGGCAGGGTGCTTATATTCATGCGCTCACCTCCACGTCTTCTTGCGTTTCCAGCGGCGGTTTTCACGCGCACCTTCTTCCTGCACGCCCAGATAGAAGTTCTGGATGTCTTCAGACTGCATCAGCTCATCCGCGGGGCCATCCATGACGATGCGCCCGACCTCCATGACATAGCCGTGATGCGCCAGTTCCAGCGCAGCATTGGCATTCTGTTCAACCAGCATCATCGTCATGTTCTGCTCATCATTCAGGCGCTTCAGGATGCCGAAAATCTCTTGCACAAGCAAAGGGGACAGGCCCAGAGACGGCTCGTCCAGCAACATAATCCTTGGATTTGCCATCAACCCCCTCCCGATTGCCAACATCTGTTGTTGGCCTCCGGATAAGGTCCCCGCCTCTTGATTGCGGCGTTCTTTCAGGATCGGGAAGTATGAAAAAACCAGATCGCGATCATGATCAATTTGTCCCCGGTCCGACGAGGTATAGGCCCCGAGACTCAGGTTCTCATCCACGGTCAAAAGGGGGAATACTTCGCGCCCTTCGGGTACGTGGACGACGCCTTTCTGCACAACTTTATGTGGCTCAGCCCCTTGAATTTCGACCCCGTCAAGGCTGATCTTGCCCTTTTCCGGGTCCATTACGCCGGACACGGTTTTCATCAATGTGGTCTTGCCGGCCCCATTGGCCCCAAGGATCGACACGATTTTACCAGGATGCACATCCAGCGACACGCCCCGGATTGCCATGATTGGCCCGTAAAAACTTTCGACATTGCGAATGGTCAGGATCGGATCGCTCATGAAACTTTCCCCAGATAGGCCTCAACCACTGCCGGGTGTGACTGTACCTGCGCAGGGGTTCCCAGTGCGAGCATAGCCCCATCCGCCATTGCAAGGACCCGATCCGAGACGCCCGAGACCAAAGCCATGTCATGTTCGACCATCAGCACCGTAATCCCCATCTGCCGCCGGATATCATCTATCCACCAGCGCATATCGGTCGTTTCCTCGACCGACAGCCCCGAGGCCGGTTCATCCAGCAGTAACAACTTGGGATCGGTGGCCAGGGCGCGGGCAACTTCAACCACTTTGCGCACACCGTAAGGTAGGCCTGATATCATCTTGTCGCGATAGGCCTGCAGATCAAGAAAATCGATGATTTCTTCAACCTTTTCACGGTTTTCGATCTCTTGCCGCCGGGCCGACGGCAGGAACAGCACCTCGGAAAAAAGTTTTGTCTTGCGGTGCCGATGACGCCCGACCAGCAGGTTCTGCAAAACAGTGGCGTGTTCGAACAGTTCGATATTCTGAAACGTCCGCGCAACACCAAAAGCTGCAACGCCTGACGGTTTCACCTGCAGCAAGTTATGCCCGTCATACCGGATTGAACCCTCTATTGGTTCATAAAAGCGCGAGATCAGATTGAAAACGGTCGATTTACCCGCGCCATTGGGGCCGACTATGGCAAAAACCTCGCCGTCTTCGACCGAAAAGGACAGGTCGTTCACAGCCGTGACGCCACCAAATTTCAAGGTGACATTCTTAAATTCAAGCAGGCTCATCTCAGACGCTCCGTCTTGAGATAGGATTTCTGACGTTTGAACATGTCCTTGCGATAGAAGGGAAACAGTTCAAACCATGTCCGGATCTTAAGCCAACGTCCATACATCCCCATGGGTTCGAACAGGATAAAGGCGATCAGGATCATGCCGAAAATACCAAATTCCAATCCCGGAATTGCGACGGTGCTGCCCCCGAAAACTGCGCCGACATACTCTTTTGCGATCGACAAAAGTTGCGGCAGAAACCCAATGACGACAGCACCCAGGAATGCCCCGTGGATTGAGCCCAGACCACCGATCACGATCATCATCAGCAACTGAATTGAAATTAGGACGCTGAATGTCTCGTTATTGAACGCGCCCGAGAACATCCCCATCAGAGCGCCCGCCCAGCCAGTCACAGCGCAGGACAGGGCAAATGAGATCATCTTGGTCTGCGCAATATCAACACCCATCGCCTGGGCCGAGACCTCAGAATCTCGCACGGCGATGAAACTGCGCCCAAGCGGTGCGCGCAGCAGGTTGATATAGCCCAGAGTGACCAGAACCGCGACTGCAAGCACCAGCCAGAAGAATTGGACCGGCGTAGCCCAGCGATCGACCATGAATCCAAATATCTCGACCCCGCCGATATATTTACCGGCGACCCCGCCGGTGATCGGCTCGGCCAGGACAATCACGTCATCCATCAGGATCGACAGGGCCATGGTAAAGATTGCCAGGTAGATACCGTGCAGGCGCAGCGCGGGGATAGCAACGGTCACCCCTGCTATCCCGGTCAGGATACCGGCGATCGGGAAGGCCAGCAGGAATGGCAAGCCTGCCTCAATCAAGATGATATTCGCATAGCACCCAAAGGCCAGAAAAGCCGCATGTCCAAGGCTGACCTGTCCGGTATGGCCGGTCAGTATCATCAACCCAAGACCTGCAATCGCCCAGATCAAAACATTTGTCAGCTCACCCAGATAGAATGCGTCCAACCACCATGGAGCGGCGATCACGACGCCTAGAAGGATCAGGTATAGGCTAAGTTGATACCGGTCTTTCCAAGGCCGGATATCTTGCATGTAACTGGTCTTGAAAATGATCCGCATGGCTTAAACCTTTTTGACCCTAACTTGGCTGAACAGCCCATTGGGGCGAAAGATTAGGACAGCCAACAACAGCGCATAAGGTGCAATCTGACTGTACCCAGCAGCGATATAGCGACTGGCAAACGGTTCGATTACGCCAACGATCAAACCTCCAGCCAATGCTCCAGGTAAACTTCCGAATCCGCCAATGACCGCAGCGGCGAAGGCCTTAATGCCCAGAAGTCCGGTTGCCGGGTCCACGGATCCTTTGGCGGCAAACAAAATGCCTGCGATACCCGCAACCATGCCGGCCAACGCCCAGATGAAACCCTGCACTCGTTTTACCGGGATTCCCATATAATAGGCCGCCAGCTGATTTTGTGAGGCACCCTGCATTGCAAGCCCAAGCTTGGTGCGACTGAAGAACTGGTACAGCCCCCAGGTCAGCAGAACGGTCACGACGATAACCGCCACGTCCTCCATCCCCAGTACAAGGCCGCCGAAATGCACTTCTTTTCCGGCCAGTGGATTCTGTAGCGTCTGCGGTTCGTGCCCCCAGATCAGACCGGCCACAAAGCGGATTACAAAGCCCAGGGCGATGGTCAGAATGACCACGGCCGTCTGGCTTTCCCCGAAAAGTCGCCGAATGATCAACCGGTCCAGCAAGTACCCCAGCGCGCCCATGATCCCCAACGAGATCGGCAAGGCCAGCCAAAAAGGCAGCCCCATATATTCGGCATTTGTAAGCCCGATGGTAACAAAGGCGCCCAGCATCATGAGGTCACCCTGTGCGAAGTTCACTGCCTCGGTCGCCTTGTAAATCAGAACAAATCCGAGCGCGATCAGCCCATAGACACAGCCATTCGCCAGCCCGCTAATCAGCAGCTGCGCATTATCCAAACTCACCTCCCTATACCGGTTGCTCCGGGTTCATTTAGATCCCGGGCCTCCTCCTTAGCCCGGGGTTTGTACTACTATGGCGTGATAATTACCTTTCCGTCACTCTTTTGCAGTGCATCGACCAGCCCGGACATAACATTTTTTAATGTGAGCTTTTCTGAAACATCTGTTTTCCAACGCCCGTCCGCAAAGCGGGCCTGAACCTCGGCAACGACACGTACCACATCTTCGCGAGGCGTCGCTGTCATCCATTGTGTCAGCCAAAACCCTTCGATTTTCTTACCCATAAAGATGAGCTGTCCCGTCTGCGTTAGTTTGGGCAGTTCAGGGCTGAGCTTGCCATAACACACCCAGCGCGCACCATTCGGCATCGCACAGAAAATCTGTTCGGAAATCTGGTCGGCGACGGCATCCAGAAAGACCCGAGGTTTAAGCTCTTTGCTAAGCGCTGCGAATTTCTGCAGCATGTCGGGGTCTGATGTCACCAGCACCTCATGCGCGCCCAGCTCTTTCAATGCAGCAACGGTCTCAGCGCGTCTCACGATCGCAATCGGCTTGAGCACAAGATCGCGACCGAGGCTGCACATAAGCTTGCCCAACTGACTGGTTGCGGCAGATACGATAAAAGCATCTCCGGCCTGACGCGCCAGATCGACCATCGCCATGGCCGTCATCGGGTTCACAATCTGTGCTGACCCATCGTCATCCGAGATATCCGGGCGCAGTGGAATACACATTTGTGCATCGGTCAGAGCGTACTCGGCCCAGGCACCGGAAAGAGTGGCCATGAATGCCACGCGCTGTCCCTGCAAACCCTCGGCTCCGGCACCGGTGGCGACGACGTCTCCACATCCCTCAAACCCGGCCGGAGATCCCTTTACCCTAGGCTGCCCGTATTCACCCTTGATAAAATGCAGGTCGGACGGATTAACCGATGATGCCCTCAGGCGGATCAGAACCTGACCTGCGCCCGGCTCGGGCACAGGCATTTCCGTTTCGGCCAGCCAATCAGACGCATTTTGGATGTTGGGACCAGTGGCTTTGCCCGAATACCCATGATGTGTTTGAACGATCGCAAACATGGAAGAGGGAAGGGGGGTCATGAGCGTACCTTTTCTGAACGATAGGAAACTGTCGGGTCCTGCTTGACTGCATCAAACCAACAATTTCGAAAATGATGGCCATGATCGACATCAACCGTGGCATATGTGTTCAGATCAGCCAAGCAAATGGCCAAAGGCGCGTCAATCGAACTATTCTTTGACGTAGGGAAAGACCGCCTGTTTCGGCGGTCTTTCTAATTCTTACTGACCAGTCAACAGGGCCTGAAGTTCCTGAATTTTCAGCGCGATTGTTGCAGGTGAGGCTTTGATATCATCGAGAATACCAACCGCTTTTACCTTCAGTTCTTCTGCCAGTGTGCTTTCCTGAACTGAGGCCACCATGGCGTCATAGTCAAAGTTATCAACACTCATAGCGCCGCTCTCAACCCAGGAATTCAGCAGCTCTTGCCCCTGGTTGGTGAGGGCAGCGACCTCTTCTCCAGCCTGATCGGCCAGCTCAGTCGCTGTTTCACCGGCTTGAGTGGCTAGGTCAGACGCGGCTTCGCTGGACTGTTCGACGATTTCAGCCGCCTGTTCCGTAACGGAAGACGCAGCTTCACCAGCCTGTTCGGTAACCGATTCTACGGCTTCAGACACGGCGTTTCCGGTTTCTTCAGCGGCGGCTTGCGGCTGTTCGACCGGAGCGGCAGGTTGATTCAGATAGTAATAGATTGCGGCGCCAACGCCGGCGACGACGACCCCTAGCAAGATTATACGCGACATGGGATTCTCCTTTGAAATATGTGTCGCCGAGATGGGGGGAAACTAGCGGACTGGAAAGGGGAATTCGTGGAACATCCTCTCAGAACAAGGGATTGAGCCAGTGTACGCCGATCTGGGCCGATCCCATGGCAATAACACGCCAACGTTGAACAACCAGTGGCCGAGATGTCATTCTTGTCAACCAACCCACAGGGTCGCACAAATGCCTGTTCGACAGGAAAGCACAGAGGCTAAGAATTCTCGTAGGTAGGCGCGCAAAGCGAATAAGGCGACAAAGACCTGCATTTCAGGTGCTTGAGCTAAATTCCGGAAAGCTGGTTGCCAATCATGCGCTGAATGGCTGATGGCGGAGAGACAGGGATTCGAACCCTGGGTGGGCTTGCACCCACAACGGTTTTCGAGACCGCCCCGTTCGACCACTCCGGCACCTCTCCGCGGGGGTCTGTGAGGGGGGGATTTAGTGATGAACACCCGGGGGTGCAAGCAGAAAGTTTCATAATTTATCAATCCCAGGATTTTCCGTTGCCAGATGCCGCAAAACCCCTAGGCTTCGGTACATGAGACATTTTACGCACCACATCACCACCGCCCTTTCGCTGTTTCTTTTCACAGTATTCATGCTGCCAATCCCGGCATCCGCTGCCGGGCGCGATAGGATCGAGGCATTCTTGACCACGACCGGTTTCGACGTTGCCCTTGAAAGTATTGCTCTGGCCTCGGCCTCGGCACCTCAGATGCTGGGTTTTGACCCCGATGGATTCGGGTCGGACTGGGCGCGGCTGACCGAAGAAGTTTTCGATACCAAAGACATGCATGAAACTGCAGTTTCGATTTTAGAGCAGACGCTCAGCGATCAGGCGCTAAATCACGCGGTAGAATTCTATGCATCAGATCTGGGTCAAAGACTGGTCTCTGCTGAAAACGCTTCCCATCTGATCGAAGATGACGAAGCGAAACAACAGCAGGGGCAAGAGATAGTCGCTCAACTTGTCCGCGAAGGCTCTCAACGTGTTGAGAGTCTAAAAAGGATGAACACTGCCATCGACTCAAGCGGTACTTCTTTGCGCGCCCTTCAGGAAATACAAATCCGGTTCCTCCTCGCCGCCAGTGCTTCAGGTGTGATCGAACTGCAGTTGGATGCAGATGAATTGCGCGCAATGATGAAACAGAACGAAACCGGGATGCGACAGGCCTTACAGCTCTCCGCACTTGCCGGTGCTGCTTATACCTATCAGGATTTCTCGGATGCGGATGTCATCACCTATGTCGAGGCGTTGGAACAGCCTCTAATGCAGGAAGTCTACGAACTTTTGAACGCCATTCAGTATGAGATAATGGCTATGAAATTCGAAGTCCTGGCAACCAAAATGGCCGAGCTTCACCCCGCACAGGACATCTGATGCGCATTCTGATCGTTTTTGCCCTGATCTTCTGGGCCACATCATCCGGCGCCGTGGAAAAAGCAGATCGGCTGGCGCAAGCAATGCGTCTGGAGAACCTGATCGAAATCCTCCTGTCCGAAGGCGGAAAGATGAGCCAAGAGATGGACGCCACTTTGTTGGATGGCAACGGTGGCGCTCTGTTCGAAACTCGGGTCGAGGCGATTTATGATCCCGATTGGATGTATGATCAGTTGGTCCAGGGATTCCAGCAAAGCCTGGATGAAGTGCATTTGGAACGCGCCATCGCCTTTTTTGAAAGCGATCTTGGCCAGACCATCGTTTCCCTTGAGAATTCCGCACGGCTTGCTTTTGTTGATCCGGCAATCGAAGACTTGGCAAAACAGGCCTATTTCGAAAACACCAAAGACAGCATGCAGTTCAAACTGGTCGAAGAGTACATACTGGCCAACGACCTGATCAAACAAAACGTGCGGAGCGCTTTGAGCGCGGATTACAACTTTTTCAGGGGGATAAATGACGGCCAGGTTCTCGATGACAGCGACCTTCTGGACAACCTTCTGCTGCAAAAGGACGGGATCGAGCAAGAGACAGAAACCTGGCTGTATTCCTTTCTGTTGATGGCCTATAACCCTTTGAGCAACGCCCAAATGCGCAAGAACATCGCGTTTTCTCGAACGGATACAGGGCAAGCGCTGAACAGCTCACTGTTCGAAAGCTTCGACAGTATGTATGATCAGATCTATTACGATCTGGGAAAGGCGGTAGCGGCTGTCTTACAGGGCTCTGATCTTTAGTCGCCATTTCATGTTGACTTTCCTCTGCAATCTTTGGATAAGCGCCCATCCCGGCCGGAATCTCCGCGCCGGGTATCGTTATTATTGACCCAAGGGGCTGATCCATGGGTCATTCACACAGCCCGAAAAAGGGCGCGCTGTTCGAGGTGGCTGAGGCCGAAAACACCCGCAAGGGGACCACAGAACGCGGGTTAGACAAAGGAAAGACGCATGTTTGCGGTCCTCAAGACTGGCGGCAAGCAGTACAAGGTTCAGGCGGGTGATATCCTCCGCGTTGAAAAATTGGCTGCCGACGCAGGTGAAAAAGTTCAATTCAACGATGTTCTGATGCTGGGCGGTGACGCTCCGGTTGTTGGTGCACCGTTTGTAGATGGTGCAGCCGTTCAGGCCGACGTGATCGAACAGATCAAGGGTGACAAGGTCATCAACTTCGTCAAGCGCCGTCGTAAGCACAGCTCGAAGCGTACCGTTGGCCACCGTCAGAAGCTGACCCTGGTCAAGATCACCGACATCCTGTCGTCGGGCGCTGACAAGTCGGGCATCAAAGCTGCAACCGGTTCTGCACCGGCTGGCGAAGCTGCACCCGCAGCGAAAAAGCCCGCCAAGAAAGCAGAAGCCAAAGCAGAGGCACCCGCCGCTGTTGCTGCTGCAGACGATCTGACCGCGCTGAACGGTGTCGGTCCTGCCGCTGCCAAAAAGCTGAACGAGGCCGGTATCGAGAGCTTTGCCGCTCTGGCCGCCTTGTCGGACGAGCAGATTGCTGCTATCGAAACGGTCAAAGTGAAGCCCGAATGGGTTGAGCAGGCCA
The DNA here is from genome assembly GCF_059611885.1 of Ruegeria sp. CDSA193. Lineage (NCBI taxonomy): Bacteria > Pseudomonadati > Pseudomonadota > Alphaproteobacteria > Rhodobacterales > Roseobacteraceae > Ruegeria > Ruegeria sp. CDSA193. The sequence goes on along the minus strand of NZ_JBXWPN010000001.1, from coordinate 141,294 downwards.
AAGAGCTTGCTAAAGGCTAAGGAGAGAGAGAATGGCACATAAAAAAGCTGGCGGTTCCTCCCGTAACGGTCGCGACTCAGCTGGTCGCCGCCTTGGCGTGAAACTGTATGGTGGCCAGGCCGCCATTTCAGGCAACATCATCGTGCGTCAGCGCGGCACCAAGTTCTGGCCGGGCGAAGGCGTAGGCATTGGCAAAGATCACACCATCTTTGCAACTGTTGATGGCGCTGTGAAGTTCCACAAAGGTCTCAAAAACCGCACTTTTATTTCGGTCCTGCCAGTGGCGGAGGCCGCAGAGTAAGCCGAAACCCATAAGGTTTGAAAATTCTTGGGGGACCGGCAGAAAATGCCGGTCCCTTTTTTCGTTTTAACGCAGGTTCGATCAAACAGTCCGATGACAGTCGCAACCACCAGTTTCCTGATCTTTGCCGCCAGTCAGGTCGGCACGCCGGGACCGGCCAATATGGTCCTGCTGGGAACCGGTGCGCGTTACGGGTTTCGGGCAGCGCTGCCTTTTGTGGGCGGCGTCATTCTGGGCAAGCAGCTAATCATCTGGCCGGTGGGCTTTGGGTTGCTGCAATTGGCGGATCAGGCGCCGGCGGTGTTTGCTGTTCTGAAATACGCCTCGGCGGCCTATATCATGTGGCTGGCCTGGAAGATCGCCAACACGCGGCTGTCCCGGCAAGAGGCTGATGGCGCAGCGCCAGGGTTTCTGGCTGGATTGATTGTTCATCCGCTCAATCCCAAGGCCTGGGCCATGATCGTTGCGGGGTTCACGGGGTTTGTCGCCGTCGGAACACCAACTTTTGAGGCAACGCTCGCAATCGCGGCTTGTTTGTTGATTTGTCAGGTGATTCTTCATCCAATCTGGACATTTGCCGGAGATAGAATTGCCCACGCGGTTGAAGGTCGGCCGATGGAAAAATATCTGATGTGGACGTTAGCAGGTCTCACTGTTGCGTCTGTACTTTTTGTGTTGTTCGGAGGAGGAACGCACCTATGAAACTTGAGACGATCATAAACCAGCCGGTCATAGAAACCGAGCGGTTCGATCTGCGCCCTCTGCGCCGGTCGGATCTGGGTCTCATCGAACATTATGCCGGAGATGAACGGGTTGCGCGTATGACGACAAGGATTGCGCACCCTTTGCCGCCCGGCGCGGTTGAGGCCTTTGTGACCCGGTCCATGGCCGAAGACCGCAGCGAGGATGTCTGGGCGATGGACGCGACCAAGGATGGCGGTCCGGAGCTGATAGGCCTGATCTCGCTGGAACGCCTGGATCGCAACCAATCCGAGGTCGGCTATTGGGTAGCTCCTGTCTATTGGAACACCGGGATCGCATCTCTGGCGGTCGAAGCACTGGTTGTCGCCAATCCGCTTGAAAACACGTCGATGTTCGCAAGCGTATTTCAGGACAATCCAGCCTCAGCCAGGGTGCTGACGCATTGTGGTTTCGAATACCTGGGTGATGCCGAAATCTATTCGGTGGCGCGTGATGCGAACGTGCCCACTTGGACATACAGTAAAAAACTCTGACTTGTGGCCGGTGGGGCCTTTGCAGTAGGGGACAGTCATGAAATTTCTCGATCTTGCAAAGGTCTACATCCGGTCCGGGGCCGGCGGTGGCGGCTGCGTTAGTTTTCGGCGCGAAAAGTACATTGAATACGGCGGTCCCGATGGCGGGGACGGCGGTAAAGGTGGCTCTGTCTGGGTCGAAGTTGTGGATGGGTTGAATACCCTGATCGACTTTCGCTACCAGCAGCATTTCTTTGCCAAGAACGGTCAGCCTGGCCGTGGGCAGCAGCGCACCGGAAAAGATGGTGATGACATCATTCTTCGCGTCCCGGTCGGCACTGAGATCCTGGACGAAGACGAAGAAACGGTTATCTGCGATCTGACAGAGGTGGGCCAAAGGGTCCTGCTGGCCAAGGGCGGCAATGGCGGTTTTGGCAACCTGCACTTCAAATCGGCCACCAACCAGGCTCCTCGTCGGGCTAATCCGGGTCAGGCAGGTATCGACCGCACGATCTGGCTGCGCCTGAAACTGATTGCCGATGTCGGCCTGTTGGGAATGCCTAATGCCGGCAAATCGACCTTTCTTGCTGCGACATCGAACGCACGCCCCAAAATTGCCGATTACCCCTTTACCACCTTGCACCCCAATTTGGGCGTGGTGGGTGTCGACAATGTGGAATTCGTGGTGGCCGACATCCCCGGTCTGATCGAGGGCGCACATGAAGGACGTGGCATCGGAGACCGTTTTCTGGGCCATGTCGAACGCTGCGCGGTATTGCTGCATTTGGTTGATGGCACCTCGGAAAGTGTGGCCGAAGACTATCGCACGATCATTCACGAGCTTGAAGCCTATGGTGGTGAGTTGGCCGATAAGCCTCGCATCACCGTCTTGAACAAGGTCGACGCCCTGGATGACGAGGAACGCGAACTGGCCAAGACCGAGCTTGAAGAGGCCGTCGGAGGCTCCGTAATGGCAATGTCTGGTGTGGCACATCTGGGTGTAACCGACGTCCTGCGGGCTTTGCGCGGTCGGATAGACGATGACCGCGTGCGCCAGAAACCCGCCGAGGAAGAACTGCCTTGGCAACCCTGACCGCAGCCAAACGCCTCGTGGTCAAGATCGGATCCGCCTTGCTGGTGGATCGGAACACAGGGTTGCTGCGATCTGATTGGTTACATTCGCTTGCTCAGGACGTCGCATGGCTGAAGGGGCAGGGGACCGACGTCATTTTGGTCTCATCGGGGTCAATCGCGTTGGGGCGTGGCGTTTTGGGTCTGCCCATGGCCACGCTTCCGTTGGAACAGTCGCAAGCCGCCGCCGCTGTCGGGCAAATCCGGCTGGCCCGCGCCTATGAAGAAGCCCTGACGCCTCACAACATTACCACTGCACAAGTGCTCGTCACGCTGGAGGATAGCGCGGATCGTCGCCGCTATCTGAATTCACGCGCCACCTTGGAAACGCTGCTGGGGCTTGGAGTCGTTCCGATTGTCAACGAGAACGATACAGTCGCCACGGATGAGATCCGATATGGCGACAATGATCGTCTGGCCGCTCAGATCGCCGTCACTGTTGGCGCTGATCAGCTGATCCTGCTGTCGGATGTTGATGGCTTCTACTCGGCCAATCCAAATGAGGATGCCTCTGCCAGGCGTTATGACGTCATCGAAAACATCACGCCCGAGATTGAGGCGATGGCGGGTGATGCCGGTTCCGGCCTATCAAAGGGCGGGATGAAGACCAAACTGTTGGCGGGAAAAATGGCCACGGCTGCTGGTTGCGATATGGCGATCACCGAAGGATCCCCTCTGAACCCGTTGAAAACGCTTGAAAACGGCGCGAACTGCACATGGTTCACAGCGACAGTTGACCCGCATGCCGCACGCAAACGCTGGATTTCAGCGATGAAACCCCGAGGTGAGATCGTTGTGGACGCGGGGGCCGCGCGGGCGCTGAGCAATGGCAAAAGCCTTTTGCCAGCAGGAATAGTCGAAGTATCCGGAGATTTCGGGCGCGGTGATCCTGTTTCGATCATGGACCAACAGGCGCGACGGCTTGCGCAGGGGCTCAGCCGCTATACCGCGCAAGAAGCAGACGCTATCAAGGGGCGCAAATCGACCGAGATAGAAGCCACTCTAGGCTATCCTGGCCGCGCGGTGTTGATCCACCGCGATGATCTGGCTGTTTGACAAATTGACTGAAAGGCACCTGAGATGAAGGATTTCGACAGCATCCCCGACCTGATGACCGATCTTGGGAAACGCGCCAAGGCCGCCGCTGCCGAGCTGGCATTTGCAAGCGCCGAGCGTAAACATGCTGCCCTGATTGGGGCCGCCGAGGCTGTTTGGGCCAATCGTGAACAGATCATTGCGGCCAATAAGAAAGATATGGAATTCGGGCGCGACAAAGGGTTGAGCCCGGCGATGATGGATCGCCTGATGCTGGATGAGACCCGCATTCAGGGCATGGTCGACGGGCTGCGCGCCGTTGCAGAGCAGGCCGATCCTGTTGGTGAGGTTCTGACCGAATGGGACATGCCCTCGGGGTTGAACATCCAGCGTGTGCGGACACCTTTGGGGGTTATCGGCGTGATTTATGAGAGCCGCCCAAATGTTACGGCGGATGCGGGAGCGTTGTGCCTGAAATCCGGGAACGCGGTCATCCTGCGTGGCGGATCAGAGGGTTTCCATTCCTCGACAGCCATCCATGCCTGTTTGGTTCAGGGCTTGAAATCGGCGAACCTGCCCGAGGATGCCGTTCAGCTTATCCCAACCCGCGACCGGGCGGCGGTTCAGGAACTCCTGACCATGACCGATTATGTCGACGTGATCGTTCCCCGTGGGGGCAAAGGGCTGGTCGGGCTAGTCCAGCGCGAGGCCCGGGTCCCGGTATTTGCCCATCTGGAAGGCATTGTGCATATCTATATCGACAAGGCCGCTGACCCCCAAAAGACGCTGGAGGTGGTTTTGAACGCCAAAACCCGTCGTACCGGAATCTGCGGTGCTGCCGAATGTCTGCTGATCCATCAGGATATCGCTGAAACGCTGGGACGGGATGTCATATCGGCGCTTCTGGCCGCAGGTGTCGAAGTACACGCCGAAGGTACTTTGGCCGTTGATGGCACTATCGCGGCCACTTCTGATGATTGGGGCAAAGAGTTTCTGGATAGTATCATCGCGGCCAAGCCGGTGACTGATATCGACGCCGCCATTGCTCATATCCGCAGGTTTGGGTCGAACCATACCGATTGCATCATGACCGAGGATCACGCTGCAGCCGCCCGGTTCTTTGAACGGCTTGATAGCGCGATCCTGATGCATAACGCCTCAACCCAATTCGCCGATGGCGGTGAGTTTGGCATGGGGGCCGAGATTGGCATCGCCACCGGAAAGATGCACGCGCGCGGCCCCGTAGGGGCGGCTCAACTGACCAGTTTTCAGTATCTGGTGCGCGGTTCAGGGACTGTTCGGTCTTAGAACCGGATTTCGACGCGGGTTGAGGCCGTATCGGTCGCGACCCGCCGTCCCATCGACGATGCGGATTCAGGCAGCAGCGCAAATTGAACCTGCGCCGGGGTGACCTTGTTGGTAAACCGTCCGCTGGGCAGGTTCTTCCATAGCTCGGTTTCCAGCTTCAATTTGTCCGCGGTCCCTGTCACAGACCAGTTCTTCCCGTCGTTTACGATCGTTACATCCCCGCCAAATGGCATCGCGCTTTCGCAGCACATCAACGCCAGAAAGGCCAGTTTCACCTGATTACGCGGTACCGCTTCGGTCAGGTTCCAGTTGACGCGAACACGACCTGCGCGTTCGACATCATTCAACAGCTCTAAAACCTCGGCCCGCCCAAGGGGATGATCGCTGGCCGACCCAAAAGCGACCCTGAAAAAGCGGATGCGTGCGCCGGCGCTGCCGACACTTCCCGCGATCAGTTCCATCTCGGGGCCTTGCACCGCGCCAACCATTTCAAGCAGCTCCAAGCCGTTGGTGATCGCCCCGATCGGGCTGATCAGATCGTGGCAGATCCGCGAGCCGATCAGTTCGGCCAGGTTGACGTCCAAGTCGCTCATGCGTACCTCCTGCTGTATCTGCCGCCGGACCGGAGCCCCTTGATGACAGATCTGAATGCCATTCTCGCACCGGGCATGTATGTCCGCCACCCCGATTTCCCCGATTGGGGCATTGGACAGGTACAATCCAACATCGCAGGTAAGATCACCGTAAACTTCCGCGAGCAGGGAAAAGTGGTAATCGACGGGACACGCATCGCCCTGATGCCGGTCTTTGATCCGTGAAACTGGTTTAAGAAAGGTTAACGTTTGATCGAAGCGCTCTATGTTGCCATTCCCCTGAAACCTGCGGTATCAGCGCGGAAACAATACGGAACCTCTGATGCCGGACGCAGGCCCTTCTTTCACCGTCAAACTCGCCGAAAATGACACCGAATTGCGGGCTGCACAGCGGTTACGCTATGACGTGTTCATACGTGAACTGGGCGGCGGTGGGGAAATGGTCGACCACGATGCCGGGCTGGAGCGTGACAGGTTCGATCCCTATTTCGATCACATGTTGGCGGTTGACGATCAATCTGGCAAAGTTGTTGGCGTTTACAGGCTGTTACCAGGTGATCGTGCTTCTGAAATCGGACAGTTCTATTCCGAAGATGAATACGATCTTTCCATCTTGAAACAAGGCGGACGCAAGCTGTTGGAGTTGGGACGTTCATGTCTACATCCCGATTATCGCGGCGGCACAGCAATGTATCACCTGTGGAACGGGTTGGCCGCCTATGTTGCCGAGCGCGAGATCGAGGTCTTGTTCGGCGTCGCCAGTTTCCACGGCACCGATCCTCAAGCTCTGGCTCAGCCTTTGTCCATGTTACATCACAATCACCTTGCGCCTCCGGACCTTCGGGTTCGGGCTCAGCCCGAAGTGTTCCAGCCCATGGATATGCTGGATAGCGATAAACTGGATCGGCGCGCAGCGATGGTGCAGGTTCCAGCACTGATAAAAGCATACCTGCGTCTCGGCGGGTTTGTGGGCGAGGGTGCCTTTATCGACCATATGTTCAATACCACCGATGTTTGCCTTATCCTCGACACGGCGCGGATGAATGAGCGACAACGGCGCATCTATGGTGGAGCGTAACGTGATGAGTGACGCCTCATGGCACAGTGAAGACGCACCTGACCCAATCAATCTGGGGGTCTGCGGATGGCTATTGGTCTTCCTTCGGGGTTTACCACTTGCTGTATTTGTATTCAGCGGGCTGATTGTCCTGCTGATCCTTCGCATGATCGAGCGCCCGCTCTATGGGGTTCACCGTCCGGTCACGCCCTTCATCACGCAGTTCGTATGCCGTAATGCGTTCCGGATTCTCGGGATTAGCTACCGTACAACCGGCGAGCTTATGACCCAGCGTGGTGCGGTTGTTGCGAACCATTCCTCGTGGCTTGATATTTTTGCGCTGAATGCCCGTAAAAGAATCTATTTTGTCTCGAAGGCCGAGGTAGCCAAATGGCCCGGTATAGGCTGGCTGGCGCGAGCGACAGGTACTGTTTTCATCGAGCGCGACCGCAAGAAGGCACGCGAACAGACACTTCTGTTTCAGGAGCGCCTGACAGCCGGTCACAAGCTGCTGTTTTTTCCAGAGGGTACGTCGACCGACGGTCTACGGATTTTACCATTTAAAACAACACTTTTTGCGGCATTCTTCACCGAAGATCTACGCGATTTCATGTATGTTCAACCGGTGTCGGTCGTTTACCATGCACCTAAGGGTGAGCCTGACCGGTTTTATGGCTGGTGGGGTGACATGGATTTTGCACCGCATCTGTTAAAGACTTTGGGAGCACGTCGCCAAGGTGGCGTAGAGCTAATTTATCATTCGCCAGCCAAGGTCAGCGACTTTGAGAACCGAAAGGCCCTGGCCGCCTATTGCGAAGATACCGTGCGTCAGGCGCACAGCCTTGCGCGGCTTGAAAAATAGGGCGATTGGCCCTTGCACTGCCTGAAAACCTGCCGTATACGCGCGCCATTCAAACCCGCAGGCGGGGTTTGGGCTTTATAAGGGAGACATCCTTATCTGGCCCGCCGGTTGGAGCATCCGCTTCTTTCACCCCCGCCGAGGCGTAAACCGGAAAAAGGAAATAAAGCATGGCTCTTCCCGAGTTCTCCATGCGTCAGCTGTTGGAAGCTGGCGTTCACTTTGGTCACCAGACACAGCGTTGGAATCCCCGCATGGGCCCGTTTATCTACGGCTCGCGCAATGGCATCCACATCATGGACCTGACCCAGACCGTTCCGATGCTGGACCAGGCTCTGCAGGCTGTTCGTGACACTGTTGCCAAGGGCGGCCGCATTCTGTTCGTAGGCACCAAGCGTCAGGCCGCAGGCCCAATCGCCGAAGCAGCTGAAAAGTCAGCCCAGTACTACATGAACCACCGTTGGCTGGGCGGCACGCTGACCAACTGGAAAACCGTTTCCCAGTCGATCAACCGTCTGAACCAGATTGACGAAGCCATGGAATCGGGCGCCGAAGGCCTGACCAAGAAAGAGCGTCTGGGCATGGAACGTGACCAGGGCAAACTGCAGGCTTCGTTGGGCGGTATCCGCGAAATGGGCGGCGTCCCGGACCTGCTGTTCGTCATCGACGTCAAAAAAGAAGCACTGGCCATCGCCGAAGCCAACAAGCTGGGTATCCCGGTCGTGGCAGTTGTCGACACCAACTGCTCGCCCGATGGTGTCGATTACATCATCCCTGGCAACGATGACGCAGCCCGCGCGATCTCGCTGTACTGCGATCTGGCAGCACGTGCCGCTCTGGACGGTATGACCGCTCAGATGGGTGCAGCAGGCGTTGATCTTGGCGCATTCGAAGAAGCACCGGTTGAAGAAGTCGTTGCGGAAGAAGCACCCGCAGCAGCAGAAACACCTGCCGAAGCGTAAGCTGCCCGTCACGTAAATGACATCTGGGGCAGGGTATGACCTGCCCCAATTCCGTTTGAATTGAGGAGAGCCAAAAGATGGCAATCACAGCAGCAATGGTAAAAGAACTGCGCGACACCACTGGCGCAGGCATGATGGACGCGAAAAAAGCGCTGACCGAAACCGGCGGCAACATGGACGAAGCCGTTGATTGGCTGCGCACCAAAGGCTTGGCCAAAGCGGCCAAGAAATCGGGTCGTACCGCGGCGGAAGGTCTGGTTGCCGTTCACGTAAACGGCAACAATGGTGTTGCAGTTGAAGTGAACTCGGAAACCGACTTCGTCGGGAAAAACGCCGAATTCCAGGAAATGGTTGGTAAAATCGCATATGCCGCAGAAGGCGTCGACAATGTCGAAGCTCTGCTGGCAGCTGATCTGGGTGGCAAAACCGTTGCGGAAACGCTGACCGACAAGATCGCCACCATCGGTGAGAACATGTCGGTGCGCCGTATGTCCAAACTGTCGGGCGACACTGTTGTATCTTACGTCCATAACGCAGCCACTAACGGCATGGGCAAGATCGGCGTTCTGGTCGCTCTGACCGGCGGTGACGAAGCCATCGGCAAGCAGATTGCGATGCATATCGCGGCTGTGAACCCGGCAGCTCTGTCCGAGGCAGACATGGACCCGGCGATCGTCGAGAAAGAAAAGCAGGTCCAGATGGACATCGCGCGCGAATCCGGCAAGCCGGAGCAGGTCATCGAAAAGATGATCGTTGGTCGCATGAAGAAGTTCGTCGCTGAATCGACCCTGTTGAACCAGCAGTTCGTTGTAAACCCTGACCTGACCGTTGAGGCCGCTGCCAAAGAAGCAGGCGCGACCGTCACCGGATTCGTGCGTCTGGAAGTTGGCGAAGGCATCGTTGTCGAAAAAGAAGACTTTGCCGCTGAAGTTGCAAAAGCAGTTCAGGGCTAAGCATCACAGGCCCTGAACAGGGCCTGTATCAATCTGAGAAACCGGGTACGCCATGCGTATCCGGTTTTTCTTTGCCCTTAGTGTAGAAATGATGCCAAGAAACGAAAAAGGACGCCGAAAGCGTCCACAAGTTAAACCTAGTTTAAATGAGGGGCCCCGCAAAGATGGGGATGGACGAGGCCCCCCAAAATTCCGACAAAGAGACGCGGACAAATAGGCGCCCTATTGTCAGAGCGATCGGAGAGCTTTGTTATTGCAAAGATCCGACCAAATGTTCCCAGGCTAAAGCCACCACTCACGGAACAATACCACTTTGCAACTTTAGCGTTAGATTCGGAAAGTCATGTTTTCCTTACCCTAGGTAAATTGACGCATATTCGCGTCACTCCCTGAGTCAAACCCCAACGATGAACATCTGATTTTGAAGAGATGCTTTCAAAACTGCCTGCGCCGTTGTCTCGACCACGAGGGCCTCGCGCGCCAGACGCAGATGCTTTTCGACAGTGGCCGAAGTCAGCCCCATCAGAATCGCAATGTCCTGAGTTGTTTTGCCGTCGCCGACCCACTCAAGCGCCTCACGCTGACGTTTTGTCAGGGCACGATTTGGTGCGTTATAGGGCAGGGTGAGGATTTTCAGATGAGCAACGTTGTTCATCAGAAGAATATCCTGGCCAAATTCCTCCCAGACAGCATCCACATCGTCTTGTGTACGCGATCCATGCGCTGAAAGCGAAATTGCCCCTTTTGACCGAACCGAAACCGAGTCGAAACTGACCGTATAGCCGGCGACGACACCTTTGGTTTTGTTGAACTCGATGACGTCTCGCTCTTTTGCGGTCAGGGTGCCATCAGTCATCAGATCCTGGGCGATCCTCCAGCTTGCGGCCCCTTCATTATGCAAAGCCCATTTCAGCATTGGAGCATGGAAATACAACCCGCCTCCCAGAAACCCATCCAGGTAATCTTTGCTGTGATTGGTCAGGATTACAAAATCCTCGGGATCCCCCAGCGACGTTTCGGTGCGATATCGCGTATATCCGTACAGCAAACGATCGAACCCATATTCTGCCATTTGCCGGCAATGGGCATCCCAGAGCTCTTCCAGGGTTTTGGTATAGCTGAGGAAATTCAGATACTCAGAAAGCTTCATAGCGATCATTCACCCTGTAAATGGAACCGCAACGCATCCAGCGCCAGCACATATCCCTGCGGACCCAATCCGCAAATCATGCCTACAGCCACACGTGAGATATAGGATCGGTGTCGAAACTCCTCACGCGCGTGGATATTGGACAAATGAACCTCGATGACCGGCAGCTCAACCGAGGCGATTGCGTCCATCAGGGCAATCGAGCTGTGCGTATAGGCACCTGCGTTCAAAACAATGCCGTCCTGCACACCTTTGGCGGCATGAATGGCATCAATCAACGCGCCTTCGTGGTTGGATTGGAAATGAGTCACTTCCATCCCGATAGACTTACCGTGGTCGAGGCACATATCCTCGACCATTTGCAGCGTTGTGCTTCCGTAAACCTCGGGCTGTCGCGTGCCCAGCAGATTGAGGTTCGGACCATTCAGAATAAGAGCTTTATGCATTGTTATACTGTCCCCATAACAAGGTTCTTAAACGTGAACAGGTAGAGATGTCCACCGAACCTGGATCATGCGTCAGAACCGCGGCCTATAGGACACGAGGCTGAAGTTTCAGAGATTGGCTGGCTATGCCATGGTCACGACAATTTTCCCAAGGGCCTTTCGGCTGGCCAGAAGGTCTAGCGCCTTTTGGGCTTGATCCAGAGGGAATAGCGCACTGATCTGTGGTTTGATCTGCCCTTTGGCGTATAACCCGAACAAATCTTCCATGTTTTTGCCATGTCCCTTCGGGTCGCGAAACACCGAGGCGCCCCAGAAAACACCGACAATTTGACAACCCTTAAGCAGAGGGAGGTTCAATGGTATCTGAGGGATTCCGGCTGGGAAACCGATGACCAGGAATCGCCCCTTCCACCCCAAGCTGCGCAGCGCTGGCTCTGAATAGGCACCGCCAACGGCATCGTAGACGACATCAACGCCCTGACTACCGGCTAAGGCCTTGATGTCCGATCCAAAGGCCTTCTGCGCCTGTTTGTCCATGTCGCGCGCGTAAATGATCGTTTCGTCCGCCCCGATCTGACGACAGAAATCTGCTTTGTCCTGCGATGAGACTGCCGCAATAACCCTAGCCCCCATGGCATTGGCTAGCTCAATCGCAGCCGTACCAACTCCGCCTGCGGCACCCAGAATCAGGACCGTTTCCCTTTGTTGCAGCGCAGCGCGGTCCTTCAGTGCGTGATATGAGGTGCCATAGGTGAAGATAAAGCTCGCCGCGTCCTCAAATGGCATTGAGCTCGGGAATTTAACAGCTGTCGCCGCTTTGACCGCCAGATGTGTGGCAAAACCTCCGTGTCCGGTCAGGGCCAGCACACGGTCGCCAACGTTAAAGCCCGAAACACCTTCGCCCAACCCGATAACCTCGCCAGCAATCTCACCTCCGGGGGCAAACGGTCTTGGTGGCTTTATCTGATACAGGTCGCGTATCATCAGTGTATCCGGGAAATTAACGCCTGCGGCCCGCACGCGAACAAGCAATTCGCCCTTGCCCGGCGACGGATCGGGCAGGGTGGTCAGTTCCAATGTCTCCGGCCCGCCCGGAGCGACGCTGAGTAAGGCTTGCATGTTTACGCTAATGTCCCTGTTATTCGGTAAGGAGGAACTTTTGGCCTACTGTTCTGAGTTGTCAAGAAACCACCCGGCACAACCGGGTTAGGCGTTACTCTTGACCGACAAATGAGACAGTTTGCCAAAATCAAAAACCGAGGAGCAGGTCATGACCCCCGAAACTCTTTTCTCATTGCAGGGCAAAACCGCTCTGGTCACGGGTGGGGCCACCGGAATTGGCCGAATGGCGGCCGAGGCGCTGGTCCGGGCGGGTGCACGTGTACTGTTGGCATCTCGTAAAGGTGACGCGTGCGAGGCGGTCGCGGCCGAATTGAACGCACTGGGCGCCACAGGAACCGCCGAAGGGTTTGCCGGTGATGTCGGATCAAAAGAGGGTGTCGGCAATCTGGTGGCCGAAGTGCTCAAGCGCACGGACCGGCTGGATATCCTCATGAACAATGCCGGTGTTTCCTGGGGCGCACCGATGGGTCAGTTTCCCTACGAAGCCTGGGAAAAAGTCATGTCGATCAATGTGACAGGAATATTCGAACTGACCCAAAAACTGTTGCCGATTCTGATGTCTTCCGGGACTGCCGAAGATCCATCCCGCATCGTCAATGTTGGATCGGTTATGGGCGAAGTTCCTATGGGCGACGGTGCGTATAGCTACTCTGCCTCAAAGGCGGCTGTGCTGCATCTAACCAAAATCATGGCCAAAGAACTTGCTCCGCATCACATCACCGTCAATGCGCTGGCACCTGGACCCTTTGTCTCTCGGATGACGGCATTTGCCACATCTGACGAAGGGACGCGCAAGAAAGTCGGCAAATCCGTGCCCTTGGGTCGCGTTGGACGTGACGAGGATATCGCAGGCTGTATGCTGTTCCTGTGCGGTCTGGGCGGCAGCTATGTCACCGGCGCGGTGATCCCGGTTTCGGGCGGAATCAATGTTGTCACCGCCGGCAACATCTTTGCTGAAGCACTCTGAAGCATCGGCCAAAGGGAGCCACAAAATGGACAGCGCAATTCTGGATCTGAAACGCGTCGATGCCTATCTCGGCACGCATCTCAAAGGATATCGGGGTCCGTTGGAGGCGAAAAAATTCGAGGTTGGCCAATCAAACCCAACTTTTGAGTTAAAAACGCCTGAGAATTCCTATGTCCTGCGCCGCAAGCCGCCGGGAGTGTTGCTGAAATCCGCCCATGCCGTTGACCGCGAGTTCAGGGTTCAAAGTGCTCTGGCCGAAAGCGATGTGCCTGTACCCAAAATGCTGCTGCTTTGCGAGGATGATGACGTCATCGGGTCGGCGTTTTATGTGATGGAGCATCTCGAAGGCAGGACGTTTCTTGAACCCACAATGCTTGGCGAAAGAACCGAAACCCGCACGGCAATTATCGACGAGATGAACCGCGTTCTGGCGGCGCTGCATAAGGTCGATATCGATTCTGTTGGCCTGTCCGACTATGGCCCGCCGGGAAGCTATTTTGAGCGTCAGATCGGGCGGTGGACAAAACAATTTCGGGCGTCCGAAACCACTCAGATTCCGGATATGGATACCTTGATCGAGGCTTTGACCAACGCAACCCCCAAGGATGATGGTCAGAGAACGCTGGTTCACGGCGATTACCGCATCGATAATCTGATGTTCGAAAAGCAGGGCACACGCTGTCTGGGCGTACTGGATTGGGAATTGTCGACAATCGGGCATCCCTTTGCCGATCTCGCAGCCGTTATCATGCAATGGCAGATGCCACCTGGAAAAGAGGGGCGGGGTCTGGCTGGCATAGACCGGTCCTCGCTCGGCCTGCCATCCGATCAGGCTTTCATTGATCAATACTGCGAGCGCCGCGACCTTCCCGGAATTGATAACTTTGGGTTCTATCTGGCGTTCAATTTCTTCCGAATGGCCGCGATCTTACAGGGTGTTTATAAGCGGGCGCTTGACGGAAACGCCTCTGATCCGAAAAGAGCTCAGATCTTTGGTAGTTACGTTCCTAAGTTTGCACAACGAGGGCTGACTGCATTGGGCTGAGGATGAAACCACCTAGGGCGTATGAAATCTCGACAATTCAAGCTCAAGGTTGGCCAGGCTGTTTTTGCCAAAGAACATCTCAGTATCTACAAACATGCTGGGGACACCGAAAACACCCCGCTTGACCATAGCCTTGGTTTGGTTTTTCAGGTTTTGCTTTACGTTCAGATTGGTCATGGCCTCGCGCAGTTTTCGTATAGGCAAGCCGTTATCCTGAAGAATGTCGCAAAGGACACCCAGATCATCCACTTTTTGGCCGTGCACCCAAATAGCATCAAATATGGACGATATATATTTGTTTTCCCATGATTTACCGGATGCTACCAAAGCCCCGCGCATGGCGAATTTGGTGTTCATCGGGAAATGTGGGCTCATATGAAAGCTCAACCCACGGTGACGCGCAAAGCGATGGAGATCGCGGGTCAAATAGGCCGTCTTCTGCCGGTTCTCTGAAAAAGCCTTAAACGGGCTTTGGTTATTGGTGGCTTTGAAAACAGTGGCCAGCAGAACCGGAACATATGTAACACCGACTTCGTGCTTTGCAGCGATATCAGATATCATCTTCTGCGCGAGGAAGGCGTTCGGACTGCAAAAATCATAAACAAATTCTATATGTTGCGGCATATTTCTCCTCCATTAGGCGAGAGCCGAACCGGACACGAATCTATCTGCGACCACATTAGCAGGCAAAACCCTTCTGGCGTACAGGGACATCGTTGGATTGAGGTGATTTAGCTGTCCTTTTTCCGCTTAACCCCGCAATATCCGGGAAAGATACGTTAATTTCTCAAAGTTGAGCACACACAGATGAAGTTCGAACAAGCCCGGCTAGATCGTATTTGCGATTGGATGCAATCCTATGTGGATGATCGCAAATATGCCGGAAGCTCATTCTTGATGATGCATCAGGGCAGGGAGGTTCTGTTTCATTCCTGCGGGCTTAGAAGCGTTGAGAACAATCTGCCATTCGAGCGGGATACCCTCGTTCGCATCTATTCGATGACCAAGCCGATAACCACTGCGGCCCTGATGATCCTTGTCGAACGCGGTGAGGTTCACCTCGGCGCTCAAGTGTCTGAATATATATCTGATTTCACCGCAACACAGGCGCTGGTACCCGGCGCCACAAGGTTGGATCAGACCGAACCTGCACCTGCACCAACGCTTCATCAGCTGCTGACCCATACAAGTGGCCTGAGCTATCCTTTCAACCCCGGCATCCTGGCTGCGGCAATGGACGAACTTGATCTTGTTTTCGGCCCTAAAGAAGGGTCTTTGGCCGAAAGAGTATCTTTGCTGTCCACTTTGCCTTTCGCCTTTCAGCCGGGAACACGATGGGAATATTCGGTGGGGATAGACGTTATTGGTCGTGTGATAGAAGTTCTTTCTGGCCAATCTTTGGAGCATTTCCTTGCGGAAGAGATTTTCAAACCTCTTGGTATGCCTCAGACCGGGTTCAGGGTTCCGGCGGGAGCGGGGGATCGGTTTGCCTCTCTCTATACGCCTTTGGCGGGCAATGCGATGGCGCTAAACGAAGCCCGTACGGGTGAGCAGACATTGCGTCTGGTCGACAATGCCGACGCATCGCCCTTTGAATCGGCAACAATGTACTCTGGGGGCGGAGGGTTGGTTTCAACCATTGATGACTTTGCTAGATTTTCAGAGATGCTCCGAAATCGCGGAAGGTTCGGTGATCAACAGATTCTGGCACCAAAAACTGTAGAATTCATGCTTCACAACCACTTACCCGGCGATATTGCCTCGATGGGACCGCAGAGTTTTGCGGAACAACCCATGGAGGGCATGGGCTTTGGCCTTGGTGGCGCTGTCGTCATTAACCCCGGCAGAACCTGTGTTCCGGGCAGCATGGGGGATTTCAGCTGGGGTGGTATGGCATCGACCTTCTTTTGGGTTGATCGTCAGAACGATTTTACAGCGATCTTTTTCACCCAACTGTCACCATCCAGCTCTTATCCCTCCCGCGCAGAATTGAAGGCGCTCACCCTCGGGTCAATCATTGAATGACATTCGGCGCGCTGATACCCATTCGCCAAGATTAATCGGAGTACCGCATATGACCGAAGCAGAGAGAGTTCTTCTGGATCTTCTGGACGTTGAAAGACTGGAAGTGGACCTGTTTCGGGGAACAGGGTCGGGCGGCGAAACACCTATGCGGATTTTCGGCGGTCAGGTCATCGCACAAGCACTAGCCGCCGCATATCGCACCGTCGACAACCGCCTATGTCATTCCCTGCACGCCTATTTCATCCGCCCAGGCGACCCAAGCATTCCCGTAATTTATCAAGTTGATAGGGCCCGTGACGGAGGTTCCTTCACGACGCGCCGTGTGGTTGCAATTCAGCATGGTAAGCAGATTTTAAACATGTCCGCCTCATTCCACATTCAGGACGAAGGTTGGGATCATCAGCACGACATGCCTGAGATGGAAACGCCCGATTCCTACCCATCGCGATCAGAGCTCAAGAAGAAATATCTGGACAAAGTACCGCCCAGCTTTCGCGGAGAACTAACACGCGAGCGCCCGATCGAAGTCCGCGAGGTCGGCCATCTGGATCCTTTCAACCCAGAGAAATCGGATGACCGCAACCAGATTTGGTTCCGAATGGGCGCCGCGGCCAATGCCGATGCGGTCACGCAGCATCTGTTGCTGGCCTATGCTTCAGATATGTATCTCATGAGCTCGGGCATGCGCCCGCACGGCCTAAGTTGGTTTACTGGTGAAGTGAACGGCGCCAGCCTGGACCATGCGATTTGGTTTCACGCGCCGCTCAAGTTCGAGAATTGGCATCTGTATTCCATGGATTCGCCATGGGGCGGGCGAGGGCGCAACTTCAACCGTGGATCAATCTATTCCGAAGATGGCGTTCTGGTCGCATCAGTTGCCCAGGAAGGCCTGATGAGGCGCCCTCAGAACAAAAGTTAAGTCTCTTCAATAAACATTTGATTTAACTTCTGCATTCCTGAAATCCACCTGTCATAATCTCCGGATTTATGGCGAATGTAGTCCAGAACCTGTGGATGCGGCAGTACCAGAAATTGCTCAGAAGATATTGCCTTTACGCAAGCCTCGGCAACATCTTCAGGTTCCAACATTCCGTCAATCGAAGCCACGGAAGTTTCGTGCCCGCGCGTCATATCGGACCGTACGGCCTGTGGGCAAAGTACCGAGACCCGCAAACCTTTATGCCCGTATGTAAGCGACAACCATTCAGCAAACCCAACGGCTGCGTGCTTTGTGACGCCGTATGGCGCGGCACCTGGCTGGTTCAGCAATCCCGCAGCAGACGCCGTGGTCATAATGTAGCCTTCGCCACGCTCCAGCATTCTGGGCACCAAATGCCGCGCGGTCCAAACATGGGACATCACGTTGATTTTCCAGATACGATCCCAGTCTTCATCCGGAACCTCCAAGCCACCAATCGTCAATATCCCGGCATTTGCACAATACAGATCGATAGGGCCAACCGCGCTTTCTACGGCTTCGATCAACTCGGCGGTATTAGCCTCAAGCGAAACATCACAATGGAATGAATGGCCGCCAATCTCTTTTGCGACAGCGTCTGCGCCGGTTTTGTTGATATCAGCGCAGACAACCGTAGCACCTTCGCGAGCAAATCGCTGTGCCAATCCTTTTCCGATGCCATCCGCGGCACCGGTCACAACAACGATCTTTCCGTTCAATTCCATTTGATCCTCATGATGCAGTAGGTGTCAGGAACAGATCGTAAGGTATTGTGAGGATTTGAAAAGTTTCCCAAGCGCATTGGTATTATTTAACATAATACCAATTACACGAATTCTGGAAACTTAGTAAAACGCCTGCAATCCCGTCTGTGCACGCCCCAGGATCAACGCGTGAACATCATGCGTCCCCTCGTAGGTGTTGACCGTTTCTAGGTTCACCATATGTCGGATGACCTGAAACTCTAGCGAAATGCCGTTGCCGCCGTGCATGTCACGCGCATGACGTGAAATATCCAGGGCTTTGCCGCAATTGTTGCGCTTAATGATCGATATCATCTCGGGCGCGGCTTCGGCCTTGTCCATCAGTCGCCCGACACGCAGGCTTGCCTGAAGACCCAGAGCAATTTCTGTTTGCATATCCGCCAATTTGCGCTGGAAAAGCTGCGTCTGCGCCAATGGCTTGTCAAATTGTTTCCGGTCCAACCCATATTGGCGTGCCGCATGCCAACAGCTTTCGGCAGCGCCCATAACACCCCAGCTGATTCCGTAGCGTGCGCGGTTAAGACATCCAAACGGGCCTTTCAGGCCTTGAACATGAGGCAACAAAGCATCCTCGGTGACTTCGACACCCTCCAGCACAATTTCACCGGTGATCGAGGCGCGTAGGCTCAGCTTGTTCTGGATTTTCGGCGCGCTCAAACCTTTGAGGCCTTTTTCAAGGACAAAGCCACGGATCTTTCCGTCATGTGCATCAGATTTGGCCCAAACGACAAACACATCCGCAATCGGGGCGTTCGATATCCACATCTTGCTGCCAGATAGACGATATCCACCGTCGATCTTTTCCGCACGCGTTTTCATACCTGCCGGATCAGAGCCCGCATCAGGTTCGGTCAGACCAAAACATCCGATCCATTCGCCGCTGGCCAGTTTCGGAAGGTATTTCCGGCGCTGCTCCTCGCTGCCATAGGCATAGATCGGATACATCACCAACGAGCTTTGTACAGACATCATCGAGCGATAGCCCGAATCCACGCGTTCCACTTCTCGGGCGACAAGGCCGTAAGAGACATATCCGCCCCCTAGCCCGCCGTATTCTTCCGGGATCGTAGTGCCCAGCAGACCCATTTCACCCATTTCACGAAAAATCTCGGGGTCAGTTTCTTCGTTCTGAAATGCTTCTGTCACCCGCGGCTGAAGCTTTTCCTGCGCATAGGCTTGCGCACTGGCCGCAATCATACGTTCGTCTTCGTCTAGCTGGTCTGACAGGCGGAACGGATCATCCCAGGCGAACTGGCCCATGTCAGGCGCATCTTTGGCGCGTAATGTCGGCTTGGTGTCAGGGGCATTCATGGTGCGTCTCCGCTTTGTCAGCTTCGCGGCAAACTAACCCGTCGGCCCGCCAAAAAACAGTAAGAGTTTCGCATCCACCCTTGAGTAAAACTCATAGCTTGCAGCCGCCTACCCCACGCGTTCAACCCAGCGCGTATCCCGCACCGCGAACAGTGCGAACCGGATCATCTCCACCATACTGCGTTAGTGCTTTGCGTAAGCGGCCGATATGAACGTCGACCGTTCGTGTATCGACATAAATATCCCGCCCCCAGACGCGATCCAATAGCTGTTCTCGGCTCCAGACGCGGCCCGGCTTTTCCATGAATGTGCTCAGCAAGCGAAATTCGGTTGGGCCAAGCTTTAGTGGTTTGTTGTCGCGGCTGACCTTATGAGTTTCAGAATCCAAAACGATGTCTGCGAATTCCAGCCTAATTCCTACAGTCGCAGGCCGGACACGCCGCAACTGGGTGCGTACCCGGGCCATAAGCTCGACAATCGAATAGGGTTTGACCACATAGTCATCAGCCCCGGTTTCCAGACCTCGTACTTTGTCGATTTCTTCCGACCGGGCCGACAGCATGATAATTGGGATCGACCGGGTGTCGGAGCGGGTTTTCAGCCGGCGGCAAACCTCGATCCCGCTGAGATTGGGCATCATCCAGTCCAGTACGATAATGTCCGGACTGTCTTCATCGACCAGCAACATGGCCTCTTCACCATTGGCTGCTTTGGAAACGCGAAAGCCTTCTGCCTCGAGATTGTAGGCCAGAACTTCGCGCTGAGCCGGCTCATCCTCGACAACCAGAACGGTCGGTTGATCAGCGGACATTCTCAAATCTCCTAGACGGATTGCGATGTAAAATCGGCTTTGGGACGCGCTTCTGTCGGGCGCTCTCCGGTCACCAGATAGACGACCTGCTCGGCAATGGCCGTCACATGATCGCCCATACGTTCTATATTCTTGGCGATGAAATGCAGGTGCATACAGGATGAGATGTTGCGCGGGTCTTCTGCCATGAAAGTCAGGAATTCTCGGAACAGACCATTATACATCTGGTCGACTTCCTCATCACGTTCGATGACATCCGCCGCCAGCTCAGCGTCGCGCTGGACATAGGCGTCCAAAGCGTCCCTGAGCATCCGCTCGACCTCACGTGCCATACGTCGCAAGGCGGCGGCACTGCCATTGATCTCACTGGTATTGACCAGAACGGTCGTGCGTTTGGCTATGTTCTTTGAATAGTCGCCGATACGTTCCAGGTTGGCGGAAACCTTCAATACCGATAGGACCAGACGAAGATCGCTTGCTGTTGGCGCACGCAGCGCGATCAAACGCGCCGTTTCTTCGTTGATCAGCTCTTCCAACGCATCAATGGCCTTGTCGCCCTGACGCACCTCTTGCGCGAGCTCGACATCGCGCGATTCAAGCGACCGTGCCGCGCTCATGATTGCGGCTTCGACGAGGCCGCCCATTTTCATGATATGCGCCTGAATGGCTTCCAGATCCCGGTCGAAGGCGGATGCGATATGTTGTTCTGTCATCTCTGAATACCTATGTTCAGCCGATACGGCCGGTGATGTAGCTTTCGGTGCGGGGATCTTCGGGGTTGGTGAAAATCTGTCCGGTTTCACCAAACTCGACAAGGTTGCCCAAATGGAAAAACGCGGTCTTCTGGCTGACGCGAGCGGCCTGCTGCATCGAGTGGGTAACGATCACCACCGAGTATCGCGACCGCAATTCGTCGATCAGTTCCTCGACCTGCGCAGTCGCAATCGGATCAAGGGCCGAGCACGGCTCGTCCATCAGCAGGACCTCAGGTTCCGTAGCCACCGCACGGGCGATGCACAAGCGCTGTTGCTGACCGCCGGACAGGCCGGTTCCAGGCGCGTCAAGACGGTCTTTGACCTCATCCCAGATGGCGCCGCGGCGCAGTGATTTCTCAACAATCTCGTCCAGTTCAGCTTTGTTTCTGGCCAACCCGTGGATACGCGGGCCGTAGGCCACATTGTCATAGATCGACTTGGGAAACGGGTTCGGTTTCTGAAACACCATACCAACCTTGGCACGCAGTTGAACCGGGTCGACGCGTTTGTCATAGATATCTTCGCCATCCAGCAGGATATCGCCCTCGACACGGCAGATGTCGATCGTGTCGTTCATCCGGTTCAGGCAGCGCAGGAAGGTGGATTTTCCGCAACCCGAGGGACCAATAAAGGCGGTAACGGTCTTGTCTTCGATCCTGACGTCGACGTCTTTGATGGCGTGATTTTCACCGTAATAAACCTGAACCTTGTTCGCGGCGATCTTGATGTCTTTGGCGTCCACGGTTCTCTCCACTCGTGTCATATCGTTCATAATGGCCCCCATTTACCAGCGGCGTTCAAAGCGGCGGCGCAGGATAACTGCGATTGCATTCATAGTGACAAGGAAAAGCAGCAGGATGATGATGCCCCCCCATGCGCGCTCGTAAAAGGCCGGGTCCGCGCGCTTGGACCACTCGTAAATCTGTGCGGGCATGGCCGAGTTTGGTGACAGAAAGCCCTCGACAATCCCGTCGGGCGGGTTCGAGGCGATAAAGCCCACCATCCCGATCAGCAGCAGCGGAGCGGTTTCGCCAAGCGCCTGTGCCAGACCAATGATGGTGCCCGTCAGGATGCCGGGTGCCGCAAGCGGCAGCACATGGTGGAACACCGCCTGCATTTTCGAGGCCCCTACCCCCAACGCAGCGTCCCGGATCGACGGCGGCACCGCCTTGAGTGATGCTCGGGTCGAAATGATAATTGTTGGCAGCGTCATCAGCGTCAGAACCAGACCACCAACCAGCGGCGCAGAGGTCGGTAAATGCATATAATTGATGAACACGGCCAAGCCCAGAATACCAAATACAATCGAAGGAACGGCCGCCAGATTCGAGATGTTCACCTCGATGATATCGGTAAACCGGTTCTGAGGCGCGAATTCTTCCAGATAGATCGAGGCGGCAACCCCGATCGGTAGGGCCAGCGCCAACACGACCAGCATCATGAACAGAGAACCCAGCATGGATACTCCGATCCCGGCAGCCTCGGGCCGCTGATCGGAGGCGTCCGCCCCGAAGATAAAGTCAGGGTTGAACGCCTTGTACAGCACACCAGCAGCACGCAACTGATCCACGAAATCCAGCTGTGCGACAGAGATGCTTTTGTCATTTGCGATGGAATGGCGTGTCACACGGCCCTTCAGATAGCCATCAACGCGGCTGTTCACCAAAAAGCGGAAGCTGACCGACGCACCGATCTCATCCGGGTTCGAGATGACGTAATTACGCAGGTCCGCCTGTGCGGATTTGGAAAGGATTTGCCCCATCTCTTTGGGCGACAGATCGGACTGGATGCCCAGTTTCTGCACCTCAACCTCCAGTGCGGAGGCGATCAAAGGCGCGTATCCGAAGGTCGAAACCTTGCTGATATCCGCGATGTCACGGTTGCCCTTTTTGTCGAGCTTGTCTTCCTTCAGCTCAACCGTCAGCTCAAGAAAGCTTTGCTGAAAGGCGCCGGTACCGGAGGTGACGATATTGGTCACCAACACGATCAACATCACAAGACCGACACCAATGGCCGCGATCCCGTACATTTTGAACCGGGATTCGGCCGCATTGCGACGCTTGGTTCGCGTGTCCTGATTGAACAGCGAAGCCCCTTTGTGTTTAGCGGCAGGTGCTGCGTCTTGTTTTTGGGACATGTCAGTCATTCATACTGCTCCCGGTATTTGCGCACGATATAGAGGGCGAAGATGTTCAGCCCCAGCGTGATGATGAACAGGGTCAGACCCAGGGCAAAGGCCACAAGAGTCTCCGGGCTTGCGAAATCAGTATCCCCGGTCAGCTGGCTGACGATCCTAGTGGTGATTGTGGTCATGGCTTCGAAAGGGTTTCCCGAGAATTTGGCAATCGCACCGGCGGCCATCACGACAATCATCGTCTCACCGATTGCGCGGCTGGCGGCCAACAAGATTGCCCCTACGATCCCGGGCAAAGCTGCCGGCAGGACGACCTGTCTGACAGTTTCGGAATGCGTTGCGCCTAGGCCTAGCGATCCGTCTCGCATCGACTGGGGCACCGCGTTGATGATGTCGTCAGAAAGTGACGACACGAACGGGATGAGCATGATGCCCATGACCAGACCCGCCGTGAGTACAGCATTCGAACTGGCCATCCAACCAACGCCCAAAGCTCCCCCCTGCCCGAACACAGATACCAGTGCCGGACCGACCGTCAGCAGCGCGAAAAGACCGTAAACGATGGTTGGGATACCGGCGAGGATTTCCAGCAAAGGCTTGGCCACAGACCTTGCCACGCTCGAGGCATATTCGGAAAGATAGATCGCAGCGTACAGCCCAATCGGAACCGCAACCAGCAACGCGATCAGAGAAATATACAAAGTCCCCCACAGCAGTGGGAGGATCGACAGTTCACTTCCGCCCCGGAAGTTCGGGGCCCAGGTGCTTCCAAAGAAAAAGTCTTTCCACGAATGAAGTTCGAAGAAATTCATCGTTTCAAAAAACATGGACAGGACGATGCCGACTGTGGTCAGAACTGCGATCGAAGCGGCCAGCAGCAGCAGCGCCAGAATGCCTTGTTCGACAACATTTCGGGCGCGAAATTCTTTATGAGTGCGGATATAGGCAAATGAGGCCCCGATCAGCGTCACAACCAAAACCGCGATCTGCATCGCAATGGTTCCGCTTGCGCTCATCGAGCGATATTTCTGCGCCGCCAGCAGAATGGGTGCGGTTACCTCTTGCGTAATGATCTGGCCAGCCTCTTTCAGTCGCGCGGTCACATCGGCAAAATCCTCATGCGCGCTGCGGGCAAAGTCTTCGGTCATGGTGCCTGCGGCAACCGCGCCGTCCAGGCCGTTGGCGACCCGGCGCACTTCGCTCATCAGCAAGCCGCGGGTCGACCCCTCGGGGATTGCCGAGTCCGGCAGCAACCCAGAGGCAGAATTGCTGACGATCAAGGGCTGCGCCAGCAACCAGATGACCAGCAAAACGAACCCCGGTATCAGCGCCGTCAAAGCAACGTTATAGCCGTAATAGGATGGAAGTGAGTGCAGATTGCGCAGGTTTCCGTCCGCGCTGGCCATCGCGCGGGACCGGCCCGCAAAATAGCCAAGAACAGCAATCGCCAGCAAAATGAGCAGCAGCCAGGTTAGTGCCATGAGAACTCCGTCAAGCGGCAGGAGTGGATTTAAGAAAACCGGGGCGTAGACACCGCCCCGGTTCAGTCGTGTGAAAGCTTAGGAACCGCCGCCCAAAGTGGTTTCGCTGGCTACGATTTCCTGAACCTTGACCAGCTCAGGGTCTGATACCAGACCGTATGCAGCCAGAGGACCATCGGGGCCTGCAACCTCATCAGCGACGAAGAACTCTGCATATTCTTTCAGCCCGGGGATAACGCCGATATGTGCTTTTTTCACATAGAAAAACAGCGGGCGCGATACCGGGTATTCGCCAGTTGCGATGGATTCGGTCGAAGGCACGATGCCTGCCATGGTCGCAACCTGCAGTTTGTCGGTGTTGTTCTCGTAGAACGCCAGACCAAAGACGCCGATGCCGTCTTTGTTGCTGTCGATACGAGCCAGGGTCTCGGTATAGTCGCCGTCGATGTCGACCGAAACGCCATCGGTACGCAGAGCGATACAGGCTTTTTCAGCGGCTTTTTTGTCGTCGCCATTTGCGGCTTTGTAGACATCAAAGTCACCCAGATGCTCACAACCGGCCAGGATCACCTTGTCTTCGAACACTTCACGCGTGCCGTGCTTGGTGCCGGGGATGAAGGCAGCGATCGGCTGCGGCGGGAATGCCGGGTTCACGTCGGCCCAGGTCTTGTTGGGATTGTCGACCAACTGGCCATCAACCACGATCTGAGCGGACAGCGCTTTGTACCAATCTTCCGGCGTGAACTCGAAAGAGTTACCGTTGATGTCGGATGCGAAAACGATGCCGTCATAGCCGATCTGAACTTCGATGATGTCGGTAACACCGTTTTCGGCACAGGCTTTGATCTCTTTTTCACGGATCTGGCGCGAAGCGTTCGCTACGTCGATGGTGTTTTCACCAACACCTTCACAGAACCGCTTGAGGCCGGCCGAAGATCCGCCCGATTCAACAACCGGGGTCTGGAAGTCAAAGTTTTCACCAAAAGCTTCTGCAACGATCGAAGCATAGGGCAGAACGGTGGAAGAACCAGCAACCTGAACTTGATCACGCGCGGTGGCCGCAGTGGCCGAAACAGCAGCGATAGCCAGAACCGAAGCCGACAGTTTTACAAAGGACATTTCAGTCTCCTTGAGAAATATGTTTCTGGATCATCCTCATGATGATCTTGGCCGAACCTCTAAAAGTCGTGCGTAAGCCTTTTGTGACAAGTGTGTAACGGTTTCATGACACGTTTGGATTTTCAGCCGATACGCCACGGGACATATGCTGTGAAAGAAACAAAACAGATCCGACAACTGGTTTGATCCGAGCGATCAGCGCGGCAAAATCACTGTAAAAACAGAGCCTTTTCCAAGATCGCTTTCCACCCGCAATCTGCCGCGATGGCGGTTTAGAATATGTTTTACAATCGCCAAGCCCAACCCGGTTCCACCCAGTTGCCGTGACCTATGACTGTCCGCGCGATAGAATCGTTCGGTCAAACGCGATACATGCTTCGGGTCGATTCCAGGTCCCCTATCCACGATCTGAACGCGAACACCGGGACCGCGCATGGCGGTGTCGTGATCCGAAGATTTGACGCGAACTTCTACCCGACCACCGCTGCCGCCGTATTTAATTCCGTTCTCGATCAGGTTGGTAAATACTTGGAGCAACTGGTCGCTGTCGCCAACTAGCATTATTTTGTCGTCGGGCGCATCTAGGCTCAGCACTACATCCGCGCCATCTGCCAATGGGCGCAGAGAATTGAGGGTCGATTTAAGAAGTGCTGTCAGCTCAAGTTGTTCTTTCGGGCGAACCCGCTCTTCGCTTTCGACCCGGTTCAAAGACAGAAGATCGCCGACAAGCCGGTTCATGCGATTTGCCTCGTCGTTCATGATCTGAAGAAAACGATCCCGGGCAGCCTCGTCATCTCGGGCCGGACCGCGCAAGGTTTCAATAAAGCCCATTAATGCCGTCAGCGGGGTACGCAATTCATGGCTGACATTCGCGACGAAATCACGTCGCATCTGATTTGCTTGCTCAACATGCGTAACGTCCTGGAATACAGCAAGCAACGCACCGCCGGATACTGCACCGACCCCATTCATGTACCGGCACTGAACTTCGAATGTTGTATCCTGGGCTCCGTCATTGGACAGGTGCCGAGTGTTGGACGTTCCCTTCGTGCGCAGGCTTTGTTCAATCGCTTCGATAACCTGCGGCTGTCTGAGGATGGTCGCGAAATGCCGCTGCAGGACATTCTGGCCCAATAACGTCTTTGCTTCGGTATTGACCGCAATAATCCGTTCCGTCTGGTCAACCATCAGCGCGGGCATCGGGATGGCGGTTACAATTTCTTCAAGTTGGTCGTTGGTCATAAAGGGGCAGTTCTCTTAGCAACGCAGTTGGACGCTAGGATAGCTCTCGCATTGTATCGCGAAAATGACGCATGTTTTCTTGATAATGCAAGGCGCTGAAGGTCAGCTTCTGGGCGGTCGCATTGTCGATCTCGCGCACGACTTTACCCGGTGAGCCCATGACCAGAGAGTTATCCGGTATCTCTTTTCCTTCGGTCACCAAAGCCCCTGCCCCGATCAGACAGTTTTTGCCGATCTTGGCACCGTTCAACACGATGGCCCCCATTCCGATCAGGGTATTATTCCCGATCGTACAGCCATGCAGCATGACCTTATGCCCAATCGTGCAGTTCTTCCCGATGGTCAGAGGATACCCCGCATCAATATGCATGACGCAGTTTTCCTGAACATTGCTGCCCTCACCAACCCGGATTTCTTCGTGATCAGCGCGGATCGTGCAGCCGAACCAGACCGAGGCCCCCTGTTCAAGCACGACTTTGCCGATCAGATTGGCGTCTGGGGCGACCCAGGTGTCCTCGTGGATTTCCGGTACATCAGAGCCAAGGGCATAGATGGTCATGACTGATCCTCGAATTCGTTTTGCAGCGTACGGACATGATCCTGAAGCTTGGGTTGCTGGATACGCCGCATTCGCTCGGCACTGACGATGGTTTTCAGCTTTTCTTCGGTCTCGTCCAGATCGTCATTGACCAGCACATAGTCGTAATATCCCCAATGACTGATCTCATCCCAGCTTTTAAGCATCCGCTTGGAAATAACCTCTTCACTGTCCTGACCGCGGCTTTCCAGTCGGCGGCGCAATTCGGGGATCGACGGTGGCAGGATGAAAATCGACAGGGCGTGTTTGCCCAGATCCGAGTTCCTAATCTGCACCTCGCCCTGCCAGTCGACATCGAACAGAACGTCCTTGCCGTCATTGATGGACTCGCGAACTGGCCCAGCCGGAGAGCCGTAGAAATTGCCAAACACATGGGCATGTTCCAGCATCTGTCCCTCGGACACCTGCTGTCGAAAGGTATCTTCTGTCAGGAAATAATACTCACGCCCATGTTCTTCCCCAGGCCGGGGCGCGCGTGTTGTGGCCGAAACCGAGAACTCCAGATCCGTGTCCCATTGCATCAGACGCTTGGCCAACGTGGATTTCCCTGCGCCCGAAGGCGAGGACAGAATGATTAATAGGCCGCGTCGATCCGCCATCAGGGCGCTCCTGTCATTATTCTACGTTCTGCACTTGCTCGCGCATCTGATCTATTACCGCCTTCAACTCAAGCCCAACCGATGTCAAATCGGCGCTTTGTGCCTTGGAACACAGCGTATTGGCCTCGCGGTTGAACTCTTGCATCAGAAAATCAAGCTTGCGCCCCACGGCGGCATCCTGTGCAAGCAAATCGCGTGCGGCAGTGACATGGGCCTTCAGCCTGTCAATTTCTTCCGTTATATCCGACTTGACTGCAATCAGAGCCAACTCTTGTGCAACCCGGTCCGGATCCGCGCCTTGCGCATTATCCATCACGCGCTGCAGATTTTCTTGTAAGTTTTCAGCGATTTTATCCCGGCGCTCTTCAGCGAGCTTGGCGGCTTGCTCCGTAAGGCTTGAAACCTGCGATAGCTGCGCCTCAAGCACATCGGCCAGGGCCCGGCCTTCGGATTCACGCATCTTAATGAAATCGCTCAGCAAATCATCAAACGCGCCGGTTAGATGTTTGACCAAGGGGGCCGGATCATCCGCATCCCCACCGGTTTCCAACATGCCTTTGACAGCAATAAGCTCGGCCGCCGTCGACGGGGCCAGCGCTAGTCCCCGTTCTTCTGCCATCGTCTGCGTTCGCGCCAGAGCTTCCAGAGCAGCGGCCATCGCAACCGGGTTCAGCACAAGATCGGCTGTCGTTTCCTCGCGGCTCAGCTTGAGCGAAAGCGTCACATTCCCCCGGCCCAGGCTTTTCGAAATCCGCGAACGAAGCGCGGCTTCGAGCCCGGTGAGCCATTCAGGCACCCGCAGACGCATATCCAGCCCTTTGCCGTTTACGCTGCGCAACTCCCAGGTCCAGCTATGTGGACCATGTGTTCCCTTGCCCGAGGCAAATCCGGTCATGGATCTGATCATGCCTGTCTTCTCCGCTTTGCCCGCCCAGTGTTCTTGTCCGCACCTAATGCCATCCTCGTGTGCAGGGCAAGAGTTTGCTGAGAATGACAGCGTCGGACAGAGGTTAACCATTCATTAAAGAATTACTCCAAAATTGACTCAACCCGTGCCAATCTCGTCTAGGCAAGTACCGACAAGGCGCAAAAGCTCCCGGTATCTTGCATTTTATGAAAATGACGGTCGATTGCAGTTAGGGTGATGAAAATGAAGATCTTTTTCGGTAACGGTTCCGGGACTAAATTTGGAAAGATCGTCGCAATGGATCGTTTTGACAGTGGGCGCAGTCTATCGCCCATACAACAGGCCGAAGCGTACTGGACAGCCTTGCTGTCCGGCGATGGTGTTCCTATGCGATCTCAGATCGACCCGCGCGGGCTTGAGAATATCCTGCCTAACACCTTCATCCTTGAACGCATTGCACCCGGTCTGGCCCGGTTTCGTCTGGCCGGCAGTCACTTGAACACACTGGCGGGTATGGAGGTTCGGGGAATGCCTCTGACCGCTTTTTTCGAACCCAGCGCGCGAACTCAGGTTACCGAAATCCTTGAACAGGTTTTTGCCGGTCCTGCCATTGCTGAACTTGAATTGGCCTCGACCGGTGGGTTTGGGCGCACGGATCTTCAGGCGCGAATGATCCTTTTGCCGCTGAAAAGCGATTTGGGCGATGTCAGCCGTGTTCTTGGCGTTATGGTCAGTGACGGGGCGATTGGGGCAACCCCCCGGCGCTTTGATGTAAGCCATTATAAACTGCGTGCTGTGTCAGAAATACAGGCGCCGCAACAACCGGTTCAGCCTGTTGTCGAAGGATTTGCCGAAGAACAACAAGAGTACAAACGTCCCGGATCTCACCTTCGATTGGTCGTATCACGGGATAAGTAACGAGTAACGCGTGTTAAATGTAAAGAAGGCGGGCCTATTAGACCCGCCTTTTTAAAATCGTCTGACCAAGTGGTTAGGAGGCTGCGCGTTTGCCGCGGTTCCGGCGCAGATCTGTCAGTTCTTCCGCAACAAGGAAGGCCAGTTCCAACGATTGCGACGCGTTCAAACGTGGATCGCAGGCTGTATGGTAACGGTCTGACAGATCTTCTTCTGTTACAGCGCGTACACCTCCAGTGCATTCGGTCACGTCTAGCCCCGTCATCTCAAAATGCACACCGCCGGGGATCGTGCCCTCGGCCTGATGCACACCAAAGAAGTCGCGAACTTCGCGCAGCACGGAATCAAAGGGCCGGGTCTTATAGCCGGTGGCCGATTTGATCGTATTGCCGTGCATTGGGTCACAGACCCAGGTCACCTTGGCGCCCTCTTCCTTGACGGCTTTGACCAGACGCGGCAGATGCTCTCCCGCCTTGCCTGCACCAAACCGCGCGATCAGGGTCAGACGCCCTTCTTCGTTTTCCGGGTTCAGTTTGGCCATCAAAACTTTGAGGTCTTCGGCAGATGTCGTCGGACCGCATTTCAGACCGATCGGGTTCAGAACGCCGGAACAGAATTCAACATGCGCGCCATCAGGTTGACGGGTACGGTCGCCAATCCAGATCATGTGGCCGGACCCGGCCAACCAGTTGCCCGATGTAGAATCAAGACGGGTCAGCGCCTCTTCGTATTCAAGCAGCAGACCTTCGTGGCTGGTATAGAATTCAACCGACGAGAATTCATGCGTTGTGTCCGCGGTGATGCCCGCAGCCCCCATGAAATCAATCGAATCCTGAATTCGGTCAGCAATTTCAGAGTATTTCTGAACATCCTGGCCATCGGCAAAGCCGAGTGTCCACGAATGCACATGGCTCATATCGGCGAAACCACCGGTCGAAAAGGCACGCAACAGGTTCAATGTTGCCGCTGCCTGCGTATAGGCTTGCAACATCTTGGACGGATTCGGAATCCGCGCCTCGGGCGTGAAATCCAGCTCGTTGATGATATCGCCGCGATAGCTGGGCAGCTCAATGCCATCCACCACCTCTGTTGGTGCGCTGCGCGGTTTGGCGAACTGTCCAGCCATACGGCCCACTTTGACCACCGGCACCTTTGCGCCATAGGTCAGAACCATGGCCATCTGCAGCATCACCTTAAAGGTGTCGCGGATCGCATCCGCGCTGAATTGTTCAAAGCTTTCAGCACAGTCGCCGCCCTGCAGCAGGAAAGCCTCACCCCGCCCCGCAGCACCAAGATGTTGCTTGAGCCGACGTGCCTCACCTGCAAACACCAGCGGCGGATACTGCGAAAGCTGAGCCTCGACTTTTGCCAGCGCGGCTGCGTCGGTATAGTCTGGCATCTGAACCCGGGGCTTGTTGCGCCAGTTCGTTTTTTGCCATTCGGTCATAGCTTTGATCTCCGCTGAAGTATTCAAGTCGCCTCTATACAAAAACGTTTGATGAGAGGCCATATACGATTTGGACCTCTTGACGTCGCAAACAAGCTTTGATCATGGTGGCGGTCAAATCTGTCGCCGGACGTAGGGTCAAACGGCGCCGAATCAAGGACACCTCGCCATGCAAGAGCAACGCCAAGTTGTCACGGTGGAAACCACTGCGGCCAGCCCTCGTCATTTCGTGTTTGTCCTGTTGGACAAATTCTCGCTGCTGTGTTTCGCATCCGCGCTGGATAGCCTGCGCATCGCAAACCGCATGGCCGACAAAGAGCTTTACAGTTGGAGCCTGTCTGGCGAAGGCGGCGAGACGATCAAATGCTCCGCCGGGACCGAGTTCAAACTGGACGCTGATCTAGCCGAGCTGCAGCGCGATGACGTCGTGCTGATCTGCGGCGGTGTCGATGTTCAAGCCGCTACCACCAAGAAAATTCTGAACTGGGTCCGCCGCGAAGCACGCCGGGGATTGCGCATTGGTGGGCTGTGTACGGCAGCTTATACCTTGGCCAAGGCCGGTTTACTGGATGGCAAGCGTGCGACAATTCACTGGGAAAACTCAGACAGTTTCACCGAAGAATTTGATGAGGTCGAACTGACCAAATCCGTATTCCAGATTGACGGAAACCGGATGACAACAGCCGGTGGCACTTCCTCTATCGACCTGATGCTGAAAATCATCGCCGAGGATTTCGGGGAAGACCTTGCCAACGCGGTGGCCGATCAGTTGATCTATTCCTCGATCCGCACCGATCAGGACACCCAGCGTTTGTCGACCCCAACACGGATTGGGGTACGCCATCCCAAGCTGAGCCAGGTCATCCTGATGATGGAGAAAAACATCGAAGAGCCGATCTCGCCTTCGATTCTGGCCAAAGAGGTCGGCATGTCCACGCGGCAGCTAGAGCGTCTGTTTCGCCGTTACCTCAGCCGGTCGCCTAAACGCTATTATATGGAGCTGCGCCTGCATAAGGCCCGGAACCTGCTGATGCAGACCGACATGAGCGTGATCAACGTGGCGCTAGCATGCGGGTTTGCCTCGCCTAGCCATTTCTCGAAATGCTACCGGGCGCACTACAACACCACGCCCTATCGTGAGCGCGGTGCGCAAAGCGGGCGCTTGTCTGTTTAATCGCTGGGGGTCATGCGAAAGACAGCGCCCTGCCCGACGGAAATAAACCAGATTGATCCATCCGGTGCCTCGACAATGTCGCGGACGCGTTCCGTCTGAGGGCCCTTGATCTGCTCGACCTCAGTCAATGGAGTGCCTTCAAGCCGAGCAATGTAGTCGAATTTGAGCGACCCGACGAATAGATCACCCTTCCATTCGGGCCAAAGCTTGCCTGAATAAATCAAAAGGCCGGATGGGGCGATGGAAGGGTCCCAATAGAATTCAGGCTGCACCATCCCCGGTTTCGCCGTCCCCTCGCCGATTGTTTGTCCGGAATAGTGCTTGCCATAGGAAATCACCGGCCAGCCATAGTTCCGCCCCGGCCGGATTAGGTTCACTTCATCTCCTCCCTTGGCTCCATGTTCCGATACCCATAGATGCCCCCGTGCATCCAGCCCTGCACCTTGGGGATTCCGGTGGCCATAAGACAATATCTCAGGCTGAATTCCGGGTTGTCCGACAAATGGATTATCAGCCGGCACCGAGCCGTCCCGGTTCACACGGATCACCGAGCCGTTGTGACTCGATCGA
The DNA here is from genome assembly GCF_059611885.1 of Ruegeria sp. CDSA193. Lineage (NCBI taxonomy): Bacteria > Pseudomonadati > Pseudomonadota > Alphaproteobacteria > Rhodobacterales > Roseobacteraceae > Ruegeria > Ruegeria sp. CDSA193. The sequence continues at coordinate 108,341 of NZ_JBXWPN010000001.1, read as the reverse complement.
TCCTGGGCGGTCGGGCGATCACCACGATCGCCGATAGTGACAAGTAATGTCCCGTCCCTTGCCTCGACAATACGAGAGCCAAAATGACGCCCAGAATCCCCACCATTTTCAGCTTCGAAAATCGTGCGCAGATCGGTCAGCTTTGATCCGTCTTCGGACAGGCGCGCAATCGCAAGTGCAGTGCCTGCCCCCTTTGGTTGAGGCTTGGAATAGGTCAGGAAAACCTCACGGCTTTGCGAAAAATCCCTGGCAACGGTTACGTCCAGCAAACCGCCCTGCCCCTTTGCAACCACATTGGGAGTGCCTTTGACGCGAACTATGTTTCCCTCCGACACGAACAGAAGATCACCGTCGCGCTCAGTTACCAGAAAGGACATGTCAGGCAGGATGCCGACTGCCCAGGGCGTATCGAGCCCCTTCACCATCGCCGTCACACGCGCCGATCCGGAGTTGGTAGTTAGCGATTCTGCCCCTGCCAACCCTGAAACAACAGATAAGATGAAGATCAAAGCTAGTCTAAACATCTCGTTCTCCTTACCGAAAACACCGCGCCGGGCACATCTGAACAACTAGAACTGTGCGCCACAAAAACACGTTTGCGTTAGGACTTTTCTTTTTCGAACAGCTTGCCTAGGGTCGTGCCCAGAACGAATACGTTCACAACTGGGAGTAACCATATGAAAAAGCTGCTTACAGCAACTGCAGCAACCGCCCTTCTTTCGGGCGCAGCTATGGCCGAAGACGTCACATTGGGTGTTCTGTTCGGCTTTACCGGACCGATTGAATCGCTGGCACCCGCTATGGGTTCAGGCGCCGAGATGGCGATGGCCGAAGTCACCGAATCCGGCAAATTGCTGGATGGCTCTACCGTCACTGCATCGCGCGCTGATACCGGCTGTATCGACAACGGCCTGTCCACCTCGAACGGTGAACGCATGATTGCCGACGGCGTTGCCGGCATCATTGGCGGTGACTGCTCTGGCGTGACCGGAGCGATCCTGCAGAATGTCGCGATCCCGAACGGGATGGTCATGATCTCGCCCTCGGCCACCTCGCCCGGTCTGTCGACCATGGAGGATAACGGCCTGTTCTTCCGCACCGCCCCGTCGGATGCACGTGAAGGTCAGGTGATGGCAGATATCCTGAATGATCGCGGGATCACTTCAATCGCACTGACCTACACCAACAACGACTATGGCAAGGGTCTGGCAGACGCGATCCAGTCCTCGTTCGAGGCATCGGGCGGCGAAGTCACAATCGTGGCAGCGCATGAGGATGGCAAAGCGGACTACTCGGCCGAAGTTGGCGCGCTGGCCTCGGCCGGTGGCGACATTCTGGTTGTAGCCGGGTATCTCGATCAGGGCGGATTGGGCATCATTCAGTCGGCGCTGGACAGCGGTGCATTCGACACGTTCGGCTTGCCCGGCGGCATGATCGGTGACTCGCTGCCCGCAAATGTCGGCCCCGACCTGAACGGCTCGTTCGGTCAGATCGCCGGTTCAGGTGGTGAAGGTGCTGAAAAGTACTTTGCCATGGCCGAAGCCGCCGGTTTTGACGGATCGTCGCCCTATTCGCCTGAAAGCTATGACGCCGCAGCGCTGTTCATGCTGGCGATGCAGGCCGCTGGTTCGACCAACCCGGCCGACTACGGCAGCAAGATCCTAGATGTTGCCAACGCTCCAGGAGAGAAGATCTATCCGGGTGAGCTGGCCAAAGGTTTGGAACTGTTGGCCGCTGGTCAGGACATCGACTATGTCGGCGCGTCCGGCGTTGAGCTGATCGGCCCCGGCGAAAGCGCAGGTTCGTATCGCGAGATCGAAGTCACCGACGGCGAAAACAAGACCGTCAACTTCCGTTGATTTTGACCTAAGAAGACCTGAAAATAAGCAGCCCGGACCTTGTGTCCGGGCTGCTTCAGTGAAAAAAGACCGCACCTCTTCAATGAGGGTGTGAAAACAAGAACGCCGAAAACGGCGGCTAGGGGAAAAGATGATCGTCGTCGAGGACGTGCATAAGCATTTCGGCGGGTTTCATGCGGTGGATGGGGCATCGCTGGAAATCCAGAAGGGTTCGATCACCGGCCTGATTGGGCCGAACGGGGCCGGAAAGACAACTCTGTTCAACGTGATCGCGGGTGTGCTCCCGCCCACCTCTGGACGCGTGTTCATGGATGGCGAGGACATAACCGGCTTGCCACCACACGATCTGTTTCACAAAGGTCTGCTGCGCACTTTTCAGATCGCGCATGAATTCTCCTCGATGAGCTGTCGCGAGAACCTGATGATGGTGCCCGGCGCGCAATCCGGGGAATCACTTTGGAACACCTGGTTCGGCCGCAAACGCATCGCTAATGAAGAGCGCGCGTTAAAGGCTAAGGCTGATGAGGTGTTGGAGTTTCTGACCATCGAACATCTGGCCGATCACAAGGCCGGTCAGGTCTCGGGCGGGCAGAAAAAGCTGCTGGAACTTGGCCGTACCATGATGGTCGACGCCAAGATCGTGTTTCTGGACGAGGTCGGCGCGGGTGTGAACCGCACCCTGCTGATGACCATCGCCGACACAATCCTGCGCCTGAACAAGGAACGCGGCTATACGTTTGTAGTCATCGAACACGACATGGATTTCATCGGCAAAATCTGCGACCCGGTCATTTGTATGGCCGAGGGCAAGGTTCTGGCCCAGGGCACTCTGGACGAGATCAAAGCCAATGAGCATGTGATCGAAGCCTATCTGGGCACCGGCCTCAAGAACAAAGACAAGCTGGAGGCCGGGGCATGAGCGATAATCCTTATCAGGATGACCACGGCAACAAGGATGCCTCGATCACCAATACACACGGCATGGGCACGATGACGCCCGCACATCGCAAAAGCGGAAAGACGCACCGCGTCGAAGGTGGCCCATTCCTGATCGGCGACACCATGACCGGAGGCTACGGCAAGGGCCCGGATATCCTGCATGATTGCACGATTTCAGTCGATGCCGGTGAAATCGCTGTAATCGTTGGCCCCAACGGCGCCGGTAAATCCACTGCAATGAAGGCCGTGTTTGGGATGCTGGATGTCCGCGCGGGATCTGTGCGACTGGACGGAGAAGACATCACCAACCTGTCGCCCCAGGATCGGGTGATCAAGGGGATGGGCTTTGTTCCTCAGACCTCGAACATCTTTACGTCGATGACGGTGGAAGAGAACCTTGAGATGGGTGCCTTTATCCGCCGTGATGATTTTTCCGACACGATGGAGCAGGTCTATGACCTCTTCCCCATCCTCCGCAACAAACGCAACCAGGCAGCCGGAGAGCTGTCAGGCGGTCAGCGCCAACAGGTTGCCGTGGGCCGCGCGCTGATGACCCAGCCCAAAGTGCTGATGTTGGACGAACCGACTGCTGGTGTCTCGCCCATCGTGATGGATGAGCTGTTCGATCGGATCATCGAGGTCTCGCGCACCGGGTTGCCGATCCTGATGGTTGAGCAGAACGCTCGTCAGGCGTTGGAGATCGCAGATAAGGGATATGTGCTGGTTCAGGGGCGGAATGCCTATACCGGCACGGGCAAGGAACTGCTGGCCGATCCAGAGGTTCGTAAGAGTTTCTTGGGGGGGTGAGGATGTATAAGACAGTTTGCCTAGCACTCAGCCTTCTTTGTACAAATGGCGCATCAGCATCGATATTGAATTGTCGCTTTGAGAATCGTTGCTCGTCACTCACAGGCGAGTGTGGCAACGAGCCACTAAATATTCTCGCTGACTTTTCCGGTGGATCGCTCGAAATACTTGAAAGCGGCAACACGTTTTCAGCGATGATTGTAGCGGATCGAGTGATGCCATTTCGCAGCCTTGCCGTGGTCGATGGGCATGGCGCTATAAGCATCCTTTCCGTCCACGAAGACAACTCAGCGGTCTACACCTACCAAACAGGGTTGCATTTGGCAGGGGCTATTTGGTCCTCAGCCAGCGGAAATTGTAAGGACGCAAACTAATGGACTTCCTCAACGCCGTTGTGGCGCTCTCCAACTTCGTCCTTGTTCCCGCAATTGCCTATGGCAGCCAATTGGCGCTGGGCGCGTTGGGGGTGACGCTGATCTATGGCATCCTGCGATTCTCGAACTTTGCCCATGGCGACACGATGGCCTTTGGTGCGATGATCGCCGTGCTGGTCACATGGGGCCTGCAGGCCGCCGGGGTCAGTTTCGGGCCGTTACCGACTGCTCTGCTGGCCCTGCCCTTTGCCATTCTGGGCTGTATCGTTCTGGTTCTGATCACGGATCGGCTGGTTTACCGTTTCTACCGGGAACAAAAGGCCAAACCGGTCATTCTGGTGATCGTCTCGATGGGCGTGATGTTCATCATGAACGGGCTGGTGCGGTTCATAATCGGGCCGGATGATCAAAGGTTCTCGGACGGTGAGCGGTTCATCGTTTCAGCGCGGGAATTCAAGGCAATGACCGGGCTGCGTGAGGGGTTGGCGATCAAGACCTCTCAGGGCATCACCGTGGTTGTGGCCGTAGTCGCCGTGGCACTTTTGTTCTGGTTTTTGAACAAAACCCGCACCGGCAAGTCGATGCGCGCGTATTCGGATAACGAGGATCTGGCGCTGCTGTCCGGCATCAACCCTGAACGTGTGGTGATGATCACTTGGATCCTTGTCGCGGCGCTGGCGACAACTGCGGGTGTGCTTTACGGGTTGGACAAGAGCTTTAAGCCCTTTGTCTATTTCCAGCTTCTGCTGCCGATCTTCGCTTCGGCCATCGTCGGCGGCCTCGGCAACCCGCTGGGCGCTATCGCGGGCGGGTTCATCATCGCGTTTTCCGAGGTGACGATCACCTATGCGTGGAAAAAGGTGCTGACCTATCTGGCACCGGAAAATCTGGAGCCATCGGGATTGGTCCAATTCCTATCCACCGATTACAAATTCGCGGTCAGCTTTGTTATCTTGCTTATCGTGCTTCTGTTTAAGCCCACAGGTCTGTTTAAGGGGAAAGCAGTATGACCGAGACTGTCAAAAATACGCTGCTTTTCGTGGTTGTTGGCGGCCTGATCCTGTTGACCGGATTCACGCAAAGCTGGAATTCGGCAATCCTGATCCTGAACATGGGGTTGATCTCGGCCATCATGGCGCTTGGGGTGAACTTGCAATGGGGCTTTGCGGGCCTGTTTAACGTTGGTGTTATGGGCTTTGTTGCGCTGGGCGGGCTGGCAGTTGTGCTGGTCTCAACCCCGCCGACACCCGGCGCGTGGTCATCCGGAGGATACGGGATCGTCCTTGCGTTGCTGTTGGGGGCTGCGACCGTCGTTGCGGCGGTTCTGGTGGCAACAAAAATGCCGAGGGGCCGTGTACAGACGATTGCCATCGTAGCCATTCTGATCGCCGGGTTTTTCATTTACCGTGCGGTGTTTGACCCCAGCGTTGCTGGTGTCGAAGCCATTGACCCAGCCGTTGCGGGCAACCTTGGCGGGTTGAATTTGCCGGTTCTGCTGGCCTGGCCCGCGGGCGGCGTGCTAGCCGCCGGTGCCGCGTGGCTGATCGGCAAAACAGCCCTTGGCCTGCGCTCGGACTATCTGGCGATTGCGACGCTTGGGATTGCCGAAATCATCATCGCAATCATGAAAAACGAGGACTGGCTGGCCCGAGGTGTCAAGAATGTCTACGGCATCCCACGCCCCTCGCCCGTGGTCGGCTATGAGGTTGAGCTGCAGCAGGATCCATCCTTCATTGCCCGTGCCGATTGGTTTGGGCTGGACCCTGTCATCGCCTCGACCCTGTCGGTCAAGCTGGGCTATTCCCTGCTGTTCATGGTTGTTCTTCTGATCCTGCTGTGGATGGCCCAGATGGCGCTGCGCAGCCCCTGGGGCCGCATGATGCGCGCCATCCGTGACAACGAGGTTGCAGCCGAGGCGATGGGTAAAGATGTCACCCGCCGCCATTTGCAAATCTTCGTTCTGGGCTCTGCCATCTGCGGTATCGCGGGCGCGATGATGACAACGCTGGACGGGCAGTTGACGCCGGGTACCTACAACCCTCTGCGCTTTACATTTCTGGTCTGGGTCATGGTGATCGTGGGCGGATCGGGCAATAACTTTGGTGCTGTGCTGGGCGCATTCCTCATCTGGTTCCTGTGGGTCCAGGTCGAACCGATTGGGTTGTGGATTATGAACCTGATCACGTCCGGAATGCCCGATGGCAGTGCGCTCAAGACGCATCTGATCGACAGCGCGGCCCATATGCGACTGTTCACGATGGGGTTGATTCTGCTGATTGTTCTTAGATTCAGTCCAAGAGGGCTGATCCCCGAGAAATAGGGCCACAGAACCTCCAATATATGGAACCGCGTCAAGAAATTGGTGCGGTTTCTTGCTTTTGAGTGAGGAACTTACTAGAGCAACTCATCGGCCTGACAAGTTTCACAGTCGTGTTCACCAAATATTTGCCTTTGTGCAGACTACTACCATTTGCCCGCAGGGAATAGAAAACACCGATGAAAACCACTCTTACAAAGACACTCATTCTGTTGCCGGTTCTTGCCTCTTTGACCGCATGTATTCCGTCACCAAAAGATCTGGAAACCACTCCGGTCAAAGTCCAGACCCCCAAGGGCGTGGTAACATGCCAGCTCTACCGGCAGAACCGCGTGGATTGGGACCGGGCAATCGACTTTCCGGCAACAAAAATGTCCGTCCCCGAGGCTGATGCATATTGCAGACAAGAAGGCCAACGCCGCCTGAAGTGACCGTTGTGAGGCCGGGCAATCAGCCCGGCCCGCCATTCAACGATTACGAAATAACCCGCCCAGAATGCCTCGGACGATCCTGCGCCCGGTTGTTCCCTTAAGCTCTTTAATGACGGCCTCGCTCATGGCGGTGGCAAAGGTGTCTTTCTTTCGCACGATCCGCGAAGAAGACCGCGTTACTTTGCTACCTGAGTATCGGCGAGCCGTGGCAAATTCGCGTTCTGCAATCGATTGAGACTCAAGCTGTTCTTCTGCCTCGGCTGCGGCCTGTGCTGCGGCATCAGTCCGCGCCTGGAGTATCTCAAAGGCTGATCTGCGATCTATGCGGGTTTCGTATTTGCCTTTCATCGGAGACGCATTCATTACCATTTGCCGTTCGGCAGCGGTAATCGGCCCCAACTGTGACCCAGGGGGACGGATCAAAGTGCGTTCGACGATGCCCGGAACCCCTTTCTTTTGCAGCATGGATGTAACCGCCTCGCCCACGCCAACCTCACGGATGGCGGCCTCAGTATCAAAGGTTGGATTCTCGCGGTAGGTTTCGGCCGCAAGGCGAAGGTTTTTCCTGTCTCGGGCGGTGAAGGCTCGCAAAGCATGCTGTACCCGGTTACCCAACTGACCCAGAATGTCTTCTGGGATGTCTGCCGGGTTTTGCGAGATGAAATAGACCCCTACGCCCTTTGATCGGATAAGGCGGGCGACCTGCTCGACCTTGTCCACAAGCACTTTGGGCGCGTCTTCGAACAACAGATGCGCTTCGTCAAAGAAAAATACCAGCTTGGGTTTGTCCGGATCGCCGACTTCGGGCAACTCTTCAAACAGTTCGCTCAGCAGCCATAACAGGAACGTCGCATACAGACGAGGTGATCCCATCAGCTTGTCAGAGGCCAGGATGTTCACCATGCCATTCCCGTTGGCATCGGTGCGCATAAGATCGGCCAGTTCCAGGGCAGGTTCGCCAAACAGATTGGTGCCCCCTTGATTTTCAAGAACCAACAACCGTCTCTGGATGGCACCGATCGAGGCGGTTGAGACATTCCCATAGCGCAGTGAAAGATTTGCTCTGTTCTCTCCGATCCAGACCAACAGGGCTTGCAGATCTTTCATATCCAACAGGGGCATACCTTCTTCATCGGCAACCCGAAATGCAATGTTTACAATGCCTTCTTGTGCTTCGCTCAGGTCCATCAGCCTGGACAACAACAAAGGTCCCATCTCGGATACTGTGGTTCGAACCGGATGGCCTTGCTGACCGAACAGATCCCAGAAAGTGACCGGGCAAGCTGCATATTCGTAATCCGTGAATCCGATGGTTTCGGCACGCTTCTGAAATGCCCCATGTAGCTTGTGACTTTCACTGCCCGCCAACGCCAAACCAGACAGATCACCTTTGACGTCAGACAGAAACACCGGCACCCCGGCCTTGGAAAACCCCTCGGCCAGGATCTGAAGCGTCACGGTCTTGCCAGTGCCGGTCGCACCGGCAATCAGGCCGTGGCGGTTGGCGTATTTCAACGACAACGTCTGCGGTTGGCTATAATCCGCGCCACCACCGCCAAGAAATATGTTCTCACTCATATGCTTAAGGCCCTGTTTCCTACCGATCTCCGCCCAGCATACAAAGTTAACCTTTGGCTGCGATAGTTTTCTGGTTGTTCGTGTATGAGAATTCCGCGGTCAACAAACTTCCTCCCTGTCGACTGGCCGCGCGTTCACGCGCGGCCCTTTTTCCACCATAGCTTCATAATTAAATTTTCAGGTTAGCAGTTGACCACCGCGCCGCCCTCTCGTAACGTCTGCTCATAATTAAGTCGGCCGGTCCGACGGGGAGAAAAATTCATGAAAGGGAGCCGCTCCACCGGCTCCCTTTTATCTTGGCTACACGTGTTGCCCACGGGGCCTCAGGCGAGATTCCGATCACTTCTGTCTTTTTACGCTGCATAATGCCTGACACTGCGCGCCAGTGGTGCTAGACCCGGCGAAAAGCCACATCAACAATCACGAGGCAATTATGTTCAGGACACCGATAAAGCTTGTTGCGGCAGCTTTTCTTTTCAACGGCGCCGCCCTGGCGCAAGAGACCACCGACACGGCAGAACCTGCCACCGAATCCCCTACGACCGAGCAGGTGGACAATGGTCTCGACCTGGGGCAGCCGGTCGATGAAACCGTCAAGGTCGGACAGCGCTATGACAAAGAAAAATTCGGCGACTGGAGCCTGAACTGTTTGAAGATGAACGCGGGCAAAGATCTGTGTTCGCTGCTGCAAGTCATAAATGGCCCGCAAGATGTGCCTATGGCTGAGTTTTCCATGTTCCGCCTACCCGAAGGCGGTTCGGCTGTAGCCGGAGCAAATATCTTGGTTCCGCTTGAAACCCTGTTGCAAGCGCAGCTGACCCTCTCAATCGACGGGGCGCCTGCCAAACGCTACAACTATTCGTTTTGTAACCCTGTTGGCTGTGTTGCCCAAATCGGCCTGACCCAAGGGGATATCGACGCAATGAAGCAGGGTAGCAAGGCGACTTTGACCATCGTTCCAGCGCCCGCGCCGGATCAGGTGATCGAACTTGACCTGTCTTTGTCCGGGTTTACTGCAGGCTACGACATTGTTGATGTCGCAACCAACTGAAGACTACATTTCGAGAAAGCCGTTTAACCCAGCGGCTTTCTCAAACCCGCTTCAAGGCAAGTACTGCGTTCAGACCTCCGAAAGCGAAAGCGTTGCTTAGCGCAACCTCGACTTTCGCATCGCGTGCCTCGTTGGGCACAACGTCCAAAGCACATTCCGGATCTGGTTCTTCGTAGCCAATCGTCGGTGCAATCACCCCATCTCGCAGGGCCATGATACAGGCCAAAAGCTCTACCGCGCCGGTTCCGCCAATCAAGTGACCATGCATCGACTTGGTGGATGAGATCAAAAGTTCGTCCGCATGCGGGCCGAAAACGCCAGCTACAGCGGCACATTCCGTTTTGTCATTGGCCGCAGTACCTGTGCCATGGGCGTTGATATAACCCACCTGATTGGCATTCAGGCCAGCATCAGACAACGCCCCTGACATCGCACGGGCTGCGCCCTGCTTGCTGGGCATTACAATGTCTGATGCATCCGAGGTCATCGCGAAACCAACAACTTCGCACAAAATTTCTGCCCCACGCGCCTTCGCGTGTTCGTATTCCTCGAACACGAAGATGCCCGCTCCCTCTCCTTGCACCATACCGTTTCGGTTGGCGCTAAAGGGACGACAGGCATCCTTGGACATCACCCGCAGCCCTTCCCAGGCCTTAACGCCACCAAAGCACAACATGGATTCTGAGCCGCCGGTGATCATCGCAGGGGCCGCCCCGCTGCGCACCATCTGAAAGGCTTGCGCCATCGCATGGTTCGATGAGGCACAAGCAGTCGATACGGTAAAGCTGGGACCTTTGAGGTTATGTTCCATCGATACGTGGCTTGCCGCCGCGTTGTTCATAAGTTTAGGAACAACAAATGGATGGACCCTGTTCTTCCCGTCCTCATAGACTGAACGGTAGTTGTCGTCCCAGGTCGAAACGCCACCACCTGCTGTTCCCAGAACCACGCCAGATCGTGCAGCCAACTCACCGTGGAATTCGATCCCGGACTGATCTATGGCCTCTTTGGCCGCGGTCAAGGTAAACTGGGTAAACCTGTCATACAGAGTCATCTGTTGGCGGTTGAACCGACCCTCGGCTTCAAACCCCCGGACCTGCCCACCGATCTTGATCGCCAACCTGTCGACGTCTCGAAATTCAAGTTCCGAAATGCCACAACGGCCTTCCCGCATCGCCTCAAGCGTATCTGGAACTGAATGACCAAGCGAATTGATCGTGCCTGCCCCGGTTATTACTACCCGTTTCATTTGCTTGGGTCAGACCTTTTCTGCCACAAGCTTTTCGATCCCAGCAATGATCGCGGCGACATTTGAGATGTCAAAGTCACTGGCCGTTGGTTCATTGGCATTGAACGGAACGGTAATGTCGAACTCTTCTTCGATGGCAAAGATACTCTCAACCAGCCCCAGGCTGTCGATCCCCAGATCTTCGAGCGTACTTTCGGGCGTCACATCCGAAGGCTCCAACACGGCTTGTTCGGCAATGATGGCAATGACGCGGTCGGTGATGCTCATATCGATCCTCTGATTATCACGTTGAATGTGATTTAATCGCTCGGAGGCTGTTTGGAAACAGCCTTTTTCAACGCCTCCACGTCACGAAGCATCCGCGGCAATCTGCGCTGCGCCTTATAGACATCAGTAAAGGTTTCCATCTTCACAGCCGGGTAGCCCATCAACACACGACCGGCAGGTACGTTTGACAGGATTTTGGTACCACCGCCGACAATCACCCCGTCGCCAACGAAAATATTGTCCGAGACGCCTGATTGCCCACCCAGAACCACGTTATTGCCAAGCTCAACTGAACCGGAAATACCAGACTGACCACACAGCAGACAGTCATTACCAACGCGCGTGTTGTGGCCGATATGGACCTGATTATCCAGTTTTGTGCCATTCCCGATGCGAGTATTACGAATGGTCCCGTTGTCGATCGTACAATTCGCGCCGATCTCGACATCGTCGCCAATTTCCACAGAACCAAGTGAATGAATGCGCAGCCAGCTTTGCGCGCTGGCGTCTCCTGCATCCCCCAAGGTCTTGCGCGCGTTCTCTACCCCCGATACTTCGGGCGTAACAAAACTGAACCCGTCGCTACCGATCCTTGCACCTGGTTGCGCGATAAAACGATCCCCGATCTGCACACGGGCACCAATGCTGACCATTTCGCGCAGAACCGCGTCTTCGCCCAACACAGCATCCATGCCTATGACGCAATGCGGTCCGATATTCGCCCCTCTGCCAACCCGGGCCCGTGCACCAATGACTGCCAGAGGGCCGATTGAGACCCCATCTGCCACATCCGCAGTTGGGTCGATGACTGCCGAAGGGTGAACCCCGGACCCAAAGCCCTGCCCTTTATCCAGCATGGAGGTGATCCCGGCCATCGCCATGCGCGGTCGTCGAACGAATATTGCTGCCTTAAGGCCCAACGCCTGCCAGTCAGCACCTTCCCAAAGGATGGCGACCTGCGCCGAACCCGATCCCAGATCCTCGGCATATTTCGGCGACATCGCCATCGCCAGATCAGTGGCAGTTGCATCCGACGGTTCAGCAGCAGCATGTACGACCAGGCTGGCATCGCCCTGGAACTCAGCGTCAAGGGCATCTGCGATTTGTTGAACTGTATATTTCATGTGGGGCTTCCCGGAACTAGGACCTGCCCCCGGTGATTACCCCTGAACGTCCGGCAGGGCCACCCCTGCTTTCTGCAGAGCATTCCAGATTTTCTGATCACGGCCATAGACGTCGCGTCGGTACTGTACCTCACCTTTCGGGCCAATAAAGGCAGTGCGGTAAATCAAGTGGACAGGAACATGCTGCTCAAGTTTCACAGTAGTCTCTTTTCCAGTTGCGAGAATCCGATGGAAAAATGCCTTTGGGTTTTCTTCTTGCTTCGCCAACAGTGCGTAAGCGAATTCGAAAGGCTGAGCCAATCTGATACAACCATGCGAGAAGGCACGAGATTCCCGAGCAAACAAACTTTTCTGCGGTGTATCATGCAGATAGATGTTGTGCTTGTTGGGGAACATGAACTTCACCAGCCCCAGGGCATTGCTTTTGCTGGGCGGTTGGCGCATCGCAAAAGGAAAGTTGCTTGCGGTGAACTGAGTGAAATCTACTGCCCCGCGATTGACCTGGCGACCACTGCGATCGGTAATCTGAATATGCCCAACGGCATTTGGGTTGGACTGCAGCTGCGGCAGGTATTCCTTGGTGATGATCGAGCGTGGGACATACCAGCTGGGGTTAATGACCATATGTTCCATCTTGTCGGAAAACTCGGGGCTCCGACGATCATGGGTGTTCTTGCCGATCACAGCGCGGGTTTCAAAGGTAATAAAGCCGTCATCAACAATCTTGGCTGAGAAATCAGCCTGATTGACCAGAATGTGGCGTTCACCGCGCTCGCGCGGCAACCAGCGCTCACGCTCCAGCGCGACATAGACGGCCTTCAGACGTTCTGAGGCAGTGCGGTTCAGTTCAGTAATTGTGCCCGGACCCGCGACGCCGTCTGCGGCAAGACCATGTGCGATTTGAAACCGCTGAACGCCTGCCAGCAAGGCATCGTCAAAAACAGGGCTGGCTGTTGGGTTCATAAAACCCATTTCAACCAGTCGGTTACGCATCGCTATTACGGCGGGTCCAGTATCTCCCAGTTCGAGCTTAGCCTGCGGAACAGTAGTTCCCCAACCGCCTTGGCGAACCAATTCTTCCAGCGCAAGTTTCTGCTTCATCAAAGCCCGATACTGGGTCGAGCTTGGCGCCAACTGATCGAAATAGGCTGCATCCTCCGAGGTCGTCAGTCCACGCAGATGCCCTGCTGTCGAGGTCGGCTCGACCTTCCTGACTAATCCATCGTCTATATCGGATGGTCGTAAAAGGCCTGTCCTCATGTCCTGAGCATAGGCTGCAAAAACGCGTGTCAACTCGACCTCGACGGCCCCAAGCTCACGCGCTGATTTTGCTGATTGAAGTCGGTCAACCAAGCCCTGCGCATCATAGGCGTTCGCGGGTAGCCCGTGTAATTCGACCGCAGAAAGCCCCTCAATCAACCGTTGACGACGTTCAGCATGTGCAGCCGTGTCGCCAACCCAAACAGGCACGAATCCTCTTTCACGGTAGAAATCGGCAATCTCAGACCCGGAAGGTGCAAATTCGGCAACCGCCATCTGGAATGCGGTGTCAGGCTTGGCCTCAGTGTTCGCCATCGCCGAAGACGTTAGAAAACATGCGGCCAAAGCAATACCGGTGCTTGCACGAAGAACAGAGAACATTTGGAGCCCTTGAATTTTCAATATAATACGCCGTTTCAGGCAATGCCGAACAATTATGGTTTTGCTTGAAACCCATTGTCTATTCACAAATGCATCAATTTCGTGCTTATACCCAAGCGTGATGCTTGTTTGCATCGGACAGATTTCGGCGACGGCCTAAGACGTTGGATCTTTGCCATTTTGCACCACCTGCGCAAAAAACTGCCGAAAATTCCCCCTTGAAAAGATGAATTTGAAAGACTTCTTGGCCGCCCTTCACGAGTGTGTCATAAATCCCTCATCTGGGATGGGAATAAATTAATACAGCGCGCGTAACATCGTGTGCAGGCAGGAACAGTACGGGACGAAACACAAAATGACGACGAGCAGTTCCTCGGGTTTGACCCGGCGTGCTTTATTGGGCGCATTCGCAGCTACAGCAGTTGTAGCAACTCCAACCTACTCCAATGCAGCAGGATTCCTTCGTGGCGGTGGTGATATTCGCCGTATTCGCATGTATTCCGGACGCACTGGCGAGCGGATCGATATGATCTATTGGGTTGACGGTAAATACATCAAAGACGCGGTCAAAGAAGTGAACCACTTCATGCGCGATTGGCGCACCGACCAGGCCAAAGATATGGACCTCCGCACGATCGACATCATGGCGGCGTCGCATAATCTGTTGGATGTCAACGAACCCTATATGCTGCTGTCGGGCTATCGCTCGCCGCAGACCAACGCGATGCTGCGGTCACGGTCGCGCCGTGTTGCCAAGAATTCGTTGCACATGAAAGGCCAGGCAGCCGACCTCCGCCTGTCATCTCGTTCGGTCTCGCAAATGGCCAAAGCGGCGATGTCTTGCCGTGCTGGTGGTGTTGGCAAATACCACCGCTCGAACTTCGTGCATATGGATTGCGGTGTGGTAAGAAGCTGGGGCGGTTGATCCGCCCCGCCCGTCGTCAAGAGAAGTTTGTCGGTCACGTAACCGTTTGAATGAGCAGATTTATCTGCCATTGAGGAGGTGCCATTCTACTCAGGCAGCCTCATAAATCCTGCGCAAACCGGCTGTTGCAGGTGATCTTCAATACGAGCCCAAATATTCAAGAAATGGCGCACCTGAGAGGATTCGAACCTCTGGCCTCTGCCTTCGGAGGGCAGCGCTCTATCCAGCTGAGCTACAGGTGCCTGAGCCGTTAGCTAACCTTGTTCCGGGCCGGGTGCAACTGAAAATCGACCCGGATCAAACAGGTTTCACGCGAACAGATCATGCGCAAGTTCAAGCGCTTCGATCAGGGTATCGACCTCATCTTTCGAGTTATAGAGACCAAAACTGGCGCGGCATGTCGCGGTGACTCCGAGGAAATCCATCAATGGTCCAGCACAATGGTGCCCGGCCCGAACGGCGACGCCCTTCTTATCCAAAATCGTCGAAATGTCATGCGCGTGGCCTGCACCGTCCAAAGTGAAGCTAAAGATCGCCGCTTTGTCCGGCCGTGTCCCCTGAAGCTGAATCCAGTTCAGCCCTGCAAACCTCTGCATCGCATAGTCTCTGATCCCGGCCTCATGAGCAGCAACGTTGTCCATCCCCAAATCCATCAGATAGTCCAGAGCGACGCCCAGTCCGATGGTTTGCACTATGCCAGGAGTTCCCGCCTCGAATTTCATCGGTGGATCATTGTAGATCACCTGATCCTTGCTGACCTCTTTGATCATGTCACCGCCACCGATAAACGGGCGCATTTCGGCCATCCGGTCAGATTTGATGTAAATCGCTCCCGATCCCGATGGGCCATAAAGCTTATGCCCGGTGATGGCGTAGAAATCGCAGCCGATATCCTGGACATTGACCGGCATATGCACGGCGCCTTGACTGCCATCCACCAGCACCGGGACGCCTTTGGCATGGGCGCCTTCGGTGATGGCTTTGACATCCACAACCGTGCCCAACACGTTCGAACAATGGGTCACCGCGACCAGCTTGGTTTTTGGACCGATGGCATCAATGACAGCTTGCGGATCAAGCCCACCATCCGCATCCACATCCACCCATTTCAGCACCACTCCCTGACGCTCGCGCAGGAAATGCCAGGGTACGATGTTTGCATGATGCTCCATCACACTCAGGACGATCTCGTCCCCTGCCTGAAGACGCGGCATCGCCCAGCCATAGGCGACCAGATTGATGCCTTCGGTCGTGCCCGAGTTCAGAACAATCTCATCTTCATCCGTTACGCCCAGAAATCGGGCAATAGTTCCACGAACGGATTCGTATTTCTCGGTCGCCAGATTGGACAGATAGTGCAGCCCGCGATGCACATTTGCATATTCTTCGGTATAAGCCCGCGTCACAGCGTCAATGACAACCTGTGGCTTCTGAGCTGATGCTCCATTGTCCAGATAGGTCAGCGGCTTGCCGTTTACCTCTCGGGACAGGATCGGAAAGTCAGCGCGAATTTTCTGCAGATCGAACATCGTATTTTTCTTCCCTAGACCGGGCCGCTGGGTGTGAACATGAGGACAAATGAGATTGAAATCAGTGCGGATAACAGAATGACCCCAAAAGATTTCAGCATCGAGTTGAACTTATGAGCTTCATTCAGGAAATGCATTGAGACGTAAAGGCTGACAAGTGCGGTCGCCAGCAAAAACATGACCATCATAAATGGAACAACCATCGAAACGATCAGCGTTACCGACATCGCTGCTATCTGAAGGAATTGCAGCCAGATCGTCAGGATCAGGATATCTTTGAATGTCGCAACGCCCCCGATAGTACGACCAACAAAAAGAAGAGCCACCACGCTGAGCAGCATCGCGCCTGACGAACGCAGAAGGTTCAGAATAACAGGATCAGAAACGGGAAGCGGTTCACCCTGAGGGACAGGAACCATCTGTTCGATACCAATTTGGATGGCACCGTTCAAAACGACGGCCAGAAAGAATGCCAGCCAGACAACTTCACGCCCGGGACGCAGATCCAGCAACCGTCTTGCCGCTTCGGCAGGGTTGGTCAGGGTCAGAACAGCAATCTGACTCAGCACGGCCGGATTCATTCCGCATACCTTTGCGCTTGCCTAAGGCCCGAAAACCAGAACCACAGGAATACGACAAACCAGACCAACCCGACAGTGGTCATGGTTGTCCCCTGACCGATAAAACCAGCGACAAGGCCGTTCAGCAAAATCAACGGCGTCGAGGATAGCAACGCCCAGAACAGAGCTAACCTTGCGCCATAGGCAGTCCCCTTTCCGCCGAACAGACGCGCCGCACCGTGGGACACGAAGGCCAGAAGGTAGAAGAACAGCGGCAAGATAATGACGGTTCCAAGCAAGGCACCGCCCAACAGCATGTTAAGCTCGAGGTCTTCGAGATGCGCCTGTCGGGACAAACGTGGCAGTTGCGCAATGAATGCCACCACGCAGAACGCCATTACAAAGACCAAAGCGCGGTCCTCACGTTCGCCCAAATCCAAAAGCCGGCTTACAACCCGGCCTGGTCCACGGTATGTGGCCACTATATCCGACGTTACCGGCATCAGCTTCGCCGAGAAAGCCAGCCTTCAAGGCGGTCAACCATAGCCTCCGCAAGGCCTTCATCCTCGATCTCTTCCACAGCCTCGGCCAGGAACGACAAGGTCAGCAAATTTGTTGCCTCTTTGACGGGCACACCCCGAGACCGCAGGTAGAACAGAGCCGTTTCATCAAGCGCACCTGATGTCGAACCGTGCGAACAGACAACGTCATCGGCATAGATCTCAAGTTCGGGCTTGGCGAGGAACTGACTATCATCATCCAGTAGCAAAGACTGGCTGATCTGATACCCATCTGTTTTCTGAGCGCCCTCTTTCACAAGGATCTTGCCCTGAAACACGCCGGTCGCGCCGTTCCGCAGCACCTTCTTGAACACCTGGCGGCTTTCGCAACCAACCGCGTCATGGGTGACGAACACCGTGTCGTCATGGTGAAAATCGCCATCTCCGACGCAGGCACCGGCCACATGCGCCACCGCATCATCGCCGGTCAATTCGATCACCTGTTCGTTCCGGGTCAGAACACCGTTCATGGTCAGGGTGAAGGATTTGTAGACCGAATTGGCACCCAACCGTGTAAACATATGCGTCGCCGCACGACGCTCGTGGTCACGACCCTGGGCCCGCACATGGTGCAGCGAGCCACCATCGGCAATGTCAATTTCCATACATTTGTTGAAACGCGATGCCGCCGGCCCGTTTTCGAGAATGGTAACCTCGGCGTCAGTTTCGACCCGCACTACGTGATGCAGGATCGCATCCGAATCCTCGGACGCATGGCGATAGATCAGGCTGATCGGTTTCGATGGCTTACCGGTCACATGGATGGCCACTCCGTCTGATGCAAATGCGGTGTTCAATGCGGCCAGCGGGCGCTGAACCGGGACTTGTCCATTTGCTTCGAGAACGCCGTACAAGTCTTTGGCCCAATGGATATCTTTGCAGCAAATATCTTCAAGCCGGTCGATCGAAACACCTTCGAGCGTCAGATCATCGGACTCTTCGGGATTGAACACTCCGTCAACGAAGACAATCTTCAAGCGGTCGAATTCATCGAACATTTGCGGCTCGTCCGACTCGAACAGCGCCGCATGCGCTGCATCAGCCGATACGAGCGTATCGGGTTGGGTGTATTTCCAGTACTCGTCGCGCCGGCTGGGCAAGCCCATTTGGCGCACACGAGCAATCGCATCCTCGCGCGCAGCGCGAGTACATCCAGCATCGGGCAACGACAGGACGGCCAGCCGCTCCTCCGTCGCAGTCTGTTTTGCTTGGGGCAACGCCATCAGTTCACCTCGGCCAAAATGTCGGCATAACCGTTGTTTTCGACCTCAAGTGCCAACTCGGGACCGCCAGTTTTCACAATCCGCCCATCGGCCATGATATGCACGACATCAGGTTTGATGTGGTCCAGAAGGCGCTGATAATGCGTGATAACAAGGAAACCACGCGCTTCGTCGCGCAGCGCGTTCACGCCCTCGGCAACCAGTTTCATCGCGTCTACATCCAAACCGGAATCTGTCTCGTCCAGAATGCACATTTTGGGCTCGAGCATGGCCATTTGCAGTATTTCGTTGCGCTTTTTCTCACCGCCAGAAAAGCCAACATTCACAGGGCGCTTCAGCATATCCGCATCGATCTTTAACGATTTGGCCTTGGCGCGCACCTCTTTCAGGAAATCGGCTGCCGAAAGCTCTTCTTCCCCACGGGCCTTGCGCTGTGAATTCACAGCGGTGCGCAGAAAGGTCATGTTGCCAACGCCCGGGATTTCAACTGGATATTGGAACGCCAGGAAAACACCAGCTGCTGCGCGCTCTTCCGGTTCCATCTCGAACAGGTTCTCACCACCAAGGGTCGCCGAGCCTTCGGTCACTTCATACCCATCCCGACCGGACAGCACATAGCTGAGCGTCGATTTGCCCGAGCCATTTGGCCCCATGATCGCATGTACCTTGCCAGCCTCAACCTTCAGGTCGACACCTTTGAGGATTTGCTTGTCTTCTTCTTCAAGTTTGACGTGCAGGTTTTTGATTTCCAGCATGTTTATTTCCTTTGGCGTATCGCAAGAGGGTCATGCCCCCTGTATGTTCTGAATTCAGGGAAAGTCGGGATTAACCCACAGATCCTTCGAGACTGATGGCCACCAACTGCTGGGCCTCCATCGCAAATTCCATTGGCAGTGCCTGTAGCACGTCCTTGCAGAACCCGTTGACAACAAGGGCCACGGCCTCTTCCTCGTCCATTCCGCGCTGACGGCAATAGAACAGCTGATCATCATCGACCTTCGACGTCGTCGCTTCATGCTCGACGCGCGATGAGTTGTTCTTGACCTCGATATAGGGCACCGTATGCGCCCCGCATTTGTCACCGATCAGCAAGCTGTCACACTGGGTGTAATTGCGGCTGTCCTTGGCTTTCGGATGCATCGAGACCAACCCGCGATAGGTGTTCTGCGCCTTGCCCGCGCTGATCCCTTTCGAAACGATCCGAGACTTGGTGTTCTTGCCGAGGTGGATCATCTTGGTGCCAGTGTCGGCCTGCTGATAGTTATTGGCAATCGCGATCGAATAGAACTCACCCTGACTTTCATTACCGCGCAGGATGCAGGACGGGTATTTCCATGTCACGGCAGAGCCGGTCTCCACCTGCGTCCACATCACCTTTGACCGGTCGCCGCGGCAATCCGCGCGCTTGGTCACAAAGTTATAGATGCCACCCTTGCCATTCTCATCCCCGGGGTACCAGTTTTGAACGGTCGAGTATTTTACCTCGGCATCTTCCTCGATAATGATTTCGACCACGGCAGCATGCAGCTGCGCAGTGTCGCGCTGAGGCGCAGTACAGCCTTCCAAGTAGCTGACATAGCTGCCTTTATCGGCAATGATCAGGGTACGTTCAAACTGACCGGTGTTCTCCGCATTGATGCGGAAATAGGTGCTCAGCTCCATCGGGCAGCGTACGCCCGGCGGGATGTAGACAAATGACCCGTCCGAGAACACGGCCGAGTTCAGCGTGGCATAGAAATTATCGGATACCGGAACCACGGTGCCCAGGTATTTCTTGACCAGCTCGGGGTGTTCCCTGATCGCTTCAGAGATCGAGCAGAAGATCACACCTGCCTTTTTCAGTTCGGCCTGAAAGGTTGTGCCAACGGACACCGAGTCGAACACCGCATCCACGGCCACCTTGCGGCCCTCAGCAGGCATATCCTCAGCACCTTCGACGCCAGCCAGAATCATCTGTTCTTTCAGTGGGATACCGAGCTTTTCGTAAGTGGCCAGCAGCTTCGGATCCACTTCATCCAGCGATTTCGGCTTTACCTCCATCGATTTCGGACGGGCATAGTAATACTGGTTTTGAAAGTCGATTTCGGGATAGCTGACCATCGCCCATTTCGGCTCTTCCATCTTGGTCCAGCGTTCGAACGCGGCCAGACGCCATTCGGTCATCCATTCCGGTTCTTCATTCTTGTCCGAGATCAGACGGACGATATCGGGGTTCACGCCTTTTGGGGCGTATTCCATCTCGATATCGGTGTTCCAGCCGTATTTATAGGTTCCGGCCTCGCGCACCGCATCAACGGTTTCCTGATCGACACCTTCTTTTACCTGAGTCTGGTCCAAAGCGGCCATGACTTATCCTCCGTCAGATCACGCGGCGCGCGCGCGATGCTTTTTCTCTTTTTCCAGCCACGTATCCGCGAAACGCAGCACATCATCTTCTGTTGTCCAAGGGCCGAGCGATACGCGAATTGCGCTGGCTGCCGTTACTTCGTCATATCCCATTGCCGTCAGAACTCGGCTGGTCTTTACCTTGCCACTTGAACAGGCCGAACCTGCGCTGATCGCAAATCCAGCCAGATCCATCTGCATAACCTGCGTCTCCCCTTTCCATCCGGGAGTTGCAAAACACAAAGTGTTGGGGAGTCGCTCCTGATCTTTCCCGACAAAAATAGTCGCTTTCGATCCGGCCTCAAGAGCGTTCTCTAGAATATTTCTAAATTTAGCAACATTTTCCCAAACACCGTTAGCCAGATCTTTCACTGCGGCCTCGGCAGCGGCACCAAAACCCGCGATTCCAACAACGTTTTCCGTCCCGGAGCGCCGGCCCATTTCCTGCCCGCCACCAACCGCAAGCGGGTTGATGTCCAGCCCTTGTTTTAGGATCAGAGCGCCAACACCCTTAGGACCGCCGATTTTATGCGCCGAAAGAACCGCCATATCCGCATCGCTCCAGGCGAAGGAAAAGGGAATACGGCCAACAGCCTGCGTAATATCCAGCAACAACCAATCGGCGCGCCGTGCGCCATAGGGCCACTGACCTTCGACCTTTTTCGGTGGCAAGGTAACGATACCTGTTTCCGAATTCGCCAACCCCATTGCTAAGATGTGACCAGGTCCTAACGGGCGTTCGTTGCAGTTCGATAGATCAAGATGCGACCAAAGCGCGTCATGCGCCGTTGCATCAACGAACACATCGCAATTATTCGGTCTATTCTGCAGGGCCCGAGCCGCTTCGGTCGCACCAGAGGTGAAAATAACTTCCTGCGGTCGGCACCCGACAGCTTCGGCCACCTGCGACCGTGCCCGCTCCACCATGGCCTTTGCCGCTCGTCCTTCAGCGTGAACTGAGGAAGGGTTACCGATCTGATCCATTGCCGTGATCATCGCATCGCGCGCTTCGGGGCGAATTGGCGTTGTGGCGTTATGATCAAGGTAAACACGATTCATGGATGCACCTTTTGGCAGCCAAAGGGACTTGGACAAAGCAAATTCATCTTACTCGTCCACGACCGCGAACAGATTGGGAACAGCCGGACAGGGCGCCAAGTCGTTCCTGATCACATCAGAAAGCCGCGTTTGATGCAGAAACACATAAACATGGGCACTTAGCCCTTCCCACAATCGGTTGGTCAGCGATTGCGCACGACTGCCCGATGAGGCCCCCGATGCCCCTGCCCCCTTTTTCAACGCGTCTACAGTTTCGTCGACGGCGGACAGAATTTCGACTACACGGATTTCCGACGCAGGGCGCGCCAACCGATAACCTCCGCCCGGACCGCGCACTGACGAGACAAGCTCGGCCCGGCGCAACTTTACGAACAGCTGTTCAAGATAAGGCAACGAGATGTCCTGCCGTTCGGAAATTTCGCTCAGCGTTACCAGTCCGTCAGAAGACTGAAGAGCGATATCAGCCAAGGCCACCATCGCGTAACGACCCTTGGTCGAAAGCTTCATTCTCATTCCCTTATGGCAGTTAACGCGCGAAATCATTGACGCCGCCGCTGCCAGTGCGTATCTCCGACTGACAGCGCCCTTGCGCCGACTATCACAATTAGAACCGTTCTAAGGTGTCCGACGATTATCGTCAAGTATTTCCGGACACCCAGAAGAAAAAGACAGGACCTATGCACACATGCCCGAGGTGATTTTTCCCGGACCCGAAGGCCGCCTGGAAGGCCGCTACCACCCGCAAAAGGAAAAAGACGCACCGATCGCCATCGTGTTGCACCCGCATCCTCAATTTGGCGGGACCATGAACAACAAGGTCGTCTATAATCTGCACTATGCGTTCTACAACATGGGTTTCACCGTGTTGCGGTTCAACTTTCGCGGTGTTGGCCGCAGCCAGGGCGAATATGACCAGGGCGTAGGCGAGCTGAGTGATGCGGCATCGGCACTGGACTACCTGCAGTCGATGAACAACAATTCGAAACACTGCTGGGTCGCAGGGTTCTCGTTCGGAGCCTGGATCGGGATGCAACTGCTTATGCGCCGCCCTGAGATTACCGGTTTCATCAGCGTTTCTCCGCCAGCCAACATGTATGATTTCTCGTTCCTGGCGCCCTGCCCCTCTTCGGGTCTGATTATCAACGGATCCTCTGATCGGGTAGCCCCGCCTGCAGACACCACTGCATTGGTTAACAAGCTGCATGAACAGAAGGGCATCACAATCACCCATAACGAAGTTGAGGGTGCTGACCACTTCTTTCAGGATCGCCACATGGATACGCTGATCACTGACGTAAGTGACTATGTGAAACGGCGGCTGACAGAGAACACGCGCTAATGTCCGACACGATCATCAGGCTTGCTTCCAAGCTGGCCGAAGACACAATGAAAGTGATGGACGAAACAGGAAACGACCGCTTCTTCATGGAAGTTGGCGAAGTGATCGGGGCGTCCTCACAAACATTGGAAGAAGCATTCCTGACCGAGATCCGTGTCCGGATGGCCGAACGTAAGGCCCGCAAGTTTGTCGTCGAAAAATTGACCGAACATCGGTCAAAACTGAAAGCTATAGAAAAACAATGACGCAAAGACTGTCCGCGCAAATCGACTTTCTTAAACGCGCGGACAGGTTGAAATCTGTCAATCGTGCCAACGCCTTGTTGGATCAGTCTCGCCCAGAGAACGCGGCTGAGCATAGTTGGCAACTGGCGCTTTGGGCCCTGGTTTTGGAACCGGTTGCCGGGCCAGACGTGAATATCGACCGCGTGATCAAAATGCTACTGCTGCATGATCTGGTCGAAATCATCGTAGGCGATCACCCGATTCACCTGAAAACAGATTGGAAAGCACTGGAATTGGCGGAACAAACAGCTGCTGAAGAGCTGTTTGGCATGCTGCCTGCTGATCAGGCCACGACGTTTCTGGCTCTTTGGCAAGAATTCGAGGCCGACACCACTCCGGACGCGAAATTCGCCAAGATTCTGGATCGGTCGCAACCGATGTTTCAGGTGCTGTGTGCAGAACGGCCAAACCCAGAGCATTTAGCTGTCGTGAATGACAACCTGAAACAAGGTCGCGCTGCCTATCTGCAACAAGCTTTCCCGGACGCATATAATCTTGCCCAAGCACTGCTGAATGGAGGCAAACTCGAAACCTCCGAGCTTTCTTTGCGTTTGGGTTTCTTGTCCGAAACTGACCAACTCAAATCGGTTCAGCGCGCATCGCGTCTGCTCTATGATGACCGGTTTGAGAATTCAGCCGAACATTCCTGGCACATCATGCTTTTTGCCTGGGTCCTGTCCGAATATGCAGCCCCTTCCGTTTCTGTAAACCGCGCCCTCAGAATGCTTTTGCTGCACGACATTGTTGAAATTGACGCCGGTGATCACCCAATTCATGGGCAGGTCGACCACGCGGCACAAGCCGCCGAGGAACTTGCTGCGGCGCAAAGGTTGTTTGGAATGCTCCCAGAGGTGCAAAATCAAGAATTCATGTCGATCTGGCAGGAGTTTGAACAGGCCGAAAGCCCCGATGCCTGTTTCGCCAAAGCGATTGATCGCTTCCAGACCCCGGTTGGCAACCTCGAGACAGGAGGCGGTTCCTGGATTGATTACAACGTCACATACGAACAAATCCACAGCCGTGTCGGCACGGTGATTATTCCCGGTGCACCAGCCCTGTGGGCATGGCTGGATCCGTTACTTCGGGGTTACTTTTCTGAGACTGCAGAAAGCTGAAAACACAGCGGAAAAAGGAGCATAACACCCCTTTTTCCTGTATTCGGCAGTCGCTTAAACCGATGTACCAATCAATCGCTCAACATTTCGGGCTGCTTTTGTTTCGACGGACCCCCCGCCAGCAAGCCACCCAAGCGCAACAATAAGTGCCGAAAGAGCGATGACGTATTTTGCAAATTTCGTCATGGCGATACTCATAAAAAAAACACGATAAAACGCGGACAAAGTATCACATTGCCGAAAATCCACATAGTCGGGTAATCCTGACCCCTGACGGATGCCAGAAAACTCCTGCTATCGCTTGCGGGTATCGGTCATTTCGTGCTCAACCCAATGCAACCTTATTGAATGCGAGACCACCGTGCCCAAAGCATATCTTCTACTGCTGTTGGCAGTTGTTGCCGAAACGATTGGTACAACTGCACTTCAGGCCAGCCAGCAATTCAGCCGGTTCTGGCCGTCAGTGCTTGTGGTTGTTGGCTATGGAATTGCCTTTTATCTGATGGCCCTCACGCTCAAATACATGCCGGTTGGTATCGTCTATGCAATCTGGTCCGGCCTTGGAATCGTGCTGATTGCCATCATCGGTTTCATTGTCTTTGGTCAGAGGTTGGATTTACCCGGGATCGCTGGACTCAGCATGATTTTGGGTGGAATACTAATCATACACCTCTTTTCCGGTACAGCAGGACACTGACGATCGGTTAGGGCTGGCATATTTCGCCGAGCCGCGTTATGCGCGCGTCAACTTCCCGTTCAAAGGCTGACCTCTCATGGACCTGCGCAATATCGCAATCATCGCTCACGTGGACCACGGCAAAACAACGCTGGTCGATGAGCTGCTAAAACAATCCGGTGCGTTCCGGGAAAATCAGGCTGTCGCAGAACGCGCCATGGACAGCAATGACCTCGAGCGTGAGCGTGGTATCACCATCCTTGCAAAGGCCACTTCGGTGGAATGGAAAGGCACGCGGATCAATATCGTCGATACGCCGGGCCACGCCGATTTCGGCGGCGAGGTTGAGCGCATCCTTAGCATGGTCGACGGCGTTGTCCTGCTGGTCGATGCTGCCGAAGGTCCGATGCCGCAGACCAAATTCGTGACCTCCAAGGCGCTGGCGCTGGGTCTGCGTCCGATTGTGGTGCTGAACAAAGTCGACAAGCCCGACGCCGAACCAGACCGCGCGCTGGACGAATGCTTTGATCTGTTCGCAAACCTTGGTGCGGATGACGATCAGCTTGATTTCCCTTCAATGTACGCCTCAGGCCGGTCGGGCTGGGCAGATATGGAGCTGGAAGGACCCCGCAAGGATCTGTCAGCACTGTTCGACCTGATCGTTGACCATGTCCCTGCTCCCAAACAGATCGAACGCAAGGACGAACCCTTCCGGATGCTTGCCACGACACTGGGCAGCGACCCGTTCATCGGCCGCATTCTGACTGGCCGTGTCGAAAGTGGTACGCTCAAGGCAGGTGACACCCTCAAGGCGCTCAGCCGGGACGGAACACTTATCGAGAACTTCCGCGCCTCAAAAATCCTGGCTTTCCGCGGTTTGGGGCAGCAACCCATTGATGTGGCCGAGGCGGGCGATATCGTCACCATCGCAGGTATGAGCAAAGCGACCGTGGCAGATTCGCTTGTTGCCCCACAGGTCGAAGACGCTCTGCCCGCGCAGCCGATCGACCCGCCAACCATCACAGTGACCTTTGGTATCAACGATTCGCCCCTTGCCGGCCGAGACGGTAAAAAGGTTCAGTCCCGTGTCATTCGCGACCGTCTGATGAAAGAAGCAGAATCAAACGTCGCCATTCGCATTACCGACACGCCGGGCGGTGAGGCCTTCGAAGTTGCGGGACGCGGCGAATTGCAGATGGGTGTTCTGATCGAAAACATGCGCCGCGAAGGGTTCGAGCTAAGCATCTCTCGCCCACAGGTCCTGTTCCGCGAAGAAGACGGACAGCGCCTGGAGCCCATCGAAGAAGTCACCATTGACGTGGATGACGAGTATTCTGGCTCGGTCATTGAAAAGATAACAGGTGTCCGCAAAGGTGAATTGGCCGAGATGCGGCCTGCTGGTACAGGCAAAACCCGCATCATCGCCCATGTGCCGTCACGCGGGTTGATCGGTTATCACGGTGAATTCCTGACAGATACACGCGGTACTGGCGTTTTGAACCGTGTGTTCCATGACTGGGCACCGCACAAAGGACAAATTCCGGGCCGCCGCGCAGGCGTTCTGATCTCGATGGAGAACGGACAGGCAGTTGCCTATGCCCTTTGGAACCTCGAAGAGCGTGGCCGCATGTTTGTTGGCCCTCAGACCGATGTATATCAGGGTATGGTTATCGGCGAGCATTCGCGCGACAACGATCTTGAGGTTAACCCTCTGAAGGGGAAAAAGCTGACCAACGTCCGGGCCAGCGGATCGGATGACGCTGTGCGCCTGACACCCCATATTCAGTTCTCGTTGGAAGAGGCGATCGCCTATATCGACGATGACGAACTTGTTGAAGTGACCCCGAACGCAATCCGTCTGCGCAAACGCTTTCTGGATCCGCACGAGCGCAAGCGTATGGCAAGATCTGCCTGATCATTGCAGTGATGCAGTTCACAGATTGGAAACAATAACACAATCGTGACATATTTGCGCACACGCGTATTAAGGCCCATCCTGGAAGGCTCGCTCTCAAAGCGGGCCTTCTTTTTGTTTTACCTACACTTTCTTCTTTAAGTTGTTTCACTTTTAACATTCACAATTTTAGGAAACTTGTAATTCTGGCTCAAAAGGGATGTATTTGTGTCCAAAGTATGGCACCTGTTTGCCTGCCAAGTTTTGAGTAATGAGTATCAAGGAGTAGCGCCATGCGCATTAAGTCTCGCTTACTTTCAATAGTATTTGTTTCAGCAACATTCCCAGTTATTTCAGCTGCATCCGCATCAGCTTCAGACATGTGTACAATACGAACAGCCAAACAGTCGGTATCGACTGAAACGCTTTGTGCATGTTCTGTTGTAGACGCCCGGATGCTGCGCTATTTGCAGCGACGCTCAGATTTCGAGGACATCTTGTCCCGTACATTGGAGAGTTGCCCAGCTTTTGCAGCAGTTCTGACTGACTTTCCAACCGCATCTATTCTCGGAAATGAGCAACGATCAGGAGACGGCCCTGCTGATGAAAATGGCGGTGGTGGTTCAGGCGGTGGCGGTGGCGGCGGTGGTACCGGCGGCGGCGGCGGCGGTGGTACCGGCGGCGGCGGCGGCGATGGTGACGACGGCGACGATGGTGACGACGGCGACGATGGTGACGACGGCGACGGTGGTGACGGCGGCGACGGTGGTGACGGCGGCGACGGCGGCGACGGTGGTGACGGCGGCGACGGTGGTGACGGCGGCGAAGGTGGCGACGGCGGCGACGGTGGTGACGGCGGCGAAGGTGGCGACGGCGGCGACGGTGGTGACGGCGGCGAAGGTGGTGACGGCGGCGAAGGTGGCGACGGCGGCGACGGCGGCGAAGGTGGCGACGGCGGCGAAGGTGGCGACGGCGGCGAAGGTGGTGACGGCGGCGAAGGTGGTGACGGTGGACCCAAGGGCAACCGTTCTGGCCATAGCGACGGAACCAATCCAGGCGGCCAATCTCAGAACCCGAACGGTACCAACAATCCGGGCAACCCCAAGTAAGCTAATTTAGTACTACAGAAAATGGCGAAGCTGCTGCTTCGCCATTTTTGCATTCTAACCAGCTGAGATTAGCTTTCCTCAGCTTCTGCCGAAGACCCCGACCCATTTACTGGGCCGCCGAGGGTCCTGCATCCGCAGAAACAGATATCGCGTCGCCGACCAGGGTTTGATGCGGTTGGTTACGTTATCCAGAACCAGATCGCCATTGACCGAGCGATAAACCAAAACCGCATGAGAATTTCGCTGCGTATCCAGGACAGTTGCGATCAAAAGTTTGTTCGGATCTACGCCCGCACGGATAAGATCCCTTTTCTTCAACAGAGCAAAGTCTTCGCAATCCCCACCGCGCGAAGTCGGCAGTGCCCAACGTTCCCGAGTTCTATATTGGGCTTGGTCAGTAACCGAGCGGGTGGTTGCGTTTACCTGCCGGTTGACCTTTTTGATGATCTGCATCTCTTGCTGGCTCGACATTGAATTCGAAGCCTTGCTGGAACATGCCCAAGAGTATTGACGGCACAGTTGCCGCGCTCCAGACGGCGGGGGCGATGATGCGACTGTGCGGATGAAGTTGCCTTCCCGCGCTTGCGCATCTGGTGCCACAACCGAGGACCCCAACGCCAATGCGAGGATTCCTAAAGTTCTACCAAAACCAGTCCAGATCCGCGCATTAACGGCCCTAAATTCCGTACCCATGGTCGCCATGCCTGTCCCTCGATCCGTGTTTTCCCTGCGATTGCCGCAAAACAGGACCATATTCCGTTTTCCGAAACTATCGGTAAACACGCCTAATTGTGCAATCTGTCTCAAATCTTGCAACGAAAAGAGGCGGAATTCCGTCATTGAAAATGGCATTTTTGGGTAAGAATCTGGCGCTGCTCGCCACATTCGAAACACGAACCCCTTGGCAGGCCCGACATCAAGACCTGTTAACTACTTGTAAATAATATATTTATGGGATTTCAGGTCGACGCTTGCCGCAACGTCACAATTGGGCGGCCATCTTTTGGCTGAAAACCGCCCAATGAATAAGCTGACAGGGGTATTAAATCCCTGATCGCACGGGGTGATTCTAATCTGTGATCTCTACGACCACCAATTCCCGCTCACTTGCACCACGCGCGTGATCCAGTGCTTGCTGATATTCCACCGAATTATAACACTCTACAGCGGCTTCCAATGAGGGGAATTTGGCGACAACGTTGCGCGGCCGTTCTTTGCCTTCCAACTGCACGTATCGCGCAGCACGCGCGATAAACGCACCACCGTGTTTGGCAATCGCAGGCCCGGCGAGCTCGGCATATTTTCCATAGGATTCGGCGTCAGTAACACTGACATGTGCAATCCAAAGTGCGGACATTTTGTTAACCTCCAAGAATATTCTTTGCAGCCTTGATCGCGGCATCAGCATTCGAAGCGTCCTTGCCACCACCCTGCGCCATGTCAGGGCGTCCACCGCCACCTTTTCCACCAAGTTCAGCAACCGCCGCCCGAACCAGATCCACGGCCGAGATTGCATCCGTCAGATCAGCTGTGACACCGGCCGCGACGGCTGCTTTGCCGCCCGTATCCGCTATCAGCAACACAGCACCCGATCCAAGTCGGCTTTTGTGTTCGTCGATCAGCGCGGGTAAGTCCTTGCCAGATACGCCAGTAAGGGACTGAGCCAAGAACGAGATACCGTTTACCGTTTTGGCCTCAGCGCTACCGCCCTGCCCCGAACCACCAGCCATCGCGAGATCGCGGCGCAGCTGCGCAACTTCATTTTGAAGGGATTTACGTTCATCCAACAGAGCTTTGACACGAGATACAACGTCATCCGGTTGCGCTTTCAGTTCAGATGCGATCTGCCCCAAACGTTGGTCCTGGTCGGTCAGGTAAACCATGGCTTCGTCACCGGTAAGCGCTTCGATCCGCCGGACACCGGCACTGCTGGCGCTATCCCCCAATACAACAAGCGCGCCAATATCACCGGTCTGGCGAACATGCGTTCCACCACACAGTTCGATCGACCAGGTCTCACCATCCTGGCCTTTGCCAGTTGGCGCTTTGCCCATCGAAACCACGCGAACTTCGTCGCCGTATTTCTCACCGAAAAGGGCCTGCGCACCCAGTTCCCGGGCATCATCTGGTGTCATGATCCGGGTCTCGACGGTCGAGTTCTGGCGGATGAAAGCGTTGACCGAGCGTTCAACTTGCCGAATTTCCTCGGGGCTCATCGCCTTCGCGTGGCTAAAGTCGAACCGCAGCCGGTCAGCCGCATTCAAAGAGCCGCGCTGCGCAACATGGTCACCCAGTGTTTCTCGCAATGCTTCGTGCAGCAAATGTGTGGCCGAATGGTTGGCCCGGATGGCGGTGCGGCGAACATGGTCTACCTCAAGCTCAACTGCGTCTCCCTTGGACAAGGTACCGTGATCGACCGTGACCCGATGCGCATAGATTTTGCCATCTGCAAATTTCCGGGTGTCCTCGACCCGCGCGACATCATCACGCTCTTCCAGACGACGAATTTCGCCGGTGTCTCCTATCTGACCACCGGATTCACCATAAAACGGGGTTTGGTTCACAACGACCCAGCCGGAACAACCTGTCTCGATCTTGTCGACCAAAGCGCCATCCACGACCATTGCCGCGACCTGTCCTTCAGCCTTTTCTGTATCGTATCCAAGAAAATCCGTAGCGCCCGCGATATCCAGAACGTCAAACCAAACGGCTTGGTCCGCTGCTTCCCCCGATCCCGCCCAGGCAGCGCGTGCCTTGGCCTTTTGCTCGGCCATCGCCGTATCAAACCCGTCGGTATCAACCGTCCGGCCTTTTTCACGCAGTGCATCTTGTGTCAGATCAAGCGGAAAACCGTATGTATCATACAGCTTGAAAGCGGCCTCTCCAGACAGTGCCGCACCCTCTGGCAGGTCAGAGACCTCGTCATCCAACAACTTCAGGCCGCGATCCAATGTTTGCTTAAAGCGGGTTTCTTCCAGCAACAGCGTCTCTTCGATCAGCGACTGAGCCTGGCCAAGTTCGGTGTACTGAGCACCCATCAGTTGGACCAATGTCGGCACCAGCTGATACATCACCGGATCCTTCGCACCCAACAGATGCGCATGCCGCATCGCACGACGCATGATCCGCCGCAGCACATAGCCGCGCCCGTCATTGCTGGGCATTACCCCGTCTGCAATCAGGAACGAGGTCGACCGCAGGTGATCCGCAATCACGCGGTGATGTACGTTCTGATCTCCATAGGGATCGACATTGGTGGCACTCGCCGAGGCCTCGATCAGGGTCTTGAACAGATCGGTGTCATAATTGTCATGGCTTCCTTGCAATAGGGCACCAATCCGCTCCAGCCCCATCCCGGTGTCGATAGACTGCATGTCGAGCTCGACCATCGAGCCGTCTTCGAACTGTTCGTTCTGCATGAAAACGATGTTCCAGATTTCGATGAACCGATCACCGTCTTCCTCGGGCGAACCCGGAGGGCCGCCCCAGATATGATCCCCGTGGTCGTAGAAAATCTCGGTGCAGGGACCGCACGGGCCGGTCGGTCCCATCTGCCAGAAATTGTCACTGGTTGCGATACGGATGATCCGATCTTCGGGGACGCCCACCTTTTTCCAGATATCGAACGCTTCGTCATCGGTGTGGTAAACCGTTGTCAGAAGGCGGTTTTTATCGACACCGAATTCCTTGGTGATCAATTCCCATGCGAATGGAATTGCTTCGGGCTTGAAGTAATCGCCGAACGAAAAATTGCCCAACATCTCAAAGAATGTGTGGTGACGCGCA
The DNA here is from genome assembly GCF_059611885.1 of Ruegeria sp. CDSA193. Lineage (NCBI taxonomy): Bacteria > Pseudomonadati > Pseudomonadota > Alphaproteobacteria > Rhodobacterales > Roseobacteraceae > Ruegeria > Ruegeria sp. CDSA193. The sequence goes on along the minus strand of NZ_JBXWPN010000001.1, from coordinate 76,260 downwards.
GTATAGCCGACATTGTCTAAGTCGTTGTGCTTGCCACCGGCCCGAACACATTTCTGTGCTGTCGTCGCGCGCTGATAGTCACGGGTTTCGACACCGGTGAACAGGTTTTTGAACTGCACCATACCCGAGTTGACGAACATCAATGTCGGGTCGTTGCGTGGCACCAGGGGACTGGATGCCACTACTTCGTGCCCCTGTTTGGCAAAGTAGTTCAAAAAGGTCGATCGGATTTCGTTCAACGTTGACATAGGGCTCTCTCGGCGCGCAATCAGTTTGTTTCAAAAAGGGTTTATCCGCCTCCCCCGGGATAGTCCACAGGCGAGCGTCGCAGAACGGAACAAGGCGGCCCTGACGGACCGCCTTGTTCGGAATATGGTTCGTTCTTAGGAAAGAGCTGCGAAAATCGCTTTCTTCCCGAACCACTTATGCCTCGAGGATATCATCCTCTTCCGCGCCGGGCGGCACATCGAATTCCAGCCCATGTGCCGCGCGAATCTTGTCCTCGATCTCAAACGCGATGCGGTTGTTGTCGCGCAGATACTGCTTGGCATTCTCACGCCCCTGCCCGATCCGCTCATCACCATAACTGAACCACGAACCCGATTTCTCGACCACACCGGCCTTGACGCCCAGATCCAGCAGCTCGCCCATTTTACTGATGCCTTCGCCATACATGATGTCGAATTCAACTTGCTTGAAGGGCGGTGCCACTTTGTTTTTAACGACCTTCACACGGGTCTGGTTGCCAACAACCTCATCCCGGTCCTTGATCGCACCGATCCGACGAATATCCAAACGGACCGAGCTGTAGAATTTCAGGGCGTTACCACCGGTGGTGGTTTCCGGGCTGCCGAACATCACGCCGATTTTCATCCGGATTTGGTTGATGAAGATCACCATACAGTTCGAGCGGCTGATCGAACCCGTCAGTTTACGCATTGCCTGGCTCATCAGCCGGGCCTGCACACCAACGCTGCTGTCGCCCATATCGCCTTCGAGTTCAGATTTCGGCGTCAGCGCCGCGACCGAGTCAACCACGACCATGTTAACCGCGCCCGAACGGACCAGCGTATCGGTAATCTCAAGCGCCTGTTCGCCAGTGTCAGGTTGCGAAATCAGCAACTCGTCCAGATCGACGCCCAGTTTGCGCGCATATTGCGGGTCCAACGCATGTTCCGCATCGACAAATGCGCATACACCGCCATGTTTCTGCTGTTCTGCGATGCAGTGCAGTGTCAGCGTTGTTTTGCCCGAACTTTCCGGGCCATAGATTTCAACGATCCGGCCCATCGGCAGGCCGCCGATTCCCAGAGCGATATCCAGACCCAGAGATCCGGTCGAACTGGCGTCGATGTCCTGCTTGGAATCCTCGCCCAGCTTCATGATCGAGCCTTTGCCGAACTGCCGTTCGATCTGTGCCAGCGCGCTGTCGAGCGCCTTTTGCTTATCTGCGTTTTTCTTGTCGCTCATCGTCAGAAGATCCGCCATTGTCCTGTCGCCTTCCCTTTTGTCACACCCTTGAACGGGCGGCAATCGCTGCTTTGTTCGCCTCTTGTTCCTTATGGGACCAAAAAGAGAACATTTCAACTAAAACTTACATTACTTACTGTTCTGCAATTGTATTAAGGAGTCGTTTACGCCAATCTGAGCTGGAGATAATTACTGCCGATGGACGAATAAATGCTTGTTTTTTATGAAGAACGCCTTGCGTTTCTGGCTGTCCCAAAAACCGGCAGCACCGCTTATCATACGGCTTTGCGGGACCGTGCCGATCTGGTTGTCACCGATCCGCCAGATCTGAAACACGCACCTGTCCGCCGGTATGATCGGTTTTTCCAGAACATTTTCCGTAAAATGTACGATACTGAGATGGAAATCATGGCGGTTGTTCGTGAACCGGTCGATTGGCTGGGCAGTTGGTACAGGTTTCGCGGCCGCCAAGAGCGTCTTGACCACCCGCATTCAACACATGACCTGAGCTTTGATGATTTCATCCAGGCCTATATGCGCACACCCCGACCTGAATTTGCCGATGTCGGCAGTCAGAGCCAATTTTTTCGCACCCGCAACAACGGGCGTGGCGCCACCCATGTCTTCAAATATGAAAACCAGGACAAAATTCTCGATTTCCTGCAAAACCGCTTGAATATGGATATCCGGCTGCAACGCGAAAACGTGTCACCCACACGAGACCTAACACTGGGCGCAGAGACATTGACCAAGTTCCGCAACACACACTCCGCGGAATTCGATTGCCACGCCTCGGCACTTTGAAACCCTAATTGATCTGCTGAAAAACAGCTTCGGTCAGTTGGTTTAGTGAAAATGGTTTGGGCAGGAAAGTTGAATCGGAAATCTCTGGTCCGGAATCGCCAAACGCACCCTCTGTGTATCCAGACATGAATATGACCCGGACATCTGGCCTGCTCTGCTTAGCCATACGAACCCAGGTCGGACCATCCAATCCGGGCATGACCACATCGGTGACGAATGCGTCAACATTCAATGTGCCATCTTCGAGAAGCCTCAGAGCCTCTTCTCCCGAATCGGCCTCGAGCACAGTGTAGCCTTTCAACCTCAGTGCGCGGGTAGCAAAGGCCCGAACCGGGGCTTCGTCTTCGACCAGCAGCACGACACCCTCACCCTGGCGAACCGTTGGATTCTCAGGGGATTGCGCAGGCGCTGCCTCGGTTTTTTTGGGGGCGGTTGAAACCGGCAGGTACACAATAAACTCGGTCCCTCTCCCCTGAATGCTGTCGACAAAAATAAAACCGCCGGTTTGCTTTACAATTCCGTAGACAGTCGACAGGCCCAAACCTGTCCCCTCACCCGTGCGTTTGGTTGTAAAGAAAGGCTCGAACACTTTCTGTAGCTTATCGGGGGCAATCCCCGTACCGCTATCAATGACTTTGACGGTGACGTATTCACCAGGTTGTACCGTAGCGCGATCCCTTGTGAAGCGTTCTGTCAGCACGACCACTTCGGTTTCGATCCTGACCTCACCACCTTCAGGCATTGCATCGCGGGCATTTACGACAAGGTTCATCAACACCTGCTCTAGCTGGCGTTTATCCGCACGAACCGCTTTCAGAACGGGATCGTGGCTGAGTGTCAGCTTAATCTTTTCTCCGACCAGACGATTTAGCAGATGAATAAGGTCTGAGATCGTATCTCTGAGATCCAGGATTTCCGGCTGCAAAGTCTGTTTGCGCGAAAAGGCCAGCAGTTGGCTCACCAAAGCTGCAGCACGGTTTGCGTTCTGATTGATTTGTACAAGATCCCCGTAGTCAGGGTCATTCTGGTCGTGCCGCAAAAGCAGAAGATCGCAATGTCCGGAAATCGCCGTTAGCAAATTGTTGAAATCATGCGCTACACCCCCAGCCAGTTGGCCAACGGCCTGCATTTTTTGTCCCTGCACAAATTGCGCCTCTAAAGTCTTGAGTTCGGTAGCATCATTCAGAACCGCAATCAGTCTGACTTCTCCCTCGATCAGCACACGTTTCAATGTGACCTGTACGAATATCTCGCGGTCTTCCCGTGTCAGCCTCAGGAATTCAGATCGTGGAACGGCGCCCTCATTTGAAGCCTGCGTCAGCCAATCCAGAACCGGATACCCCAGACCATGCATGATATGCACAACATTGGATTCTCCGGGCTCTATGTTTCCGACAAGACGCGTTGCCAGCCTGTTGGCCTCAAGGATGCTCCCGTCGGGAGACAGGGTCATTACCGGGACCGGAAGATCCACAAATGACGCGCCAATTCCACTTTCCTGTGCACGATCAAGCGGTAGAACAAGCAAATCGCGCGTGGTTCCCGACCGAGACAGTTCGGCCATCGTAGCCGGAATTGGCCCCTGTGCCGTCTGTACCTGCACAACCTCACCCAATTCGGGCTGCGTGCCAGTCAGAACCTGTGCAAGGTTGTCGGGTCGTTGCCCCAGGATTTGTTCCGCCGCCCCGTTGATCCGCAGCAATGCTCCGTTTCTGCCTTCAGTCAAAATGGGCACAGGCACAGCATCCCACTGACCTGTTCCATCCAGATGAAACCGCCAAAAGAAAAAATTATTCCCAACACCGAGAACAGAAATCGGTACGGTTGTCTCCAAAGTGACAACGTCTTCTCTTGCACGGCCATGGATCTCGGCCAAAGACTGCAGGCGCAGCAGAATTGCCGACGGGTTGGCAAAAATAGACTTTAGACCTTCATCCAGCCGGTTGCCGGGAAAAACATGGAGCTGAGCCCGGGCATGAGAATTGCAAATCAGAACATCACCCTGTGCATTGGCAATCGCGCAAGGGTACAGCTCTTCTTCGGCAAAAACCTCCATAACCCTAAGCTCTCGACGTACCGAGTCGTCGGAAATCAGCGCCCTCACCACGACCAACAGTGATGCAGCAAGCAAAGACACACCTGCCACCACAAGGCCGAGATTCCAGGCTTGGGGAATGATTCCTGCCAGCGGCAGCAGTGAGAGCAACACCCCTAGCGCAACCAATGGTGCTAGACGCAAACCGCTTGGTGAATTTCGTAACTTTGGGTCAGAATAGAAATCTGCGGTATCGGACATTAACTACTCAACTTGCCGGGCTAGGTGTAACCCAACGCAAAAGGGTTAACGCCCACTTAACTAACAAAGTGAGCAATTCTCCTTTAGGTTGCTATTTGTCCGACGACTACCGCGTCAAGTGTGACGTGAAAAACCCGTCAGTACCGTGTGATACATACCACGTTTTGCGAAACGTCTCGGTCCATTCGGGGTGCGCCGCCACGAAGGCATCGACCAATTTACCGTTTTCGACCTCGAGCATGGAACATGTTGCATAGGCAAGAACACCCGCTGGCCCCACCAAAGGCGCGACATCATCAAGGATCGTCCGCTGTGTTTCCGTAAGCCGGTTCAGTCCATCTTGTGTAAGAGACCATTTTCCCGCCGGGGCGCGACGCCAGGATCCGCTGCCAGAACAGGGGGCATCCGTCAGCACAATGTCGAATGGTGCCTGCGCAGAGATCTCGTCATTGGTCAGAAGTGTTATCTGTGCACCCGCTCTCTCGGCCCGGGCGGGCAAATCACGCATTCGCGCCGCATTAACGTCATGCGCGAACACATCTACACCGCGATGCGCGGCCAAGGCCAAGGCTTTGCCGCCACCGCCGGAACAATAATCCAGAACCCGCATTCCGGGGTTTAAGTCTAATGATTCAACCACGGCCTGGCTCGCCGCATCCTGCAGTTCGACTAACCCATCAGTATAGGCACGGCTTCCTGAGATTTTCCGCTCGCCCTCGACAACTTCGAGTGCGGCCGAACAAGCGGGATGTGGCCTCGCTTGGATGCCGTCCGCCAGCAAGACCGAGACCGCCTGATCGACACGTGACTTAACCAGATTGACCCGCAAATGAATCGGGGCCCGAGCTCGCAATGCCTCGGCCACTGGAAGAGTCAAATCACCCAAAGACTCTTGAAAGGTTGGCCAAAGCCATTCCGGTATGTCGTATTTCTGGGCGTCGGATTCACATGGTTTAGCCTGTTCGTGTTCTTCCAAACTGGCCGGAGCGTACCCTTCGCCATTGAATATCTGATCCAGATCGACTTCTTGCATGCGCATCGCGCCGATCATCAACCCCCGACCGGTTTCCGCCCCACCTGCCGCTGCAAATGACCTTTTGCACCGCAAAGCACCAAACACGTGGTCGCGAATAGCAGCCCTGTCTTTGGAACCGGCGAAACGGCTGCGCCGCGCCCAACCTGTCAGGGCCTTTTCGACCGGGGCACCCGAGAGAATCTGATCAAGAATTTCGATGGAGGCCTGAACACGTGCGGCGGGGGTCATTTCATTCTCCGATATGGTGCAGGGCAAAAACGCAAAGCGGCGCCTTCACCGGGGCGCCGCAGTTCAGGTTCCGGCAATTTACATCACTCGATAATTCGGGCTTTCGCGTGTGATTTGCACGTCATGCACATGGCTCTCCTTCAGGCCAGCCCCTGTGATTCTGACGAAGTTGCAGTTCTTTCGCATCTCTTCGACCGTGGCGCAGCCGGTATAACCCATGGCTGCGCGCAGGCCGCCGACCAGTTGATGCACAACCGCGCTGGCCGAGCCCTTGTAAGGCACCTGCCCTTCGATCCCTTCGGGCACCAGCTTGTCGCTGGCGGCATCCTTCTGGAAATAGCGATCCGCAGAGCCACGTGCCATCGCGCCTAGACTGCCCATGCCGCGATAAGATTTGAACGACCGGCCCTGATACAGGATCACTTCGCCCGGGCTTTCATCTGTTCCTGCGATCATCGAGCCAACCATGGCACAGGACGCACCCGCCGCAATCGCCTTGGCAAAATCGCCCGAGAATTTGATACCACCATCTGCGATAACCGGCACATCGCCGGCGGCCGCGGCGCAATCCATGATCGCAGTCAGCTGCGGCACGCCCACACCGGCCACCATCCGCGTAGTACAGATCGAACCCGGCCCGATCCCCACCTTGATGGCATCCGCGCCTGCGTCGATCAGCGCCTTGGTTGCGTCCCCAGTGGCGACGTTACCGGCAATGATCTGCACCTCGTTCGACAGGGTCTTGACCCGCTTCACCGCGTCCAGCACCCCTTGAGAATGCCCATGAGCGGTGTCTACAACGATAATGTCGACACCGGAATCCACCAGTTGTTCGGATCGTTCGAAACCAGAGTCACCAACCGACGTCGCTGCCGCGACTCGCAACCGGCCCAGCCGATCCTTGCAGGCCGTTGGGTTCAGCACCGCCTGTTCGGTATCTTTCAAAGTCAGCAGACCCGTCAGCTTGCCCGCCCCGTCCACAACCAGAAGCTTTTCGATCCGTCGCGCGCGCATCAGGCTTTTGGCCTCTTCCAGATCGGCGGGTTCCTGAAGCATCGCCAGATTGTCCGAGGTCATCATCGCGTGAACCGGCGTATCATCCGAAGTCGCAAAACGCATATCACGGTTGGTCAAAATACCGACCACGCGGCCTTCTTCGTCCACCACGGGAAAGCCGGTGAAGTTATAACGCTGCACCAACGCGTTGGCGTCCGCCAGCGTCTGATCCACCCGCAGTGTCACCGGGTTGTAAACAATACCGGATTCAAATCTCTTGACCCGTCGAACCTCTCGGGCCTGTTCTTCGATCGACAGGTTCTTGTGCACCACGCCGATGCCGCCCGCCTGCGCCATGGCGATGGCCATGCGCGCCTCGGTCACCGTGTCCATCGCCGAGCTGAGCAGCGGGATGTTCATGGTGATTTCCCGCGTCACGCGCGTGGTCGTATCCGCCGTGGCCGGCAGCACAGAAGATGCGCCCGGAACCAGAAGAACGTCGTCAAAGGTGAGTGCCTCACGAATCTGCATCTGTTAACCCCATGCAAAAGCCCGTTTGACGGTGACCCTATTGCATGGATTGCATCTAAGGAAAAGCCCCCGACATAAACTAGTTTTTACCTGCTGGTCGATGCTGCGACAAAAAACGACGCAACGCACACAAAACGTGCCGCTGAATGGCCTTTCCCTTTGCGTACAAAACCATATCTTGCCCGACATAGGCGCGAATATAAAAGGCAGGCCAATCATGACCACCGACCCTCTTGTTGTCTTTACCCCATCGGGCAAACGCGGGCACTTTCCCGTAGGCACTCCGGTTCTGACTGCGGCACGGCAACTGGGTGTGGATCTGGATTCCGTTTGCGGTGGACGCGGGATTTGTTCGAAATGCCAGATCACGCCAAGCTATGGCGAGTTTCCCAAGCACGGCGTGACCGTAGCCGACGGTGCACTAAGCGAATGGAACGCGGTTGAACAGCGCTATGACGACAAGCGCGGATTGAAACCCGGCCGCCGTCTTGGATGTCAGGCCACGGTTCAGGGGGATGTGGTGATCGACGTGCCACCAGAAAGCCAGGTGCACCGTCAGGTCGTACGCAAGGCCGCCACAGCACGCGCCATCACAATGGATCCGGCCACCCGGCTGTATTTTGTTGCGGTAGAAGAACCCGACATGCATTCACCAACCGGCGATCTGGAACGTCTGGAACGCGCTCTGCGCGAGCAATGGAACGTCGAGGCCGTTACGGCTGATCTTTCCTTGTTGTCCAAACTGCAGCCCATATTGCGCAAGGGTAAGTGGGAGGTCACCGTTGCGGTGCATAAAGGCCACAAGGACGAGGTCGCACGGATCGTGGAAATCTGGCCTGGATTGCACGAGAACGGACTTTTCGGTCTGGCCATCGACCTCGGCTCTACCACGATTGCAGCTCACCTGACCGATCTGGACACAGGCGAGGTCAAGGCATCTTCGGGCCTGATGAACCCCCAAATCCGCTTTGGCGAAGACCTGATGAGCCGCGTGTCCTACTCGATGATGAACCCCGGCGGCGACAAAGAGATGACCCGAGCCGTACGCGAAGCGATAAACGATCTGACAACATCCATCGCGGATGAGGCCGGGATTGACGCCAACCTGATTGTCGAAACGGTGTTCGTCTGTAACCCGGTCATGCACCATCTGCTGCTTGGGCTGGATCCGGTCGAACTGGGCCAAGCGCCCTTTGCCTTGGCTACGTCCGAAAGCATGTCTTTGCCCGCGCGCGAGATGGATCTGACCAACATGAACCCACGTGCGCAGGTCTACATCCTGCCCTGCATTGCGGGTCATGTGGGTGCGGATTGTGCGGCGGTTGCCTTGTCGGAAGAGCCCGGCAAATCCGAAGATCTGGTTCTGATCGTAGATGTAGGCACCAATGCCGAGATTTTGCTGGGCAATACCAGCCGGGTTCTGGCGTGCTCCTCACCGACCGGCCCGGCCTTTGAAGGCGCGCAGATCAGCTCTGGTCAGCGTGCCGCCCCCGGTGCGATTGAACGGATCGAGATTGATCCTGTCACTAAAGAACCCCGTTTTCGCGTCATTGGGTCCGAGAAATGGTCGGATGAAGAGGGTTTTGATCAAGACATCGCAACCACTGGCATCAGCGGCATCTGTGGATCAGGCATTATTGAAGCGGTGGCGGAAATGCGTATGGCGAGTTTGCTGGATGAAAGTGGCCTGATCGGATCCGCAGAACAAACGGGCACATCACGCAACGTCCCCGAGGGGCGCACCCATTCCTATCTGATCCACGACGCAAGCGCCGAAGGCGGCCCACGTATCACAGTCACTCAGGGCGATATTCGCGCGATTCAACTGGCGAAATCCGCGCTTTATGCAGGCGCGCGGCTTTTAATGGACGAAATGAACGTGGATACTGTCGACCGCATTGTTCTTGCTGGTGCCTTCGGCGCGCATATCTCGACCAAACATGCCATGGTTCTGGGAATGATCCCCGATGCGCCCTTGAACAAGGTCTCAAGCGCGGGCAACGCCGCCGGTACGGGCGCCCGGATCGCCCTTTGCAACATCGGGTCGCGGAGTGAAATTGAACGTGTAGTGCGCGAAATCACCAAGGTTGAAACCGCCATCGAGCCCAAGTTTCAGGATCATTTCGTGGCAGCGAACGCGATACCCCACAAAACCGACCCATTCCCGGAATTGGCACAGGTGGTCACCCTGCCCGCGCCCTCGTTCAACACCGGTGGTGGAGATCAGGAAAACTCTGGCCGCCGCCGTCGCCGGAGGTCATAGTCGCGGCAACCACGGAGGGGTACGATGCAGTCGGTGAATGAGGAACAGGCAGAATACTGGGGAAAATCCGAATCCGGAGCCAAATGGCTGACATATCAGGATCAGTTGGATCAACTGATGGCTTCGGTTCTGGACCTTGTGCTGGAGAATGCCCAGCTTAAACTAGGAATGCATGTGCTCGACATCGGCTGTGGCACTGGCGAAAGCTCTCTTGCAGCCGCGCGATTGGTCGGGCCGGATGGCGATGTTCTGGCCGCCGATATATCGCAAGCGTTTCTTGATCGTGCCAGCGCCCGAGCCTCGGAAAACGGGCTGAGCAACATCAGCTTCCAACATGCTGACGCGCAGATATTCGGGTTTCCTGCCAATCAGTTGGACGCAGCGATTTCACGGTTCGGCGTGATGTTCTTTGACGATTCGGTTGCTGCATTCGCCAATATCGCCCGCGCACTTAAACCTGGCGGGCAGATGACCTTTGCAGCTTGGGGGCCATTGGATGGCAACCCGTGGTTCAAAATACCCCATATTGCTGCGGTAAAACGCCTTGGGCAGCCGCCTCGGGTAGATCGTTACGCGCCGGGTCCGCTGGCGTTTCACGATCTGGATCACGTCACCGGCATGATGCAACAGGCGGGGCTGTCGGACATTCAGGCCCAAGCCATCTCCGTAAATCTGCCCGGCGCTGGCGGGTCAGAGGAAATAGCCGCCTTGTGCACCCGCGTCGGCCCCGCCGCGCGAACCATCGCGCATTTCGAAGGCACCGAACAGGACGCAGCAGCAATCCAGCACGAGGTCTGTCAGGAATTCGCCCAGTTCACATCCGAAACCGGCCTGCACATCCCGGCGGTGATAAACCTGTATCAAGCGCGTCGATCGAACTGAATGGAGCGGGTAGCGGGAATCGAACCCGCGCGTTCAGCTTGGGAAGCTGACAGGCTACCATTACATCATACCCGCCGCTGCTAGCTGAATATCACCGGTACAAGATCAGGTTCAAGCGGTTTTGATCCAAACCGTCAGGCTATTTGCGACGGCGAAGACAAAAAAGGCCGGATCAAAAGATCCGGCCAGAATGTTGTTTTATATCACTTATGCGCGACGGCGACGGCCACCGCCACGACGACCACCACCAGTGCCCTCGGCACCGGCTTCGCTGGGGGCTTTGTTGAACTTGATCCAAGCGCCGCCATGCGGATCGTTGTTGGTCAGCAGGTTGGCGGCGCGGATGGCCTCCATCTCTTTGCCCGCGCGCGGCAGGGTCGAGCCCAGACCAAACAGCTGGCAGAAGGTCTCATCATCCATGTCCGCAGGCAGGATGATGCCTTTGGCCTCAACCTCAGCCTTCTTCTCGGCCAGTTTCTTGGGACCAACCGGCAAGGCAACGGGGTTCATGATCGCTGAGGTCATGCCGGCGCCCATCGCCATCGGTAGGAAGGCGTTGTTGATACCATGGCGGTTCGGCAGGCCGAACGAGACATTGGACGCCCCGCAAGTGGTGTTCACGCCCAGTTCCTCACGCAAACGACGAACTAGAGCAAACACCTGCTGACCGGCAGTTGCCATTGCGCCAATAGGCATCACCAGCGGATCGACCACGATGTCATGGGCCGGGATGCCGAAATCAGCGGCCCGTTCGACAATCTTTTTGGCCACTTCGAACCGCACATCGGGGTCTTCCGAAATCCCTGTATCGTCATTTGAGATCGCCACCACAGGGACATTGTATTTCTTGACCAGCGGCAGAACCAGCTCCAGACGATCTTCTTCGCCTGTGACCGAATTCAACAGAGGACGGCCCTCTGCCGCCTCAAGACCCGCTTCCAGAGCTCCCGGAACTGATGAATCGATACACAGCGGCACTTCGACCAGCCCCTGCACCATTTCAACGATCTTGCGCATCAGCGGCGGCTCGGTCTCGTTCGGATTGGGGTTCGAGTTATAGACAACGCCCGCATTGATATCCAGAACGGTCGCACCGGCCGCAACCTGCGCGATGGCGTCCTTTTCGACGGTCGAAAAATCGCCTGCTTCCAGTTCCGCCGCCAGTTTCTTGCGGCCTGTCGGGTTAATCCGCTCACCGATCACGCAGAACGGTTCGTCAAAGCCCAGGACGGCGGTTTTTGTTTTTGATTCTACGACTGTACGGGTCATGTCCGATCCTTAGGAGTTTACAGGCTTTGCCGAGGCGCCGCCGTTGTTGATGGCCCAGTTGGCGTTGGTCTTGATGCCGCCAAGCGGGAAGAAGTGTACGTTTGTGATGTTGAAATCCGGGTTGGCCGCTTTGTGGTTGGCCAGCTCGGTGATCACATCCGTCGGCTCATAAGGCAGCAGCAGCTTGGACACGTCCATGGCGCGCTTTTGCAGAACCTTCAGCGATGGACCAACGCCGCAGGCGATGGCGAATTTGATCAGTGTTTGCAGTTTTGCCGGACCGGCGATGCCGATATGAACCGGAATGTCGATCCCCGCCTCTTTCAGGCTGTCGGCCCAGGCGATGATCGGTTTAGCGTCAAAGGCGAACTGAGTGGCCAGCGCCATTTCGGCATCTGTGGTCTCAGAGAACTTCTGTTTCCAACGCAGCGCGTCATCGACATTCTTGGTCGATCCGTCAGGGTCGATGTCCTTGTTGCCTTCAGGGTGGCCAGCGACGTGCAGACGCTTGAAGCCCGCTTTGTCGAACAGGCCGGATTCCAGCAGCTGCATCGAGCTGTCGAAATCACCATGAGGATTCGCGACACCACCGGCCAGCAACAGCGCCTGATCCACACCTGCTTCACCCTGGTACATGGAAATCCAGTTTTCCAGCGTCGCCGTGTCTTTAATGATCCGCGCCGGGAAATGCGGCATAACAGGATAGCCGTCCGCCGCGATGCGCTTGGCGGTCTTGACCATGTCTTCGATCGGAGTGCCTTCGATATGGGCAATATAGACGCGTGTGCCTTCAGGCAACAAAGCGCGAAAATCCTCGACCTTCTCGGCGGTGCGCGGCATCACCTCAATCGAATAGCCCTGCAGGAAGGCTTCGACGGTTGGATTTACCGGACCGTTTTCGGCGGCATCACGTTTCTTGAAGTTCAGCAAAGCCATAGCGGCCTCCCATATAGATTTCGAGCTCATGCCCAACCGTCATTGGCGATCAGAGCCTTGATACGGTCCTGATCATATTCCGTTTCCAAACGCACAGCCTGCTGTTCGGCAATTTCGGACGGATCGCCCTCAACCGCGAAAGGCGCGGCCTTGCGCCATTCGGCCAGATAGGCATCGCTATCCTTGGCGTTCACCTTCATGGCGGCGCGGTCAATGGCTTGCTCGAACCGTTCTTCCAACTGCCGTTTTGCGCCCCGGCGGCCCTTGCCTACGATGACTTGGGCGGGAATGTCGCGCCAGTATACGATGGTGACGTCAGGCATCTGCTTTGATTCCTCCTAACCAGATGGACCGGTTCTAAACTTCAATGTGGTCGCAGGTCGGTCGATTTTCGACACAAGGCGCATTTCAAACGACGTTTTCACCTACAACGGGATACACGGCTTGTAACGAATTGTTCCTATAAACCTCACCTCAAAATTCTCATCACTTTAATGAGTATCTTGCACGAACCAAAAGGCCGACCTATGGTCGGGGTAACTCGTAAATCGGAGGGCGTTGAAGATGGCGCCCAAGCGTCCCAAAGGTGCGGGCGCGTTCCCGAAGGCGGTCGAAAGCCCCGCGCCGGCAAGACCCGATCCTGATGCGCTTTATGCCGCGCTGGATTTGGGAACAAATAGCTGTCGCATGTTAATTGCCCAGCCCAAGGGCAGCGGGTTTCATGTGGTGGACAGTTTCTCTAAATCCGTGCAGTTGGGCGCGGGCTTAGAGCGGACGGGGCGTTTGTCTCGGTCGTCGATGGCGCGCACCATTCAGGCGTTGCGCATTTGCCAGCAAAAGCTGAAACGCAACAAGGTCAAGCGGATGCGTCTAGTCGCAACCGAGGCTTGTCGCCGTGCAAAAAATTCACGTGAATTCATTCGCCAGGTAAAGGGTGAAACCGGGTTGACGCTTGAGATCATCCAGCCCGAGGAAGAAGCGCGTCTGGCCGTAATATCCTGTGCCCCACTGGTGTCCACTAAGACAGAACAGTTGTTGGTTGTGGATATTGGCGGCGGTTCGACAGAGCTTGTCTGGATCGACATATCCTCGCTTCCGCGTCGGGATCGCCCGGCGGCGATTATGCGTCTGCATAATGGATTTCATACAACAGACAGCCCGTTTCCCGCGGCCAAGGTTGTGGATTGGATCAGTGTTCCCCTCGGCGTTGCGACGCTGCGCGATCAGTTCCATGACGTCGAAGATGATGCGGCGCGGTTTGCTTTGATGAGCTGGTTTTTCGAAGAAAACCTGGCCGATTTTGCGCCTTATAAGGATGAACAAGCCCGCGAAGGTTTTCAGATCGTCGGCACCAGTGGCACGGTTACGACAGTCGCAGCCTCACATCTGGGATTGAAGCGGTATGACCGGACCAAGGTAGACGGTTTGCGCATGACAAGCGATCAGATTGACAAAGTGATACGCGGGTATCTAGAACTCGGCCCACTGGGGCGGCGGAGAGATCCGCGTATCGGCGATGACCGCCAGGCCCTGATCATGTCCGGCTCGGCCATATTGCAGGCTTTGTTACGATGTTGGCCAACCGACCGTCTTTCAGTGGCGGACCGGGGGCTGCGCGAAGGCCTGCTTTATGCGCAGATGAGCGCGGACGGTGTATTGGAAGACGGACCGTTCTGATGGCGAAGACACCTACTGGCAAAAACAATTCGGGCCGCGGGCAGCGCGACCTGAAGGTTAAGGTCAAAACCGCCCGCGGGCGCAAAATCAGCTCGACCCGGTGGTTGGAACGTCAGCTGAATGACCCCTATGTCAAGCGTGCGCAGGTCGAAGGCTATCGTGGGCGGGCGGCGTTCAAGATTTTGGAACTGGACGATAAATTCCGCTTCCTGGTTCCAGGTGCGCGCATCGTCGATCTGGGTTGCGCCCCAGGAGGCTGGCTGCAGGTTGCGGTCCAGCGCGTTAATGCATTGGGTGAGAAAAGCGGTAAGAAAATCGGCACTGTTCTGGGTGTCGACATACAAGAGGTCGAACCGGTGGCCGGGTCCGAGGTTCACCAGTTGGACTTTATGGAGGACGATGCCGACCAGAAGGTCAAAGACTGGTTGGGTGGCAAAGCTGACGTGGTGATGTCAGATATGGCTGCTGCGTCCTCGGGGCATAAACAAACCGACCATTTGCGGATCATGGCCTTGTGCGAAACCGCCGCCTATTTCGCCTTTGATGTGCTTGAACAGGGCGGCACATTTGTCGCCAAAGTTCTGGCCGGAGGAGCCGAAGGGGATCTGCAGAAGATTCTGAAACAGAAGTTTGACAAGGTAGCGCATGTTAAACCACCGGCATCCCGCGCCGACAGTTCGGAAAAATTCGTTGTGGCAACAGGATTTCGCGGCTGAAGTTAATCTGCGAAGTCAGCCAGAGATCGCGCAAGGCGCTGTTCACGCAGCGAAGATATTGCGTTTCCTTGCAACAACAATGCCTCACCGTGACTGATATCCGTCGCCGGTTTGGCCCGTAATTCTTCAATCCGCCGGGTCAGCGACGATGGATTTTGCGATTTCGCGCTTTCGGGCAGTTTGGTCATGAGGCCTCACCTTGATGCGTACGGGGTCACAGTCCATGCAGTTTGGGTAAGAAACGTGCCGATTTCATGACGCAAACCGGGCTTTGAATTGCTATTTCACAACCCCAGCCACCCTGCCCTTCAGGTTTGTCCGTTACTTTGATCCTGCAAATCCATCAGCGCGCCGTTGAATTCAGCGCCCAGAATCAGGATGGCCGCGCATAGATACAGGAAAATCAACGCAGCCATCGCCCCCGCAAGACCAGCATAAGTAGCGCTGTACGAGGCGAACTGTCCGATATAGATCGAAAAGCCCCAACCGCCCATCGCCCACAGAGCGAGTGTCAGTACAACGCCCGGAAGGATTTGCCACAGCCGATGGCGGCGCGTCGGCAGCACAAGATGTGCAACGATAACCGTGCCCGCAGGAACCGCGACAGTAAAGGTCCAGCGCAATCGATCCACAGACAACCAGTCTGACACGTTAACATCCGTCTTTTCGGACACGAGGCGCGTGTAGACCGGCAAGACGACTTCGACGGCGGCGATGGCCAGAATGGCCGCCCCGCCAACAATCACCAATCCCAGGCACAGCAAGCGTGTCTTCCAGAATGGCCAGGCGTCATGATCATGATAGGCCTGGTTCATGGCCGCCCGCACCGCAACGACGCCGTTTGAGGCAAAGAAAATGGCCAGCAAACCGCCCAGGGTAATTACCCCCGAACCTGATTCCGCCAGGACCGAGCGCAACTCTCCCACAATCGGGCCGGCGACATCTTTTGGCCAGGCGCCAAAGATCAGTTCGATCAGCTCGTCCGTGACATAATCCTGAGACAGCGTACCAGCCAGTGCCACAGTGAACAGAACAAACGGAAACAGGGCCAGCATCAGGGACATGGCAACGTGGCTGCTCATGACCATGCCGTTTTTGGCCCCAAATCGCCCCAAGGCCAGCCAAAGGGCTCGAATTACTCTTCCAGTCAGGGGAATCAAACTTGTCGTCATCCGAAAACTCTACCCTGACTGTATTCGAACCAGAACCGGCAAAACCCGACTGGACGCAATTAACCAACTCCAAATGTTTGGTTGCATTGCATAATCCCTTTGTCCCGTGCAGGATCGAAACGGAACCTACACAAAGCCGGGCGAAAAATGCCAACCAGCGACCAGGACCCAAGCATGCCGAACAGGTTGCGCCTATCGGTTGTCCGCGACACCGCGATTGTCGTGTCACTGATCGTATTGGGGCTTTATGCAGGTTCCGCTTTTCTGATCCCGCTGACCATGGCCTTGCTGATCAACGTCCTGATCATCGCGCTGAGTGACCGGGTTATTGCGCTGACCAAGGCTCCGGTCTGGTTGGCTAACCTGGCTGGAGTGACCGTGGTTTTGGTCGGGTTGTTCATGATCATGTATATTCTGGGCAATCAGGCGACGCAGTTTGCACGCTCGATCAATACATACGAAAGCCAGTTCGACGAGGCCGTTAACCGCATAAACGACCTTGTGGGCAACGATATCACGGCCTTCATCAGGGACAATCTGGTCAACATTGATATGTCTTTCGTCGCCCGGATGTTGCTGGGCAGTGCGACGTCCTTGCTGAACCAGTTTTTCCTCATCAGCCTTTACGTTGCCTTCCTGATGGCCGAACGTCTGGCGTTCCGAAAAAAGATCCGTATGGCCGCCGGTGACCCTAAAACCGGTGCCGAGTTCGCTTTGGTTCTGGACGCGATTTCCTTTAGTCTGCAGCGTTATGTCGGAGTGAAGACCTTTATCAGCCTGATAACGGCTGGAATCAGCTATGTGGTCTTCAAAACCCTTGGTCTTGAGTATTCCGAGACATGGGCCGTGCTGACCTTTGCCTTGAATTTCATACCCTCGATTGGGTCAATTATTGCGGTTCTGTTTCCAGCCGCGATTGCACTGGTTCAATTTGAAAGTATCGGGCCGTTTCTGATCATAGTTTTCGGCTGTGGCACACTTCAGTTCATGATCGGTAATTTTCTGGACCCGGCCATGCTGGGCCGATCGCTGAACATGTCGACATTTCTGGTCATTCTGGCACTTATGTTCTGGACCACGGTCTGGGGTCTGATCGGAGCCTTCCTGAGCGTTCCGCTGACCGTCTGCATCCTGATCATCTTCAGCCATATTCCCGCATTGCGCCCGATCGCAATTTTAATGTCCCTGAATGGTGAACTCGGCGACGAAGGGCCGCCATCGGGGAATACAGTCTGAACAGGTCAATCCCCAATGCAACTTGAAACACTAAGGAAAATGCCAGGATCGAATCCTCCATGCTGACACTCTTTGTTTCCCTCTTTGTCCTATGTTTGTACCTGACCGCCGCGGTCTTTTCGATACGCGCGGCTCAAACAGCGCGCACACCGCAGGGTGCCGTGGGATGGGTGGTGTTTTTGATCTCGGCGCCGATAGCTGGCGTACCGCTGTACTTGTTTCTGGGACATCATCGTTTTCGCGGGTATCGCATGGCCCGAAAGCACGCTGAGACTGTTGTCGAAGGGATAAAGAGCTTTGCGGATTTTTCGCGCCCAGATCCGGGCATGATTACGATCAACCCACTCCCTTTCGAAGAGCTTGCGCATCTACCCATATCACGCGGCAACGGTGCAGAATTGCTTGTCGATGGGCAGGCAACCTTTGACGCTATCTTTCAGGCTATCGACGCGGCTCAGGACTATGTGCTTGTCCAGTTCTACATCGTGCGTGATGACGGATTGGGGCGGCAACTGCAAAGCAAACTGATCGCCGCCGCAGAGCGCGGTGTGCAAGTTCGCTTTATGACCGACGCCGTGGGCAGTTATGGCCTACCGACAAGCTACATCACGTCGCTGCGCGCGGCGGGAATTCACGTTGCCGGTCAGCATGAAAAGCGCCATCCAGGACAGCGATTTCAGCTAAACTATCGCAATCACAGGAAAACGGTGATCATTGACGGTGAAATCGGCTTTATCGGCGGCCACAATGTCGGCGACGAATATCTCGGTCAGTCCGCAAAGTTCGGACATTGGCGGGACACACACATAAGGCTGACTGGACATATCGTGCGCCAACTACAACTGATCTTTACAGAGGACTGGTACTGGGCGCATCAAGAAGACCTGATAGATCAACTGGCCTGGGCGGGTCAGGAATCTGATCAGGACATGAACGCCCTTCTCGTCGCCACAGGTCCGGGGGACGAAACCGAAACCGGCGCCATGATGTTCTTTTCTGCAATCACGGAAGCAAAGGAACGATTGTGGATCGCATCCCCCTATTTCGTTCCTGATATCGACATCATGACCGCACTACGCCACGCTGCAATGCGCGGGGTAGATGTTCGCATTCTGGTTCCCGACGTGATTGATCACCGCTTACCTTGGCTGGCGGCCTTTGCCTATTTCGACGAGATCAGGGAATGCGGCGCGCGGGTCTACCGGTACACCAATGGGTTCATGCATCAAAAAGTATTTCTGGTGGACGACACTCTGACCGCTGTTGGCACCACCAATCTGGACAATCGTTCTTTCCGCCTGAATTTTGAGGCGATGGCCCTGTTCTTTGACAAGGACGCGGCCCATGCGGTTCACAACATGCTGCTGATGGACTTTGAATCCAGCTATGAGCTGGACAAAACCTTGCCCGAACAACCGGCCTATATTCGGTTCGGCTCGCCTCTGGCGCGGTTGTTCGCACCAATCCTTTAAAGGATCGACTCTTCCTGCAGCACCCGCGACATGACCGCGACCAAAAAGGCTGTGGACAGCCCAAATGCCAAAAGCCCGGTGACCGAGGCAAAGGCACCAAAAATGCGCAGCCCGTCGTCCAGAACAATGTCGCCGTAGCCCAGCGTTGTGAACGTAACCAGAGAGAAATACAGCGCCGAGTTCCAGTCCGCCAGAACATCCCCAAAGACCCAGACAATCGCCCAAAGCCAGACCTGAAAGGTATGGATCATCACGATAAAAATCAGCGCGATAGTCAGCGGGCTTGCAATGGTGACGAACCTTTTGCTTTTTTCCAGTTTGATCGACATTACCCGGATGATCTGCATGCACCAGGTCAGCAGGGCAATTTCGATCAAAAAGCAGATACCCAAATAAACGCTTCCCCAGATAATCTGCTCGGATAAGGTCACCGGCGCCCATCCCCTCTGTTTTTAAGTCTCGTCACAATCGCTTCAAATGCAGGATTGGGCAACCCTGCGTCTGCGACGAATGGAAACGATAGCGCCATTGAACTGGACACCGCTTCGGTCGGCTGCAAATTGTGAGTGGCAGAATACAGGGCGCCTATGAATGCTGCTTACAATAACTGATGTCCAAAAATCATATGCAAACGGTCGACCGATTTTGAACGGAGTATCTCTGTCGTTAGACCATGGCCAAACGCTTGCCCTAACCGGGGAAAGTGGCAGTGGCAAAAGCACGCTTCTAAATCTCGCAGGTGCGCTGGACATATTCGATGCGGGCGAAATCTCACTGGGCGGAACCAACCTGTCCACACTAGACGATACCGGGCGCGCAGCCCTTCGGCGCGAGCGTGTGGCGCTGGTATTCCAACAGTTCAATCTGATCCCGTCGTTGACGGTCGGCCAAAACCTGTCCTTCCATGCCAGGCTTGCCAGTAAACATGATCCGGACTGGTGCGATCATCTTGCTGACAAACTGGGATTGCGGGACCTGCTGGACCGCTTTCCCGAGAACCTGTCAGGCGGCCAGCAGCAACGCGTTGCCATCGGGCGCGCGCTTGCGCCGCGCCCCAGTCTTTTGCTCGCGGATGAACCAACAGGAAATCTGGATGAGGTCGCAAGTACCAATGTATTGGATTTGATGCTTGCGCTGGTCGCCGAAACCAGCGCAGCCCTGCTTTTGGTGACACATTCGCAGGACATAGCAGCCCGTCTGGACCAACAGGTTCGCCTGTCCGGCGGTCATATCTCGTGACTTTGGCCATCACACAGGCGTTGGTGTCGCACTGGCGTGCCCATTGGCTTCAGCTGTTAACCTTGTTGACCGGCATTGCGCTTGCGACCGGGCTGTGGTCGGCAGTTCAAGCCATAAATTCCGAGGCCCGGGCAAGCTATCAACGGGCCAATGATCAGCTCTCATTTGGTCAATACGATGAATTGCACGCCACCTCGGGGAATTTGACGATCGACCATTATGTCAGCTTGCGTCGGGCTGGCTGGCAGGTCGCTGCGGTGCTTGAGGGGCGTTGGCGCCATAGCGGGCGCAATCTGCAGGTCATGGGGGTCGACTTGGTCGCCTTTCCACCCCTACCGGCCCTCAGCCGTTTGGAACAAAGCGATACGCCGCCCGATCCCGCAGATATGCTCACCGCGCCGGGCAGGATAATAGTCGCGACGGAACTGGCCCAGATTCTGGCGCAGGCAAGCGACCTGCCCACGATCCTGTCCAGCGACGCGCTGCCGCCCGATCTGGTCTTTACCGATATTGGCGTTGCCGAACAGCTGCTTGACAAAAAGGGGCAGATTTCACGTCTGGTCATCCTGCCTGATCAACCCCGAGCGATCCCGCCGCTTGAGCAGATCGCTCCTGATCTGACACGAATTGCAGCCTCAACCAGATTGGACACGGCACAACTGACAGAGAGCTTCCACCTCAACCTCTCTGCCTTCGCGCTTTTGTCCTTTGCCGTCGGGCTGTTCATCGTCCATGGCACCGTCGGGTTGGCTTTTGCGCAGCGCCGAGCAATTATCAGAACAATACGTGCGCTGGGCGTTCCGATGCGTCAGATCGTATGGATCATTCTGGCCGAGCTTTCGCTGCTGGCCCTGATTGGAGGGGGCGCCGGTCTGGTACTGGGTTTCCTGCTGGCCGGGGCCTTGCTGCCCGACGTGGCATCCACACTACGCGGGTTGTATGGTGCACCAGTTGAAGGTCAGCTATCGCTTCAACTGCACTGGGTTCTCGCGGGCTTGGCCATGGCCCTGTTCGGAACGCTCTTGGCCAGTTCTCAGGCTTTGTTCCGATTGGCTCGGCTGCCGCTGTTATCAAGCCCGGGTCCGCAGGCCTGGCGGGGGGATGACACTGCAACCAAAAGATTGGCACTGATCGGAGTATTCCTGATTGGGTTGGGGATCGTTTCAATCTTTGTGGCCGACGGTTTGGTCGCAGGGTTCGTGCTGGTTGCCGGAATCCTGACGGGTTCTGCGTTGATTTTACCGTTTCTCTTGCTGATCGCAGTATCCGGACTTCAGAAGCTACAGAACGGCCCGGTCAGACAATGGGTATTCGCCGACATGCAGGCGCAACTGCCCGGTCTCTCTTTGGCCCTGATGGCATTGATGTTGGCATTGGCCGCGAACATCGGCGTGGGCACCATGGTGTCGAGTTTCCGGCTGACATTTACCGGGTGGCTTGACCAACGACTGACATCAGAACTGTATATAACCGCATCCGACGAACAACAGGCGCAGGACATCAAGAAATGGCTGCTGCCTCAGATCGACGCCGTTTTGCCGATCCGCAGCGTCGAGCTGGCGCACGGAAGCGGCCCCTTGTTTCTTTACGGGGTGGTGAACAATCCGGTATATCAAGAAAACTGGCCGCTGATCGCCTCAGTGCCCGGAGTATGGGATCAGGTGATGTCCGGAACCGCCGTTCTGATCAACGAACAGCTTGCGCGCAGATCCAGTCTGTGGCCCGGAGATCAAATCACGCTCCGCCCGGGTCACAAGCTGGTCATTGCAGGGGTCTATTCTGATTATGGCAATCCAACCGGACAAGCCATCGTGTCGATGGAGCTTTTGGAAGACATCGCACCCAATACCGAGGAACGGCGATATGGCGTTCGCATGCCCCCTGATCAAGCCAGCGATGTTGCCGAAAGGCTTCGGGCGGAATTTGACCTTCCTCCGCAGGCAGTCGTTCATCAAGCTGACATGAAGGCCCGATCCACGGAAATCTTCGAAGACACATTTGTGGTGACCTCTGCGCTGAATATCCTGACGCTCGGGGTTGCTGGATTTGCAATTCTGACCAGCCTGCTGACGCTTTGGACGCAACGGCTTCCACAGATCGCGCCGGTCTGGGCGCTTGGCCTGACGCGGGCGCAGCTGGCGCGGTTTGAACTGACGCAGAGCGTGCTTCTCGCCTCTCTGACCGCTGCGCTGGCCTTGCCGCTTGGGTTGGTTCTGGCCTGGACGTTGCTGACGGTCATCAATGTCGAGGCGTTTGGCTGGCGGTTACCAATGTACCTATTCCCAAGCGACTGGTTCTATCTATTTCTTCTGACCTTACTGGCCGCTGTTATCGCCGCTGCGGTTCCAGCCCTTCGGTTGCTGCGCATCCCGCCTGCCGAGTTGTTAAGAGTGTTTGCCAATGAACGCTAAAGCCTGGTTCCTAATTCTGGCCCTGCTATTGCCCGCCCAACTTCGGGCGCAGGGCTTTGCCGGTCTTGGAGGTGAGGCCGACGGGTTCGACGTCCCCCAGCTTGGGTATCAGTTGAGCTTTCCGCAGGATCACGGTCCCCATCCCACTTTCAAGATCGAATGGTGGTATCTGACCGCGAACCTGAAAGGAGAAGACGGGCGCGATTACGGAGTGCAATGGACTTTGTTCCGCTCGGCGCTGAAACCCTATGAAGAGCAATCCTGGCAAAGTCCGCAGTTGTGGTTGGGCCATGCCGCCTTGACCACCCCTGATGCCCATTACTTTGCTGAACGCCTGTCGCGGGGCGGTATCGGTCAGGCCGGGGTCACCGCCACCCCATTCGAAGCCTGGATCGACGAATGGTACATGCGCGGACCCGACTTTAATGCGCTGAAGATTAGGGCCAACGGTTCCGATTTCGGCTACAATCTGTCACTGCGCGCAACGGGGCCTTTGGTCTTTCACGGCAATGCCGGGTATTCGGTCAAATCTGCGCAGGGGCAGGCAAGCCATTACTACTCACAGCCGTTTTTCGACCTGACAGGCACCCTGCATCTGCCGGATGGGGATGTTGCGGTAACCGGACAGGGATGGCTGGACCGGGAATGGTCCTCGCAACCTTTGGCCGAGGATCAAAGCGGATGGGATTGGTTCTCGCTCAGCTTTGAGGGCGGCGACAAGCTGATGGCCTTTCGCCTGCGCGGAGAGGCCGACGATTTCACCTCTGCCACCTGGATTGGCAAGGATGGCGAAACCACCGCGCTTGACGATGGTTTCGTCTTTTTTGAACCGCTCCAGACCGCCCAAGTTGCCGACCGGGATATCCCGGTTGAATGGCGCGTCACACTCCCTGCCCGTGGAGTCGATGTTGTGGTCAGCGCCCTGACACCCAAGGCCTGGATGGCGACCCGTTTCGCCTATTGGGAAGGGCCTGTCACGGTCTCAGGCAGCCACGCGGGACGTGGCTATCTTGAGATGACCGGGTATTAGATCACCGTACTACGTAGACCGAGACCGTCGAATGCCGCACAACCCGCGCGGCATTCGGACCCAGCAGGTAATCCTTGAAGTCCGGCTTATGTGCGCCGATGACGATCAGGTCGGACCCTGCGCCTTCTGCCGTCTTCAGGATCTCTTGGTAGGCCGTGCCCGTGGCCACCACATGGCGGATCTTTTCATTGCGCTCACTGCCCAATGTTGATGCGCACAGCTCAGTCAGTTGTTTCTGCGCCTCAGCCAAAGCCTTTTCATGGAAATCCGCCTGGAAAAAGCCGGACACCCAGCTTTCTCCAAAATCGGGCAGAACACTGACCACATCCAGCTGCGCCCCCTCCAAATCGGCCAATGCAGCGGCCTTTTGAAGGACCGGGCCATCAATTTTGCCATTGCTGATATCAACAGCACACAGAACAGAACGTGTCATGCGGGCACCCCTTGTCTGGCGGCACGGCCGCGTTGCAGGAAGGCGATCAGACCCAACAGGATCATCGCCGGGATATAGACCAGCTGCTTGGGTGGCTGGCTTGACGGCAGGCTGACCGAGGTCAGGCGCACGGCCTCATCCCCGTAATAGTCGAAGATGCTCAGATCATCGGCAACAGGCGCGCCCAACAGCGGCTCTTCCAGTTTGATCAGACCGTCCTCTTCGATCAGCAGTAGACCCATCGCATCAACCCGTGCAGGACCGCCGTCTTCGTCGCCGACAGAGACGACAACCGTGGTATCCACCATCTCAAGCGTGTCGAAATCCGGGCCGCTGATGACCAGACGTACCTCGGTTCCGGGCGGTGTTTCCCCGATCGTTTCGGTGAAAGCTGCCGGTTCAACGGTCTGATATGGGGGTGAAATCCTGTCCATAAAGTAATCCGGACGGAATAGTGCGAAAGCAACCGCGACCAAGGCAACGCTTTCATAGATCCGGCTGCGGGTCAGGAAGTAGCCCATCGTGCCCGCCGTAAAGACAAGGATCGCTATCGTCGCAAATATCGCAACGATTATCCCTTCGACCCAGGTCACATCAATCAACAGAAGGTCTGTGTTGAAGATGAAGACAAACGGCAACGCGACCGTGCGCAGGCTATAGAAGAAGGCGATGAATCCGGTCTTGATCGCATCGCCCCCCGATACAGCCGCAGCCGCGAAACTGGCCAGCCCCACGGGCGGTGTCACATCCGCCATGATGCCAAAGTAGAAGACGAACAGATGCACCGCGATCAGCGGCACAATCAGCCCGCTCTGCGCGCCCAGCTCCACGACCACACCGGCCATCAAAGAACTGACGACGATATAGTTCGCAGTGGTCGGCAGGCCCATGCCCAGGATCAGGCTGAGGATACCGACCATGATCAGCATCAGGATCAGATTGCCACCCGACAGGAACTCGACCAGATCGGCCATCACCTGGCCCACACCGGTCAGGGTCACGGTACCAACGATCACACCCGCCGTGGCCGTCGCCAGCGCAATACCGATCATGTTGCGCGCGCCGTCGATCATGCCCTGCCACAGATCCGCGACACCGTCGATGAACGCGTTGTAGAGGTTGCTTTGCCCCCGGAACATCGCCTTCAGCGGTTTCTGCGTCAGCAGGATCACGAACAGCAAGGACGTGGCCCAAAAGGCCGAAAGACCGGGCGATTTCTGTTCAATCATCAGGAAATAGACCAGCACGATGATCGGCAGAAGGTAGTGCAGGCCCGCCTTGTAGATCTCGCTAATGACCGGCAGCGTCACCTCTTTGGCATTCGGGACATCGGGTTCCAGATCGGGCACCTGTGCGGCCAGATACAGCAGCGCCACGTAAATTGCGCAGATGATGAGGCTGAGGACCAGACCGGCCGAGTTCGGCATCCAATTTGTCACTGCTTCCACAGGGAATTGAGAGCCATAGCAGAGCCCAGCAAAAACAATGAAGAACGAGAACATACCAACCACGGTACGTGCCAGCTTCACTTCGCGATCGCCCAATGTGGGCATGTTCCGCTTTACGGCTTCGAGATGCACGATATAGACCAGAGCAATGTATGAGATCGCCGCTGGCAGGAAGGCGTGGGTGATCACCTCGACATAGGAAATACCCACATATTCTACCATCAAGAAAGCTGCAGCGCCCATGACGGGTGGCATGATCTGCCCGTTCACCGAACTGGCGACCTCGACCGAACCTGCTTGTTCGCTGCTGAACCCAACACGTTTCATCAATGGAATGGTGAAGGTACCAGTGGTCACAACGTTTGCGATGGACGAGCCCGAGATCAGACCGGTCGCAGCTGAGCCCACAACCGCCGCCTTGGCGGGGCCGCCGCGCAGGTGACCCAGCGCGCCAAAGGCCATCTTGATGAAATAGTTCCCTGCCCCGGCCTTATCCAACAAGGCGCCAAACAGAACAAACAGGAATACAAACTTGGTCGAAACACCCAAGGCGATACCGAACACGCCCTCGGAGGTGATCCACATATGGCTCATCGCCTTTTTCAGGCTGGCGCCCTTCCACTGGATAACCTCCGGCAAGCCAAAGACGATCATGGCACCGACGATTAAAATGGGAATAGCGAGGGCTATGCTTACAAAACGATAGGCCAGATAGGACGCGACAACCAATCCCGCGGCAGCCGCCCATCTAAACAAGTTGTTTTCTATTCCAGAACCTGATCCGAAGAAGACATAGGCCAGAAAGATCGTCGCAATGATCGCCATCGCCGGGCCAAGTGCACGACGCGCGGCCTCGAACAACAGCAACAGACCGCCCAGAGCGATCCATTTGTCTGTATCGTCTGCCAGCCCTCCGGCATCAACGATCTTGGTGTAGAAGAAATATCCGTACAGCGCCACAAACGCGCCCAGAAGGCCCATGATCCAATCCTGCACAGGGATATAATCCCGTGGGCTGGATTTCAGCGCCGGATAGGCTGCAAAGGCCAGAAACATCGCAAAGGCCAGGTGAAACTGACGCGAATTGTTAACCACGCTGCCGGGCAACACATAGTTCGCCAGGGGCGAAGCAAGTACGACCTGAAAGATCGACCAGATCGCCGCCACGATCGCAAGGAAAACGCCTACATTCCCAACCGGATTACGCCCTCCGGCATCTGAAGATGCGACCAGATCCTGTAGTTCTTCTTCGGATAGCGGGCGGTTCGATTGTGTCTCGGAACTCATGAAAATGTCTCCCCGTCGTGGCCATTTGCGGCCTTCTGAATCACCCGCTTGATACGGGTTTTGTGCGGGGCGCCCGACGGGCACCCCGCGTCAGGTCTGGCTTATTGAATCCAGCCTTTTTCTTTATAGTACTTCTCGGCACCCGGATGCAGCGGGGCTGACAAGCCGTCCGCGATCATCTCTTCGGGCTTGAGGTTGGCAAATGCCGGGTGAAGCTTTTTGAAGTCATCGAAGTTCTCGAAAACCGAGCTGACAACCGCATAAACCGCATCATCCGACACATCCGCCGAAGTCACGAAGGTCGCGCCAACGCCGAATGTCGCTGTATCACCATCCGACCCGCGGTACATGCCGCCGGGAATGGTAGCAGTACGGTAGAACGAGTTGTCGTTGACCAGCTTATCCACGGCCTCGCCGCTGACATTGACCAGAACCGAGTCGCAAGCCGTGGTGGCTTCTTGAATCGAGCCCGAGGGGTGACCCACGGTATAGACCATTGCGTCAATCTGGTTGTCGCAAAGTGCCGCAGACTGTTCCGCCGCTTTCAGTTCGGTCGCCAGTTCGAAATCGTCAGTGGACCAGCCCATTTCGCCCAGCAGAACCTCCATGGTGCCACGCTGACCGGAACCGGGGTTACCGATATTTACGCGCTTGCCTTTCAGGTCTTCGAAATTGGTCACACCGGAATCGGCACGGGCCACAACGGTAAACGGTTCGGGGTGAACCGAGAAGACGGCGCGCAGGTTTTCAAACGGGCCGGCCTCTTCGAATTTCGAGCTGCCGTTATAGGCGTGGTACTGCCAGTCGGACTGCGCGACACCAAACTCCAGCTCGCCTTCGCGAATGGTGTTGATGTTGTACACGGAACCGCCGGTCGATTCGACCGAGCAGCGCACGCCATGTTCCTTGCGCCCTTTGTTGACCAGACGACAGATTGCACCGCCAGTTGGGTAATACACCCCGGTCACGCCACCTGTGCCGATCGTGATAAACTCTTCGGCATAGGCCGCAGGCGCCATCAGAGCCGCCGTGACAACCGCGCCGAGGCTAAGCTTGCTGCTGTTTTTCATAAGTGAACTCCCATTATTTTTCTGGTGGGAGACACATCAAAGCGCCGGATAAATGGCCCTGCGATATGCAACAACACCCGCTATGCAGCAGGCATATCTTTGATTTTTCAGAATCTCCCAACCCGTAAGAGGTTTCATTCTGAGCATTAGCTTGTCAAGGCCAGCAGGTCACCAAAGCAGGCGTATCCTCAGATTTGACAAGCCCCCCTGAATTTTCCCCGCCTTTGACGCTTTTCTTGTGCATCTGCCCCGCCGTGACCGCACACACATCCAATTATGCACTTTTGACATCGGGAATTCTGACCAGAACGCGAACGTGTGAGTTGGGAATGCGAGCAATTAGAACTACCGGAAAGAAAAAACAGAAGGCAGGTTCCCCTAACCCTCTGTTTTTACTTTGGTACCCAAGGCCGGACTCGAACCGGCACGGTATCACTACCGGGGGATTTTGAATCCCCTGCGTCTACCATTCCGCCACTTGGGCCACGGACACTGAATTAGCGTTCAAAATCGAGAAGGTCCAGAGGCAAAAAACACCCTGATTGAGGAATGTTCCAGCCTGCAAGGTTGACGGCCTGCGGGGCGCATGATTTGGCTTACCCAACACATGTACAGGGAAATTGCACCTGATGCTGCGACCTCTTTATGACTGGACCATTCGTCTGGCAGAACACCCGAATGCCTTGTGGGCGCTGGCTATTGTTTCCTTCATCGAAAGCTCTTTCTTTCCGATACCGCCGGACGTTCTGATGATTCCCATGATCCTTGCCCGACCCTCCCGGGCCTGGCTGATTGCTTCTGTTGCACTGGTAGCTTCGGTTTTGGGCGGAATGTTAGGCTATGCAATCGGCGCGTTCTTTTATGAAAGCCTCGGCCAGCCCATCCTTGAATCCATGGGCAAAGCCCACGCCATGGAAGAGTTCAACACACGGTTCAATGACTTTGGTTTCTGGGCTGTTCTGGCCGCTGGGGTTACGCCTTTTCCCTATAAGGTCATCACCATCATGTCCGGCTGGACAGGGATGCCCCTGGGCACCTTCATTGCCACCTCGATCCTGGCCCGAGCGATCCGGTTCTTCATCGTCGCCGGTCTGCTTTGGGGGTTCGGAGAGCCGATCCGCACCTTCATAGAAAAGCGGCTGGGCCTAATGTTTTCCCTGTTTATCATCCTTCTGTTTGGCGGTTTCCTAGCGGTGAGATTCCTATGACAAGACGAAATTTACTGGTCCTGGTTGCCACGTTTGGATCTGTGGCATTGCTGCTTGGGGCCTTTGCGTTTCAGTATCTCGGCGGGCTTCCACCCTGCAAAATGTGCATCTGGCAACGCTATCCGCATGCTGTCGCCATCCTGATCGGTGCTGCGGCGCTTGCGCTACCTCGGCTGGCGATCCTCCCTCTTTTAGGCGTCATGGCGGCGCTGACCACTGCGGTCATTGGTGTCTATCACGCTGGTGTAGAACGCGGTTTGTGGGAAGGTCCGTCAAGCTGCACATCAAGCAGCATCGGCGGTCTGTCGGCAGAAGAACTGCTGGATCAGATCATGTCGGCACCACTGGTACGCTGTGATGATATTCCATGGGAGTTATTTGGTGTTTCCATGGCCGGATGGAATGCCGCTTTGTCTTTCGTTCTGGTTCTGCTCTGGTTCGCCGCGTGGCGTGAAGGCCGTTAGAGCTCGTCCAGTTCCGCATCCCAATAGAGAAAGTCGATCCAACTGTCATGCAGGTGGTTCGGTGGGAATTTTCGTCCAACGTTGCGCAAAGCCTCAGCATCCGGCTGCCGCGGAGGCTTGCGCAATGTCATTCCTGCTTGCCGCAGTGATTTAGACCCTTTGCGCAAGTTACATGGGCTACAGGCCGCAACAACGTTCTGCCAGCTTGTCACCCCGCCCGCCGCGCGCGGGATCACGTGATCAAAGGTCAGATCCCCACGGCTGCCACAGTATTGGCAGCGGAATTCATCCCTCAGAAATAAATTAAAGCGCGTGAAGGCCACGCGCTTTCTGGGTTTTACATAATCTTTCAGCACAACGACCGAGGGTATTCGTATCTCGGTGCTCGGGCTTCGGACAACTTCGTCATATTCGGCGACGATATCCACCCTGTCCAGCCAGGCAGCTTTTATGGCCTCCTGCCACGGCCAGAGCGATAGTGGATAGTAGGACAAAGGGCGGTAATCGGCGTTCAAAACCAATGCCGGATGATGCTTGAGCGCACCGGGTTCCCTGACAAATTCGGTCCTGAAGTCTCCGTCCATATCAGAATCGCTCCACGCTCTGCTCTGCCTCTTTTGACATCAGAGCGGAGAACCCCCGCCCCGGCCTTAGCTTTACTATATATCGTGTCAAAGCTCTGACAAGCCCTGAGTTTCCACAATATCTCGGGGATTGAGTATTCCGAATCCGTAACAGGCCGATGACAGTTATCCACAGGTTGCACCAATTCGATCGCCGGGCTATGGCGGGTAATGTCCTGGTTCATCCGCTTCAATAAACCATTCAATGTATTGCCGCAGTTCACGGATCGCGCGAATGCGGAGTCTCCGCGCAGTACGCTGTCGGATTTCATTGATCTGCCGGACGTGTATCCCGCCGGGCGATTGGACCGCGATAGCGAAGGTTTGATGCTGTTGACCGACAATGGTCGCCTTCAGGCGCAGATAGCCGATCCCAAGCATAAAATGGCTAAGACCTATTGGGTGCAGGTCGAAGGGGAGCCAGACGCCTCCGCCCTAAAAGCCCTGCGCGATGGTGTTGAGCTGAAGGAGGGCTTGACCCGCCCTGCCAAGGCGCGATTGATGGATCAGCCCGAGGCATTATGGCCGCGCGACCCGCCGATCAGAGTGCGGCAGACGGTGTCGGATTGTTGGGTCGAACTGGTCCTTCGAGAAGGTCGAAACAGGCAAGTGCGCAGGATGACGGCGGCCGTTGGGCACCCGACCCTTCGACTGATCCGCGCCCGGATTGGCGACTGGACTTTGGACGGGCTTGAGCCGGGGCAATGGGATAGCCTATCTATGCCTGCCCTCGCGCCATCTTCTTCGCGCAAACGGGATCGGCGCCCACGTCGGTGACCGAAACGCCTATTTGTGATAGGATAGAGGAATGAAGGTATCACCTGACATTCCGCAGCCAACCGGCCTTTTAGAAGCGTCACTTTATGTCGACGACCTGGATGCTGCAGAGCATTTCTATGGGGACGTTCTGGCGCTTGAGCAAATCCAGCGTGTCGCCAACCGGCATGTGTTCTACAAGGTGGGTGGTTCAGTGTTGCTGCTATTCAATGCGGCAGAGACCGAAAAACCTCCAGACAACCCGCGCCTGCCTGTTCCCGCCCATGGCGCCCAAGGGCCGGGTCATGCCTGCTTTGGCATGGCGCGCGCGCAAATCGCGGTGATGCGAAAACATCTTATAGACTGGAACGTGCCCGTAGACGCTGAATTCGAATGGCCGAACGGAGCATTGTCACTTTACGTTCGCGACCCGTCCGGGAATTCCATCGAATTCGCCGAGCCTTCCTTATGGGACTAGGATCACCGCAGCGGTTTCTTGTCACCTCCCGTGATCCGATAGATCAGACTTTCAGTCACTCCGACCTTGCCCAGCACCGCCTGAAATGTTGCCATGTGCGGTGTGGCAAAATGCGCCTCGAGCGCGGCCTGACTTTCCCATTCTTCGTAGATCCGAAACCGATTGGCATGACCCAGAATTTGGCTGAATTCATAGACCGTGCAGCCTGCTTCCTTCACCGTCTCGGCAACCATTTCCTGCGCAGCTTTTCTGGCAGCCTCGACACCTTCCGACGTAATTTCGATAGTTCCGGTTACGATCAGCATGGTATCTCCAATCTCAGATCAATCCGTTTGGTAATCCTGTCGACCGGCGTGCCGTCACGAAGGGGCACACCAAAATCAACCGAGTAATCTTGGAATCCCATCTTCTCGTAATAGTTCAGGCCCATCCGGTTATCAGCCCTTATTGTCGCGCTGATGGAGCCGAGCCCAACCCCTACGGCAAATTTGGCGGTTTCTTCAAACAAGGCACGCCCTGCCCCCTTCAAAACCGGTTCGCGGCGGGTGAAGGTTGCAATGTCAGCACAATCGTCGGGCAGTGCGTCATTCACCCCAAGCCATTGAAACCCGGCAACCTCACCTTGCGCGTCCATCGCCACATGGCTGCAAATCTTATCGAGACCCAATAGATAACTCTGCGCAAACTGCGCCTCGGAGAAAGGGGTTTCGAACGCAGTCGTACCACCAATGGCGATGATCTGGTTGAGCAAATCGCAAGCTGCTGCGACATCCTCGGGCATCATGGGGCGGACCGCAATCATCGCTTAAAGGCTCAGCTTGTCACGCATGAAAGCCAGTGCGACGCTAAGACCATCCGGGGCAATACCGTGGCCGGTGCCCTTCATGACATGGGCATAGACCTCTTTGAACTCAGCCGCTTGCAGGGCCTCGGCGGCTTCGGGCAAGGATTGTGGCGGCACGACGTCATCGGCATCGCCATGTACCAGTAGGACCGGCATGCGGCTGACTGTTTCATCCGGCAGTAGATCGGGTTCCAGAAGGCGTCCTGAAATGGCTACTATCCCGGCCACTGGGTCCTCGCGGCGCGGGGCGACATGCAGGCTCATCATCGTGCCTTGCGAAAATCCGAACAGAACCACCTGCTCGGGCAGAACGTCTTCGTCCACCATCAACGCATCGAGGAAAGCGTCGAAGTCATCCGCCGCCATTTCCATCCCGCGGCGCGATTCTTCTTCGGAAGAGCCATCAATCCACGGGATCGGGAACCACTGAAAGCCATTGGGCATACCCGGGATCTGCTCGGGCGCGTCAGGGGCAACGAACAGAGTGTCCGGTAGATGCTCGCCCAACACATCGGCCAACCCCAGCAAGTCGGCCCCGTTGGCGCCATAGCCATGCACGAACACCACGACCGAGCGCGTATCGCCCGAAACCGGCTCTTTTCGGAGCGCATTCAAAACCCGTGTCATCTGATCCCTTCTCGTTCTTTTGCGACCCGGTAATAGGCCCACAACACCCGCGCTGCAACCGACCGCCAGGGTGACCACGCTTCGGCCATCCGGCGCAGTTCTTTATCCGTAGGGCGCATGGGTAAATCATAGAGGATGCGCGCGGCCTCTTGCAGCGCAAGGTCGCCCGGCGCAATCACATCGGCACGGCCCAGAGAAAACATCGCGTAAATCTCGGCAGTCCAGACGCCTATGCCTGAAACTTCGGTCAGGATCGCCACAACATCCTCATCAGGTGCGTCGCGTAACGCTTTGTAATCAATACGAGCCTCCGCAAGCGCTCGGGCATATCTGATCTTTTGGCGGCTAAGGCCCACCGCACGCAAATCCTCATCGGTGGCCCACATGATTTTGCGTGGGCCCGTCAGTTTTGCATCTTGCAGGCGTTTCCATATGGCATTGGCCGAGGCCACGCTGACCTGTTGGCTGACGATCGCGCTGAGCAGCTGGGCAAACCCGTCAGGGCGCCGGCGCAGCGGCAAAGGCCCGGTCTGGTCCATCGCATAGGCCATGCGCGGACAGGTCTCGGCCAGCCACTTGGCCCCGTCGGCCACGCAATCGGGGGTTTCAATGATACGTCCGACGGACATGCGCGCTCCGGCAAATTGGTCAGCAGCACGTTAGGGTGCTTTGTCGCAGATGCAACCGTCTTGTATGACCCTGCTTTCATCGCTACGCATTGGCGCATGACAATGACACCCACGATCCCGGATAACAGTCAGGCCAAGCGTAATGTCGCTGTTCTGGTCGCAGCTCAGGCCATTCTGGGATCGCAGATGCCGATGATCTTTATTGTTGGCGGTCTGGCCGGGCAGTCGCTGGCCACCAATGCCTGTCTCGCAACCTTGCCCATCTCGCTGATCGTGCTGGGGTCAATGCTGGCGGCAACGCCGATTTCCGCCATAATGCAACGCTGGGGACGGCGCGCAGGGTTTCTGGTTGGGGCAACGGCAGGTGCCTGCGGGGGTCTGGTTGGGGCCTACGGTTTGTATCTGGCCTCGTTCCCGGTCTTTCTGGCGGGCAGCCTGCTGACCGGCATCTATATGAGCGCGCACGGATTCTATCGCTTTGCCGCCGCGGACACAGCCTCGGACGCGTTTCGCCCTAAGGCAATCTCATACGTCATGGCCGGCGGTCTGGCCGCCGCGCTCATTGGCCCCCAAATCGTTAAGCTGACCTCAACCGCCTATGTGATCCCATTCCTGGGCACTTATCTGGCGGTGATTGTGCTCAACATTCTGGGCTCGGTCTTGTTTTTCTTTCTGGACATCCCCACGCCTGCAAAAGCCGCTGAGGGGGCCCCGATCGGGCGCACCCGGCTTGAGATGCTAAAGACGCCGCGCATCGCCGTGGCCATCATCTGCGCAATGGTTTCTTATGCGTTGATGAATCTGGTCATGACATCCACTCCGCTGGCAGTGGTTGGTTGTGGCTACACAGCCAATGACGCGGCAGATGTGGTCTCTTTTCACGTTCTCGCCATGTACATCCCCAGTTTCTTCACCGGCCAGTTGATTGCCCGTTTCGGCGTCGAAAAGATCGTAGCTCTTGGTCTCGCAATCCTTGCCGGTGCTGGCGTTGTCGCCTTGCAAGGGGTTGAGCTTGAGAACTTCTTCATCGCTCTGATCTTGCTGGGCGTCGGTTGGAATTTTGGCTTTATTGGCGCGACCACCATGTTGGCGGCATCGCATGACATCAACGAGCGTGGCCGTATGCAGGGTCTGAACGACCTGCTGGTATTCGGTGGTGTAACACTGGCTTCGCTTGCTTCGGGTGGATTGATGAACTGCTCTGGCGGCTCACCGGTTGAAGGCTGGACCGCGGTAAACCTTGCCATGGTTCCATTGTTGACTCTGGCCGGGGGCGCATTGCTTTGGTTGGTTCTGCGCCCGTCCGATCCCGAAACGGTCTGAGGTCTACCAGCGACCCCGGACCACCTTCCACATCAGGGAAACCCGGCGCCGAACCTCTCCCTGCATCAAATTCCCTGCGGCCACGCGATCTGGCTGAGCAATCGCCTTGCGCAACACCCATTCAGATTGCCAACCCGCCAAAAGCGCCGGGCGCGCCTCTGGTGAAATCGCCAGACGCTGTCCCTGTGCGCGCCGTAACCGGTTCAGTGCCTTTTGCGCCAGATCGCGCACTGCATCGGGTGTTCCATCCAACAAAGGAATACGCCCGCGCGCCTCAAGATCCGGGATTGCGCGCAACCAGTTCGCCACGCCAACGGCATAGCCGAAATCTCGTAACACAGGCTCGTCGGCCTCACCCAAAGATTGCGCCGACGCCACCATCAAACTGGCCGAACTGTGATTGAGGTAGGCCTCGAAATGGGCCTCGTCCTCAAACGGATCGCGATAGATATCCCAACGTCTCACGGCCACGTATTCATCCAGCATCACCGCCAGATGTGGAGAAAGAACCTGCGATAACGGCGTCACGACCTCATGTCGACGCACAGTCGGACCTTCAGCAATTTCCTGCAATGCATCGCGCCACCATTGCAGGCGCATTTCGGCAATCATCGCCTCTTGCGTGACCCAGGGCGCTCGGGCGACCTCGACATTCAGGGCATAGATCGGAAACAGAACCGAACGTGCGGAAACCGGCGCGGCCATCGCCGCCATGAACCGGTCCGGATCGGCGCGATGCACCAATGCAGCACAGGCCTTCAGATCGTCATTGAACTGCACCGTCACTCGGCCACCACCGCCCGAGGACGGCAATCCCGTACAAGCTTCCACTGGATCGCATCCAATAGGGCCTCAAACGACGCATCCACTATGTTCGCGCTGACCCCGACAGTCGACCAGCGCCGCCCCTGCCCGTCTTCGCTGTCGATGATGACCCGCGTCACGGCCTCGGTTCCGCCTTGGGTGATCCGCACCTTGAAATCGACCAGATGCATGTCGTCCAATATCCGCGAATATTGCCCCAGATCCTTGGCTAGAGCCTTGGCCAAAGCGTTCACTGGTCCTCGGTCGCTGCCATCTTCGTCCAGAGATTCACTGACCGACAGCTTCTTTTCCCCGTCGACCTTCACCACGACAACCGCCTCGGACAGGCTGACCATCTTGTCATACTTGTTCTTCCGCCGCTCAACCGTGACCTTATAGCGTTTGACCTCGAAAAAGGCGGGCAACTGACCCAGCTCATCGCGCGCCAACAGCTCAAAACTGGCCTGGGCGGTGTCATAAGAATAGCCTTCGGCCTCGCGCTGCTTGATCCGGTCAAGAATGCGCCCCAGCGCCGGATCACCACTTTCCACGCTCAGGCCGGCCTCAGTCAGGCGTTTACGCAGATTCGACTGCCCCGCCTGGTTCGACATCGGGATGATCCGTGCATTGCCGACAGTCGCCGGATCGACATGTTCGTACGTCGACGGATCCTTCAGGATCGCGCTGGCATGCAGCCCTGCCTTATGCGCAAAAGCAGACGCCCCCACATAGGCCGCCTGCTTGCTGGGAACCCGGTTCAGGATTTCGTCCAACATACGGCTGACCCGTGTCAGACCCGCCAAGGCCTCGACGCTGACCCCAATATCAAACTGCGACACATAAGGTTCTTTCAGCAGCAAAGTGGGGATCAAAGCAGTCAGGTTTGCATTCCCGCAGCGTTCGCCCAACCCGTTCAGGGTTCCCTGAACCTGACGCACGCCCGCATCCACAGCAGCGAGCGAGCACGCAACTGCGTTTTCCGTGTCATTATGGGTATGAATGCCCAAACGATCACCTGACAAGCCTGCGGCAATCACCTCGGATACAACCCGCGACACTTCACCGGGCAATGCGCCCCCATTGGTGTCACACAGAACAACCCAGCGGGCTCCGGCCTCTAAAGCGGCCCTGCAAACCTGGACCGCATATCCGGGATTGTCCCTGTAGCCGTCAAAGAAATGCTCGGCGTCAAACAACGCCTCTCGCCCCTGCGCCACGATATGCGCAACCGAGGCGCGGACGTTCTCGACATTCTCGTCCAGAGTGATCCCCAGCGCCTGGGTCACGTGGTAATCATGCGACTTACCCACCAGACACACCGCCTTCGTGCCCGCGTTCATCACCGCCGCAAGAACATCGTCATTCTCAGCCGACCGGCCCGAGCGTTTGGTCATCCCAAAAGCGGTCAACCGCGCCTCAGTCTTCGGCGCGGCATCAAAAAACGCACTGTCGGTCGGGTTCGCGCCGGGCCAACCGCCTTCGATATAGTCCACACCCAACTCGTCCAGAGCCTGCGAGATCTGCACCTTCTCAGCGGTCGAGAACTGCACGCCCTGCGTCTGCTGCCCATCGCGCAGCGTGGTGTCGTAGAGGTAGAGACGTTCCTTGGTCATTTTTGGCTCTCTGGCTTGATCGGACGAGGCAGGTGGTTAGACGTTCTCTAGCTTCGACGCGTCGAATCCCGATCCGGCTACAATCTCAACCGAATCTTTACTCATGCGTACTTCCAGACCTGCGGCAGTATAGATGGACTTCAATCGATCCACTTCCGTAAAGTCCTTTGTTGCCATTGCAACTCGGCGGGCATCAAGGATCCGAGACTGAAGCTCCGTAAAATCGAACTCAACATCATTCCAACCAGATAATTCGTCAGTTAACAAACCTAGTAGTTGAGCCGAAGCGACAAATTCTCCAGGATCTTCAAGCTTCCCGCTCTTTACTCCTTCAGCAAGAAAATTGAGGCGGCGCAGAGCTTCAGCGGTATTCAGATCATCCTTTAACGCGTCAGCAACTAAGTTAGTCACTCGTGTTGGCTCAATTCCACTCGCCAACTCGCGCCATGCCCGGAGTTTTTTTTCCGCTTCACGTGCCTTTTTCTCAGTCCAGTCCATCGGTTTGCGATAATGCGTCTGCAAGAACACAAACCGGATCACCTCACCAGGCACGCCCTGCTCCAGCAAATCATGCACGGTGAAGAAATTGCCCAGCGATTTGGACATTTTCTTACCCTCGACCTGCAGCATCTCATTGTGCAACCAAACACGCGCAAACTCGCCATGCGGGTGGGCGCATTTGCTCTGGGCGATCTCGTTTTCATGGTGCGGGAACATCAAATCGTTGCCACCGCCGTGAATGTCAAAGCTCTCACCCAACAGCTCATAGCTCATGGCCGAGCATTCGATATGCCAACCCGGACGCCCTCGGCCCCAAGGAGACTCCCACCCGGGCAACTCGTCGGTAGACGGCTTCCACAGAACGAAATCCATCGGGTTCTTCTTATACGGCGCAACTTCGACCCGGGCACCCGCGATCATGTCATCCACGGACCGACCGGACAGGGCTCCGTATTGCTCTTTCCAACTGTCCACCGCGAACAGAACATGCCCTTCGGCCGCATAGGCGTGACCCTCGGCAATCAGATCCTCGATCATCGCGACCATCTGAGTAATATATTGCGTCGCGCGCGGCATCTCGGTCGGCTCCAACGCCCCCAGCGCGCCCATGTCGTGCAGATACCAGCCAATGGTCTCATCCGATCGTTCCTGCACCAAATCCTCCAGCGACCCTTTGGCCCCTGCCTTCTGTCGAGACAACGCGGTCGCGTTGATCTTGTCGTCCACATCGGTGAAATTGCGCACATAGGTCACATGATCTGCGCCATAAACATGCCGCAGCAAACGATAGAGC
Organism: Ruegeria sp. CDSA193; assembly: GCF_059611885.1. Taxonomy (NCBI): domain Bacteria; kingdom Pseudomonadati; phylum Pseudomonadota; class Alphaproteobacteria; order Rhodobacterales; family Roseobacteraceae; genus Ruegeria; species Ruegeria sp. CDSA193. The sequence continues at coordinate 37,695 of NZ_JBXWPN010000001.1, read as the reverse complement.
ACATCAAACACGACCACGGGCCGCGCGTTACCCAGATGGGCACGGTCATAGACGGTAGGCCCACAGACATACATCCGCACATTGTCGGCGCTGATCGGAACGAAATCCTCTTTTGTCCGTGTCCGTGTGTTGTGCAGTTTGATCGTCTTCATCTGTCGGCTCCTAAGAACGGCATAGCGTCTCGCGTTGGCGCGGGCTTAGCAACTTGTCTCAGGGAAGAAAACGAAAGAAACCGGCCCGCTTGATAAATCAGCAGGTAATGCAGCAGATAATGATGCAGGTCATCCGGTTCATGGATCATCCTCTAGCACGGCTATCCCGCCGCGCCAAGCCTTACGTTCTATCATGACCAGGGAGTGATTGGCGAACGCCTTGAATTGGAATAGGAAATTGACGCCATGTTCCGCAAACACCTGACCTTCTTGGTCGTGAATTCGGCAGCTCAGATCATATTCAATCTGGAAATCTTGCTAAAACCGGAATGTCGTACGCAGGTTGAACACATTCGAATCCAGCCCCCCATTCGATCGGGTAACGTCATTGAAATTCTGGCGCAGCGCCTCACCGCTGATGACGAAATTATTGCCAATCGGATAAGCGACACCAATGCCATAAACCGCTGCGGTATCGTTTTCGACCGTGGAATCCACGCGCGCCGCACCGATAACTACATATCCCAACGCATTACCGAAATCGTATCCGCCGCGCAGTTTCAGCCGGGTCATGCTATCCAGACTGCCTTCGCCCTGACCAAGATTCAGCGACAGCCGGTTATACTCAAGCTCACCACCCAACACGAACTTGCCGAAATCAAAGTCATACCCGAGATGAGGACCAAAGGTGGTGTCGCTGCCGCTTGAACCATTCGGCCCGTCTGCATCAGCATAGCCAAAGCTGAATCCCGCATAGGCACCGCTCCAATCCTCGGCCAAAGCCGGTGAGAAGCCGGATGTCGCCAGAGCAACAATTAATGCGATATGCACCTTCCTACGATTCACCAAAAACCTTTCAGCAATGCTTTCGAGTATTCAGATCAATTTGCTACAAACTGGGCCGCATTCGTTAAAAAAGTGTTTAGCCTAGAGGCCCAATTCAAGTAAGCACAGGAATTATAGCAGACTTCGACCGCCTCGGGGAAAAATATCTTTAGGCAACAATCACTTGAGAATTTGCTTCGCTTTTCGGCATCAAGGTCGCAAATAGAACAGATAATGCCGTTCTGAATTGGAACACTGCGGCCACTGGATGAGGAACCAAATGCAGAACGAATTTTGGAAAATCCACCTGATCAGCCGCACAATCGGCGCGGATCGGGGACGTGCTGCAAGGGGGCGGCCGTCAGGCTTTTTGTAAGGCCTCTCAAAATACGTTTCTCACTATTGGATCCTAAACATGAACGACCAACCCCGTAACTCTTCCCGCAGTGGCGGACGTGCTGCGCGTCGTGCTGCCCGCGCATCTGCTCTGCCTGATCATCTGCGCCCTATCCGCCCGGGAATGGAGGGCGGACGCTACAAGCCACTGACTCAGCCACAAGTCGAACGCATTCACGAGGCCGCGCTGCAAGCGCTTGAAACCATAGGTCTGGCGGATGCTCCGCAAAGCGGGATCGACTATCTGATTGGCGCGGGCTGCACACTTGGCGACGACGGACGCATCCGGTTTCCGCGCGCGCTGGTTGAAGACACCATTGCCAAAGCCAACCGCTCGGTCACATTGTTCAGCCGGGATGGTCAAACTGACCTGGAATTGTCGGGGGCAAAGGTTCACTATGGGACCGCCGGTGCCGCTGTCAGTATGGTTGAAGTCAATGGCCGCGAATACCGCGATTCGACTGTGCAAGATCTGCACGATGCCGCGCGGATTTGCCAACAGCTGGACAACATCCATTTTGTCCAACGCCCGATGGTTTGTCGCGATATTTCCGACAATCTCGAGATGGACTTGAACACGATTTATGCTTGCAGTTCTGGCACTTACAAGCATATCGGCACATCGTTCACCGATCCTAGTTATGTCGCACCAGCGATGGAGCTAATCCACATGATCGCAGGCGGTGAAGACAAGTGGCGCGAGCGGCCATTCATCTCGAACTCGAACTGCTTTGTCGTACCGCCCATGAAGTTTGCCACTGAAAGCTGTCAGGTGATGGAGGAATGCATCAAGGCAGGAATGCCTGTTCTGCTTCTTTCGGCCGGAATGGCAGGTGCAACTGCTCCGTCCACAATCGCAGGCGCCATTGCCCAGGCAACTGCAGAATGTCTTGCCGGTTTGGTTTATGTAAATGCCGTAAAGCCAGGTGCCCCGGCGATTTTTGGAACCTGGCCCTTTGGGTTGGACCTTCGGACAGGCGCCATGTCCGTAGGATCAGGTGAACAGGCTCTGCTCAGCGCAGGCTGTGCCCAAATGCACAAGTTTTATAATCTTCCAGGCGGAGCCGCCGCAGGCGCGTCGGATTCCAAATTGCCCGATATGCAAGCGGGATGGGAGCAGATGTGCTCGAACGTCATGGCCGGCTTGTCAGGCCTGAACATGGTTTATGAATCCGCCGGAATGCACTCGTCTCTGTTGGGTTTTTGCTTTGAAAGCCTGATCTTAGGGGATGATCTTATCGGACAGGCGATGCGCTGCGTCCGCGGGATCGAAGTATCTGACGAAACACTGGCATTGGATCAGATGGCCGAGGTTTGCCTTGGTGGGCCCGGTCACTATTTGGGAACCGATGCCACACTTGGGCGCATGCAGGCCGATTATGTGTACCCCGCACATGGAGATCGAACGTCTCCGAAAGAATGGGTCGAGCTTGGCAAACCTGACTTGATCGAAAAAGCGACCGCGCGAAAACTGGAAATCCTGTCGACCTCTTCGCCAGCACAGTTCGATCCGGCATTGGATGCGCAGATTCGCAGTAAATTCAACATTCACCTACCCCGATAAACACTTAGAAAGGCGGCCAGAATTTCCGCCTGGCCGCCTTGAAAATTTGTTAATCAGCCGTTTGTAGATGGCAGCAACCCGGCTTCCTGCGCGATTGCAATTTCATCCTGATCCAGCGCGCCGTCGCCATTTGCATCCATTGCTGCAAATCCGTTTGCGTCAACGTCCGGCACGACGGCCTGAACTTCTTCGATTGTCAGAACGCCGTCCCCATTGGTATCCGCCGCAGACTGCGCGACAGCCAAAGTCGGCAGAGCAAAAGCAAGTGCAGAAAATGTGACCAGAGTATTCAGTTTCATTGTGATGCCTCCTGATAGAGTTTGTGTGTTTTGTGTCCGGACAAGCATCAAGAACACGCAATCACCACCAGTTGTCAGCCACTGAGTGCCATCGTTTTGATTTCGCGCCAAACTCCGCGCGTTTGCCAGAGTCGCATCCGCGATCTGTCGCTGGGTAAAACTCCCCCAAACACGGTCGGCGGTTCTTGCCCGATGGGAAACAGGCAATATGGCGAGGCTCTGCCGAGATAACGGCTTTAGGACAAAAAGAAAGGGGGCCGAAGCCCCCTGTCAGTTTCGCCATCCAGGCTCCATTCGTTGACCGCCCGGTGTTTTGTTTGCCTGCGGCCTGGACGTCGCATGGAACGAGCGCACCCGTTCCGTGAAAGAGTGGGAAAGAGCAAATATTCCGCCCCACCCTGTTCCCGGCCAACACGGGCATGTCGGCCGAGTGGACCAAGGCATCGAAGGTAAGTCTCTGCGCCTTGATCCGTATTCGTCGGGGCCGGCAACTGTGGCAGCTTCCGACCCCTGCGCCCCGGGTTGCCGGGGCGCTTAACTCAGCTACACCCGCTTGTTGAGCCGCAGGTGTTGCATTTCATGCAGGTGCCGTTGCGCACCAGCGTGTAGTTTCCGCATTCACCGCAGGGATCGCCCTCATAGCCTTGCATCTTGGCTTTGGTGCGGGCGTCCATCCCGGTTGCTACGGCGGTTTCGGCCACCGGCGCTTCGAATGTGGCTGCGGTTTCGGCCATGCCGTTCACCACGTTCTGTCCGCCGTTCAGAACCATCAGCTCCTGAGGCATCCGCTTGCGCAGATACCCGGTCGAACTGATTTGTTTCAGCACTTCCAATGACTTGGACGCCGCGCTTTCGCTGATCTCGGACACGTTCGAGACACCTTCTTCCTCGCCCCGGCCCAGATCATCAAAGCTTGCGCCTTCTGGTTTCACATGGGCCAGATCGGTGCGGTCCAGATAGGACACGGCCAATTCGCGGAAGATGTAGTCCAGGATCGACGTCGCGTTCTTGATCGAGTCGTTGCCCTGCACCATCCCAGCGGGTTCGAACTTGGTAAAGGTAAAGGCATCCACAAACTCTTCCAGCGGCACGCCATATTGCAGGCCAACCGACACGGCGATGGCAAAGTTGTTCATCATCGCCCGGAAGCCCGCGCCTTCCTTGTGCATGTCGATGAAGATCTCGCCCAGTTGGCCGTCTTCGAACTCACCGGTGCGCAGATAGACCTTGTGGCCGCCGACAATCGCTTTTTGCGTATAGCCCTTGCGGCGATGGGGCAGTTTTTCGCGATGGCTGCGGATCATTTCCTTGACCACAACCTTCTCGATCACCTTCTCGGCCAGAACGACGGCTTTTTCCTGCGGCGTCCCGGTTTCCAGCACCTCGGCTGCCTCTTCGTCATCCTCGACCAGCGCGGCTGCCAATGGCTGCGACAGTTTAGAGCCGTCGCGATACAGCGCGTTGGCCTTCACACCCAGCGACCAGGACAGCTCATAGGCTTTCTGGCAATCCTCGATGGTGGCGTCATTCGGCATGTTGATCGTCTTGCTGATCGCACCCGAAATGAAGCTCTGCGCTGCAGCCATCATGGTGATATGGCTGTCAACACCCAGGAAACGCTTACCTTTCTTGCCGCACGGATTGGCGCAGTCGAAGATCGAATAATGCTCTTCCTTCAGATGCGGCGCGCCTTCCAGCGTCATGGTTCCGCAAACGTGGTCGTTGGCCGCGTCGATATCCGCTTTGGTAAAGCCCAGATGGCGCAGCAGATCGAAGGTCGGGTCATTCAGCTTGGTCGCAGGGATGCCGAGAACCCCGGTGCAGAAATCCTCGCCCAGAGTCCACTGGTTGAACACGAACCGGATGTCGAAGGCGCTTTCCAGCGCGGCATCCACTTTGGCCAGTTCATTGGGGCCAAAGCCGTGACCCGTCAGCGAGGTGTGGTTGATCCCCGGAGCGTTGCCGATGGTGCCATGACCAACCGCGTAGCTGACGATCTCTTCAATCTGAGCCGAGGAATACCCCTGCTTTTCCAGCGCTGCAGGCACCGAGCGGTTGATGATTTTGAAATACCCGCCACCGGCCAGTTTCTTGAACTTCACCAAAGCAAAGTCCGGCTCGATCCCAGTGGTGTCGCAATCCATCACCAGACCGATGGTTCCGGTTGGCGCAATCACAGTGGCCTGCGCATTGCGATAACCGTTCTGCTCACCCAGGCTCAGCGCTTCATCCCAAGCTGACATCGCCAGATCAACCAAACGTTTATCCGGGCAGTTGCCATGGTCCAGAGGTACAGGCTTCACTGCCAGTTTCTCATACCCTTCAGTCACACCCTGAGATGCGCGTCGGTGGTTGCGGATGACCCGAAGCATGTTATCGGCGTTGCGCTCATAGCCATTGAACGGCCCCAATTCGCCGGCGATCTCGGCCGAGGTTGCATAGGCTACACCGGTCATGATCGCGGTCAGCGCGCCACAGATCGCGCGACCTTCATCCGAGTCATAGCTATAGCCCATGTTCATCAGCAGACCGCCGATATTGGCATAGCCCAAACCCAAAGTGCGGAAGTCATAGGACAGCTGCGCGATTTCCTTGGACGGGAACTGCGCCATGGTCACCGAGATCTCCAGCGTAAGGGTCCACAAGCGCGAGGCATGCATATAGTCCACTGCCTGGAACTCATCATCCTTGAGGAAAGTCAGCAAGTTCATCGACGCCAGGTTACAGGCCGTGTCGTCAAGGAACATATATTCCGAACACGGGTTTGATCCGCGAATCTCCCCATCTTTGGGGCATGTATGCCACTCGTTGACTGTGTCGTGAAACTGGATGCCGGGATCGGCGCAGGCCCAGGCCGCGTGGCCAACCTTTTCCCACAGGTCGCGCGCCTTGACGGTCTTGGCGACTTTCCCGTTTGTGCGGTTGACCAGCTCCCAGTCCGCGTCCTTCTCGACAGCGGTCAGGAAGGCGTTGGTTACGCGAATCGAGTTGTTCGAGTTCTGGCCCGAAACCGAGCTGTAGGCTTCCGAATCCCAATCCGTATCGTAGGTCGGGAATTCGATGCTATCGTGACCCTGCTTGGCGTAATCCAGAACGCGTTTGATGTAAGTCTCGGGGATCGCAACATTTTTCGCCTGGCGAACCGCCTTTTTCAGGCTGTCATTCGTCTTGGGATCATACGCGTCTTCCTGCGCGCCGTCCCAGCTGCGGATGGCCTCGAAAATGCCGTTCAGCATCTTCTCGTGCATCTTCGATCCGGCAACGATCGAGGCCACCTTCTGCTCTTCGATCACCTTCCATTCGATGAATTTCTCGATGTCTGGGTGATCTGCATCGACGATGACCATCTTTGCTGCTCGACGGGTCGTGCCGCCTGATTTAATCGCGCCAGCGGCGCGGTCGCCGATCTTGAGAAAGCCCATCAAACCCGAGGATTTACCGCCACCCGACAGTGCCTCGCCCTCGCCACGCAGGTGGCTAAAGTTGGTCCCGGTTCCACTTCCGTATTTGAACAGGCGCGCCTCGCGGACCCACAGGTCCATAATGCCACCCTCGTTCACCAGATCATCATCTACAGACTGGATGAAACACGCATGCGGCTGCGGATGCTCATAGGCGGATTTCGATTTGGTCAGCTTGCCTGTCTTATAATCGACATAGTGGTGCCCCTGTGCCGGGCCATCGATTCCGTAAGCCCAGTGCAGGCCGGTATTGAACCATTGCGGGCTGTTCGGCGCAGCGCGCTGAGTCGCCAGCATATAACGCATCTCGTCGAAATAGGCGCTCGCGTCATCCTCGGTCGAGAAATAGCCACCTTTCCAGCCCCAATAGGCCCAGGCGCCGGCAAGACGGTCAAACACCTGCTTGGACGAGATTTCGCCCCCAAATTCAGCGTCCTCAGCCGGAACAGAACGCCACAGGAATTCAGGGACATCCTTTTCCTTGACCTTCTTCAGCTTGGTCGGAACGCCTGCTTTGCGGAAATACTTCTGCGCGATGACGTCGCTTGCGACCTGGCTCCAGCTGGTTGGAACCTCGATATCGTCCAGGCGGAAAACGATGGTCCCATCCGGGTTTCGGATTTCTGACGTCGCAGAAGCGAACTTAAGCTCTGCATAAGCATCCTGTCCCGATTTGGTAAATTTTCTGTCAATCTTCATGTCCGCCGCCCTAGATTCAATCAACTTGTCCCTTGGCTTTTGATCCCAATAAACGGACCATCTGCCCTAACCGAAAATCTTGGGCGCAGGAAACCGGCCGCTGCCCGAAGCAACGTGACCCCGTTCCGACGGACGCACGTAAGTATGATGTGCTCTCCAGCCCTCGCCCTGTGCCACGTTCTGGATTTTCTACCAGATTTAGTGGCAGCACTTTCGGCCTATACAATCTGGCGTATTCACACATAGATCGTCAACGGCCTTTTTCCGCCATTTTTGGAATCTTTTATGTTGACCGATCCGCATAGACAAACTGGTGAAGGACAGTTTCCGATTCCTCCACAGAGTTATCCGCTATGGTTCGCCATCACCTGGCCAAGTCCGCAATACGATTAACCGTTCTTTCCGGCTTACTTATCGGGATTTGATAAACCAGCCTTAGGATGTCTAAGTTGAAATAGAATCAGCATCCGGCCGATTTCGACATTATTCAGAGGTGCGCGTAGAAGCACATCCAACAAAGGGCAGACCGATCAATGACCGCGTTTCGAATAATTTCCCTGTTTGCCCTGATCGTGGCCTGCACACCACAAGAAACGCCCGCCACATCGCGCAGCGCGCAGTTCTCAGCCTTTCCCGACAAGTTGTTTGCTACGTTCGAGACATCTTGCAACGGCCCGGGTGAGGAATTTAGGAAAATCGGAAATCGTCAGTTCGAGTGTCAGGAACTTCTGCCTCCGAAGACCACAGCCTACCTGATTCTCAACTATGACGGCTATCCACAGAACCTACCCAAAAGTGTGACTCGGCTGACCGCCGAAAAAAATACAGGTGGCTATCTGGTTGAAGCGGATCTGTTTTTTAATGTGCCGCGCGAAACAGGGCCTGCTGCAAAAGTCCCTGTAGAAAGCAAAGAATTGGATAAAACCCTTAGCGCCATCTATCGAACGATGGGTGGGTCGCCATTTTAATTTTTGAAGAAGTGGTCGGGGCGGCAGGATTCGAACCTACGACCCCCTGTACCCAAAACAGGTGCGCTACCAGACTGCGCCACGCCCCGAACCGTGCGCCTTCCTAACCGTGCCGTTCTGATTTGAAAAGCCCTAACAGGGCCAAATTGCCGGACCATGTGAAAAAACTTTGTGCTGGATCTGTGTTCCAGGCGTGATCAGATAACGATCTGCGAGACCAGCGTTGATTTCCAACACCGCGAATACCGAATCGCCCCCTCCGATGGGGGTCAAATCACCGGGAATCGCGTTGTGATGAACTTTCGTTACCATACCCGTCTTATCTATGAAGATCAGGTCCAGAGGAATCAGCGTGTTCTTCATCCAGAACGCAACAGGTTGCGGCGGGTCGAATACAAACAGCATCCCTGAACGTACCGGAAGCGATTCTCGAAACATGAGTCCGCGCGATCGCTCCTGTGGCGACACGGCGAGTTCAATATCAAAGCCGATTTGGGACTTATCATTTTTTAGGCTAACACGATCTGTACGACAGGCGGCGTCTGCGCCACCGGCCCAAAGTAACAAGACAACAGTCAGAACCTTGAAAAGCCCTGCCATGACAGATCAGTCATCCATAGCTGCTTCCCAGGCCATAACCTGGGCCGCCATCCGACCACGCTGTCCGTCTATGACCCGCATGGCCAATGCTTCACCGGGTTGCAGATCCGCAAGCCCCGAACGGCGTAGAACCTCAATATGCAGGAACACATCCTCGCCACGCCCGAATACATTAGCGAAGCCAAACCCTTTGCCCTTGTCGAACCACTTAACCCGCGCAGCCACCAAAGGGGCCGCTGCAATCTCAACTGGATCAAGTTCAGCAAAATCCGCGAGCATCATCGTATCGGCGCGCGCTGGCGGATCGACGCTGATGACTTCGACAGCTTGCACACCGCGATCAGTGCGATGCGTCATAATTTCGATGCCCGCCCCGTCTGCAACCGAGCTTTGACCGAAATTACGCAAAACGTTTACGTGCAGCAGAATATCCGGCCCACCTTCATCCGATACGACAAAGCCGTATCCTTTGGCAGGGTCGAACCATTTAACGTGTCCTCGGACGCGGTACATGTTGTTCAGATCTTCTGGCACTGTGGTCCCACTGCGTTTTTTTTCACTTTATTAAGGGTCCGATGTGTATGGGATTGACGCGCAAATTCAAGGTGAAAAATCCCTTTGTTATCTGCGCATTGCAATTCGCGACACGTGAACGTCATGGATTCAACCTCTGAATCTGCCATTCGGAAGCAGCGTCATCCCGGCACCACCTGAACCTGTCATGCAGACGAAATGCGCCGTCTGCCCAGAATTCGATTTCCGTCGGCACAAGCCGGTAACCACCCCAAAATTTAGGGCGCGGAGGGTTAGGGCCAAGCCTTGCGGTCACTTTCGCCACATCCGCCATCAGCGCGGAACGGCTGCTAAGCGGCTGAGATTGCTTGGACGCCCATGCACCAAGCCGACTTTTCAATGACCTGGAGGCATAATATTCATCAGCCTTTGGTCCATCCTCGCGCGTGATTGTACCACGAACGCGGACTTGACGCCGCAAAGATTTCCAATGCATCACGAAGGCCGCCTTGCCAGCATTGTCCAACTCGCCTGCCTTGGTACTTTCGTAATTTGTGTAGAAAACGAAGGCGTCGGATTCGATCTCTTTCAACAGCACCATTCGTACATTGGGCATACCATCTTCGCCCACGGTTGCCAGTGCAATCGCGTTAGGATCGTTGGGTTCACTCTTCACAGCTTCACCCAGCCACCGCCCTGCTATTGCAAATGGGTCGGTTCCTGCGAAGATGCCATCACGTTCGCTCATTTCCATCCCCTGGAAACTATTGAGGGATACCCTAGGGCGAGTTCCCGCCACGGGCAAGAGTGCACGGCCTTGAAGCAGACCAGCCAATGGCATAAACCAACGCAACATAACGCGAAGACAGGCGGAGAACCGAACATGTCAAATCAGTTGATGGCCGGAAAGCGCGGCCTCATCATGGGACTGGCCAATGACAAATCAATCGCATGGGGAATCGCCCGCGCCTTGTCCGAGGCCGGGGCCGAGTTAGCATTCTCATATCAAGGGGATGCCTTGAAAAAGCGCGTTGACCCTCTGGCGGCACAGCTGGGCAGTGAAATCGTCCTGCCTTGCGATGTCAGCGATGAAGCCTCGATCGACGGATTGTTCGATGCGCTGTCCGAAAAATGGGGAAAGCTGGACTTTGTTGTCCACGCAATCGGTTTTTCAGACAAGAATGAGCTACGTGGGCGCTACGTTGATACGTCGCGGGCGAATTTCAACCTCACGATGGACGTGTCGGTTTATTCCTTTACTGCCGTGATGCAGCGTGCCGAAAAGATGATGACCGAAGGCGGCAGCGCCATCACCCTGACCTATTACGGTGCCGAACAGGTGATGCCGCATTATAATGTCATGGGCGTTGCCAAAGCCGCGCTGGAAGCATCGGTCAAATATCTGGCCGAGGATTTAGGCAAGGACGGCATTCGTGTGAATGCGATCTCGGCCGGGCCGATCAAGACGCTGGCCGCCAGCGGTATCGGCGACTTCCGCTATATCATGAAGTGGAACGAGTATAACTCACCCCTGCGCCGCAATGTGACCATCGACGATGTTGGCAACTCGGCGCTTTATCTGCTTTCCGATCTAAGCGGCGGTGTCACTGGTGAGAACTTGCATGTGGATTCGGGATACCACATCGTCGGTATGAAAGCCGTTGATGCTCCAGACGTTGAGAAGGGTTGAATCATGAGTGCCAAGGACCGCCTGCCCCACGAAAAAGGCTTTCACATCAGCTGGGATCAGATTCACCGCGATTCCCGAGCGCTCGCTTGGCGGCTGGATGGGCAAGGTCCGGATGATGGAGCCTGGCGTGGCGTCGTTGCCATTACCCGTGGCGGCATGGCACCGGCGATGATTGTCAGCCGCGAGCTGGACATTCGCACAGTCGACACGATCAGCGTGCGCTCCTACCATCATCAGGATCAAGGCGAAGCCGAAGTGCTCAAAGCGCCCGACGCTGACCTCATGGGCGACGGCACCGGAATCCTGATCGTCGACGATCTGGTCGACAGTGGCAAAACTCTGGAACTGGTACGGGCGATGTATCCCAAGGCGCATTTCGCGACGGTTTATGCCAAGCCGAAAGGCCGCCCGATGGTTGACACTTTCATCACCGAAGTCAGCCAGGACACCTGGATTTTCTTCCCGTGGGATATGGCTTTGCAATATGTCGAACCCTACCGGGGCACGGATTGATCCGGCCCAAGCGCAGCAACTGACTGGGGCGCTGAGATGACCCGGACGCGCACCGCCGCCACCTTTCCTCCCCCAGTCATGGAGGCGCGCCGGTGGATTGAAGGCGTGACCTTCCCTGAAGACCAGCCCTTGATAAATGTAAGTCAGGCGGCCCCAGTCGATCCGCCCCCACTTGAGATGCGTCAGGCGATGGCGGCTTATGCGTCGACCGAGGATTCCGCTCATCTCTATGGCCCGGTTCTGGGCAACAGCGCCCTCAGGTCTGAACTGGCCAGCCAGATTACGGTTCATTATGGCGCACCTGTCGCACAGGAACAGGTTGCCATTACTTCTGGCTGCAATCAGGCCTTCGCCGCTGCGATTTCCTCCATCACAGACCAAGGGGATGAGGTCATTCTGCCCACGCCGTGGTATTTCAACCATAAAATGTGGCTGGATATGACAGGTGTTAACGCCATTGATCTGAGAACTGATGATAGACTGTTGCCAGAGGTGAACGCGGCGCGGGATTTGATAACGGATAAGACCCGCGCCATTGCTCTGGTCACCCCGAACAATCCCGGCGGTGTCGAATACCCGGCTGAGCTGCTGCGCGCGTTTTTCGAACTGTCGCGCGAAACCGGAATTAAGCTTTTGGTTGATGAGACCTACCGCGATTTCGACAGCCGCAGCGGCCCGCCCCACGATCTGTTCGCTCAGCCGGGCTGGGATGAAACTCTGATTCATCTATATTCGTTTTCAAAGGCCTACCGTCTGACTGGTCACCGAGTAGGTGCTGTTGCGACCAGTCCGTCGCTGCTGTCTGAGATTGAGAAATTTCTGGATACCGTCGCGATCTGTCCAAACCAAATCGGTCAGTTTGGTGCGCTTTGGGGGATGCAAAACCTGTCGCAATGGCTGGCCGATGAACGAAGGGAAATCCTCGACCGTCGCGCTGTCATTACAAGACAACTTCCCAAACTGACCAGTAAAGGATGGCGGTTGCTTGGGTTGGGCGCCTATTTTGCCTATTTCGAACACCCGTTTGACATCTCTTCGGATGATTTGGCCCGTCGGCTGGTCACGGATGCCAGCATTCTGTTGCTGCCAGGCACGATGTTCATGCCCGATCACGACCCGGCCGGGAAACGACAAGTCCGCATCGCATTTGCCAATCTTGATCGCAACGGAATTACGGAATTGTTTGACCGCCTGCACGCTCTCTCCTTCTAAGCTTGCCCCCCGGCGGTGCGCGTCGTATTCAGGGCCGCAACCGACAGGGCAAATACTTGCCGAATAAAACAAGAGGGCACCATGGCCGCAGGCATGAAAAATCTATCAAAGACCTTTGTCTGGATCCTCATGGGTCTTTTGATGCTGGGCCTTGCAGGATTTGGCGCGACCAGCCTGACTGGAACTGTGCACACTGTGGCGCAGGTGGGCAACGAAGATATCTCGATTGACGATTACGTCCGCGAACTTCAGCGAGAAATCCGCGCGGTCGAAAGCCAGACCGGCCAGCCCCTGCAAATGTCACAGGCCCGCGATTTTGGCTTGGACCAGCTGGCTCTGTCGCGCCTCACCGCGCTGGCGGCTCTGGATAACGAAGTTGGTCTGCTGGGTATTTCGATCGGCGATGAAAATTTGCAGGAAGAAATCGTCTCGATCCCTGCGTTTCAGGGGCCTGATGGTTCTTTCGACCGTGAGGCATATCGCTTTCAGCTTGAACAGGTTGGCATGACCGACACCGAGTTTGAAACCGATCTGAGGAAAGAATCCGCACGGACCATCGTACAGGATGCCGTGGTCAGCGGAGTAGAAATGCCCTCGATCCTGACTGAAGTTCTGACAGACTTTGTCGGTGCGCGCCGCAGCTTTACTGTTGCAACCGTTTCACCTGAAGCTTTGGCAGAGCCGGTTGCAACCCCAACCGATGAACAAATCCAGGCCTATTACGACGAGAACCAGGACCAGTTTTCCCTGCCCCGCACCAAAAAGCTGACCTATACGATTCTGTCGCCCAATATGCTGCTGGATAGTGTCGAGGTGGACGAAGATTCAGTTCTCCGGCTTTTCGAACAGCGCGCAGACGAGTTTCAGCAACCCGAACGCCGCCTTGTTGAACGCCTTTCTTTTTCTGATGACGCCGCTGCGCAAGATGCCATGGCACAGATTGAAGTTGGCGGGACAACCTTCGAACAACTTGTCCGTGACCGTGAGCTTGAGCTGAGCGACGTGGATCTGGGCGACGTTACCCGCGACGACCTAGGCGATGCGGCCGAGGCCATTTTCGCGGCTGAACTGGGCACTGTTGTTGGACCTCTGCCCTCGGTATTCGGCCCTGCCCTTTTCCGCATCAACGGCTCGCTGGCTGAGAACAACACTCCCTTCGAAGACGCCGCCCCAGCTCTGCGCGAAGAGTTGGCCGCAGACCGTGCGCGCCGCCAGATCGAGGCTCAGTCCGAAGACATCAATGACCTGCTTGCAGGCGGGGCAACACTTGAGGAGTTGGCAGCCGAGACCGGGATGGAGCTGGGACAGATCGATTGGACTCGCGCCAGTCAGGATGGCGTGGCCGCATATGACGGTTTCCGCAGTGCAGCCGAAGCCGTGCAAGACGGAGATTTTCCCGAGATTGCATTCCTTGAGGACGGTTCGATCTTTGCGCTGCGCCTGAACGAAACGCTGCCTCGTCGGCCTGAACCGCTGGAATCAGCGCGTGATCGCGTTGCGGCGGCCTGGACACAGGTTCAAACTGACAAAGCGTTGGAAGACCACGCGAATGCCGTGTTGGAGCAGTTGCAGGAGAACGGGGATTTCACCACGACCGGTCTACCTCACCGCGTGGAAAACGCTCTGACACGAACTGCATTTCTAGAAGATGTACCCGCAGGGTTCATGCCGGAAGTGTTCGACATGGAACTAGGAAGCTATCGCGTCGTTCCCGGTGCCGGGGTCGCGTTGATCGTTCGACTTGACGAATTGTTGCCCCCTGCCGAGACCGATGAACGCCGTCAGGTTCAACAAGCGCTGGCCGCTCAGCTGAATCAGGCTCTGGCACAGAACATTTTCGATGCCTATGTTCGCGACGCCCAGGCCCGCGCCCGTCCTGTGGTGGATCAGCAAGCACTGAACGCCGTTCAGGCGAGCTATTAATTAAGAGACCGAATATGGCCCTGACCCCAGAGTTTGACAGCTTCGCCCGTGCTTATGAGGCCGGCGAGAACCAGGTCGTTTACACCCGTCTGGCAGCCGATCTTGATACGCCTGTCTCCTTGATGCTGAAACTGACCGGCGCGCAAAAAGACGCCTTTATGCTCGAGTCGGTGACTGGTGGCGAGGTCCGCGGACGGTATTCGATCATCGGTATGAAACCCGACCTGATCTGGCGCTGTCGCGCTGAGACCTCGGAACTGAACCGCTCGGCCCGGTTCGACCCGGACGCTTTCACGGCGCAGGATGGCGATCCGATGGACAACCTTCGGACGCTTCTGGCCGAAAGCCGGATCGAGCTGCCTGACGACCTTCCACAAGCTGCGGCGGGACTATTTGGCTATCTCGGTTATGACATGGTGCGCTTGGTCGAGCATCTGCCGAACATCAACCCCGACCCTCTAGGCCTGCCGGATGCCGTCATGCTGCGCCCTTCTGTCGTCGCGGTTCTGGATGGTGTGAAGGGCGAAGTCACGGTCGTTTCCCCCGCCTGGGTCAGCGATGGCCAGTCGGCCAAGGCTGCATATGCCCAGGCAGCCGAGCGCGTCATGGACGCAGTGCGCGATCTGGAGCGGGCAATGCCTGCTGAAACACGCGACCTTGGCGATGCGTACGAAGTCGCCCCGCCCGTCTCGAATTTTACCAAATCCGGCTATCTGGAAGCGGTCGAGAAGGCCAAGGAATACATCCGCGCGGGTGATATCTTTCAGGTAGTGCCAGCGCAGCGCTGGACGCAGGATTTCCCGCTGCCTCCATTTGCGCTGTACCGGTCGCTGCGGCGAACAAACCCGTCGCCCTTCATGTTCTATTTTAACTTTGGCGGGTTTCAGGTGATCGGCGCCAGCCCGGAAATCCTGGTGCGCGTGTTTGGCAATGAAGTCACCATACGACCCATCGCCGGGACGCGTCCACGTGGAGCGACCCCGGAAGAGGACAAGGCTTACGAAATTGAATTGCTGGCCGACAAGAAAGAACTGGCCGAACATCTGATGCTGTTGGATCTAGGCCGCAATGACACCGGGCGGGTTTCAAAGATCGGAACGGTGCGCCCGACCGAAGAGTTCATCATTGAACGGTACAGCCATGTTATGCACATCGTTTCAAACGTTGTGGGTGAGCTGGCCCAGGGTAAAGATGCGCTGGACGCCTTTTTTGCGGGAATGCCCGCGGGGACTGTCTCGGGCGCGCCCAAGGTACGAGCCATGGAAATCATTGATGAGCTTGAGCCGGAAAAACGCGGTGTCTACGGCGGCGGCGTCGGCTATTTCAGCGCCGGCGGAGACATGGACATGTGTATCGCCCTGCGAACGGCCATCGTTCAGGATCAAAAGCTTTATATTCAGGCCGGTGGTGGCGTTGTGTATGATAGCGATCCAGAGGCTGAATTCATGGAAACCGTCCACAAGTCCAACGCCATCAGACGCGCTGCGGCTGACGCGGCCCGATTTACGCTGTCCGGCAAGAATTGATAAAGGCAGCCCGTCTGGGCTGCCTGTTTCGGGGAAGGATGTGATCGGGCTTATTGTGCCCCTTGCATCATCACCGCCGAAATAGGCGCCATTGCTACGCGGCCTCCGCGATCTTCCAGACCCCAAAGCAGCAAGGCGGATATGGTATCCGGGCGCAACCGGCCCAACATGACAACAGTGCCTTCCTGCCCGGCCCGGAACGCAGCCTGATCCAGGAAACGTCGCATGATTTTTGCATCCTGCCGCGCGCCGTCGATATCCCTGAAAATTACCGCAGACGGAATTCCATTACGGGATGCCAACTTCTGTACCGTGTTGAGCCCGTTATCCTGAGTGATCAGTCCTCGACCCGTTCCACCGGCGATGGCGGCGACCTGATCCGCCAGTTTCCGGTTACCTTGGATGCCGGATCCATCACCTTCAAGAATTCCTACCGTTTCGGGCAACGCTTCAAGCCACACCGAAAGCGATACCTCAGCATCCTGTGCGCTGGCCGCCTTGGGCAGGTCAGCAGTGACCATCACTTCGAACCCGGCCGCCCGATGTCGAGCCATTTTCTCAGCTGCATCGGGGTCTGATGGGCGCACCGCAAACGTAAGCGGATATGGGAAATCCTGAAGCGCCTCGGCGCCATATGCACCCTCATCGTCAATCAGAATGATCGACATGAGGGGTTTGGAATCCGGATTGTCAAACTTCTCTGCGAAGGCCTCGATCGGTTTACCTACAGGAACCTCTTCCTGCGGATCTTGGGCTGTTTCATCATCTCGTTCAGTCAAAGGCACTACACGACGCCCGATAGTGGTATTTCCCGACGTGTTTTCCTCTGCGCCGATCTGCGGAACTGAGGCGATACGCGGTAGCGGCTGACTGGGCAGCGTGTCCTCGTCCCCTTCCACTGCGATTGGGTTATCCTCCGGATTCACCTCCAGCTCGATTGATTCCGAAGGCGAGACTTCAGGCAAGGGCTCGGCAAGAGCAACCTGATCAGCCGGTGGCTCAGGGGCATCTTCTGCGGCATCTGGGCTAAGGTCGGCAAGCGGCGCAGGCTGAACGGGGACAGGCATTCGCGGAACGACCGGGGCCTCACTCGAGATGCTTACGGAATCCGCCTCGCTGGGCGTCGGCGCTTCGACCGGAACGCTTACGTCATTCACTACCGGCTGGCTGTCCGGGGCGTTCTCAGCTTCGGATAAACCGGCCAGAGAATCCTCTTCTTCGACTTCATTCTCGGGCGTCTGCGCAGGGAGTTTGAGCAGATCGGCATCTGCACCCGCCTCAGCGACAACCTCGGAGCTCTCCGACGTCTGCACCGGTGCAGGTTCTGGTGCGACTGTCGCTATGGACGGCTTTTTCGACAGCGGCGCGTTGAGCGATAAGACTGCCCCCAGCACCACAACGACAACTGCGCCTGCGATCATTCCGCCGACAAATCCGCCCATAATATTTGCCTCTCGCCTTAGTCCTGCTGCCTTGCCCTTGCACCATCTGTTGTGGCACCTGCCTGCAGGACCGCCAAGTTCGGGATGCACCCTTGACGCTGCCCCACAAGCCTGAGCATGTATGTGCCAACACTATACCGTGGCCTTGGGTTGCATCGCCAGCCCGAAATGACCAACACGAGACAAGAGCCAAATGCTGCTGCTGATCGACAACTACGACTCATTTACCTACAACCTCGTACATTATTTAGGCGAACTTGGCTCGGAAATGGTCATTCGAAGGAATGACGCGCTGGACGTGCAAGAAGCGATGGCCATGAACCCCGCTGGCATCCTGCTCAGCCCTGGTCCTTGCGACCCTGACCGGGCAGGCATTTGCCTTGCCCTGACCGAGGCAGCCGCCGAAACACGGACGCCTTTGTTGGGTGTCTGCCTTGGCCATCAGACCATAGGTCAGGTTTTCGGTGGGAAAGTCACGCGTTGCCATGAGATTGTGCATGGAAAAATGGGAACAATGCACCACACAGGTAAAGGTGTGTTCGCGGGACTGCCCACGCCGTTTGAGGCGACGCGCTATCATTCGCTGATTGTGGATCGCGATACCCTGCCCGATTGCCTGGAGATTACGGCGGAATTGGAAGATGGCACCATAATGGGCCTCCAGCACCGCGAACTGCCCATTCATGGCGTACAGTTCCACCCGGAATCCATCGCTTCCGAGCACGGCCACGCGTTGCTCAAGAATTTCCTGTCCGAGATGAAAGTTCCCGCATGAGCGACGCCCTGAAACCGCTGATCGGAGTTGCCGCCGACCGCCCCCTGACACGCGCCGAAGCGGAAGAAGCCTTTGGGATTCTGTTTGACGGCGCCGCAACACCCAGCCAGATCGGCGGGCTTTTGATGGCTATGCGCACACGCGGTGAGACCGTCGATGAATATGCCGCCGCCGCTGCCGTGATGCGTGCAAAATGCAATGCAGTTCAGGCACCAGCTGGCGCGATGGATATCGTAGGCACCGGCGGTGACGGCAAGGGAACGCTGAATATCTCGACAGCGACCGCCTTTGTGGTTGCAGGTGCCGGTGTCACCGTGGCCAAACACGGCAACCGGAACCTGAGTTCTAAATCCGGAGCCGCAGATGCGCTAGGTCAGCTGGGTATCAACGTTATGGTCGGCCCGCAAACCGTTGAAAATGCACTGCAAGATGTCGGAATCGGATTCATGATGGCCCCCATGCATCACCCGGCGATTGCGCATGTCATGCCCACCCGGCAAGAGCTTGGGACACGGACGATCTTTAACATTCTCGGTCCGCTGACCAATCCGGCAGGCGTCAAGCGGCAGTTGACCGGAGCCTTTAGCCGAGAGTTGATCCGCCCGATGGCCGAAACGTTGGGCCTGCTTGGGTCCGAACGCGCATGGCTGGTGCACGGATCGGACGGCACAGACGAATTGACCATCACGGGTATCAGTTGGATTGCGGCCCTCGAAGACGGCACAATCAAAGAGGTCGAGCTTCACCCAGAAGATGCAGGGCTGCCGGTACATCCCTTCGAGGACATTCTCGGCGGAACCCCCGAAAAAAACGCAGTAGCCTTCCGAGCTCTTCTAGACGGTGAGGCCTCCGCCTATCGCGATGCGGTATTGTTGAATGCCGCAGCAGCCCTGGTCGTCGCAGAGGCCGCTGCTGATCTGCGCGAAGGTGTCGCAAAAGCCGCTGAAAGTATCGACAGCGGAAAAGCCAAAGACAAGATCGCGGCCCTGGCCCGCATTACTCAGGAGGCCGCATGACCGAAACGGTTCTGGACAAAATCAAAGCTTACAAGCTCGAAGAGATCGCTTCGGACAAGGCCAATAAGTCTATGGAAGCTGTTGAAAACGAAGCAAGATCAGCCTCTGATCCGCGCGGATTCGCATCGGCGTTGCTAATGGCTGTACGTAGCGGGTACGGGCTGATTGCAGAAGTCAAAAAAGCCAGCCCCTCCAAAGGTCTGATCCGCGCTGACTTTGATCCACCAGCACTTGCACAAGCTTACGAAGAAGGCGGCGCTGCCTGCCTTTCCGTGTTGACCGACACGCCCAGCTTTCAGGGTGCCAAAGAGTTTCTGGTTCAGGCACGCGCAGCCTGTTCTTTGCCGGTTTTACGCAAAGATTTCATGTACGATCCCTATCAGGTGGCCGAAGCCCGCGCTCTTGGGGCGGATTGTATTTTGATCATCATGGCATCGGTTGATGACAGCCAGGCGGCTGAGTTGGAACAGACCGCCTTTGACTGGGGCATGGACGTTCTGATTGAAGTTCATGATGAAGCCGAGCTGGAACGAGCAACGCAGCTCAAAAGCCCGTTGATTGGGATAAACAACCGTAATCTCAAGACCTTCGAGACCACTCTTGATACGACACGCCGCCTGTCAAAACTAGTTCCCGCTGACCGGACCATCGTTTGCGAAAGCGGGTTGAGCACACCAGCAGACTTGGCCGATATCGCCCGTTACGGTGCGCGTTGTTTTCTAATTGGCGAGAGCCTGATGCGTCAGGAAGACGTCGCAGCAGCGACACACGATCTGCTGTCGCGTCCGCTCAGCCCGGGTGTGATGTGATGCCGCTGACTCACTTCGATGCCCAGGGACAGGCTCATATGGTCGATGTGTCGAACAAGCCCATCACGGATCGTGTCGCCGTCGCAGCGGCTCGTATCACGATGGCACAAGATACGTTCGACTTGATCGCAGAAGGTCGCGCCAAAAAAGGTGACGTCTTGGGGGTGGCACGTCTGGCCGGTATCATGGGGGCAAAGAAGACACCCGATCTGATCCCGCTATGTCACCCACTGCCAGTGACCAAAGTTACCGTAGACCTGACACTGGACCCAGAATTACCCGGCATACAGGTACAAGCAACCGTCAAGACATCTGGTCAAACCGGCGTGGAAATGGAGGCGCTGACAGCGGCCTCAACTGCCGCACTGACCATATACGACATGGCCAAAGCCGTCGATAAGGCAATGGAAATTGGCGGCATTCGCGTCTTGCTAAAAGATGGTGGTAAGTCAGGCCGTTACGAGGCGAAATGATAACCGTTGAAAGCGCCCGGGCGCAGCTATTCGATCTTGTAAACACCCTCCCCTCGGAGACGGCTCCCTTGATGGATGCGGCGGGTAGAGTACTGGCCGAGAATGTAGCAGCCACACGCGATCAGCCGCCATTCGCTTCGTCTTCTATGGATGGCTACGCGGTAAAGTCGACCGAGGTCGAGCTGCACGCCATGTTCAAAGTCATTGGCGAGGCTGCGGCCGGTCGGCGATTTGACGGTCAGGTTGGACCCGGACAGGCGGTTCGGATCTTCACTGGCGCCCCTATTCCTGAAGGTGCAGATTTTGTGATCATTCAAGAGGATGTTGATCGCCGAGGTGACCTAATCACGATTTCAGATCTGCCGGGCCCTAAATCTAACATTCGCCCCAAAGGCGTCGATTTCGAAATTGGGGCCAAGATCTCGGCCCCACGCCGTTTGCGCCCCGAGGATCTGGCGCTTTTGGCGGCGATGAATATCCCCATGGTGCCGGTTGCACGTAAACCCGTGGTCGCGCTGATCGCAACCGGGGATGAATTGATCATGCCCGGCGAAACACCGGGACCGGATCAGATAATCGCCTCAAACACCTTTGGTATCAAAGCCTTGCTAGAGGATGTTGGAGCGCATGTGCGGGTTCTGCCCATCGCCTCTGACACGGTTTCGTCCCTCGAGACCGCCTTTGCCCTAGCAGCCGACGTTGATTTGGTGGTTACGATCGGCGGTGCCTCGGTTGGGGATTATGATCTTGTCTCTCAGGTCACCACCGCACTGGGGTTGGAGCGGAGTTTTTACAAAATCCGCATGCGCCCCGGCAAACCGCTGATGGCCGGTCGCTTGGGCGATAGCGTGATGGTTGGACTTCCGGGTAATCCGGTCAGCGCAATGGTTTGCAGCTATCTGTTTCTTGCCCCGATGATCCGTAAGATGCTGGGCCTGGAACAGGTTCTGACCCCGCTTCAAAGCGCCAATTTAACTGAGGCTATCCCAGCGAATGGGCCGCGCGAGCATTACATGCGCGCTATCGTGACTGGTGATGGAATTAAAGCCTGCCAAAACCAGGACAGTTCGCTGCTCAGCGTGCTTGCCGAAGCAAACGCGCTTTTGGTTCGGCAACCCAATGACCCGGCACGCCTGGCCGGAGACGAAGTGATGTTCCTTCCGATCTGAGTCCCTACAAGATCATTGACACAAAACGTGAACATGCGTAGAACAAAAGAAAACGCATGAGCGACGAGGTGTGAGCAATGCTGACCAAGAAGCAGTTGGATTTGTTGGAGTTCATCCATAAACGCGTTCAGGCGGATGGCGTCCCCCCAAGTTTCGATGAAATGAAAGCTGCGCTGGACCTGCGGTCCAAATCCGGCATCCATCGGTTGATCACAGCGCTTGAAGAACGCGGCTTTATCCGTCGTCTGGCCCATCGTGCCCGTGCCATCGAAATCGTCAAACTTCCTGAAAGCCTGGGAGGAGAGCCAACAGTCGCTTTCAAACCCCGTGTTATCGAAGGTGACAAGCCCGAAGGCAAACGCCCCGCGAATTTCGAACCAGTGACCGTAGACGCAATGGAATTGCCGGTCATGGGACGCATCGCAGCAGGTGTTCCGATCGAGGCGATCAGCCATGTCTCGCACCGCGTTGCCGTCCCCGGAAGCATGGTTTCCGGCAGAGGCGAGCACTACGCACTTGAAGTACGCGGCGATTCGATGATTGACGCTGGCATCAACGACGGCGATGTGGTCGTCATCCGCGAAACCTCCGCGGCTGATAATGGCGATATCGTTGTCGCGCTGGTCGAAGATCAGGAAGCAACGCTCAAACGGTTCTATCGGAGAGGTCAGGCGATAGCGCTTGAGGCTGCCAACCCGGCCTATGAAACGCGTGTACTGCCCGAAGATAAGGTCAAGGTTCAGGGCCGTTTGGTTGGGCTGATCCGAAGCTATTGATCTTTAGTTGTCTGGCGACCACAGCCTTTTGCCTATGACTTCGGCACTGGTCATTACGTTTCCGCCGGACAGTGCAATACTTCCTGTCTTGTTCAACAACTCGGGATCAATCACCATACAGGTGCCGGACAGCTGGACCGGAACAGCAGAGATGACGATTTGGTCATCTCCACATTCGCTGAATTCGCGCGCAGATCGTTTGCCAGTGAGGTGAATCAGCTCTTTGCCCTGCCAGAAATATCTTTGCGACAGATCTTTCCCATCGGGCCAGCGATTTGCGGCAGTTTTCTGGCTCGCGCCGTCTCCGTCGTTTTCAAGCCATACGGTTGCAATAAATTTGCTGCCCTTTTCCTTGCTCAGCGCGCGCCCTTGATCAGTCATCACACCAACTAACCCACCGGAGTCTGCGACCAAAACTTCCGGACGGTTACCCTGCCCCCAAAGCGCAATCGCCACCATGCAAGGTGCGACGCCGACCCACCTTGCCCCACCGCGCCACAAGGCGATCCAGAGCGCGCCCAATGCAAATATGGGCAAGACGTAGGACGGTGGACTGACCACATAACCTTGCGCACCTTCCAGTCCCGAGATCCAGTCTGAAACCGCCAGAATCCATTCCAAACCTGCCCCCATGACCGCCAGCCCAATCCACTCAAGCCCGAATGGCGCCAGGATTGCGGCAATAACGGCCGCAGGAACCACGACGGTTCCCATCACCGGGACCGACAGCATATTCGCAACCAGCCCATAGTGAGACAGTGAATTGAAATGCGCCGCCCCAATCGGTGCGGTGGCAAGCCCCGCTATGGCAGATGACATCAACACCCCGATAATGGGCCGTAGCCATTTCGGCCCGAAAGCAGAACCGAAACCGCGTAAGGCTCCGAAAACGGCCACCAGTGCCGTTGTTGCAGCAAAGGACATTTGAAAACCGGGGCTTAACAGAGATTCTGGTCGCAACGACAGCACGATAAGGGCAGCGACGGCCACCGCGCGTAGCGAAATTGACCTTCTGTCGATCAAAATGGCCCCCAGCATTACGCTGACCATGATAAAGGCCCGCTCTGTTGCGACATTCCCGCCAGACAGCAATAGATAAACAACTGCCGCGACCAAGGCGCAAACCGCTGCAATCTTGCGGACCGGAAGTCTAAGAGCGAGCACCGGGACAGCAGACAGCGTGACCCTGCAGATCAGATAAACAAAACCTGTCAACAACCCCATATGCAATCCGGATATCGCCAACAGATGAGCCAGATTAGATGCCCGTAGATTGTTCAGCGTTTCCTGACCCATTCCGCTGCGATCACCCGTCGTGACAGCCGCGGCGAAACCTCCGACCTCTCCAGGCAGCAATGCGCGCACATGTTCAGAGATCGCCGTCCTCCACGCCGTGATGCGGAGATTGGTCCTGTCCGGCGGGGCAACCGACAACACCGGTACGCGCGTGTATCCGACTGCCCCTAAACGTTGAAACCATGCGTGGCGACGGAAATCGAAACCGCCGGGCTCTACCGGCCCCTGAGGCGGCGACAGATGACCTGTTGTCATGATCCTTTGCCCAGGAACCAGCGCGACATCCCCACCATGCAGGGAAAGTCGGACGCGCCGCGGTCGTCGATCCAAGGGCACGTCCCCTAATCGCACCCGATCGAGCGTCACCCGCAGCGCATCCGACGCAGAGCGGTCTATGGCGACAACACGTCCCTCGACCGGGCCATAGTACCGCCAAGACAGAACCGGCTCTGCCACCGTATGGGCACGTGCGCCGGCCAGGATAAACCCGGCAGCGATCAGCGTCCCCCCGATTGCCAACGAAGCCCAGCCAGACCGCGATTTGCGGGCCATCCCCATAGCCGCAACAATCACCGCGCTGAAACAAATGTAAATCTGCCACCCCGGCTCGAACCGGAGCGCGAAATACAGGCCGATGCCAATGGCCAAGCACACTGGTGACCACTGAAACAAATAGCCTGTCTGGTTCAGCAATGCGGTCTCGACCCGTGCCAGAACACGCATGGTTGCCCCCGTCCTTCGGGCTCGTTAGACAGGCGCCAAGTTAAGCCCGACACGGTTACCAAAAGGTTAATCCACACTATGTCCGATCAGGTCGTCACCCGTTTTGCACCTTCACCCACTGGTTTTCTTCACATCGGCGGCGCGCGCACTGCATTGTTCAACTGGCTCTTTGCTCGGGGACGTGGTGGCAAGTTCTTATTGCGGATTGAAGACACGGACCGCGAACGCTCAACCCCAGAGGCTACTGCAGCAATTCTTCAGGGGATGTCCTGGTTGGGCCTGGACCATGATGGCGATGTGATCAGCCAATTCGAAGGCGCCCCGCGTCATGCTGAAGTGGCACATCAGCTGCTAGCGGACGGCAAAGCCTACAAATGTTTTTCGACCCAGGACGAGATCACAGCCTTTCGCGAACAGGCGCGTGCAGAGGGAAAATCGACGCTGTTCCAGAGCCCCTGGCGCGACGCTGACCCTTCGACCCAACCTGACGCCCCATATGCGATCCGCATAAAGGCACCGCGGGACGGGGTCACCGTGATCCGCGATCAGGTTCAGGGCGACGTGACAATCCGCAACGATCAGTTGGACGACATGATCCTGCTGCGCTCGGACGGAACACCGGTTTATATGCTGGCGGTTGTTGTGGATGATCACGACATGGGTGTGACCCATGTTATCCGGGGCGACGATCACCTGAACAATGCCGCACGCCAGATGATGATCTATGAAGCCATGGGTTGGGATGTTCCGGTCTGGGCACATATTCCGTTGATTCATGGTCCGGACGGCAAGAAACTATCCAAACGTCACGGAGCTTTGGGTGCCCAAGAATATCAGGCGATGGGGTACCCGGCCGCGGGTATGCGCAACTATCTAGCCCGTCTCGGCTGGAGCCATGGGGATGACGAATTCTTTACAGATGAGCAGGCGAAAGAGTGGTTCGATCTGACTGGAATCGGTAAAAGCCCTGCACGGTTCGATCTGAAAAAGCTCGAGAATCTATGTGGTCAGCATATTCCAATCACTGTCGATGCCGCGTTGCGGCAGGAAATTCAGGGATACCTGGCGGCGGCGGGACTGCCCGCTCTCACCAATGCACAATCAGGTGATCTGGAACGTGCGATGTATTGCCTCAAGGATCGGGCACGCACATTCCCGGAACTCCTTGAAAAAGCCCATTTTGTGCTGACGTCACGCCCGATCAAACCTGATGAGAAGGCTGCAAAGGCGCTGTCCTCTGTATCCGACGGTATACTGAGTGAATTGACGCCGCACGTGCAAAATGCTAGCTGGACCCGGAACGAACTGGAGAGTGCCCTGAACTCGTTTGCAGAAGCGAAAGGGCTAAAGTTTGGCAAGCTGGCAGGGCCATTGCGCGCTGCATTGGCTGGTCGGGCTGTAACGCCTTCGGTTTTTGATATGATGCTTGTGCTTGGGCGGGATGAAACCCTGGCACGGCTCTCCGACGCAGCGACATAACCAAAGGTTTCACATTTGGGTAACGCTGCTCCGCTAACACCCGGGCTGCGCCCCTGTGCGCAACCGTTGCCCGCCGAAACGGACGACGATCCGTTTCACGTATGAATGAGGAAGGGACATTATGACCGACAGCAATAAATCAGCCACTTTGACCGTACATGGTAAAACATACGAGTTGCCGGTTCATTCGCCTACCGTGGGACCTGATGTCATCGACATCCGCAAGCTGTACAGCGAAGCGGATGTGTTCACCTATGACCCCGGCTTCACCTCGACAGCCAGCTGCGACAGCACCATCACCTATATCGACGGCGAAAAAGGTGAACTGCTGCACCGTGGCTATCCGATCGACCAGTTGGCCGAGAAATCGCATTTCCTCGAAGTGTGCTACCTGCTGCTTTACGGAGAGCTGCCGGCGGCCAAGGAACTGGAAAAGTTTGAAACCACGATCACCCGCCACACCATGCTGCACGAACAGATGCAGTATTTCTATCGTGGCTTCCGTCGTGATGCGCATCCGATGGCGATCATGGTTGGTGTCGTGGGCGCGATGTCTGCGTTCTATCACGATTCGACCGATGTTTCGGACCCGCATCAGCGTGAGGTAGCATCCCATCGTCTGATCGCCAAGATGCCGACCATCGCTGCCTGGGCTTACAAGTATCACACCGGTCAGCCCTTCGTGTACCCGCGCAACGATCTGGATTATGCTTCAAACTTCCTGCGCATGTGCTTCAGCGTCCCTGCCGAAGAATATGAGGTGAACCCAATCCTCAGCCGCGCGATGGACCGCATCTTTACTCTACACGCGGATCACGAACAGAATGCCTCGACTTCGACTGTGCGTTTGGCCTCCTCCTCGGGGGCGAACCCGTTTGCGTGTATTGCCGCTGGTATCGCGTGTCTTTGGGGCCCTGCCCATGGCGGCGCAAACCAGGCCTGCCTTGAAATGCTGGAAGAAATTGGCACGGTTGACCGTATCCCGGAATATATCGCACGCGCCAAAGACAAGGCCGATCCGTTCCGCCTGATGGGCTTTGGTCACCGCGTCTATAAGAACTTTGACCCGCGCGCCAAGGTTATGAAGCAATCCGCCGACGAAGTGTTGGATCTGCTTGGGATTGAGGACAATCCCAAGCTGCAGGTCGCCAAGGCGTTGGAAAAACAGGCTCTGGAAGATCCGTATTTCTCCGAAAAGAAACTGTTCCCGAACGTGGACTTCTATTCGGGAATCATCCTCGAGGCGATGGGTTTCCCGACGTCGATGTTCACCCCGATTTTCGCACTGTCGCGCACCGTTGGCTGGGTCAGTCAGTGGAAAGAGATGATCGCAGATCCACAGAACAAAATCGGCCGCCCGCGCCAGCTCTATCTGGGCGAAACCAGTCGCGATTACGTGGACATCGAAAAACGCTGATTTCGATTCCCAACAAACCAAACAGCCCCGGACCAGAATCCGGGGCTGATTTGTTAGAACAGCGTCAACTGGTCTCCGGCTTGGGGCGGGATATTGAACAAATCGCACCGCAGCTTCGGGGTGCGCGTTGCAAGGCCTAGCCGCTTTACAGCCAGTGAAAACCGTTTAGCCACCATCTCGGCATATTCGCCCTCACCGCGCATTCGGTGGCCCCAACGCGGATCATAGTCCCTGCCCCCGTGCATTTGCCGAAGCTTGGACATGACTTTTTCGGCGCGCGTTGGCTCTTGCTCATGCAGCCAGGTTTGCCAAAGTTCCGAAACTTCGCGCGGCAACCGCAGCATAATCCAGCTTGCTGCATCCGCCCCGGCATCCCTGCCCGCCTCTAACAGGCTTTCCATCTCATGATCTGTCAAACCGGGAATTGAAGGAGAGGTCATGACCCGCACCGGAACCCCCGCTTCGGTCAGCCTGCGAATGATTTTCAGGCGCCGATTTGGCGCGGGCGCCCGTGGCTCCATTCGGCGCGATAAATCCGCATCCAACGTGGTCAGAGATATCCCGACCCGAACCAAACCCTGTTCCGCCATCTGTGCGAGCAGATCGAGGTCACGTTCGATCAGTGCCCCCTTGGTCACAATCGCAACCGGATGGCGAAACTCAGTAAGCACCGACAAACAAGACCTTGTGATTCCAAGGTTTTTTTCAACTGGCTGATAAGGGTCGGTATTGGTTCCAATCGCAATCGGCGCAACACTGTAACCTTTCGCAGAAAGCTCTTTGCGAAGAAGCTCGGCCGCATTGGGTCGGGCAATCAAGCGCGTCTCAAAATCCAGCCCCGGCGACAGACCCAGATAGGCGTGGCTGGGCCGTGCAAAGCAATAGATGCAGCCGTGCTCGCACCCCCGATAGGGGTTGATTGAGCGATCAAATGGCAAGTCGGGGGAGCGGTTATAAGTGATTATGCTGCGTGCCGTCTCGTGCCTGACTTCAGTCCGCAACGGAGGAAGATCGTCATCATACCCCCAGCCGTCATCGCAGGGGATTGTGTCAAACCGTTCGAATCTGCCTGCCGTATTTTCCGTGGCTGCTCGCCCCTTGGCAATGGCCGAAGGAAGGTTTGTTCTACTTTTGTTCATGTCATTTGGTATATGGAATATCGACCGGTCCGGCAAGCGGCACAATTACCTTGCTAAGACAGCATCAGAGCCCCAATCGGCCCCTGGACATTTGGTGCATTTGAACGAATTGCAGGATGTTCATGTGTAAAATGACGTCGAGATAACGACAAATTTGGCCTATAGGTCGGTCTCGGAACTGCCAAGGTCGCAATCGTCACAGTAGTATTACGGCGAAATGGCCAAAACGGAAAAAATGCCACCACGGGCGCAAGGCCCGAACAGCTCAGGGAAACGCCCCATGTCCGATGAAGAAGACATCGTCCTGTCCGAACTGAACGACGACGAACTGGTCGAACAGATGTTCGATGACCTTTACGACGGTCTGAAAGAAGAAATCGAAGAAGGTGTGAACATCCTGCTGGAGCGCGGATGGACACCTTATGACATCCTGACCAAGGCACTGGTCGGCGGTATGACGGTTGTGGGCCACGACTTCCGTGACGGCATTCTGTTCGTACCCGAGGTCTTGCTGGCCGCAAACGCAATGAAGGGCGGCATGTTTATCCTCAAGCCGCTGCTGGCCGAAACCGGCGCACCGCGCGTTGGTAAAATGGTGATCGGCACTGTTAAAGGCGACATTCACGACATTGGCAAAAACCTGGTGTCAATGATGATGGAAGGCGCCGGATTCGAGGTTGTTGATATCGGCATCAACAACCCCGTCGAAAACTATCTGGAAGCGCTTGATACCGAACAGCCCGATATTCTGGGCATGTCGGCCCTGCTGACGACGACCATGCCATATATGAAAGTCGTGATCGACACACTAATCGAACAGGGTCGGCGCGACGACTATATCGTTCTGGTTGGCGGTGCGCCCCTGAACGAAGAGTTCGGCAAGGCGATCGGTGCTGATGCCTATTGCCGTGACGCGGCCGTAGCTGTTGAGACGGCAAAGGATTTTGTCTCGCGCAAGCACAATCAGCTGGCGGGTTGATCGACATCTAAACCATTTCAGGGCCGTCCGGTTTTCGGGCGGCCTTTTTCATTTATTCACCCTACCCTGATCCGAAGCCGACATTATGTGTCGAATACGGGCTTGCCAGCCACCGAATAAGCCGATTTTCTAGATAACGAGAAAGAGGCGCGAAATGACTCAGGACCAACTTCCCGACGACGCCAGCCTGACAACGCAGGGCTATTCAGACCATCACGGCGCAGGGCGAATTCTGTTATTGGCCTGCGGTGCGCTGGCGCGGGAAATCCTGGACCTAAAGCGTCGTAATGGCTGGGATCATATGGAACTGACCTGCTTGCCCGCCATCTTGCACATCCACCCGGAACGGATCACGCAGGCGGTGGAAGAGGCCGTTGCCAAACACCGCGACCAATACGATAAAGTTTATGTCGTCTACGCAGATTGCGGCACCGGTGGCCTGTTGCAGAAAGCCTGCGGGGAGATGGGCGTGGAGATGATTAAAGGGCCCCACTGCTATTCTTTCTTCGAGGGGAACCAGGTCTTTGAAAATCGCGGCGAGGATGAAACTACAGCGTTCTACCTAACAGATTTTCTGGCACGTCAATTCGATGCCTTCGTCTGGAAGCCGCTGGGGCTGGATCGCCACCCCGAGCTTAGGGAAATGTATTTCGGCAACTACACGAAACTGGTTTATCAGGCACAGACTGATGATGCGGCTCTGACCGAACGGGCCAAGGAGTGCGCAGACCGAATGGGCCTGGCTTTCGAGCGCCGTTTTACCGGTTATGGTGATCTGCAATCCACGCTGAGCGACTGGGCCAACCGCCCGCTTTAGGCGGCCTCTATCGCGACCTCGCGGATACGGTCGATCATCGCCCTCAAACCGTTAGATCGTTGCGCGGAAAGATGATCGTTTAACCCCAGCCGCGCCAGTTCGCCTCCTGCGTCAACCTGCGGGACTTCTTGAACCGGCAGGCCGTTATATAGGGATCGCAGAACCGCAATCAGCCCCCTCACGATCAGAGCATCACTGTCGCCGTCAAAATGAAAGGCCCCTCCCTCGACACTGGGATGCAGCCAGACCTGGCTGGCGCAACCATGGACTTTGGTTGCAGGCACCTTCAACGCATCATCCAATGGCGCCATCGCTTTCCCCTGCTCGATGACATGGCGGTACCGGTCTTCCCAGTCCTCCAGGAATTCGAAATCTTCGACGATTTCTTCAAAAGCAGGTGTCGCCATCTCGGGGCTGTCCTCTCATTGGGTTCACATTTTTTGAACTATGATCCTGACCAGCATCTGTCCAGCCCCCCACGTGGCTTTTCAAACCCGGAAAAGTGCGATAACTCATTGCCATATAGACTGCTCTGGGTGTTGTGACGATGAAGAAATCACTGTCTGTTCTTTTGGCTGCTGCCTTGACCCTGTCGGCTTGCAGCGCTTGGCGTGATTCTCGGGTCAACCCGACAAACTGGTTTGGGTCCAGTACTCCGGCACCCTCTGAAGTCTCGGTGAACGATGCAAATGCGCTGGTTCCCCAGACAGACGATGGTGTTGGCCTGTTTTCCAAGAAGCCACCCGAGGATAAGAGCTTCCCGATCGCCAAGATCGAAGAATTGCGGATCGATCCAATTCCGAATGGAGCTATCGTTTACACGACTGGGATTGCTGCAAGGCAGGGTGCATATAATGCGCGGCTTGTTCGTGTTGAAAGCGAAGAGAATGCAAAAAACGGCATTCTCGAATTCACGTTCCGTGTCGACTACCCGTCATATGCGACAAGCCAGGGGACCGAACGGTCCCGAAGGGTATCCAATGCAATCAATATCAGCCGAGACGAGCTTGCAAACATTCGGCTGGTCCGCGTCAACGGGGAACAAAATGCCCTGGAATCCCGCCGCAGATAATTCCTGCTAAAGCTCTACGACCGTGACGGTCTGCCCTTTAGCTGCCAGGGCGATTTTGCCATCGCACAGTTTCAGGGCGTCTTCGCCGAATACCTCGAACCGCCAACCGGACATTGCAGGTAATTCCCGTTCTCCGGCTGCGATCTGATCCAGTTCGGAACTGGTAGCAATCAGTTTGGCGGCCACGCCCGAGCTTTCCGTTTTTGATTTCAGCAGCACCCGCAATAGGTCGGCAAGCGCAGGATTTACCTTCAACTTGTCACGGCTGGTATCAATCTTGGGCAATTTTTCTGGTGGGCAATTCACACCCTTTTTGACGGCGGCCAGAATCCCATCCGCAATGACCCCTTTGCGGGCCTCGCGCAGCAGCAGACGCGATCCACCCAAATCTGAGAAAGATTTCGGCTTGGTCGATGCCAGTTCGATCAGCGCGTCGTCTTTGAACACCCGGCTGCGCGGTACGTTGTTTTCCTGCGCATAGGCTTCGCGGAACTCGGCCAACTCGCGAACAACAGCCAAAAACTTGGCCGAGTTCGTCCGGGTTTTGATACGCTTCCACGCATTTTCGGGCTGGATCTCATAGGTGCCGGATTGCGTCAGCGTGCGCAGCTCTTCGGCGACCCAATGGCTGCGCTTGGTTTTCGTCAGCTCGGCCGCCAGATATTCATAGATTTTCCGCAGATGCGTTACATCCGCCAGCGCATAGGTCTTTTGCGCCTCGGACAGCGGGCGGCGTGACCAGTCGGTGAATCGAGAGGTCTTGTCCACGCCTTCCTTACAAATCTTGCGCACCAGGGTTTCATAGCCAACCTGCTCGCCAAATCCGCAGACCATAGCAGCGACCTGCGTGTCGAACAGAGGGTTGGGGAACACACCCGCCTCAACCCAGAAAATCTCTAGATCCTGACGGGCTGCGTGAAATACTTTGACCACGCTTTCATCGGCGAAGAGCTCGTACAAAGGCTCCAGAGTCATCCCTTCGGCCAACGGGTCGACCAAAACGGCGCTGTCTTCGTCGGGCGACGGAACCGCCAGTTGAAGCAGGCAAAGTTTTGAATAGTAGGTCCGTTCGCGCAGGAACTCGGTATCTACGGTTACGTAATCAAAGGCCGCAGCCGCTTTGCAGAAATCGGCCAGCTCTTGCGTCGTCGTGAGGGTTTTCATTCGTGGTGCTATTCTTGCTTTTGTTTTTAATCACCCGTCAGTCCTACACGTTTCCGGGCCGTCGGGCGAACCATAGGCCGAATGGCAACCGCGTGTAAATCACCCCGCGGGATTCACGGCAAAAGCACCGGTGTGCGGTCATTTCCGGCAAAGCGGCGCAATACGGCCGGATAAAGCCTGTGTTCGTAGGTCAGAACGCGCGCCGCCAAAGTCTCAGGAGTGTCTCCAGCCTCAATATTCAGGCGGGCTTGCCCCAAGATTGGGCCATCGTCCAGCGCTGCGGTCACTTCGTGAACCGAGCATCCATGCTCGATATCACCTGCTGCAATCGCACGGGCATGGGTGTTCAGACCCTTGTATTTTGGCAACAGTGACGGGTGGATGTTCAGCATCCGACCCTGAAAGCGCGAGACGAAATCACCGGTCAGCACCCGCATGAACCCAGCCAAACACACGATGTCCGGTTGTGCTTGCTCTAACGGTTTCAGCAGCTCGGCCTCAAAAGCTGCGCGGTCGCCCTTGAATGGCCGGTGATCTACGGCTGCCGTTGCAATTCCCCGATCAGCTGCCTTTTTCAGTCCCCCAGCCTCAGCATCGTTCGACAAGACCAAACAAGGTCTGGCCGGATGGTCACCGGTCATGCTGTCGACCAGAGAGACCATATTCGACCCCCCACCTGAGAGCAGAATGGCGACGCGCTTATGGCTCACAGCAATTTGCCCGAATAGGCCACTCCTGCGGTGTCGGTTACGGTGCCAATCCGCGAAACCGTCTCACCAGCTTGGGCCAGCAGTGCCGACAGGTCGTCGGCCTGCTCTGCGCCGCAAACCACGATCATGCCGATGCCGCAGTTGAAAGTCTTGAGCATCTCGGATTCAGCAATACCGCCGGTTTCTGCCATCCAGCGGAATACGGGGGGCAAATCCCAGGAGTTCAAGTCGATCTGGGCACCCAGCCCTTCGGGCAGCACCCGTGGCAGGTTTTCTGTCAGGCCACCGCCGGTGATATGGGCGAGCGCATGCACCCCGCCTGTCCGGATCGCCTGTAGCGCAGGTTTCACGTAAAGGCGCGTCGGGGTCAGCAGTGCCTCGCCCAGCGATCCATCCCCAAAGGGCGATGCCGCATCCCAACCCAAGCCCGAAAGCTCGACCAGCTTGCGCACCAGCGAATAGCCATTGGAATGCACCCCGTTTGAGGCCAGCCCAAGCAACACGTCACCCTGTTGAACATCTGTAGGAAGGTGTGCGCCGCGCTCCATCGCACCGACCGAAAACCCGGCCAAATCGAAATCACCATCGGGATACATGCCCGGCATCTCGGCAGTTTCGCCACCGATCAATGCGCAATCCGATTGAACGCAGCCTTCGGCAATGCCCTCAATAATCCGTGCGGCGGTCTCGGTATCCAGTTTGCCTGTTGCGAAATAGTCGAGGAAGAAAAGTGGCTCGGCACCCTGACAGATCAGATCGTTGACGCACATGGCCACAAGATCGATACCGACGCCATCGACCAGGCCTGTATCAATCGCGATCCGCAACTTGGTGCCAACACCGTCGGTGGCGCCGACAAGAATCGGGTCCCGATAACCTGCATCCTTCAGGTCGAACAATGCGCCGAACCCGCCCAGCCCGCTCATCACGCCGGATCTGTTGGTCCGCTTGGCAGCAGGTTTTATCCGGTCGACCAGAGCATTCCCCGCATCAATATCAACGCCCGCATCCGCGTAGGTGATTCCGTTTTTGCCCGCTGTCATGGCCAACCTCTTTTGAATGGTTCCCGCGCGGGTTAGTCGATTGTTGGAGATGTTGCAACGGTCAGGCTTGACGCGGGCGTTCACCATGATAGGCAAAGCGCCTAGGCGGGCCTGTAGCTCAATTGGTTAGAGCAGAGCGCTCATAACGCTTTGGTTGGGGGTTCGAGTCCCTCCGGGCCTACCAAAATCCGCAAATTTCCCTTTAAAAACAACGATCGATCAGCCCGAAAATCGAGAGAGATGCTCCACGACCTAACAATAGGTTGCGAGGCAAGTGCCCGACGATTTCAGGACATATCTTCGATTCCCGCTCGGGATATCCCGGTAACTTTTCAGGCGTTTGAATCAGTTTATCGGTCACTGAACATCCGACAATCCAAGATGAACTCACACCGGATTTGGCAGAGCAGAGGTCCGGTGCACGATGATCTAGCGACCGATGATAATATCGGCACACAGACCACCCAGATCTTCGCTTTTGCCCAATCGAAGCACGCCGCCATGGGCTCGGGCGACATCTGCCACAATGGCCAACCCCAGACCAACACCGCTGCCCCGATTCTGGTTGCGCGCCGGATCCAATCGCGAGAAAGGTTTGACCGCTTCGGTGCGCTGCTCGGGCGGAATACCCGGACCATCATCTTCGACGCGGATACGCAGCGATTTGGAGGAGACCGACAGGCTGATTTCAGCGCGATTTCCGTACCTGACCGCATTCCCGATCAAGTTCTCTACCGCGCGACGAATAGCCGTCGGGCGCAACATCGCGGTTCCTGCGCCATCAACCTTTACCAATTCGACCTTATGCCCTGCCCTGCACGCATCCTTGACGATCTGCCGAAGGAACCTCTCAGGGTCTACGGATTCCGGCGCCACTTCTGCCGCTCCTTTGGAAAAGTCCAAAAACGCGTCCAGCAATAGCTGCATTTCATCCACGTCCTGTTGCAATGGCGCTGCCTCACCTTCGGGCAACAAAGACAGCCCAAGCTTGAGACGCGTCAAAGGCGTTCGCAAATCGTGGCTGACACCGGACAGCATCATGGTGCGCTGCTCCATCTGACGCTCTATCCGGGCGCGCATATCCAGAAACGCACTGCCAGCGGCCCGCACCTCGATCGCGCCGCCTGGCGAATAAGGAACAACCCGCCCGCGTCCGAACGCCTGTGCAGCCTCGGCCAGACGGGTGATCGGTCGTAGCTGGTTGCGCATGTACAAAAACGAAATGGTTGTCATGATGATCGCAAAGAACAAGACGGTCACAATCAACTGATGCGGCGCGGTTGGGGACAATCGCCGACGGTCGAAAGTTAGCTGCAATACACCCAAATCCGTCTGCAGATACAATCGAGCCTCCTGCCCGCTTGGCAAGGCGACCGCTACAAGATCGGGAAGCAAAGCGCGCAACTCGGATTCGACTTGAGGTGCAATGAAATCATACCAGCGGCGATTCCCGATGACTGGCGTTTCGTTTATCCCGAGAAACCGCAGTTTCATATCAAGCGCGGCCAGATCGGGCCGAAGTTCGGCCACCGCCTGATGCTGCGTTTCAGAATGTTCTATCACATCCGTAACCAGCGTAACCTCACGCGATGCGGCACGAGTCATTTGCGCAGTGACATCTTCCAGGTGCTTTTGCAAAAAGGCGACACTGATCACCAGCAGCATCACCACCACCGGCAAAATGAGAATCAAAGCCGCCCGAGCGTACAGGCTGCGCGGCATATAAAGTTTGAGCCATTGCGTCGTCATGGGTTAAACCTAACGGGCTGTTCAGACGAGAGAAAGAGTGCAGAATGCAAGCACCGGACGATTTCAATCCAATGCCAGGTCGAGATGACGAGTTACAACCGGGCCTAAGGCGGATTCTCGCCCCCAACCCGTCTCCGATGACATATCGCGGCACCAATACATACTTGCTTGGCCAAACCGATCTTGCGGTGATTGACCCCGGCCCTGCCAATGCGGACCATCTGGATGCAATCCTGAACGCGGTTAAACCCGGACAACGGATCAGCCACATCATTGTCACACATTCTCATCTGGACCACTCTCCGCTTGCTGCACCGCTGGCCGAACGAACGCAAGCAAAGATCATTGCTTTTGGAGGCCCCGAAGCAGGCCGCAGTGAGGTGATGGCCGAATTGGCTACTCAGGGGCTCGCAGGCGGAGGTGAAGGGATCGACACGGCGTTCCGCCCGCATATCGAAGTCGAAGATGGAGATGTAATCGCCGCCGAAGGGTGGCAGTTGAATGTGATCCATACGCCCGGTCATCTTGGTAACCATATTGCGCTGGGCTGGGGGGATGTCTGCTTTACCGCCGATCATGTGATGGGTTGGGCCAGTTCACTGGTGTCACCACCTGATGGTGATCTGACCGATTTCATGGCGGCTTGCGAAAAGCTAGGACAACATAACTGGTCCGTATTCCACGCAGGGCATGGCGCACCGATTAACGACCCTGCCAAAAGGCTCGATTGGTTGATCACCCACCGGCGCGCCCGGGAAAAACAGATTCTGTCCGCATTGGAAACCAGGCCAGGAACCGCCCGGGAATTGGCCGAGCGAATCTATACCGAAACCCCCGCTGCCCTGTTGCCCGCTGCCGAACGGAATGTATTCGCCCATCTCGTTGATCTTACATGCCGATTTCTGATTGCACCGCAGTCAAAATTATCCGTCGGCGCGATCTTCGCCAGAACCCCATAGATGCCGAGGTAATTTTTTTTCCAAAACCGCGCTTCCCCTCTGGACGGCGAAATTTCGGGTTGCTATATGGCGCGAACCGTTCCGGCGTAGCTCAGCGGTAGAGCAGTTGACTGTTAATCAATTGGTCGTAGGTTCGATCCCTACCGCCGGAGCCAATTTCCCCAAAACACACCGCAAATTATCATGGATGCCCGCCTTCGCTGTGTGCATGTTTTTTCGACGAAAAAACTCACACCCCCCTCTGGACGGCGAAGAGTCGGGTTGCTATACGGCGCGAACCGTTCCGGCGTAGCTCAGCGGTAGAGCAGTTGACTGTTAATCAATTGGTCGTAGGTTCGATCCCTACC